>CP070835.1:0-1053 GCA_020341775.1 Candidatus Bathyarchaeota archaeon
AACTGAGCCCAGAAACCTATATGAAAGCAAAGAAGGAATTGGAGAAGAAACTGAATGAGCTTGGTAGGAATGTATGCCCAAGATGTGACAGAGAAGTCCCCACTGGTTTCATAGCGTGCCCAAACTGTGGCAAGAAGTTGATAGAAAACTTAGTGCCATCGTCTGAATCCTCTCAAAAAAGCCAATCCGATATCAAACCCACTAACTCATGGTATCTTGTGCCACTGCTTTTAGGACTGCTTGGTGGAATCTTGGGATACATAGCTGTAAGAGATGAAGACAGAGAAATGGCAGACAATCTTCTTTTCATAGGCACAATTGTAACGATTATTGGATTTTATGTAGTCTGGACAATCTACACAAGAACATTCTTTTAATCAGAGACCTCTCACTCTTCAGAACCTTTGAAAAAAAATGGAAGGTTGTGGCTTAGTTTCTCAAGTATAGGCTGATAGAAACCAGAACCCAACCAGCGCGCGCGAGTCGCCACAAACATAGGAGAAGCCCGCCAACTCGCTGAAGTAGGCTTCGAATACGTCACCGGAGACTATCACGACGGCGGAAAAATCTTTAGAAAACCAAAGTAGCAAAAATTTAGACAGGTTCAGAAAAAACAATGTATAGATTTAGATAGGTTTAGACAAATCATACGAAATGTTTATTCTACGAGGTTTTTTCACATAGCATCTAGCTAACCAACAAATATGATGGCAAAACTTGGTGCTTGAGTTTGAAGAAAGCCAAAGCCTTCTCGCCAGGACACATAACTGGATTTTTCCAGATATGTGACCAACCAAAAGATCCGTTACAGATAGGGTCTAGAGGAGCAGGTTTTTCCATAGTCCGAGGAGCCACAACCAAAGTGCGAGTTGACAATTCAGCGAAAACCTCGGTCAAAATCATGATGAATGGCGAAGTCACGGGTTCAGCTTTGGTTTCAGAATATGTTGCAAATGCTTTTCTTTCCCGCATTGGAGAAAACGGCAAGGTTCTCGTTGAACACGATGTTGAGCTTCCGATCGGATGTGGGTATGGCTCAAGTGGGGCTGGAGC
>CP070835.1:1153-2257 GCA_020341775.1 Candidatus Bathyarchaeota archaeon
ATCTAGACTGCTTCCTTGCTCTTTGTCTTTAATAATCATTCGAACATCTCCTTGAAAGCGAGTTGCCATTGCCCATTCTACAGATAGAGGTTTGTAGATGTCGATATCTTTGTCTACCACAAAAACGTGTTTACAGCTTCTATGTCCAGCGAAACCGCCTTCTATTGCCTTTTTGCCATCTTGTTCTGATTTTTTGTCAATTTGAATAATTGCATGTAACCAAGAACATCCACCAGGACTTAGGTTTACATCTAGGCACTTTACACCTCTTTCATTCACTTTATTGAAAATTGTGGGTTCCCGAGGCATTCCCATTAGTATTTTGTGTTCAAGTGCGCCCGGCAACAAAGCTTGCCATATTGCATCCTTTCTATGAGTGATTTTTTTAACTTCAAAAACAGGTTCTTCTCGAATCATATCGTAGGTTTCCGTTAAATCGATGAAAGGTCCTTCAGCGTGTCTTTCTTGCGAATAGACACGTCCTTCCAAAACAAATTCTGCTTCAGCAGGAATCAAGAGATCATTTGAATACGCTTTAACAACTTTAAAGGGTTCTAATGCGTTTGCTATACGCAGCTCATCAATGCCAATATCTACGGAAGTTGCTCCCGCAATTAGAATGTTAGGCGTATTCCCTATGCAAAACGCTACATCTAATTCGTCGTTTCTTTCCAAGAATTGGTGAAAATGACGGCCTCTAACTACTCTTATCGCAAATTTATCTTTGGAAAACTGCATTGCACGGTGAAAATCCATGTTTTGACCGTAATCAGGATCTCTAGTAATGACAACAGCAGAGCTAATATAGTTTCCACCGTCTTTTTCGCAATGGAATAGAATTGGTAATTTGTCTAAATCTACACTTGATTCGATAACTTCTTGACAAGGAGCTTTAGTAACTTTCTCTGGTTCTGAGCGTTCAGAGATAGCCCTAGAAAGCGTTGGGATAAGATCTGCTGGTGTCACACCGAAATACTCAGCAATTACGTCTTTGGTGCAGAACGTATTGCCAGCAACCCGAAATTCAGATTCCTTGATATTATTGAATATTATTGGGGTTGGCTCAATTTCCTTTAAGATTCCGGAGATCTCTAATTTCTTTGA
>CP070835.1:2357-3487 GCA_020341775.1 Candidatus Bathyarchaeota archaeon
CATCGAAGCCTTAAAGAAGAAAATCACCAACAAGACAGTTCTCGTTTCCATTATGCATGCAAACGGCGAGATTGGCACAATTGAACCCATCAAAGAGATCGGAGAGATCGCCCACAACAAAGGAGCATTTTTGCACGTGGACGCTGTGGCGGCCGCAGGTCAGATACCAATAGATGTTCAAGATGAAAACATCGATTTGCTTTCTCTCTCTTCGAATGACATGTACGGTCCGAGAGGAGTAGGTGCCCTCTACATTAAGGCTGGAACGCGAATTATACCCACGTTACACGGTGGGGGGCAAGAGCGAGGCTTGCGCTCTGGAACTGAGAATTTACCAGGAATAGTCGGCATGGGGAAAGCAGCAGAGATCGCAAAGGCTGAGATGACAACTGAATCAGAAAGATTGGCGAATTTAAGGGACAAGTTCATCAAAGGCGCCTTAGACCGCATCCCTGAATCATATTTAAATGGACATCCAACCAAGCGGTTACCCAACAATGTCAATGTGAGGTTCAGCTACATTGAAGGAGAATCGTTGATCCTCAGTTTAGACATGGAAGGTATAGCTTGCTCTTCCGGCTCGGCTTGTACTTCCAAAACACTAGAGCCTTCTCATGTTCTGCTAGCTGTAGGTCTAAAACATGAGGAAGCCCATGGTTCTTTGCTATTCACCTTGGGAAAGAAAAATACGGAAGAAGAGGTAAAATACGTGTTGGGCTTACTACCCGGTATAGTTAAAAGATTGAGAACGATTTCACCCTTGACTCCAAAGGATTTGGTGACCTAGAAAATGTATACTGAAAAAGTCATGGAACACTTCAGAAACCCACGCAACATGGGTGATATGCCAGAGGCAGACGGCATTGGAACAGTAGGCAACCCAGTTTGTGGTGACTTAATGACCATTTACATCAAAGTAAAGGAAAACAGAATAGCCGACATCAAATTCAAAACGTTCGGTTGCGGAGCTGCCATCGCAACCAGCAGCATGATTACGGAACTGGCAAAAGGCAAGACTTTGGAAGAGGCGTTGAAAATAACAAGAGGAAACGTAGCCGAAAGCTTGGGTGGACTACCGCCCGTAAAGATGCACTGTTCTAACTTGGCCGCTGACGGTCTACACGCTGCCA
>CP070835.1:3587-4886 GCA_020341775.1 Candidatus Bathyarchaeota archaeon
AAAACTCATCGAAATTACTGGATTGAGCGACGCATCAGCCGGTTTCATAATCCTCGCAGTATTAACTTCTGCCCCTGAGATAGTCGTCGCACTCTTCGCGATCGCTCAAGGAAACCCTGCCATCAGCATCGGCGACATCCTAGGATCCAACGTGTTCAACATTGGAGCAGTCATCGGAGTCTTAGGCATCATCGGGTACCTCAAGACCTGCTGTACTGACTTGCTCGTAGAGCTGACAGACATGCTTTTCATAACAGCTCTAATTCCACTGCTTCTTGTCATTAATCAATACCACATCTTAGACATTCCAAGCCCATTCATTGGCATCATCCTCCTCGCCACCTTTCTTGCAAACACATATGTAATGGCTCGAAAAAGAACACCGCCTATCAAAGTGAATAGTAACCATGCAATAAGCAGAAGAAAAAAAGGCGCTGTGATCGTAACACTCTTGCTGAGCTTCACAATTATAGTAGTAGCTGCTCGCCTAACCGTCAATTCAGCTTTAGACATAGCTATTGCCTTTGGAGTCCCGCCAATCCTAATAGGTGCAAAAATCGTTGCTTTAGGCACCTCACTGCCAGAATTTACAGTCGACCTTGCAGCAGTCAAACGAGGTCGAGTGCAACTTGCTTTGGGAGGCATTCTCGGTTCTAACCTTACAAACCTAACACTTGTACTCGGACTAGTTCTGATAGCCTCTCCCTTCACAGTGGACATGAACATCTTCATCGAGATCCTCCCATTCTTACTAATAACAACTGTCATTTTCTGGCGCTCAATTATGCGAGGTGGAGTCTCAAAAGCTGGCGGGGCAATTCTAATACTGACCTACGTTTTATTCCAAATACTTGTCATCAATGTATAGGCGCTAGTCCACATCCCTCTCTCGAATGCAGACACGTATAAACAACCCATTATAGCTCGAAAACCAATGTAAACTCATGGATGCAAAAGGGAACTTAAATTTTTTATTTCTTCCCATCTGAATTCTACTAGACAAGTGGGAAGAGGATGTCCCACGAAATCATTCAAATGCCTTTGGGATTCAACGATTGCTACCTTATCCTAGATGGAGGGGTCACAATGATTGATGGCGGAGCCCCAGGCAAGATAAGTGAATTCAAGGCCGCAATAAGGAACATACCCCTAGAGCCCGCCGACATAAAACTAGTAATCATCACTCATGGGCATATCGATCACATAGGTTCACTCAAAGACATAAAGGAACTCACTGGGGCTAACATTGCCATTCACCGTCTCGACAAAGAATGTGTTGAAAAGGGCAAATGGATAGAC
>CP070835.1:4986-6329 GCA_020341775.1 Candidatus Bathyarchaeota archaeon
AAGAACTTCCTATCTTCTACGCTCTCCCAAGGGTTGTATTCAGGTAGAACCTTTCTTTCTCCAAGCCTAGGCTTGAAGAGCAGGTATAGCGCAAAAATGGTTAATCCCCAAAGAGCAACTTCACCTAAAAGCAGATAACCAATGAATTCATTGAAGCTCAAGCCAGTTTGTACACCAATTATCATGTTGGCAGTTGATCCGATAAGCGTACTTGTGCCGCCTAGATTTATCATCATGATAGATGAAAGAAAATAAGGCACCGGATCGTATTTGAGAAGCTTGGTTATTGTCACAGTAGCCGCAGCCATAAGCAGCATTGCCGTTGAGTCGCTGAGAAACATGGAAACTGCTGCAGATATAACGCCTAGAAAAACAAAAAGTCTGACGGGACTTCCCCTTGAAAGTTTAATGGCGTACAACGCGCCGAAGCGAAACAAACCACTTCTTTCAGCCACTTCTACTACAATCATTGTGCCAACTAGTAGACCAATGAGCTTCATGTCTATGAAAGCACCTGCTTGTTCATATGTGAACACACCGTATTGAAGACCAAACCAACCCGTCAACAGCGCTCCAATTAGTGCAGCAACCGACATTGGAACAACCTTTGACGCTGCAAGAAAAACGGTGAGCAAGTAGACAAGAATAAAAATTATCGTTGTCGGTTCCATGTCACTTGCTTTCCTTGGTTTTCTCCGCCATCTTAGCGAGGCGGTCAGCCATTGATTCCGCTCTTTGTTCAATTATTCTGTAGAGAATGCGTCCGATGTCGTAGATTAGTACGAGAATTATTCCGAGGGCGATATAGGTAATGATGTTTCTCAACGTGCTCCCGAGATTTTCTACCGCACCGAGAATAGGAGAAATGGCAGCTGCCAGTAGAATAACAATGATAATGTACATAAAGTCTCTAAAGGCCCTTTTTGGAGACACCTCTTGCTTTATGCCTAGACGTTTCACAAAGACGTCTGTTATGATGTCTCCGAGTATCAAGGCATCGGACAGAGCCCGAATCAGGAAAACAGCTGTAATGACTACAGTCACAATCCACACCAAAAATTCAGCTTTCAAATCAAGACCTGGAACAACAATGTCACCCATTGTTGTTGGAACAATAATGCTCACGATCCAAAAAATGATAGCTATAATTAGGCTCATGGTCAGCCGAGGAAATCTACGCCGTATTTCATCACCTCTTGACTTCATGTTTGTCGGGCTCCCCTTTTCCAAAGGAATATACTAAAGGTGCCAACGAACGATAAATGGTCATTTCCTACTTTCCCTTTTTCCAAGGAATCATGCCTTTTAAACTGTTGACAGTTCGAAGAGATATAAATATCGGT
>CP070835.1:6429-7978 GCA_020341775.1 Candidatus Bathyarchaeota archaeon
CTGTTCAATCCAAGTTTGAATCCTTCTGTGACATCCTCGAAGACTGCTCTTGCGATGCGGCTTTCGTCTAGGCCTGTTGGAGTGTGATACCTGTAGTGATGTTTGATTTCCACGATGTATGTTACACCATTCTTCTTAGCGACAGCGTCAACCTCATGATCGATACATCGTCCCCGGACAACTTGGTTTGGAGTAACTTCATAGCCGTTTTCCTCTAACAGAATTTGGATAAAGCGTTCAAAGTCGGGTTTGGACTTCATCAGGCTCAGGCCTTTTCGCAGGCAAATCAGGTACTTCACCGAAGGTTTGAGCTTGCGTAACTCGGTGAAAATCAGATCTAGAATTTTTTTTGTTTCAATACCGTCACTTAGTTGTTGCTCAACTTTTTCTGCAATTTTATTTGCTTCTCCGCGACTGGCACCTAGCCTACGACAAGTTCGAATGACCTTTTTTCGGTCATATGGTTGTCGCGTCCCGTTGGCCTTAATCACAAACATAAACGACTATACTCCCAACACAATGCGAATCAAAGCGCTTTCAACCTCTGGCTTTTCGATATTCAAGAATGGAACTGGTAACTAGCCTATAAACCATTCAGAAAACTGTGGTTATTGCGTTCTCAGGCTTGGTGATGAAGTGCCGAGGAGATGGAGCGCGTGTGATCGTTGAAATTGACTTATTGTATGCGATCCGCATCTGAAAACTGGCGGGCCCGCTGGGATTCGAACCCAGGGTCTCCGGCTTAGAGGGCCGACGCGCTCTTTGGCCAGAAGGTATCCAAACTGCGCCACGGGCCCGCTTAACAGGTTACAGAGAGTCTCGAAGATATAATTCTTTCATTCAAGGTTTAACATCTGCAAGGATTGAACGCTGAGTCACCAAATGTCAGAATGAGGTCAAGACTTAAATCTGGCTTACTTAAAACTTATATAATAGGGGAAGGCGATGTCCGAAATCTACAATATACCTATTCCCCTAGTTAATTATCTTCATCTTATTCGAAGAAAGGAAAGTCCATACTACGATTTGATCGAGTACCTCATAACAGACATGGAAAGGAACCTGCAGGTTCACCCCCACAACGGCATGGTCTACAGCATTAATCCTCGGCGATTGAAGGAAGAAATCGAGGAGCAAATCCCCAACAAAAAGCTGACCACCATAAACATCAGCCGCACGATTCTGGCTCTTCTCTATGGAAGCAAACTGGAAAGAGACGAAGACTACTATGTCACGACAAGTTCGGGAGGCCGCAAAAACTACCACATCAAAGTGAATCGCAGTATTCTGTCAACTCTTCGAATGCATCTATGACGTTGTCTATTCGATGTAAATTGCCGGTCTGTATGGCTTGGCCATTTGAGCGCGACTTTTAGGGTCATGGCGTTGCGGGTCGTCTTCTGTGTGCACGCGAATCTCGGAATTTAACTCACGCGTTAGAAACGCCTCAGCCCCTTTGATTACAGCTGTCTCGTTGAGGATCCCCACTGAGCGAAGTTTTTCCTTTTGATCGGAGCCCATTCGATTAATTTCGTCAAGAATTTGAGAA
>CP070835.1:8078-9685 GCA_020341775.1 Candidatus Bathyarchaeota archaeon
AAGGTGGGCGACGTGCGCGTGCACGAATCACATAAAATCTCCAGTCTTGAAGAACTCTTTAACCAATGCGTGCGCTGAGTTATTCTGGACCAAGGTTTTGGGACATAGCCGCTTAAATGATGGTACTTGGCGGTTAACGCGTGTGTATGAGCAATAGCGGGATCACTCAGTCTTGTGCGTGCAAGATGTTGTATACCACCACTGCTAATGTTGTTTGCGTACGAACGCATGCACCGTGTGTCGGTTTCTTTTACACTACTGTTAATATTAATCAATGCAGCAGTTTCTAGTGAGAAGAACAATGCCCTCGAAGAATCGTTCACGCGCATCAAGAGCTGCTAGGAAATTCATCTTTTCGTTGTCCATGACTCTATTTTTTGTTTTTCTTAGCCTGTTCGAGGGCTTGGGGTATCAAATTCTCTCTCTTGAAGAAGCCACTTTCACTGCTAACGTTGATCACCAAGTGGGCTATGATGTTGCTGGCATGGTTTTCGAGGCTGGCTACAATCCTCTTCTTTTTCCATCTAATTGGTTATTTGGACGAGGATATGTTGCTGGAAACTTCTCCACCGTCTATGTTGGACAAGGGCCTGGACCTCATGATCTACCTATGGGTGAAGTACCACGTATAGGTCGAGGCGCAGCTGGAGGCGCGTTCTCTCCTCGCTCTTATATGCCTACTCCAGATATTCGCCGCGAAGATTTTGTGCTGTCTATGGCGCTACGAGAGCTGCCAATCAACTTTCTCTTATTGCTGGGCGTTGCTGTTATCATTGAGATTTTGGGCCACCGGTTGCTGCACACCATATTCCTTTGCGGAATCTTGGGTTTTTTCGTTGCTGGCGTCGTCGGAGTAATAATCGGGTTAGTCTTTGGTGCAATAGCAACGCTGATTTGTATGGTGAAGCTACCAAAGAATAATATTGTGACGGAAAGCTGGAATGCCCTTTGGAAGTAATCTGAGGGTGCTCCTAAAAAGAGGGGTCATGTCAACTAGACTTGGTTCTCTCGACTTTGTAATCGATGTCCTTCACCATATTGGTAGGGTCGACTTCGATTTGCCTTAAGTTTCTCTAGGAACATTTTATCCAAGTCTACTCCTGGACATGCCAGCCTGCTAGCATCTAGTATATAAAAAATTGTGTCTATCAGTTCTTCTGCAATTTTCTCTCTAGTTTCCCCCTTTTTCCACGCATCGCTAGCCTCACCCAATTCTATAAATGCGAAGAGGAGTTTTTTGGGAACATCTTCAGGCTTGTTGTAAAAGCCTTTCTGCAAGACTAGATTCTCAATTGTCTTCTTCATTTCTTCTAAATGCACAGTTCTTTTCCCTCTATGGCACTTCACAGTAATAACATCCATAATTTGACGTCACAGCTGCATAAAATTTGCGCCAGTCGTTTTCGAAATTCTAGTGGGCTTAGGAAGACGACATCTCCTTATTAGGAGGAGGAACTTATGATTGCACGCGAATCTTTCCCCTGAGTGTATTTCGTGATGACGGGAAAAGAGATTATTAGTAAATTCCTGCAAGAATGTAAAATTATGGTGAAAATGTTGAAACGAGCGAAGATTTTCCATTATATTGACCAACATTATGATGAACA
>CP070835.1:9785-11048 GCA_020341775.1 Candidatus Bathyarchaeota archaeon
AGACAAGGCTCCAAACATAATAGTGACTGAAATCTTGTACAGCTTACTGCAGAAGAGAGCTGTGTCGATCACAGCCACTAAGCCGTCAGTTACACTCAGGGTCATGGAACCCTTCAAAAGTAGGAGACCAAGCGAGTTGGAAGGAACGACCCTTCGATACTATGAGATAGATTTCCTAAGTGCAATTAGAAAAGAAGGCACCTTGGATGAGCAACTGTTGGCTGAGACAATCCTCTTTCTACGCCGTTCAGTGGAGGAGAAAATTAGGGGGTATTGTCGTCGCGACACCATCGATTATTATAGAAAGATAGTGGAAAAAGCTTGGGAACAGGTGACCCAGGCAGGTACCCCTGAACTAGCTTCCAATGCATACAATGAACAGCTTTTGTGGCTGCTTCTTGATTCGAATCACCGTGCAAAAACGGAAATTGCGTTCAAAGACCGTGTCTTCGAACCCATGCCTCTTTGGTTTTGGTATTGGTACGGCTATCGACATTATCATCCCAAACCCACTTACGAGCCAAACATGGATGCCCCCACACAGAGCGCACCACCACCACAGATTCCAGGAACAGAATTCGCCAACAACATCGCCACAGCAGTGGAAAACACATCCAACAATATTGTAGCTAATCTCGAGAAATTTGCTAACATGATTGTCCCAGCGGTTCCACAGGCACAAGCCTCACAAAAACCTGCACACCACGGTGCAAGCTGCGTGTGTGCATGTGCGGCTTGTGCTTGCGCTTGCGCCTGCGTTTCCTGCGCTTGCGCCTGCGCAGGTGGAGGGGCAGGGTAGGAGGTAGAATATACGAGCTTTATTCGACGAGCCTTAAGACGCTCGAAGATTCCAGCGGGTCGCTACGTCTATAGAGGAATCGAAGACTTTGCCAAGATGGCACTGCAATTGAGAGTGGAGCAGGGCGGTAGTGGGATGCTTGTCATCAACGCCAACACCGTATTATATCTGAATGAGACTGCAACAGCCCATGCCTACTTTTTGATGCAGGGAATGCAAACAGAAGAGGCTGTCAAAAACATCAAGAAGATCTATCGAGTAGACGCGGTCACAGCACGAGCTGAACACGAAAGACTGATCTTCGCAGTAAGCACTCTTGCCCAAACTGAGAAGGTTTGCCCCATATCATTTCTTGATGTGAAACAGGTTGACCCCTACACACAACCATTGTCAGCGCCCTTAAGAATGGACTTGGCATTAACTTTTCGTTGTCAGAACAACTGTATACACTGCTATGCCGGGGG
>CP070835.1:11148-12809 GCA_020341775.1 Candidatus Bathyarchaeota archaeon
AATGTAGACAAAATCAACAAAAGCGCCAATAAAATAGTGAAGTAGCAAGAAAACTGAACCGCCGAAGTAATATAGAGTAGCTGTCACAAAGGAAATCCGGAGTAGGTTCCAGAGAATAGAGAATCCTATTGTTAGAAAAAGCCAGAGAATTTTGATCCTAAGTGGGCCTCTTATGGTAAAAAGAAGAGGAACGAAGATCAAAGTGATCAAACAAAGGCTAATGACTCCAGAGCATGACCAGTCAAGAGTAACCAGGAACGTGGTAGATTGTTCTATTGGGAAAAACGTTTGCCACAAAAGTGTAAATATCGCGACCAACGATACAACAAAAGCGATAGTCTTGATAGGAGAGGGTATTCTTCGAAAAGTGCTTAAGATGAATAAAAAAGACGCCAAAATGCCTACTAAAACAACCGCTGTCATCACTGGGAGGGGGGAGGAGTCAACTGGGATCCAGAACGTTGGGCCTCTCGCAGCAGTATTTAATATAGATAATGTGTGGGGTACCTCAGCAAAGGAGAGAAAACGGCTAACAAGCTCAGCTTGCCAAACCCAGAAATTAAACACCTGAAAAGCAATAACCATTGTGAAAAGTAGCGAAATCGCTAGTCCAACAAAGAAGTGCGTCTTGTGCATTCTAAGATTTCTTGAATATCGTGTAGCCATTTAATTAACTAACCCTTAGTTTAGTTATTACACATACATATTTCTCAGATTGACCAAAACAACCTAAGTCATTTATGAAGGCAGAATTCTGTTTTGTAATCAAGAAAAGATTAGAGAATTGCCAACCACCATGAAATTTGCAATCAGATTGCATGAAGGTGAATCCCACAAAAAACAGTCTAGAAAGAGTTACAGTATACTCAAGCTTTTTAGAGTTTTAGAACGGTGAAAGTTACGATAATCATCCCTGTAAATAGCGAATAGAATGTAATTTATGACAGTCTCAGTCAGCTAACTCTTTCATAACTGAGGATTGTGAGATCGTTGTTTTTGCAGATGGGTTTACAGATTCTGCTGTTGAAATAACAGAAATCTTCCGATCAAGATTACGACCTAATACAAAAAGCTCTTGGGAGAAAGCAAATGATCTTTGGAATTACTTACCAAAGAAATAAAGGCAAGATTCGACTAAAGAAATATCGATTTTATGCAGCATCCTTGTAACAACATAAACGGATATACTCTCTTTTTTTGTAGATTTTGCTAAGATTGTGTTATGTTGCAAACGGGGTCTAGTTTTAGAGGATTAGTCCACCACTATCCGATCAAGGTTTTTTGCGCTTTTTATCCATCTTTGAATCGTTTTATACGGCGGTGTTCGTCTAACTAAATTCTTTTTCGTGTTGATAGCTCTCAGTTTTGCATGCAGGTTTTTTGGATTTCGTCTTGAAAGGTCTGCTACTGTATTGACTCCTGCAGATTCTAGGAGGGAAGAGTATTGCGTTCCTATGCCCTTTATTCGGAAAAAGTCCGCGCAGTAGACCCACTTAAGCACTGTCGCAGGAGCCACGTCAATTTTGTTCGCTAATATTCGCCGCTTTCTTTTTGTAGAGCCTGCTCTCAAAAGGTCATCCACGACCCTAATGCCGGAATTCCGGAGTTTGGTACCGTATACAGGTCCTATTCCCTCTATAGTCTCTACATCTTGGTCTAAA
>CP070835.1:12909-14311 GCA_020341775.1 Candidatus Bathyarchaeota archaeon
AGGCGTCCGAGACCTATTAATGGGGCTGAAGGCGAAAAACATCAGGATGTCCGTCGCCAGTTGGAACGATCCTCCACCCGTGACCGAAGTTCTCAAACTGCTTAACATCAAAGACTACTTTGAATACCCGCAGATAGAATGGGATCGTCCAAAAGCGGAAATGATAAGAACCATTGTCACACACCTTAAACGGGACGGCGTGAGTATACGTTCAGACGAGATCCTTTTCGTAGATGACAGCAACGACCACCTGGATGCGGTGCAAAAGGCAGACAGTCAGATTAGACGTGCTAAAGCGTGGTCTCATCCTATCCATCCTGAAGCGCTCCTGCAAGCTACATGGCTAGGTTAAACTCTGCACGCGCATTCGCGCTATTCTAAAAAGTTGAACAAGCTGTTCTAAACTATAGGATTAAGTGATGTGTGCGACCATTTTAGATCAGTTAAACAAATGGTAGTGGAAGAAATGAGACGGATATTCGCCTATGGGCTAATTCTTGCTTGCTTGATTTTAGGTGCGGGCGTGATCGGGGCTTGGTCTCTGTATCAGGGAATGCAAAACTCCAATTCAGGGGGACAGAAAGGAGATCTAGAGCTCTCGCTGACCGTGGATAAGACGGTAATCCTTGTCGGAGAAGAGGTTAATTTTGCTTTCATCTTGAAAAACAGGGGTGACAAAAACGTGTCTTTCTGGATTGGTCCTCCCTTCTTTGATGCATACCTCTACGACTTGAACGATGCTTTGGTTGCCAGGTGGACCGAGGGAAGAGCCTTCGTTGCATACATCGAGAAGATTACCTTAAGACCGGGAGAAACCTTCTTCAAAACCATTGCGTGGAACCTCTACTCCTACGACCATGAAACTGGAGGCTTTGTCCCCGTCAAACCTGGCCAATACAGAATTTCAGGTGTTTGGCTGGGAGAACCTCGCATAGAAACGAGTAAGACTGGCATAACAGTAGAGGCATCCACCGACATGCACTCAGATGTGACTAAGTTCAAGGCTGTTGTCAATGGGGTGAGGATTGTGGACGTCTCTGTATGTGTCAACATAAGCGACGGTTTGACTGAGAAAGAAGCTGAGCTGATAGTGGGAACTACTTTCATCTTGGTCATTGGAGATTATGTTACGCATCGACTAGATACTCTAACCTTCGATAGCACTGAAATAGAGGCACATTACACATGGGGCTACGACGAAAACGATATGGGACACACATTCGACTTGACTGCAGATCTCGCGACGCTTGAGATAGCGGTTTCGCACTGCTTCTGATAACAGCTACGCACAACCCTTCCTTTTTCTTTTTTCTTAAACAAACATCAAAGAATGGGATAGATGCATTGCGTTCCAAGAAATTCATTCACAATATGTGCACGCGCGGATGCAAGTTTTGAATAT
>CP070835.1:14411-15682 GCA_020341775.1 Candidatus Bathyarchaeota archaeon
AATACGATTTGATACATCTTCGAGATAAACCAGAGACTTTCCATTCACCCAGTTGTCATCCACGACGTTTTCATACGAACAATAAACAGTTATGCCAGTGTTGACGAGCGTGTTTCCAGATATGAGGTTGTTGTTTGAAAACTCGAAGAGCTGGATGCCTTCATCGTTGTTCGCTATGTAATTTCCAAATATATCATTGTTTGTGGAATTGATGAGTCGAATGCCATACCAATTGTTCCTAATTTTATTCCCAAATATGCTGTTTCTTATGGAATCGACGAGTCGGATGCCGTGTCCAGCCTCCTGCACATTGTGAATCGGGGGCTGATTGTTTGCTGTTACGTTGTTTCCATAAATCGTATTGTTTGAAGACTCATAGAGACGGATGCCCGTGGAGTTGTTTTCTCTTATGTTGTTTCCAGATATGTTGTTGTCTTGAGACTGACTGACCATTATCCCACCACCGTTATTTGCCATTGTGTTGCATGAGATGCTGCAAGCAACAGCATTGGTGGTTAGCCTCATTCCCCAACTGGGAAAGTGCAGAATCTGAAGTTTAGTGATGGTGTTGTTTTCCGAGTCAACAGACAGACCCACACTGTCTGATGGTAACAGGCTGCCATTGAGGATTACACCAGCGCTACTGGCATCGATGGTTAGATTCCCTTGGGTGATGTGTGGCAACTCGCTGGTCAAAGCGATAGTCACGGGGCTAGTCGGTGGGAAAACAGAACTATCAAAGGCAATAGTGCCTCCACTGGACGCGTTCATCAAGCACCAGCGCAGTGTTCCGTTGCCGCTATCTAGTGCACTCGTAACAATCCAAGTGTGTCCTGCTGCGTAGATTAGAGTAGGGGGTTGAAGGAGAAGGAAGCCTAAAGCGCTTAAGGCCAACCAGACAAGAATGCATGACATTGTGGCCTTTCTTAACATAATACAGTTTTAAGCTCAGATATAGATAAGATTTGCTTCAAGCAGGGGCAAATGCATGCAGTGGCATTCTACTCGGTGCCTGCGCGCGCACCGTCCCTCTACTCCGCTCATATACTTTTTAGTCTAATCAACACTGATACATGCGCTCGCGTTTTTTTATGCAGAGGCTTTTTGTTCCTTAATTTTGGCAATTCGTTTGCTCATTGAGTGGCGTGAAACGCCAATAGTATCTTTCTTGAAGCTCAGGAATTCTCCAATCTTTACCGGTGTATCTCTTTCTGCACAATGGAGATCCGCAAACACACTTCCATGATGCTTCATGGTCTTCATCCGCTTCG
>CP070835.1:15782-16895 GCA_020341775.1 Candidatus Bathyarchaeota archaeon
AGTAGGTATCGACTCCACCATAGCATCTGATTTTGTGGGCAACTCGAGTGTATACCTCCGTTGGAATTCTTAAGCTCCCCATGCACTTGAGATGATCTATTACGGTATCAAAGAGTCCTGGGTCGACGTCTTCTTTGACTGTTAGGCTAGTGTAGCTTTTTACACGCACTTTTTTCCCTTGGCTAAACCATGACTCAAGGAGTTTCTTGTTTATCTGTGTAACACCGCTTTCAATAAGCACTTCGTGACTCTCTAAGCTTGGAAAGGACGAAGAAAGGGGCTTGTCAGTGTTTGATGCTCCTTTTGCGATCGTTCTCAATGTATCTGTTATACGTGGAATAAGCATCAGTTCTATGGCTCTAGACAGCGACTCGTAAGTAAGAGCATATTCCCTTCCGACATAATCCACTAGGCCTACTGTGTGAAGCTCGTCAAGATACTTACGGGCTGTGTTGGGACTGATATCGAACTCGCGAGCTATATCGGTGGTTGTGCTTCTGAGATTCTTTTCAAGGTACAAGAAGATATCCTGATGCAATTTATCTAGTCCCAAGGAATAGATAACCCAACGTTTGATCTTCTCAGGATAATCCTCCTCAGAAACATCTTGCAGTGGTCTAAGTCTACGAACTGTCCATTCTGCCAAGACTTCAAAACTTTCAGTCTCATCTTTCCTTGTTGTCTTTTCTGGGCTTTCTGTTTTCTCGTTTTTTGTTTCTTCACTCATTCTTCTCACCTTTGACTATAATTGAGTGAGCCTTTACATCGGCACCCCTGCTGTTTCGATTTCCTACAACAATTTTCTCCCCGCTCTCTGTGATAATCACGAGGTGTTGAGGGGCATGACCATAGCCCGAAACAGGTCCTTCTACTTCAACAGTTTCATCATTATAGCTATGAACGCCAACGACTCTAGCAGTTGGGGTCACTCCTACACGGGAGATTTCTTTGCAAGCTGCGACGGCGCTACCTACATCGCTGAAAGCTCTTCCTCTCATAGTATGATAGTATGTGGCGTCTGAGCGAGCTCTTGACTCTGCTTTAGCTATGCTTCGTAAGCTTTCAGTAATCCTTGGTATTAGTCTTCTAACAATAGAGGTGGATAATGGTTCC
>CP070835.1:16995-18142 GCA_020341775.1 Candidatus Bathyarchaeota archaeon
AATCATTGGGTGGTTAGGAATTGTTGCCAGCATTCTCGTCGGCTTCAGCACTGGGACAAAACTGGTAAAACCTAGCTTTCGAGACTTGACAGCTATTGGTGGTCTGACGGCGATTCTCTTTGAGATAATCATTGGAGGATGGCTGTTATTCTCTCCGCTAATCTAGCAT
This sequence comes from Candidatus Bathyarchaeota archaeon, assembly GCA_020341775.1. Lineage (GTDB taxonomy): Archaea > Thermoproteota > Bathyarchaeia > Bathyarchaeales > SOJC01. The sequence continues at coordinate 17,165 of CP070835.1, forward strand.
GCGGAAGCGCGTTCTCTCGCTAACCCGTCAGAATCTTTGGCTCTTACCAATCTTCTCGAAGAATGCCAAGAATGCAGCAGTCAGCATGTTGGCCCCAAGTGAATCCACCTTTTCGAATGACCCCCTCTCTCTCAAAACCAGCTTTCTCAGCCGCCCTTATACTGGCTTTGTTTCGAGCATCAGTATTGATCATAATCCTGGGCGTGTCCTTCAAGAGAAAAAGATAGTCAACAATCAGCTGAATCGCTTCAGTGCCATATCCTTTACTTCTTTCCTTAGGAACTATGGCAAATCCTACTTCCACCCATCCATGTAGTGGGCAGGTTCCATATCCAATATGTCCAATCCTTGCTCCATCTTTCTTCTCTATTATAAACTCGTGCTCATCCATAGCGACTTTTACTGGAGACGGGGTCCCAAAATCTCTTTGCCAATCTACCTTAGATTTTTGCGGATTGGTGAAGTATTCGCCTTGAAACTCTATACTATTATACCACTCAGCAAGTACAGGAATGTCATCCTTTTCCATAATTCGCAAATTAATCCTGTTACCTTCCAACATCCCTTTTCGTTTAACAATCCTCATTGTCAGTTCTTATAACTTGCGAAAGAAAGCGCGCTCATACAAATTTGAATTGCAGCCATGTTTGCTCCCAACTCCGCAGATCTCTTGTCTCCTGCGCTTCCTATTATTATTACATCATTTTCTTTAGGTCTGAAATAAGACAAGATAGTTTCATAAATTAATGCAGTATCATCGAAAACATTTCCTCCCGCGCTTGGCATTATCAACCTTCCATTAGAGTAAATCAATGTAGTTGCACCTTTAGCACCTGCTTTGATAGCTGTGTCGCGTTGCTCCAAGCCATCAGTAACAACTGAGCCAGCCTTCCTCACAAGGACTGCGATGTTTATTGGCCCTACAGTAAGGGAGCTGGATGGAATCTCTTTTGTCCGACTCATCACTGCTCTTAAAGA
>CP070835.1:18242-20078 GCA_020341775.1 Candidatus Bathyarchaeota archaeon
GATGGATAAGGTTCTGTGTGTAGATGATCAGGTCCTCGAGGGTTGACAGCGTAAGCAAAGGCATAAGGAGTTCTTTTTGCAGTTCCCAGTACCCTTACTTCTCCTCCACTCATGCCTTTTGAATTGAAGTTAGCCCATTTGTATGATTCTGTTCCAACTTTTTCAGCTGCTTGCTTGACTCCATCTGCTAACAGCTTCCCCATTTTGCCAGCTTTGTGAGCAACCATTGAGATCAATTTGATAGCCGCTTCCTCGTTGCCAAATGCAACTTCCAATCCCTCAGTATCATTCTTTGTCAAAAGACCTCTCTCATAACACTCCATTGCCCAAGCAATCACTCCGCCGGTTTCAAAAATGTCCACACCCATCATATCTGATACGTCATGGCCTTTTGCAATAGTTCCAAAATCAATAATGCCCAGGGCGAGACCGAGCCAATTGACAGTGCCCGCCTCGGGTCCACAGGTATACGTTCCGGCATAAGGCCCTTTGTCAAGCTCCACATATCGGTGGCAACTTTGTGAACATCCAAAACATCCATGTCTTCTCTTGAAATAGCCTTTCCTTAACATCCATTGGCCTGATACAAGTCCAGACCCTGGATAGCCGTTGAATTTCCAGTTGTTTGCCGCTCCGTAGTCATCTACCGAGAATCCGCCTGTTCCGAAGACCCAATATTTGAGTCCCCATCTGTCGTTCCAGAAAGCTCTTCGCATTTCAGAAGCCTTCTTGTGGAACTCCTCAGGCTCCTTGACATCGATCTCTCCTGTGCCGCGAGTGGCGATAGCCTTCAGTCGCTTTGAACCCATCACAGCTCCCACTCCACCTCTTGAAGAGCTGTTATAAACAGAAAACAAAATGCTTGCAAATCTCACCAGATTCTCTCCACCAGGTCCTATGCAGGCAACTTTCACGCCACTGGCAATGTCGTGCTTCAATACCCGGTTTGTCTCTCTTACATCCTTACCCCAGAGATGTGAAGCATCCCTTAACAAAACATGGTCGTCCTCTATCAAGAGATAAACAGGCTTTTCCGACTGCCCATGGATTACAAGATGGTCATAACCAGCGAATTTCAGCTCAGCGCCCCAGTGACCTCCTCCATTGGCTTTGACATATAGGCCTGTCAAGGGACTTTTGCAGGTCACAGTAACCCTGCCATTCGAAGGTGCGGTGGTACATGTTAAGGCTCCTGTGCCAAAAATCAAAGGGTTCTCTGGGGCGAGAGGACCAATATTTGGCTTCCTGACTAGATCCCACCAGATCTTAACGTTAATTCCCCTTGCTCCGATAAACTGTCTGCTAAGTCTCTCAGCAAGGTTTTCTTTCCAAATTCTCCCTGATGTCAGATCAACATGGAGAATCTCTCCTGCATAACTAAACAAGTGTTGACATCTCCTAGAATCCCTTGAAAGTTCTTATAGCCCTTATGCGTTTTTCAGCCCATTCACTCTTTACTTGAGCGTTTTGCTTCGTCGCAGTGACATACTGCAAGGCTTTTTGCAGACAGACTTTGACACAAGCAGGTTCTCCACCACACAAATCGCATTTGATAGCAACACCATCTTTGAGACGAATGATCTCACTTTCAAATGGGCATGCTTCTCCACAAGCTCCGCATCCTGTGCACGAGGCTTGATCAATTGTCACAATGCCCGTCAAGGAATCTTTGGTTATGACGTCTTGAGGACACGCTTCCATGCAGGGTGGTCTTTCACAATGCTCGCATATCAAAGGAATTCCTAAACACCTATTTTCGTCCTTCCAGATTGATATCAGTGCTTTTTTCTTGCTGAAGACCCTGTGTTTGACCAAAGAACAGGTCACTACACATGA
>CP070835.1:20178-22024 GCA_020341775.1 Candidatus Bathyarchaeota archaeon
AAGCCGCTTGAGTGTGTTGACAGAGGACGAGATTGTTGTCCAGCTCATTTCCTTGTCAAAGCAGGAGCCCCTCAGCCTGATCGCGCCCTTGCTGCATCAAGTGAAGGGAAGCCATGCAACACTCTTAGAGGTGGTAACCTCAGAATTTGGGATGGAGCGACTCAGTGTTGATGGAAAGAAATGGAATGGCGAGCCGCTTGCTTCTATGAAAGCACATGACATTGAGCTTGAATTTGGTCCTATCCATAAGTCAACACCAGTCCGGCAGATTCGAGAAATCGCTAGAAAGATCACGATCCTGAGCGCAGGCGCAATAAAGGTGAGGGGCAAAATTTACAGTGAAACATTGGTCGTCACCTCCATTTGCCGTGATTGTGGAGCAGCGTTCAGAGAGTTGCGGCCGCTCCATTTTAACCAGCATTGCCCCTACTGCAAAGGGAAGGGCTGTAAACGATGCGATCAAACTGGATCGCATCCGAGTGCAGTGGCTGTGCGCTGGCAAGGCCGACGGCTGTCCGAACTATTGACACTCTCTGTAGATGAAGTGCAACAGTTGTTCTTAGAGGTGAATCTACCCTCGACTGCTGACCGGTTGGTGTCTGAAATACAGCGACGCCTTGATGCATTAAAGCGGGTTGGACTAGGCTACCTCTCGTTGAATCGGTCATCCCCCAGTCTGTCCCGAGGCGAATCACAGCGAGTCCGCCTTGCCATCTCGCTATCTAGCCGTTTGGAAGACATGCTCCATGTTCTCGATGAACCCACCATTGGTCAACATCCTGCGGATGTGGCTCAGCTTCTTCCTGCATTTCGAGAACTGCCGGGATCTGTGGTCTATGTTGAGCATGACCGAATGGCAGCTGCAAAAGCAGACCACGCCATCGACTTGGGTCCTGGAGCAGGAAAAGCCGGAGGAGAGATCGTCTTTGCCGGCTCCCCCACAGAATTATGGAGAGCGAATACGCCGACTGGACGCTATTTCAGCCTTCGAGAAAGGGTTATCCCGCCAGAACCGCGCCCTCCTGCTGATAAGCTCCTCCACCTGCGACGCGCACAACAACACAATTTGCAGCAGATTGATGTGGCAATACCGATAGGGCGACTCACAGTAATCACAGGCGTGTCGGGATCAGGAAAAAGCACGCTTGTTGAGCACGTCCTCGTGCCCACGCTTAAAACGAAGAAGCCAATCGGCTGCGAAGGAATCGATGGCCCCACACTCCAGCCCATACTAGTCGACCAGAGTCCAATTGGAAGAAATCCCCGATCAAATCCTGCCACCTACACGAAGCTCTCCGACGTGATTCGAGACCTCTTTGCGGACGCAACAGGCTTGTCCAAGTCGCATTTTTCTTTTAATCGCCCCGAAGGAGCCTGTCCAGCCTGTAAGGGAATTGGCGCAACAGAGGTGAAGATGCGGTATTTGCCATCCATTTGGATTCCCTGCACAGACTGCAATGGTCAACGGTTCGATAAGGACGTTCTAGCTGCAACCATTAGATTTGGGGAGCAAGAGCTGTCGATCGCAGATTTTTACGCCCTCTCAATTCAGGAAGTTAAAGATCTCGTCCTGCAATCGCCATGGATGTCCGCTTCTCAACGTAGAACAGCTAAAAGAATTCTCCAAGCATTCATCGACATTGGACTGGGCTATTTAGAGTTAGGACAGCCGTCCCCTACACTCTCGGGGGGTGAAGCGCAGCGCGTCAAGCTAACTAAATATCTCGGACGAAACAACCTGACCCGCCAATTAATCGTTCTCGATGAACCTTCAACCGGGCTACATCCTCAGGATCTCAAGGGGCTGCTGAAAGTGTTGGACCGCTTAGTGCGAAGCGGAGCCACT
>CP070835.1:22124-23420 GCA_020341775.1 Candidatus Bathyarchaeota archaeon
CCCGTTAAGGGCACAAAGAGTTTGAGAATGGCCTTACCTCGTATGTATGTTTCATATCGCACCGTTTCCTCGTAAGATACCAATCTTGTCAGCATGTTTTCATCAGCGTTGATCGAACACGCTCTGCCTTGCACGGCAGCAATAGATTGATCCTCAAAATGTTTGGTTAATCTCGACAACGCATCTGGCTCTAGAACACTGTCAGCGTCAAGCACTGCAATTATTTCCCCAGTTGCATGTTTCAGAGCATAGTTTAGCGCAGATGGTTTACCGTTTGACTCAGGCTTTAGAAGCAGTTTTAGTTGGTTTGGAAATTGACTAGAGTATCTCTCGCATATTCCCACGGTTTTGTCCACCGATCCATCCTCAACGACAATGATCTCCTTTTTCTGTGGCGGATAGTTCACTTTCAACAGACTGTCTAAGAGCCTACTCAGCACTTTCTCCTCGTCCTTTGCAGGAATAATTATCGTGAAGGTAGGTGACTTCCTCTTCTCTGAACGGGAAGCTTTCTTGACCTCTCGACTTGTTCTCAGAAGATCTCTTACGCCAACCGCAATAACTGGTAGATTGTACAGGCTCCAAATGTAGAGAATGAAAAGCACAAGAATGGCTGTTACATGCAACGGATTCAGTTTGCACTAGCTCCTGAAAGTTATCGCTATTCTGGTACAGTACATAGAATCTATCTTAAACTCTGAATAGGGATGACAAGTTCTTCCGCATTACTGACAAGTACTGAATAAAGATCTGATCTTTCGCCCAGTCCTTAGCAGAATCGTTTCCCCAACTCCGGGCAATTTCACTCAGTTTTTGGGCGAGCGATGGACCAACGGTTTTCATCAAGAACGCAACTTCACTCTCTAGGGCACTCAGTAGTTTCTTCGCAACACTAATCAAGGACCTCGCTAGAATAACGCTACGGACGTTTTCCACAACCTTTATGGCTAGATCCATTAATCCCCGCTCAATTCTGTTCAAAGCTCTAAACCAAATACCACGACGACGAGCCTTGACTCTTAACTTGATCAAATCCGGCTTTGATATAGAGACGTATCTTGCATTCAGGATTTTCTCACTTGACTTTCTTAATCTTACACTCAACTAGAGCTCCCTCTTCTATGCTTAACATATCTCTGATCTCTTTTGCAACCGTAATTCTGCCCTCTTTTCTTACATACGCCGTAAACATGGCTTCTTCATTCTCTGTTTCTGGCATACAGTTTTCCCCGGAAAACGTCGTTTTCTGTATTGCGATCTCATAAGACCTCGAAACTAGGAGATAATTCTTTTTAA
>CP070835.1:23520-25724 GCA_020341775.1 Candidatus Bathyarchaeota archaeon
ACCAGAAACATAACTGTTACACGCGCAGCGCAAGAGTTACCTTCTCACGCACTCTTTCCTTTCACGCTGACGCCTTGCACTCTAAAGCTCTCTCTTCATGATCAAGGCATCTTCATTTACATAATATTGGTATTTCCGTCCGGCCTCTCTAAATCCCATCGTGAGATAGAACCTCTTTGCCACCCAATTTGACGCACGAACCTCCAGCCAAATTTCTTGTACGCGTTCCTTCAGCAAACTTCTGAGACTAGCATTCACCAGCGTCTTACCTACACTCTGACGTCTATATTTGGGATCAACTGCCAGATTCAGCAGGTGTCCACGTTTTATTATTCGTAAGTTGAGGAGATCCGTAGCCTCCAACACTTCTACTATGATGTAACCAACGATGTGCGTATTCCTTACCGCTACAAAAAACCTAACACCGTCTCGTTGATGGAAGGACTCAAAATCACTACTCGACCACGGGTCGGTGAACGATCTTTGTTCAATCTTTTCGATACTGTTCAGATCCGCCCTTTTAAAGGATCTAATTGTAGTTTCGATGAGTGAGGAAAATGGCTTTCCCTCCAAACCTTTGTGTAACCGTGGCCTTAGATTAATTCCTTTTGCGTGCGCGCGCGGCAGAATGGACAATTGACGCAGTCATATGGTTCCTCATATCGATTGTTAACCCCCTCATGAACCAGTTGATAATAGCCCGCGCCATGACTCCACAAAAATAATAACTAGACCAGAGTCAGTCAACACACATCTACGCTTGCATCAGCCAGCACGGATGTATGCACATAAGAAGTAATGTATTTATGACGCTTTCTTAGTGTAGTCCATCGTCTGCTGAAGGAGGATCTTTCACATTGAAGGTGGATTCGATGAGGGGCAGCATACTTGGCGGAAACATTATTCGGACAGCTCTAACACTGGGATGGCCAGTGATGTTGTCCAATGTCTTTGAAACCGTTTACAATTTGACGGATGCCTTTTGGCTGGGAAAGCTAGGACCCGCGGCAGTTGCCGCGCCTTCAATATCCTGGCCTATCATGTTTCTCTTCATCTCCATAAGCGCGGGCTTTGCAATATCAGGAGTTTCCCTAGTGTCCCAGTACACGGGTGCTGGGTTGCCTGAGAAGGCTAACAAATCAGCAGGGCAGCTGCTCTTTGTGCTGTTGAGTACATCCTTAGTTGCGGCCATCGTGGGTTTCCCACTTGCTGGTGATGTGCTGACGCTAATGGGCGCCTCACAAGTGGTTCAAACTACGACCACGCCTTACTTGCAGGTGATGTTCTTGGCCATGCCCTTTCTGTTTTTCCATTTTGGGTTCAGGGCCACATTGAGAGGCTATGGAGACACCAAGACACCGATGATCTTGACAATTATGTCCAGCGTACTCGACACCGCATTGGATCCCTTCTTTGTGTTCGGCTGGGGCCCCATTCCGCAGATGGGTGTTGTTGGCGCGGCGTTGACGACGCTAATGACAAGAGGACTGGTTGCCATCATTGGGATGTATCTTCTGTTCTCAGGAAGACTTGGGATAAAGCTGCGATTCGCAGATTTAAAGCCGGACGTGACTTGGATGAAGAAAGTTGTCGCGATAGGCGTTCCATCTGCCATCGGTCTCAGTGGGACTGCTCTGGGATTTGTGGCGCTCATCAGTCTCGTCTCTATAGAAGACAAGCTGCTACCGGGAGAGGGCGTACTCCTCGCCGCCTATGGGATCGGCTTTCGACTCATCAACTTCATCAACGTAATTCTCTGGGGAGGCGTCAGCGCAATATCCACGATGGTTGGCCAAAACTTGGGGGCAAATCAACATGAACGGGCGGGTGAGATCGTTAAGAAACTCCTGCTTTCCTTCTTCATCCTATCCCTGATGGGCAGTGCAGTAGTCTACTTCCTACGAGTGCCGCTGTACCAGCTGTTCATTAGCGATCCCGCGGTCCTGGACGCAGGGTCCGTATTCATAACGTTTTTCGTCTTCTCGGTACCATTCTTCACCGTCTTTCGAATGGCCAGCGGCGTGTTTGAGGGCGCCGGCAACACCCGACCGTCCATGGTTTTATCACTGGTCCGGCTGTGGGGAATGCGAACCCTGTTGGCGTACGTGTTCTACTTCGTCTTTGGAATGGGCGCTGCAGGCATTTGGGCTGGCATGACAATCGGAAACCTTGGAGCGGCCGCGCTCTCGATTGCATGGTTGTCC
>CP070835.1:25824-27217 GCA_020341775.1 Candidatus Bathyarchaeota archaeon
GAAGAGAGAAGAGAAGAAAGCCAAATCCACCGGTTTGTCCCTACTGGAAAGGCTTTGCAGAGACGATACTGAGCTTCTCACTGTGCTAAACCATTCAGTGCTCATTGATCCTGCTAGGTTGCGCGAGGAAGGGATCGACTCTTACCTCAAAAAGGCTGAAGGATTCGAAAAGAGAAAAGACCTTCCAAGAGCAAGAGTCAACTATCAAGCAGCTGGAGAATTGGCTCTCTACGAAGGAAAACTGAAGCAAGCTCAGAAGTTCTTCAAGAAATGTGAGGAACTGGAGTCAAACCCAGAATACAAAAAGATCTTTTCATATTACTCCAAAAAGGGAAACGCAGAAAAGGCTCTAGAGACTGCACAAGAATACTATTCCCAAACAGCAAAGCCTTAAGGAAAGATGGAAGCTTAACTCACACTAATTTTAAAGCTAAAAGCTCCTTATCTATTGCCACATAGTAACACGTAGTGGAGACAAGCTAAATGATAGTATCCTTGTTCGAAGATGATACTTTCGAAAACTTCTTTCCTCTCACCTACTCAAAACCCGTTTTCAAACTCAAAAGCGGGATTTTCAGCTTTCTGGAACGCATCAAGAAAGTGTTTCCAGATCATTCTCTTTTGCTCTTCACGAGGGATTACTTGGTACATACAATTAAACAACATGATGTACGTCTCATAAACAACCCAGACGCAATAAATGACGACCTTATTCTCGTGAACGGCACGCTAGTAGTCGAGAAGCAGATGAAGCAGTTGATTCCAAAAAAACTTGACAGAAATGTTGCCATGATGAAAAATGGAAGTGTTATTCTAGCCCATTTGAGCAGAAAGATTGCTGAAAAACATGCTGAGAAGCTCTGCAAACCTATTACCCAACGTCAGCTGAAAAAGATCGTTAAAGGATGTAGGATTCTGAAGACACAAAACATGCTATCTATGGCGTATCCTTGGGATCTGGTCAACAATTGTGCAGAGTTAATCAGAAAGGATTTCAAGCTGATTCAGGAGAAAGGCTCAGAGGGAACAATAGACAAGCGAGCGGTCTTGTATGGGGCTGCTTCTAATTTACACCTAGGTAAAGGAGCTTCTATCGAAGCGTTCGCCGTCTTGGACCTTAGAAATAGTCCAATCCACATCGGCAAAGAAGCCATCGTGCACGCAGGCTCAAGAATCACCGGGCCTGCATATATTGGAGACAAGACAACTGTTGCGTCTGGACTTATACGGGAAGGTTGCCATATTGGAAGAGTCTGCCGGGTTGGCGGAGAATTAGATGCAACGATTCTTCACGGATGTACAAACAAATATCACATTGGCTATGTTGGGCACTCTTACATTGGCGAGTGGGTCAACATTGGCGCCGCCACCACAAACTCTGACCTCAAAAATA
>CP070835.1:27317-29753 GCA_020341775.1 Candidatus Bathyarchaeota archaeon
GTCCTTGGCTAGATTTGGTCTTCGAGGATTCCAATCAAAAGAGTTCATGAATTCCCTGCAAAAGCAGATTGGTGAATTGGAAAATGAATTGAAGGAAAACATGGAAAGCCATGAAAAAGTTTCTAAGAAAAGCCGGAGAAAGCTTGTGGAAATGGAGCGCAAAATCGATAGAATTCAAATGTTTCAAAGGGAGCTTCCTAAACTAGAGAAGAAATTGAAGGCCATTGCGTCTTTAGAAAAGGATTTGAAAGACATTCAAAATACGATAAAAAAGATCGACACCGTTCCCACCCCGTACCTACAAAGTACAGACGAGATCAGTGTGCTTGAGGGAAAGTTGCTGAAACCAGGTACAATTCGAAGTCTGAAATCGGGCGGCATCAAGACGGTTGAAGACCTGCTTTTGAAAAGTCCAATAGAAATCGCAATGACAAAAACTATGACAGAGAGCGAAGCAAAGAACCTGCAAAGTGTCATCCAATTGCTGATGGTTCCAGGAATAAAACATGGAGATGCTGTGATTCTCATGAAAAGCGGAGTAAATTCCAAACAGGAATTGGCGCTTCAAAACACCTTTAGTCTGGGTGCGAGACTGTCGAAAACTGCTGAACTTTATGTGCAAGAAGGAAAAATCAAAGAAAACGAGAAGCCAACGTTGGAAGAAATCGCTTCATGGATTAAATTGGCTAAAACTCAATAGCTCCGCTCTGCCTTTTCCTCGTTGTCGTGCATTTCCTGTTTGCTAATCCAAACAGCCTTCATCTCTCCTTCTTTGTCAACTAAATATTCTTTTTTAAAGATAGGTGCTTCTTTTTTGAAGCGTTCCACCGCTTCCTGCAGGACAGGAAAAAGGTTGCGTCTATGGGCTCCCGCGACGAGTATGTAGACAAGTTCTTCACTGACTTCGAATTCGCCGAGTAAGTGGTGGATTTGGACGTCAACTATTCCTTCCTTCTTAGCTAAGTCGGTGCAGATGCCTTCTAGAACCTCATTTGCTTTCTCTTGGTAGGCTTCTAATTCAAGTTTCTTGACAGTCTCGCCCTTGCTTGTTTCACCTCTGACGACACCGAGGAAAAAAACAACCGCGCCAGCTTTGTAGAAGTCTCTTTTGGATCTTGAAGCTTGGATAACGTCGAAGAGGCTGATGGTTCCTTTCTTGTGAACACTGCCCTTGCTCATCGTGAATTCTCCTCTCATCTGCTTGTTTTGGCTTTGTGTCTTGTAAAGTTTTGCGAAGTCCATTGAGGGTAAAAAAGAAAGCTGATATACTATGATTTAAAAAAACGCGCAAGGCCAACTTGTACACTATATTTTATAGGTGCGAGTGGAGGGGGGAGATAGGAAATTGTTGAAGAGAGTTATATAAGATGTAGAAAACTACATCATTTTTCCTCCAACTCGCAATTATGAATAAGAAATGGTGGACGTATATTCTTTGTTATCAAATGAGAACTGCATTAAATATCAATAAGGGAACTATTCACTGATAATGACATAAACGATACAGTTAGATAAAGATTCAGTATTGATGGCTAATCCTGCAAACTGGCCCTTTTTGAATGGTTCTTTCAAGCAACCTTTTTCAACCCTTGTCGCATAAAACAATCCGCAATGACTGTCAAACTTGTGATCTTCGACGTTGATGGGACAATACTTCAAAATTCCAGCTGGCAACACATTCATCATAACCTAAACACGTGGTCCCAAGCCAAAAAGCACTCCGACCAATTCTTCAGAAATGAAATAACCTACGAACAATGGGCAAAACTGGACGCTGCTCTCTGGAAGAATCAGCCATTGGCAAGAATCAACCAACTCATTAAGGGGATGCCTTATACGAAGGGTGCTAAGGAAACTCTGGTAACGTTGAAATCAAAAGGGCTCAAAGTATACCTTCTAAGTGCCGGCCTCACCCGAGTTGCACACAGAATCCAAAGCGAAACGTGGGTTGACGGGAGTACCGCTAACACACTCATAGTTGAAGATGGATGTCTCACAGGAGAAGTCGAAGTAAACGTCTCCTTTTACAACAAGAACAAGCATTTGCGCCCCATCCTTCAGAAATTTCACTTAGAAGCTAAAGAGACCGCTGCCATCGGCGATGACCCTACTCTTATCCCTCTCTTCGAAAAGGTCGCCTTCTCCATAGCATTCAATCCCGTCGATAGAAGCGTAGAAAAATCTGCTGATATAGCGATTAACAGCAACGACCTTCGTGACGTTCTGCCTTACATCCTCGAACAAGGCTAAAATAGAGAGAGCCACTACCCTTATCGCACGGTATTAAGCGGGGGTTCCCAAGCCAGGTCTAAATCGGGTGTCAAACCCCAAGGATAAGGGGGAGGACTTAAGATCCTCTGGCGAAGGCCTTCGCGGGTTCAAGTCCCGCCCCCCGCACTCTTGACCACTCTGTTTCATCTCCACTGTGAGTTTCAC
>CP070835.1:29853-31230 GCA_020341775.1 Candidatus Bathyarchaeota archaeon
AGATGGCCGCGTCAGCCTGAAGGACATTTGCCACATAATCCTGGACTTCGGATTGGTCATTTAATCCACACCCTCCATCCTTTTTCTCATTCTACATAAACATCAAGCAACCAGTAGAGACATGGGCATAGTCAAGCTTCTACAAACATGTCGAAGAAGGAATGCATGGTCACCTTCCCACGCTTCATACCATAAACCCGGACTCCGCCTGTAGAGTCAAAGGGAAAAATGACGATCAGCAAAAAGTAGAATAAAACGAAGTCGAACTATGTACTAAGGGTGCATTAGTCTTTGGTGAACAGGAATCTAGTTGGAAGATGCGGGCTCTACTGTGGAGCGTGTGGCATTTACAGAGCCTACAAAGATGGAGGAGCGTATCGTCAACGATTGTCAACCTTCTTCAAATGTCCTCCAGAAAAGGTGCGCTGTGAAGGCTGTCAAGCCTTGACAGCTAATTGTTGGGGCAACGACTGCAAGATAGTCAAGTGCCTAGATGCGAAGGGAATACAATTCTGTTACGAATGCTCTGACTTTCAGGACTACACGTGTGAGAAATTTGAGAAATTCTCAAAGGATTACCTAACAGATGACGATGTAGATCTAAGAGCGAACTTGGCGAGAATCAAGGCGGGCGACACCACTGCTTGGCTGGAAGAGTCCGAGGTAAGATTCCGCTGCTCCTTCTGTCGAAACCCACTACCGACCAGCTCGTTCAGGAAAAAATGCTATCACTGCGGGAAAGAGCTTTCCTGCTGATTCGCGTTGGAAACGCGTGCGCGTCAAAGAGCTGGTGTGTGAGCTGAATGAAGTGTCCGTAATGTATATCGCAAAGAAGCTGGAAGGAAGGGCTACGAAAAACAAGACATGGCAGCGTACAATGATGCTTATACCGTGTCTGTGGTCATCGTTTTTCGGACCCGAAGGTAAAGGTAGGTGTCGTCAAACAGCATCTGGTACTTTCTGATCCGATGCATGATCTTGGAGAGCTTGATGCGGTCCACCGGTTTACCCGTGAGAAACGCCTCAAGAATGCGCCGCTCTCTATCGGTGAAGATGTAGGTTCGCATGCGGTCTCAGTTGTAGGGAAAGACATATATGTGTTCCTTCGCAGCAACAGGGACACTGAGTATGCGGTTCTGAAAAGGAAGTTGAAAAACTTGGATCATGGCCAGCCTTATGGGAAAGATCGAGTGTGGCAGCAAAAACAGACAGAAGCAGACACATGAAAAGACCACCTAAATACGGTTTAAATCTAAAGAAACAAGGTTACAGCGTGCACATGTTGTGGGAATACAACTTCCAGATAGCATGCATGCATTTATGGTGTAGGAGATGGAATTTGGAAGCGTCTCGAATTAAAGGATTGTTGCCATGTCG
>CP070835.1:31330-32785 GCA_020341775.1 Candidatus Bathyarchaeota archaeon
CAAGCAAATCATGGCTATCTGATCGAAAAAGGAGAGAAGACCCAAATGATTCGGGATGTGTCTTTGGCGGGGCAAATCCTAGAGTTTTTGAACAAAATTGATGCGATTGGCAATGATTTTGGAATGTCGGCAGGTACGTGTGGAAAGGCAAATCAACTCATTCCCGATAACTCTGGAGGTCCACACACCCGAATTCGGCAGGTACCTTTAGGAGGGATGTGAAGTGGAGCAGGAACTCTTTGACCTAGGAGCCCAAATCGTACAAGATGCCGAGAAATATGGTGCTAATCATGTCGAAGCCTATCTTGTATCTCGGAAGAAGATAATTGTACAAGTTGAAAAGGGCGCCGTCAAGACCGCAGAAGAAAAACTTGATGTGGGCTGTGCGATTCGAGCCATCGTGGACAAGAAACTAGGTTTTTCTTACGCTTCCACTCGGGACCCGAGTGATATCCAGGCTCTAATTAAAGAAGCGGTTACGCTCGCAAAAGTATCTCTGCCAGATGCTGCTCTCCATGGTTTCCCAATGTACAACGGCTCCTATCCAGACCCAGGAGGGCTTTATGATCTAGAATTAAGTCAAATGTCCATGGAAGGGGCAATAGACTTGATTCTGCGAGCGGTTGATGCGTGTCGTGCAGTTCTTAGTACCCGAAAGGTTCTGATAGGCGCTGGACTTAATATTGACTCGACACTCACTGTCATCACCAACTCGCTGGGCATCGATGGTGCGTATCAGGAAACTCTTATTGACCTTTCTACTGACCCCACAATCAAAGAAGAAAATTCTCAAGCATCTAGTTTTGAATTCCAGATTTCACGAAACCTTTCAGGAATCGATTCCGAATGGATTGGAGAAACTGCTGCAGCAAATACTGCCGATTTATTGGACCCCAAAACAATCAAAGGCGGGGAACTTCCTGTGATCTTTACGCCAATGGCCGTTGAATGGCTCTTCGGACTGGGCTTCGCTCAAGCGTTCAATGCTGAAGAAGTTCAGATGAAACGGTCGTATCTGTCCAACTCTCTTCACCAACCGATTGCTACAGAACACTTCCAAATCAGTGATAACGCGCTACTCCCCAGCGGCAATCAGTCCAGACCCTTTGATGCAGAAGGCTATCCCTCGCAAAAAACTGAGATCATAACAAAGGGTTAGTTAGAGCAATTCCTTCATAATTCATATACGGCATATAAGGCGCAAGTCGATAACACGGGCAATGCTAGTCGTAATCCTTCACGTAGTTCTGCTGGTCTCCCTTATCAGAATACTCCTACCATTGCTCCTTCCAACCTTGTAATTGCCCCCGGAAAGGGCACTCTTGAAGATTTGGTTGCAGAAACTGGGAAAGGAATTCTTTGTCGTTGTACATTTGACCAACCCAACCTTAGCACTGGTGATTTCAGCGCCCTTGTCATGGAAGGTTTTTTCGTCGATAAGGGTGAAATCCAGCA
>CP070835.1:32885-35442 GCA_020341775.1 Candidatus Bathyarchaeota archaeon
AACTCCATAAACGTACATGCAAAAAAGAGGGACTTGCGAAGGCCAAAGCTGGTGATCTCCAGTTTACATTGGTAACGCATAGTAATACAAAAGAGTCTCTTTGACGAAAACTGAAGATGGCTTGAGGCATAAGCGTGTTAGAAATCGACGGCAGCCAGAAAAGCGGAAGTGGAACAATTCTCCGACTATCAATAGCCCTCGCTGGTATCCTCAATGAACCCCTTCACATATACAAGATTAGACAAAGACGCACTCAACCAGGACTGCGTCCCCAACACCTTGAAGCAGTCTTGACCGCAGCTAAGCTCTGCAATGCAGAAACCAAAGGAGCCAAGATTGGCTCGCGCGAGCTCTGGTTTGAACCTTCTGGAATCACAGGTGGCGACTTACATGCTGAAATCGGCACAGCTGGAAGCATTCCGATGCTTTTGTTGACTATCTTGCCCTTGTGCGCTATTGCCAAAGAAACCGTGCGGATTCATGTTACTAGAGGCGGCACTGACGTTAGATACGCGCCCACCATTAACTACATTAAGCACGTGTTGCTCCCAGTGTTGGAACAAATGGGCTTAGAGACCAGACTTGATGTCAAGAAATACGGGTATTACCCAAAAGGCATGGGTGAAATCTCACTGGAGGTCCAGCCTTGTTCAGAACTGAAACCCCTGCGGCTTAAAGCTTTTGGCAATGTAGAAGAAGTGAAAGGAACATCTGTATGCACGTTTCTCGCAGAACGAAAAGTGGCTGAACGTCAGGCCAAAACAGCGAGTAAAATTTTGAAGACCCACGGATGTGAGGCTCAAATCGAAGTTGTGAATGACACGTCAAATCCTCTGCAGAAAGGAAGCTCTCTAGTCTTGTGGGCAAAAACCAGCACAGATGCGCTTTTAGGCGGAGATGCTATCGGCGAAATCAGAAAGCTCAGTGAAATTGTCGGAAGAGAGGCTGCAGAGAACCTTGCTAGAGAGATCGAAGCAAGGGCTACTGTGGATGTGCATTTAGCAGACATGTTGGTGCCTTATATGGCCCTTGCCAAAGGCAGGTCGACATACTTGTGTCGAAGAGTGACGGAGCACCTAGACACAAACATGTGGCTGGCTCAGAAAATCTTGGATGTGAAGTTTGAAGCGCGCAAAGCTGGAAGTATATATAAAATCAAGAGAGTCTAAGGTTAAGGAAGGAGGCTTCTTTTTGGCTAAGGTTCGAGTCAGAGGCATTTACTCTACTGCCCTGACAAAACTTCTGCTCGACAACAATTTTGAAGTTGTTCATCCTTCCGCCAAAATAGTGGAAAGATTCGATATTGAAGAAAAGCAGGAACTGCCAGATTTAGCTATTTCTGACCGACGCAACCGTCAAGGAGTCTATGCCAGAGGAAGATTAGAACCTTTAAATGTTTTTTGTTCAATTCTGCGGTCGCACTTAGACGATGCCATCATCAGAAGATGGGCATTTACAATTGGCGGTATTTATCTTGGTAAGATAAGCCAGACAGACTCTGCAGCTGACAGTGTTCTAGTTGATATTGGACCCGCTACGAGTAGAATCTACAGAGAAGAAATGGCAGAAGCCAAGTCAAAGCAGATTGTAGTTCAAGCCAAGTCTGGATTAGGAAGAAGAAAACCTCTTCTAACCGCCAACATAACCATTTCAGGAAAATACGCCGTCTTGATATTCCAACATATGGTCAAAGTGAGCAAAAGGCTTTTCGATTTCGATGAAAGGTCTCGGTTACTTCAGCTTGGAGAGAATCTGACTCCACCAAAATGGGGCATCATCTGGCGAAGAACTGCTGCGAATCAGACAGATAAAGCGCTGAAGAGCGATGTAGTCAGTCTCGTAAAGGAAGGAGAGCGCGTCCTAAAGAAGGCAGAGCAGGTAGAAGCACCAGCCCTTTTATTGGAAGGCTCTCATCTCGTGAACGTGGAGTTTCCAGCCTTATCGAAAGCCAAAATGGATGAAATTCGGGGCTCGGTGACTCCAACAATGAGAAAGCACCATTATTGCAAAGCATGCGGAGAAAGAGTATCCTCAGCGCTTGAAATGGCAGAAATATCGCTTGAAAAAGGTCAAGGTCAGAAAGAGGTTGAAGAGTTTCTCACACAAGCAATTGAAAGAGAATATCCTGCTATTGGGTCTTCAATAGACATTGAACATGTGAAGCCTAACGGAAAGGTTTTGCATCTCGGAGAAGCTTTAATTCAAAACCTAGATCACAACGCCTCAGCAATTTCTGTTCATCTTCGCCGAAACTTCAAGAACAAAGGCATGTATGATGGCTTGAATATTCCCAAAGAGCCTGATGATTACGCTGTGACAATGGTTGAAATTGGTGAATGGTATTTTAAGACGCAGTATTTCTCCAGTGATGGACAACTCAAAGGAACGTATGTTAACTTGAACACGCCAATTGAGCTTTATCCTCATGGAATTCGCTATGTAGATTTAGAGGTGGATGTCTGCTTGTGGCCTGATGGCAGAGTGGAAAAGCTGGACGAGGAGAAGCTTGAGAAGGCAGTTGAAGAAGGACTGGTCAGCGAGAAATTGGCTAATATTG
>CP070835.1:35542-38160 GCA_020341775.1 Candidatus Bathyarchaeota archaeon
AGAGATTACAGCGATTATGTGAAGAAGTATGGTCAGTTTGGTCGAGTCGAGGCGGTCAGCCAAGTGTGCATGTTCTTTCAGGGAATGGGCGTTCTTTTGCATAGAAAGCTGCTAGACATTAGCCTAATCGACGAGCTCTTCAGTCCCATATCAGTTAGAATAACTTGGGAAAAAATGGAGCCTGTCATAGAAGGTTGGAGGAGACAGTTCAATGAACCAAATACGCTTGAGTGGTTTGAAAACCTCTACAATGAGTTGCAGAGAAGAGAGCAAGTCCTTCAAGCACATCCATAAGCATCCGCCCTCCTCTTTTTTCTAGTTTCTTCCACAAGCCAACATAACGTGATCCTGCTTGTGATTACAATCGACACTCTTGCGCGTGCTAGCATCTGGCATGCGTGCCATATGGAACATTGAGGTTTGACATCGTAAGATTAATAATCTGAGGAGAAATGTTTTTGATCGTTGGGCTAGTGGGGGATGTGGAAGAGCATCAGAAACGCGAAAGTAGGCGACTTGAAGATTTTCTGAGGCCTTCTGAGCTGTGTGACTCGGATAATCCTCTGGTGAAGACAGGTACGGAGTCAATAACGAGGCATGCTGAGACATCCAGGGACGCAGCAATTAAGATATTCTTTTTCGTTAGGGACAAGATACCGCTAGCCTTTGTCAATCCCAGGCAAACAGCCTCGGAAACCTTGAGAATTGGTCGAGGCAGCTGTTTCACAAAAGCAACACTTCAAATGGCAATGTTACGAGCAGTAGGCATCCCAGCACGATTTAGAGTTTTGGAGTTCAAGGGCAATGATCCTGCTGAATGGGAGGGGATCCTGCCGAGGATTGCTGTACCCATGATGCCGGAGCAGTTTCCTCATTACCTTGTGGAGGTTTATCTGGATGGAACGTGGATAATGGCTGATGCTACATTTGACAAAGCCTTGATTGTTGACATCGAAGACTGGAATGGCAGAGAAGATGTCTGCTCCATCGAAGATGAAGCGATCCTATGTGACATGGGAACCCGCACGTCTATTAGAGAAGAGGCAAGGAAACTGGACGAACTATATAGAGTTCCAGCGTTTCTATCCCTGAATGCGTACAGATTCTTTTGGGTGTTAAATTTATATCTGAAGGTTCAACGTTTTAAGAACAGGCTATTCTAGATCTTGGTGTGGACTTCGTTTTTCGGTGAAGATGTAGTGGGATGTTGGGCAAGATGTTTTCTTCTGTAGGCTAGAACTATCAGCATTAGTGCGATCATGAACAACGGTAGAATGATGAGGGAGGGAAACTCTGAAATGATTAAATTGCTGAAGAGATATGCGACGCAGGTTGGGTCGTGTTGAATCATTAGCCCGTCCCAAACGGGGTAGCAGATTCTGTAAAGGAATGCTGAGACACTGCAATTCAAGTTGACGTTTCCTCCAATGCCGCTTGCTGAGGGAAACAAATCGCTGATGTTTAGGTTGTTCTCGAAATAGGCCAACATCCAGCTTATTCTCGATTGGGCACCTTGAGGAATACTTGTCGTAGCTGCAGCTTCCGATAGTGTCTCGTGTGTCTCCACAGTTTCGCCTCTTGTGAGGTTGTAGGATTCACCGAGGAGGAATTCGTAGGCCTTTATTGTTTTCACAGCGATCTCTCCGCTGCAGGTCGCTGTTGCAGGATTGGCGGCTGTTGTTGAGTTATACGGTTCGCCGTTGACGTAGGCTGTGGTAGGATCAGCTGAAATAGTCACGGTGCTGAAGAGTAGGGAGAGGCTCAAACCATCTAGCGAAACTGGAGGCTCCCCCCCTGCCGGCTGAATTTCAGTAATTCTTCCTATGTCAAAACTCGTCTTCACATAGGAGACATTTTCGACAACGTGGAAATCGTAGCTGAAGTAGAGGTGATCGATCGTCACATACGCTGCGCCTTGACCGGGCTGATCTTCCGGGAAGAGCAGAAATCCATCGATTGTATAGTAATTGAAGGCCCACTTGTAATGTGCGATTCCGCCCTCGAGAAATTTTTGTATCGGGGTGACATCGTAGCCGACGCTGCTGTTTACAAGCAAGTAATACTCGATTTCAGTCTCTCCCGAGGTGAAGTTGGCTTGTGGGATTCCATCCCCGCTAGTGTCATTATAAACCTCTATAAGCGCCAACGTATTTCCAACGAACACTTCAGTGTCATTTTCGACTTGAAAGCGCTGACCTAAGAAGTTTATAATGGGAGAGTTGACTACATCAGAAAAGAGCGAATAATAGATAACCTGAGTCGTGGAAACGTTAATCCAAACATACCATATGCCCCCAATTGGTGTGGGAATCGTCCCATTCTGATATTCCGCGTTTGTCTCAATATTGCGAACTGAACTACCTTGAACAGCCTCCGCGTCTACTGTGTTGACGTTGGCAAAAAGCGAGGAGAACAATAATGCGAATAGGGCTAGAATAGTGAAATGTTTTCTGTTCACATAACATCACTCATTTTGTCTTAACGCCAAAGTCAGATGTGCCGCGGCATTATTAATACTATGTTTTAGAACAAGAGTTCAAACTTTTTGAACAGCTGTGCATGCGTGGGAAAGGCATTCGCGGGACAATAAGTCTCTGAGTGCACGTATTTGGCACACG
>CP070835.1:38260-40060 GCA_020341775.1 Candidatus Bathyarchaeota archaeon
CAACTGATCATCTTTCAGCCACTTGCCAGTGACGGTGTTTGCCTCTATTATCGCCTCTGGTTTTCCCTGCGCAACAATCTCCCCGCCTAAGACGCCTGCTCCTGGACCTAGATCCACCACGTGATCAGCCGTGCGGATGAGCAGTAGGTCGTGTTCGACCGTGATAACTGTGTTACCTTCATCTCGAAGTTCGGCTAGGGCTTCACAAAGGGCTTCAAGCTCCGAGGGATGCATGCCTCGTGAGGGCTCATCAATCAAGACTGTGAGGGATGTCAATCCGCTACCCAGCAAGCTGGCGAGTTGAATTCGTTGAGCTTCTCCAGCAGACAAAGTGCCCATCGGACGATTCAAGTTTAAATAGTCCAGTCCAACTTGACGCAAGAACCTCAGTCGCTTTTGGGCAAGACTGAGGCTGATTTTGGCTAGAGGGGTTTCGGAGGATGGCTTGGGAACCGCCTTCAAGAGGTTCCCTAGGTCAAGGAGAGGCATTTCGCTTAATTCATACATGTTGCGTCCTAGGAGGGTGACTGCCAGATATTCGGGAGTCAGCCCTGATCCACTGCATTCAGGGCAAACCACCGTCCTAGTATATGTTCCATGAACATCCCAGTCCCACAGCCAACTCGTTTTGCTAAAGAATCCTTGCCATTTCCATTTGTGGGTCCGTGACTGTCCTTTCATGGGACCAGTTGATTTGCTCTGATAAGTAATAACGTAGGTTTCACCGTCGCCAAATAGGAAGGCCTTTTGAGCCTTTTTGGACATTTCGTTCCACGGGGTCTGAAAAGGGTCAAATCCATATCGTTCGCCGAGAGCTGGAATGACGGGTTGATCTCGACACAAATATGTTCTGGGCCAGTAGCCGGGCGACCACATGGCTCCTGCGCACAAGGGCCGTTCAGGGTGGACGATGAGTTTATCGGGTTGGGGCGTTTGGATGGAGCCAAGTCCACTGCACTTGCTGCATGCACTTGCAAAGTGTGCTCCCGAGAAATGTCGAGCCTTGGCTATCGGTGCTATAGCGCTACATTTTGGGCAAACCCATGTTTTTCGTCGCCTCATCTGAGCTCCACATTCCAAGCATTTGCGTTCGCCAAGTGAAGCAAGCAAATGGGCAACGTGGAAGCTCAGCTCTGATGTCGATCCGACGCTGTTCCGTCGAGTGAATTGAGGGATATGGCTCCACAAATGGGCGCGATGAGGAGCTACAGTTAAGGTCATCCCTAATCCTGCTATGCTATCAACTGGGGCTTCTGCACTCTCCCGAAGGCCTTGGCGTTCAAACATGGAGAGTGTTTCGAGATAGCGTCGCCTTGCTTCGGTGTGAAGCACATCACGAATTAGACTTGTTTTTCCTGATCCTGAAACACCTGTAAACACGGTTATAGTTTTTTTCGGGATGTCTACATTGATATTCTTCAGGTTATTTGCTCTGGCATTCCGGATTGAGATAACTGATGGCCTGTGGCTTTCAGGTTTACCACTGGGTTTTCGCGGTTGAACGGCCACTTCGTTTCTAAGGGCGTTTCTGGTGATTGACTCCTCGACATTGTGGAGTCCCTCCAGCGGACCCGCATATAGGATTTTGCCTCCCCAAGGGCCGGCTCCAGGTCCGAGATCGATGATCCAATCAGCTGCTCTCATTATGTCTGTGTTGTGTTCAACGATGACGAGAGTGGCCCCGCTTCGCACTAAGCGGTCCAACACTTTCAGCAGCCCCTTGAGATCCTGAGGATGTAGCCCGGTTGAAGGTTCATCGAGAACGATTAATTGGCGGGTCAGGTTGTTTCGTCCGAGATA
>CP070835.1:40160-41636 GCA_020341775.1 Candidatus Bathyarchaeota archaeon
CCCTGAAGATCCCACAAATATGTGTTATTCTTGTTACTCACGTTTCTTAAAGGATATGAGTATACCGAAAATTAGGGGTAGAATGAGAGTTGTACAAATACCCATCAGTGCAACAGAAGATAGAGTAATTGGAACTCTAGATGTTGAAAAAGCCGTTCAGGAAGGTTTGAAAGCGCTTCAACTTGGTCTCCTCGCTAAGGCTAATCAGAACATTCTGTATATCGATGAGGTGAACCTTCTTCCAGACCATTTAGTCGATTCAATACTTGACTCAGCGTCTTCAGGGTGGAATTTCGTTGAAAGGGAAGGAATTTCCATAAGCCATCCATCACGATTCATTCTTGTGGGCACCATGAACCCTGAGGAAGGAATTCTGAGGGCGCAAATCCTTGACCGATTTGGCGTGCATGTATATGCTGAGAACCTCTTGAATCCAAAGGAAAGAATGGAAGTCGTAAGGAGGAATGGGGACTTTGCGAAGAATCCATCGGCCTTCTGTGAAAAGTATAAGCAAGAACAAGAGGAACTTAGGAAAAAGATTGAAGCGGCTAGGAAGCTATTACCTCTAGTAAATATTCCTCAGAATATTCTAGAAAGCATTGCAAAGGTTTGTACAAGTCTTAAACTTGATGGGTATAGACCAGATATAGTCATGTTGAAAGCTGCCAGAGCCTTTGCTGCCCTTAATGGAAGGAATATTTTGCAATCAGGGGACGTAATTACAGCAGCCGAGCTTGTTCTTGGCCATCGAACGAGAAGGGCGGGGGGGATGTCTCCGCCTTCTAAGACAGAGATTCATGAGGCTTTAGAAAGTACTCCTATAAGGCGAGAAATATTATCTTCCACGTTAGGGCGCTGGTGGAGACTACATCACTTAAGGAGGTTAAAGAAAATCAAACTTACCTTTCTTCTAAAGTGCATATTAGAATTCTTAATCATGTTTCTCTCCATATATTTGGTGGTTCACTTCTCAATTGAAATGCTCTGTGACTTTTTTCAGATATCGTTATCACCACTCACTTCTTTTTTTGAGGGCTTGCTCTCAGCACACCTAGCAGCTGTGCTAACTGCCTTACTTGCGAAGATAACTGCAAAGAAGTCCCCAATTCACATATTAGACCTATCAAAAATCACCACCGAACAAATGTTAGGTCCACAGAAATTCGCAGCATATTCAGATGAGGCTGTGCGTTTTCCATCAACTGTAGAATACAAAGGAAAAGAAAAAGAACTTCTAGATCGTGGTCAAAATGTATTTGGAAAATTCTCAGAGTCGATGGAATCCCCTCAACCGATCAATCTTCAACGGCAAAGGGGCCAACGACCAAAACGGGGCAAGCACTACACTGTGGGAAAACGTGCCAAAGTAGTAACCTCCTCCTCTCAAGGGAGATACGTTTGGCATCAACTACCGAAGGATCGCCCATGGGACATCGCTTTGGGACCCACCATCCGTGCAGCGGCTCCATATCAACC
>CP070835.1:41736-43336 GCA_020341775.1 Candidatus Bathyarchaeota archaeon
AATCCGTAGAAGAGACTATCCAAAAGCTCGATGAAACAGTTGGGATCAAAAAGCTGAAACTTGTCCATTTGAACGACTCGAAGGGCAATCTAAACTCGCGGATCGACCGTCATGAACACATTGGTCTAGGCAAAATCGGGGAAAACGGGTTTAGAAACGTTCTAAGAAGCAGGCTAGGAAAGCTCCCTCTAATACTTGAAACTCCAAAAGACACGAGGAGGTCTGAAATCGAAAACCTCAGAAAAGTCCACGAACTAGCCTAAAGGATCTCAGGATCGGCGCACGCGCTAGCACATTGCACGCATGTTATATATATCAGCATGTGGGACACGTGGAGCATGTGGAACAAGAGCTACTCGTACATGTGCTTCCACCCACAAATTCGTTTTCAGTGTAGAGCTTCTCCCAGCACTCCGAGCAAACCTCGATGTTTCCCAACTTCTTGTGGTTGGCTCTCAACAGGGCCAGATCCCGCCCATTCTTACCGCAAATATCACACTTTTCCATTCTGCCTAAGCCACGTTGATTGCATGAGAAATTAGAATTATTAAGGTTTACTCCATGGAATGCATGCTTGGAAAATCATAGAGGAATAAATGCGTGCGCACTCCCAGAACCTCGGCGGATCATCATCTAGTCTCGGTCTCCACTTAGTATCTGACCCGCCTAATAACAGCATGGCTCTCTGCAGCGCAGTATTCTTATGCAGGCATCTTTCGATTTACCAAATACTTATATTCTAATCTTTGAGCATGTTGCTTCTTCGGAAAAGTGTGACGCTGATGGGCATTGTTGACCTTCTGAAGCGGGAATTCTCGTTCATTACAGGCAATTATCGGATTCTAGTGATAAGCTGGGTTATAATGGATATTGCCATGGAAATGCCTAATCCTAACTTCCAGAAGTATGTTGTTGAGACACTTCATGGGCCAGATATGGCGCTGGGACTGATAGGGCTTGCTAACTTCCTAGCGATGGCGGCTGTAGCTTTTCCTGGTGGTTACTTGGCTGATAAGTATGGAAGACGCTGGCTCATCACCACAATGACATTCGGTATGGCCCTGTCATGGCTCTTCTTTGCTTTAGCTCCAACATGGCATTTCATCTTACTTGGATCGATCATAAGCAGCCTCTGCTTAATTTATCAACCAGCCCTTTTTGCCCTAGTACAGGATTCTCTTCCGCCCGAACGTCGGGGTATGGGTTCTTCTATAATACAGCTTATTCATGGAACCTTCAACACTCCTGGTCCCGTGATTGCTGGTTTTCTACTTCTCCAGTTTGGATTAGGATGGAGTATGCGGATTATTTATTTGCTCATGACTAGTCTTTTCTTGATCGCTGCATTGTGGCGTCTTAGACTGAAGGAGACTATGCCGAATATAAAGCCAATTCGCGTTCGATATTTTCTCTCGTCATATCCAAAGGCTATAAAGGAAAGCATAACTGTTTGGAGGAAGGTTCCTCAGTCGATGCTTTGGCTTGTTATTGGGCAGACTGTTGTAACCTTTGGGCTGTCACTAACCATGGTGATTAACCAAATCTATGCAATTGACATACTTGGGATAACGCTGGAACAATGGTGGGTTGTCTTCGTCCC
>CP070835.1:43436-44982 GCA_020341775.1 Candidatus Bathyarchaeota archaeon
CCACACTATTACCCCATTAATTGCCTTACACCACAATACCCTGTAATACTGAAGCAAAATTTCCAGGGAATATACAGGGACGTAGGGGAATAGAATGAAGGGAATTTGGGGACAATCTCTGGATGTCTACAATCTCTGGATTTCAGGTATCTCTTATGTACTAAAGGTAATTGCATGCATGCATATCTAAGTGCGAGTTTTGAGCTTCACACATTAATTATTTATGTCCATGGATCAGCCTTTGATTATAGGTATCAAGTCCAATCGCTCCAGTTGGCAAATTTCACGAATACCTGAAGTAAGGTTTCCTTTTGGGTGAGAAATCATTCCTTTGCCCTAAATACTTAGGGCTTTAGTAGCGCTGGAAAGCGACGATGGAATACCAAAAGACAAAGGACATACTCCATGAATGCAGCTCCTCAGTACACGCGCCAGCGCTTTTATAATTCGCGCGCCTTGAACATCTATTCATACACACGTATTACGTGTTTCAGGATGCTGCATATGTGGGGTTCCACCACAGCAGTCTTTTGAATCGTGCTGTCTTCTTGAATCCAAAGGAGTCGTAGAGTTGGCAAGCGGGCTTGTTGTTGACATGGACTCTCAATCCTGCTTGGCTGCAACCTCTGGTCTTCAGTTGATTGAGTGCGAAGGTGAGGATCTGTTTCCCGTAGCCTTGACGCCGACTCAGCGGATTTACTGCCATGTTACCAATCCACCCGTTCGTACCGTGGATGTCTAGAACGCCGATCGTTGTCTCTCCCCTTACTACAAAGTAGAGTTTCTCAGATGCATGGTACCGAGTGAGAAAAGTGTCTGGCAAATCAAGCATGTACTGGAGTCCATGGTTGAGGGCTGTGTCAGCTGTCCCTGCAAGATATCTAGTCGCTACCATGAACCACTCGCGTGTCTCTCTCAGCTTGATTGGTTTGAACTGGAGTCCAATTGTGGGAGTCCAGTGCTGAGAGAGCTCTCGATACATAAGGTAGTAATCATCGAATGGTTCAAACCCGGCTTGCTGAAACTGCATGACTGCTCTTCTATGCTTGAACGACAGAGTGACCAACGCATTTGCAAGATTCTTCTCAGTTACGAGTTTGGTGGCTGTTGAAATGAAGTCTGACAAGTTCTCTGAGGATGCTTGAGAAGGTTCAAGCGCAACAAGCGCTATCGGTGTTCCACGGGGTGCAGTAAGTTGTTGCGGTTCCTGCCCCACAATCACGACTCCAAACGGATGGCTCTTTTGAGCTAGAATCCAATAAGGCAGGTTCATCGCCTTTGCCTTGCCTGCAGCTTCCGGGATTGCGTTGATCAGGGACAACACCTTCGGGTGCTTGTAGGAGTACGTCTTCATCGATGTTTTCATCCAGCTCAATCATTGAGTATGGGCTTTAAGTTTTTGCGCGTGCGCATATGTTTTCTAAATCTTCTCTTCTCAAATGTCCTCTTTTGATGATGTCTTCTGCTTTTTCATGAAAGGACTCTGGAGAATTTGCGAGAAAATATCCTTTTCCACCCCTTGCCCCAGGAAGCTTTGCGATAACCA
>CP070835.1:45082-46756 GCA_020341775.1 Candidatus Bathyarchaeota archaeon
CGTCAGGAAATCCTTTCCATTCGATAACACCGAGTTGTTTGAGGAAATCCATTTGGTTATAGACTATCCAGCCTTCTACACACTTTCCATCAACGATACGCCAGATAGCAACAACCATATATGAGAGCTTATTGCCAGTAGGGGCTAATCCACGATATTCACCTGTGTGTGTTGCTGTTTCCTTAAGACGCACCCAAACCTTGTCTCCTTCAGCTATAATGTCTTCAATAGTCACGTGTAAATCGGGAAAAGCCTTGATTTCGTCCTTTATGAATTGTTTATTACTTTCCAATCCCTGTATTTTCTGTGCGTGCATGTGCACAACAAAATCGGGTGCCATCAACTCGTCCCATAAAGTTAGATTCTGCGAATTAATGGCTTCAATCATCTTGCGAACAATAGCCTTATTCTCTTCTAATAACATGGGACATCATCCCTCTGGAAATCTTTTGTATTCGATAACACCTAGTTGTTTGTAGAAATCCATGTCGTCAGTAACATACCATTGCTCTACAATCTTGCCATCAACTATTCGGTTGATGCTAACGGACGTTTCAGTAATCTTCTCTCCTGTCGGAGCAATACCTCTGTATTCAAGTGTGTGTGTCATCGTGATTTTAGCACGAACCCATACCTTGTCTCCTTCGGCTATTATGTCCTCAATAGTCAGATGGAAATCGGGAAAAGCCTTGAAGACCATAGTCACAAACTGTTTGACGTTTTCCAAACCCCGCACCTGACGTGTATGGTCAACGAAATCAGTTGCTACCAAATCATCATATAAGGATAGGTTTTTCTTATTTGTGGCGTCAATCCACCTTCGAATAATAGCCTTATTCTCTTCTAATGACATAGAACATCGTCCCTATTTTGACCATTATTTCTCCAGAATGCTTTTCAACTTCTCTAACGATTTCTTGACTTGCCCTTCGCCCATTCTCTTAAGGAACAATTTGGCGAGGAACTTGCCAAAAATTCCCCAGGGCATTTCATAACTCACCGCATACGTGAGTTTAGTGCCCTTATCTATTGGTTCTAAGATAGATGTTAAAGTAGAATTTGTCCCTCGTTCTTCAACAAGATATGTAATCTTCTCGTTCTTAAGGCTCTCCGTGACCTTGAAAAGGGTCCTTTCCCCTACCTTCTTTGGTTGAGCAGACGCACCCACTTTATACTTGTCTTCGGGAGCCCTCACCTCTGAAGTGAACTCCATACCATAAACAAAGCATTCGTTATAGAGCATCCCTACCTGCCACTCTTCAAACCTGTCAATCGCAAGCATTTCCCAGACTTTCTCAGGCGGAGCCCTGATTTCAATCGACTTTTCTACTCTATCCAAAATATTCCCCCCAAAACTATTATCTTAGTTATCTCTTTTTGACACTTAATATTTGTTGCAGGTATACCCAAGCCTTGAACCATGAAGCACAATAATAATTCATTTATTAGATGAGAAGCATATCACAGCCAATTCAATTGACTAAACCTTTAGAAGCCAACCCATGTGAGACTGAAGCACACAAACAACCAAACCCAAGCCCGCGCACACCCGAAAATATTCGGGAGATGTTTATCCCATTCGTACTATTATAATAATTCATGCAAAATGGTGAAATGAAATGAAACGTTGCCATAAGCAAGAAGCGAAAGCCAAGTCGGAAAACCAAGAGAAAG
>CP070835.1:46856-49076 GCA_020341775.1 Candidatus Bathyarchaeota archaeon
AACGACTTCTTGTAACTGTTGACGAACTCGGCGCTCTTGTATAGTTCGGCAACGTCGTTGGCGCGGTGTATCTGTTTTGCCATTTCAGTTGGTATTGGCTCCTTAATCTGGATGAGAATTGCCCAGCTATATTTGGCCAGTGTCTCTCTGAATTCTTGAATGCTCATTACATAAGGTGGGCACATCAGATTCAAGCTGTAGTCGTCACAGAGCGGTACAAGACATTTCAGTCTAACTCTCTCATCAACAACGATACCTTCAGCATTGAAGAACACGGTATCGGTCGCTCCTAGATTTTCTGCTGCTTCGCACAAAACTTCGAGGTTTCTTTCCAACCGTGCCAACACAGTTCACATCATAAATCGATTGAATAGAAGCTCATAGGCAGAATGTCCTTAAAGTTTCTTCCGCTCACCCATTCGGCTGCCTCGAAATGCCAAAAAACGCTACGCGCGCTTGATTCTTGCGCGCGCAGGAAGGACAGTTGACTACACGAATCCCCTTTGCAGAGTCTGTGCGAATTCTTCTGCCTTCGCCTTGAGTCGTTCAGCCTCCAATTGGTGGGCTCTGTATCTCTTGGTCGTTGCCCAAGATGGAACGCTCTCTGTCTGCTCAGGGCCTACTACAAGACTTGCAGATCTTGCAAGGACTGCATTGAGCTTGCCAAATATTACTTGGGCGCTAGGCAAACTCATCAACTTCTCCTTAACTTTGAAAGCTTGCATCTTTTGATCACCTCCATTTGTGTTCTGATTATCTCCTAAGGTGAGGAAAAATAGCTGAGTATTTTTGCAAGACAAAAAGCGGAAGAATCGAACGGAAATGCTTAAAGAACATTGTTTGGGGTTTGACGGCAAGGATCAGCCAAAATAAGAACCTGAAAACGGATGAACACAAGCTTTCCTAACTTATTTTGTTGAGATGCGCTCAAAATGGCTCTTTTTGTTTTTCCCTATTTTTCCATTACATGCTGATCAATGTACCGTTTTATTGTTTCCTTCTCATAGAAGATGCGTGCTTTAGTTATACGTCCTCCACGGCCTCGTTCTCCAAGAAAGACTCTGGCTTCAACTAGCCCACGTCTTTCCAGTTCGGAGATCGCATAACCTTGGCGTCCGGCAGCACCGTATATGCTTGATTTTGGGACCTTCGCGTTTTCCTTGATTTGAATGAAGGTTCTCCATCCTGATTTTCCAAGTGTCAGTCTTCTCTTCATATAGTCTGCAATAAATGATTTCGTTAGATATTCAAAGATTTTCCGGGCATTTTCTGTTTTAAACTGGAATCCAGTTGAGGGGAGCACTGTTATCGAAACCACATCACACTTGCATCTCTTGAATTTTCCCAGACGGTCAACATAGACAACTTCTGGACACAGCTGGAAAATGCCGGTTTGGGTGGCTTGTGCTGAGATTCTGACGGATTCAACCTTGTTGGGAGCAAGTTCCTTACCTTTTGTGTCTAAAGACTTTCCTTCGATAACATATGGAGAAGGTGTCTTGACAGCCCTGAATGTCTCCGGAATCAACCCATCAATTCGGATCAGCAGTCCAGATTCTCTGGCGATATTGGCAAGGTCAATGCGAAACTCAAATTCATCTCCAACTGTCACGTCTTCAGGTGCAGATAAGTATGCTTGAATGTTGGCACGCTCAAACCTCTCTAGCCCAACCGCTTCCTCTTGCGTAGAAGTTGGAACTGAGAACACAGTAGTACTTGATGTGAGAGTTGGAGGCTTTAGGGCATCACTCAGCGAGAGAACAAATTCGCGTTTCTCCCTAACTTTTACAAGAATTTTGAGCACTTCATCCCTTTTGCCAGTGTATCCGGCCTTTTCATATAGTTTGGCTGACCGCTCAAGATATTTTTCAGCCAACTGGTATTGTCGCATTTTTTCTCCTTGGACAATTTCAGTTTCTGCTTTGCTCATGTAAACATAAGCATCCAGCAGAGATTGATTAGCGTTCACCCATGTTGCAGCCTTCTCAAACCCTGCCTTCAAGTAGTAGTTTGCAGCGCTTTCCATGTTTCTCTTGGCATCTGAATATAGCTTTAAGTCTCGTGTCGCTTCGAACCTCGTTCCAGCTTCTAAAGCCATGCATAAAGCGCTGTTTCCCAACGCCAGTAAACTTGTTTTTTCTTTGGCGCTGTGCTCTTTTGCTTTTATGAACAGCTTGGAAGATTCAATGAATAATGCAGGTGTTACTCTCTGCTCAGCTC
>CP070835.1:49176-50787 GCA_020341775.1 Candidatus Bathyarchaeota archaeon
AAAGCACTTCTAGATCGTGGTCAAAATGTATTTGAAAAATTCTCAGAGTCGATGGAATCCCCTCAACCAATAAATCTTCAACGGCAAAGGGGCCAACGACCAAAACGGGGCAATCACTACACTGTGGGAAAACGTGCCAAAGTAGTAACCTCCTCCTCTCAAGGGAGATACGTTTGGCATCAACTACCGAAGGATCGCCCATGGGACATCGCTTTGGGACCCACCATCCGTGCAGCGGCTCCATATCAACCCACACGTAAGGTGGAGGGTCTAGCTATAGCCATGAAGCCTCAAGACATCAGGGTAAAGAGAAGAGAATACCGTGCGCCATTCTCGATCATACTACTTGTTGACATGAGCTGGTCCATGACTAGCTCAATATCTAACCTTAGTCGTGCAATAAGTAGCTTACATAGAAGTGTTTATAGGCGTCGTGACCGAGTGGGACTTGTCATCTTTAAGGGAACAGAAGCATCTACACTGCAAGAGCCAACTACGAACCTAGACTTAGTGGTGAAAAAGTTGTGGAATGTCAAGGCGAGCGGCTTCACTCCAATGGCTTTGGGTATGCTTAAGGCTTGGAAAGCGTTGAAGCTCGAAAAACAACGGAACAAGGACACTATTCAAATGCTCATCTTAATTTCAGACGGAATAACCAACATTCCTCTAAAGCAGCCTCTTATCACACGTCGACGAAGAGTGTTTGTGACTGAGGCACAATCTGACGCTTTGGACGTAGCTCGCTTACTCAGGAAGGAGAAAATTCGAATAATTATCATTAATATTTCACATAGCGATCGGGAGCTTTCAGAAAAAGAGATCGAGGTTGAGTCAAATAAACGTTCTAGACCATACACACCTACCGAATTCTTGATGAAGTTGTCAAAAGTAACCAAGGGTAGCTACTATGGTCTCAGCCTAAGGAAGGAAGTAGAAGAGAAGAAGGGGATTGTAGAGGAAAGCCCAGAAGATTGGTTCTACTTCGAAACACGATAGAAATAGTCAGATAAACGTTAATCCTTCATGAAAACTTTCTGAAGCCCTCCGCGACGCACATATACTCAAATAATGTTTATACCGACAAAGCGCGCGCTAACGGTTCATGTCCAGTTTGGAAGCTTGTTTCGTAAAAGGTCCTCCACCTCCTCTGCGCAACAGAAATATGCAGATGAATGTTAGGGCTATTCAGAATTTGTGAAGTGGTGAGCATACCTATTTGTGGTCTTTGAATACGTCTCCGAAATAGATGAACACAAGATTTTCAAAGAGTGGAAGTAAAAGTTAGTGTTCCCAAAAATATTATCTTTTCAGCAGAGGCTTTATAAACATGCGTAAAATGGTTCCTCAAATTGGAAGAAACTTGGGTGAAAATGGAGGTGCGTTTCTACGACGTTTTCTATAGTAGCTCGATGCCCAAAAACCTTTGCTCTGGGTGTGTGCGTATGCACAGCGGCTCCAGCGGTTGGGAACCGTGTTCCCCACGCAGAAGTAGGGGTAGGAGCTATAGCTACCCAAGCTCGCACTAGCATCCTCTACGGAACAAAGGGATTAACACTGTTGAAGACGGGTTTTTTACCACAAGTAGCTCATAAAGCCATGCTTAAGGAAGAT
>CP070835.1:50887-53570 GCA_020341775.1 Candidatus Bathyarchaeota archaeon
AATTTAATGTGGTGATCCGACGTTCAGCAGCGTTCTCTCATGGAGTTGCCCGCCGAATTTGATGTTGGTGTTGAAGGAAACAGCCAATTCCATGAGATCCTTTCATGGTTGGGAGGGAAGAGAAAAACTCCTTTAGGAGAAGGGAGAAAGGAGAGTCCGAAAAACCATCTTTCCCAACCAATCATTCATAAAAATCTAGAACATCATTCTATTTAAGCTCTGGCTTGTCGCGATATTCGATTTTGCCCGAGTCTTTCCTTGTTCGAGAGGAGTTTAGGTCGGGATTAGCAATCGACGCTCTTTGATGTTTTGCCAACCTAGAAGGGGAGGACTGGTTTATTACGCTTAAAGCGGTCTTCCCATTACTTTGTTTACTGCATCAAATGCCAGTGCTTTCTTCCCTTTAGCTCGTGTCACTTCGTTGTGCAGTTTTTTGGCGTCCATGGGGCAATTGCGTGATACACTGCGAATGAATTCGCTTAATTCATCTTCGCTAAATTGGCAATTCAGGGCGAGTTCCTCGATGACTTTCTTTGAAGTGTTCGCGTCGCCATAGCAGCTTTCACTCAGCTCCTCTAACGCTTGCTTTAGTATGTCTGAGCTTATGCTGCAGGCAGAACCTAGCTTTTCTTCCCATTCTGAACTCATGGCTATTCACTTCTCAGGTTAATGAAAAAGACCGAGTAATATAAGATTTCTCTCACCTCGTTAGGATTGCCTGCAAACATCTCAGCATGGTTCGCATCAGGTTGGTTCTGCAGCAGCCTTCTTTGGAGCATGCGCCTTGCTTAGAGTCGCCCCTTGCACGCGCGTCTCGGGCCCTATGTTGGCGGTGGCGGTGGGTGAGGAGTAGAAGCTGAGGGTGAGACAGTCTTCGAGGTGACCGTGGTTCCCGCGAAGCGGTCAGCGATTTTTTGGTGAGGATCTCCCAGCGTTGCTAACCCAATTATTACATCTATAAGCGCCAGAATCCAGTAAATTTTGCTTATATTTCTGATCAGAGCTCTATCAAAAGACGGCTTTTGTCCATTTGTTTCGATAGTTCTGAGGCTCATTATTCTTTTGCCGAAGGTCCATCCATACCAGAACTCGAGCAATGCGAAGTACAGGACGCTGAGAATTCCTGCGAAGAACGGAAATGTGAAGGGATTGAACACAAACCAAGGGAGATCTGTTATCGCTGCTAATACAATCAGAGGTAAGAAGACTACTCCCACAATTATTGTAGTAGCGATCCAAGCAATGATACTGTCGATAATGAACGCGATGAGCCTCCTTATCCAATGATCTTGGAGGTTGGAGTCGCTTGCGATTTTTTCAAAACCCGTGGACATATTTTTCCCTGCCGATTCTTGTGTGCTTTTTGATCTTATATTTTTTCGCTTCGTCGCGTTGGCGAGGATGAAGTCTAGTGTTAGCCTTTAACTACTGCTAAGGGTTTCAGCCGGGCTACGCGTGTCGCGATTCCGATCTTATCACTCACTTCGACCACTTTGTCTACGTTCTTGTAGGCAGAGTCGGCTTCTTCGGCTAGGATCACTGAGCTCGCTGACCTAACAATGATTCCTCGTTCTTCAAGGGACTTCTTGACGTTGCCACCCCAGAATCTTCGCTTTGCTGCTGACCTGCTCATCATTCTGCCTGCACCATGGGCTGTAGAGCCAAAAGTCACTTTCATTGCGTTTGTTGTACCAACAAGAAGCCACGAACTTGAACCCATGCTGCCAGGAATGATGACAGGTTGTCCATAATTTCTGTATGCTTCCGGGATGTCGGGGCTATTGGGTGGGAAGGCTCTTGTTGCACCTTTTCGATGGATCCACACTTTGCTGCGTTGACCGTTGATTTGATGTTCTTCAATCTTCGCAATGTTGTGTGCTACGTCATACACCAGTTTCAAGCCAAATGTTTCTGCTGGTTTCTTGAAGACTTCTTTAAAACTCTGTCTTACCCAATGGGTTATTGCTTGACGGTTTGAGAATGCGTAGTTAACTGCACATGACATTGCTTGAAAATAGTCTTCGGCTTCGCGAGTCCTTCCAGGGGCGCAGGCGAGTTGTCGGTCAGGCAAGAGAATGTGATATTTGTGCACTGCACGCTCCATAACGCGTAGGTAGTCGGAGCATATTTGATGTCCGAACCCACGGGACCCGCAATGAATCATGACCGTTACTTGTTCCTTCCTATATATGCCAAAGGCTTTTGCCACATCTGGATCATGGATCTCATCGACTTTCTGGACTTCGAGGAAGTGATTGCCTGAACCGAGAGTACCAACTTGGGTTGCTCCCCGATTTTTTGCGGTGGTCGACACCTTTTCAGGATTCGCAGCTTGCATTTGGCCCCTTTCTTCACAATGCACAATGTCTTCCTCCCACCCTAATCCCCGTTCCACCAACCAAGGAACCCCTCCTGCCGCTAATTGGTCTAACTCGTTGATTTTTATTCGAAAATCTTTCCGACGGCTTCCCAAGCCGCATGGAACGTTGTTGAAGATGGTGTCGGTTAAATCCGCTAGCTTAGGCTTCACGTCCTGCTCGATGAGGTTGGTCGTCAGCAATCGTACGCCACAGTTAATATCGAATCCGACTCCTCCGGGGCTTATTACGCCCTTCTCATAGTCTGTTGCAGCAACTCCTCCGATCGGAAATCCGTATCCTTCATGCCCGTCGGGCAGTGTGAT
>CP070835.1:53670-55323 GCA_020341775.1 Candidatus Bathyarchaeota archaeon
A
Source organism: Candidatus Bathyarchaeota archaeon (assembly GCA_020341775.1). Lineage (GTDB taxonomy): Archaea > Thermoproteota > Bathyarchaeia > Bathyarchaeales > SOJC01. Next base: position 53,672 of record CP070835.1, read on the forward strand.
TACTATAAATCTCATTTGTGGTGAAAGGACGAACTGTGCTTTCTATAATTGTTAACGTTGGGTCGAACTTGTTGATGTAATCGGTAGCTGTCTTCACAAAATCCGGGCCGTAAGGAAAGCAGATATGCAAAACATCAAAAGGGCCTTGAAGTTCCCTCGTTTCAATGTCCAATCCCTCAGCCTGGTAAACGCCTCTAACAATTTCCAGTAGCGGGTCTCCGATCTCTCCCAAACCCACAACTAGGACATTCTCGACTTTCAAACTCAAGTCTCCCAAATGGGTGCTCATGGAAATGGCATATAGCTAATCTATATAGCTCTTTGGGAGTGGAAAAAATTGATTTGCCAAGAGTGCCTCGATTTGCTCTTACTGTGGCACAGTGTTCCCGCTGAGCTGCTGTGCGAACAGCATTATCCTTCGATTCCTTAACTGAATTTATCTTCTTTTACTATCAGCCTCGTAATGATCTCCACGGGGTCTTCCAACTCGCCAAGTAGGTCTTTAACGTTTTTTCGCGTAGCTAAATACTTCTTAGCGTAGAGTGGAACGTCCTCTAAAGAGCAACCGAAGATGGGGAAACCCTTTTTGGCAAGATAGGTGTTTACGTGGCTATGTCCAAATATGGGTATGACCAAACTGGGCGTTCCCTGTAGGGCTGCCTCTCTCGCCATGGTGCCTCCTACACCTACGACAAGATCTGCGTGAGCGACCAAACTCGTAGTGTCAACAAAGTCTTGGAGAACATTTAGTCCTTGTTCACTGTGTCTTTCATAGCGTGGCACAAAAACCACGTTTCCCAACGCTTTAAGCATTCGAGCTGCTTTTAAGGTAATGTCGTTTTTCCCCTCAGCGTATGCTGCTTGGGTTTCGGCTTGTCTAACCACAATCAACGGTTTCTCGTATTCGAGTTTCACGGGCTTGTAACTGTTGATCCAGGCTACCTCATCGACGCCTTCAAATTGAAAAATGTTTTCAGTGCCGTATTTCCGGTACAGTTCTTTTGGAAACGCTTTTGAGATGACTAGGTATTTCACCAGTGGGAGCCCAAGCCTGTTAACCGCAGTAGCATGGGGGCTGTCGGCTGTTGATATTGTCGGAACTCCTAACCCGAAAGCGACGCGACACAAATCGACGGACCCATGTGACACCCCAAAGTCGGGAGGGGCGCCTTCAAATGCTTCGAGAAGCTGTAGTTGACGTTTTAGACTTTCTCTCAGCCTGCTTGACAGAGATGAGGGCGCGTATCTTCCAACGATTGAAACCTCTTCTTTAAGGAACTCGGCGAGAGCTATGGTGTCAGGGTGGTCTCGGGTTGTCATAACGACTTCGTGGCCTAAGCTTCTCAGCTTTCCTGCAATGGCAGCTCCATACCGAACATGCTTGCCCGTACATGCATCATACCAAATTCTCATTTCTTCACCCGGACAAACTTACAGCCAACGTGCCGTGCTGCAACTTCATCACTGTCCCTGTCTCCAATCATTAACACGTTGCGATGTTCCAAGCCGCCCATTTCGTTGATTGCCCTCCTAATTTGCTGTTCCCTTCTTATTTCGTGTTCTCTGGTGACTATGATTCGGAAAGATAACTGAAAGTGGTCAAGGATTTTTTTTACAACGGCTTCACCTTGTAGGGTGACCAATGCAACTGG
>CP070835.1:55423-59238 GCA_020341775.1 Candidatus Bathyarchaeota archaeon
TCATAGACGAAATTCACGGCGTCGTCAAAGCTGGGAAGGAAGCGCGAATTTACTGGGGAAAAGACAAGAATGGAAAAGAACTCGCCATAAAGATCTATTTGACCATTGCTTCTGAATTCAGAAAAGGTAAACTCCAATACATTGAAGGCGACCCTCGATTTAAGCACATAAAACATGATACGCGAGCATTGGTCTACGCGTGGGCAGTAAAGGAATTCAAGAACCTGCGATTGGCTTTGAAAGCTAAAGTGAGAGTTCCAAAACCTGTCGTTGTCAAGAAAAATGTGCTTATCATGCAGTTTATAGGCAAGAAAGGCAATCCAGCTCCCGAATTGCGGGAAACATCACTTAAAAACCCAGAATTGATTTACCGTGAGCTCCTGGATTATGTTGAGAAACTTTATCAGCAGGCGAATCTGGTTCATGGAGACATTAGCGAGTACAACGTCATGGTGTGGAGAAATAGACCGGTTCTTTTCGATATGGCTCAAGCTGTACTACTGTCTCACCCCATGGCAAATGCCTTCCTTAAAAGAGACCTGAGGAACGTTAACAGATACTTCAAAAAGCTGGGCGTCAGAGTGATGCCAGTCGATGAGCTTCTAGGAAAAGTTACAGCGCATGACAAATAAGCAAACTAGCAGGCACCTGAAACAGTTATTTAAGATGCAAAGAGTAAAATACGTATTAGTCACCAGCCTGGATGACCAAAGAATCTCGCAATAGATCAGTAGAATGTATGGGAAAGTAGATCGAATGGCGGTTCCAAGTACATTCGTAAAGATTCCGAGAAATCGTGTAGGTCCCCTTATAGGACCGAATGCCTCCACAAAGGAGCTTATTGAAAAAAAGCTTGGTGTAAGCCTAAATATCGATAGTGAAAGCGGTGATGTGAAAATCAATCTTGCTCCTGAAACAGCCGATCCTTCAATGCTTTTTAGGGCGAAGGAGACAGTCATGGCTGTTGGCAGAGGTTTCTCCCCAGAAAAGGCGAGAAGGCTCTTGGACGATGTAGAATCAGTCTTGATTATCATTGATTTAAGGAATTTTGTGGGAAAGTCGGAGTCGGATATAAAACGGCTGAGTGGAAGAGTTATCGGCAAAGAAGGAAAAACTAGGAGGATTATTGAGGAGTTGACCGACACCTTCGTGTCAGTATATGGTCACACAATTAGTGTTATTGGCTTAATGGAGGAAGCTGAGATAGCTCGTCAAGCTATTGAGATGTTTATTCGTGGTCGGCTTCACAACTCAGTGTATAGGTTCTTGCATACAAAGCGTAGAGAATTGAAGAAAAAGAAGATAGAGCTTTGGAAGAAGCCCTACGAGAAAATATGACGTTGAAAACGTCTGTATACACGCTTCTTTAGTACGATATCGGTCGCAAACGGCATAAAAACTTTAGTCATCGCAGAAAATTGCTTCCTTTGTTGCGAAAAGATATATTTCTGTACGCAGCAAAATACACAATAAAAACCGGAGAAAGCGGGATGGTAAGCCAAGTATTCGAAGAAATCAGTCCTGCTGATTTTTTCTACCGCAACCGAGACATAGCGGGCTTCACCAATCCCAGCAGGGCCATATTTGCCTCGATAAGAGAGCTGGTCGAAAACTCTCTAGACGCTGCAGAACTCGCAGGTGTGCCTCCTGACATTTATGTCCGGCTAACCTTCGGTGAAGGTGGCTCCCAATCAGGAATATACAAACTCAGAGTCGAAGACAATGGTTCAGGCATCACTTCACGTCACATCCCCTCAGCTTTTGGCCAAGTGCTTTTCGGATCAAAATACAAGTTGAAACAAGCTCGAGGGACGTTCGGACTTGGGGGCACCATGGCAGTTCTCTATGGACAAATAACCACACACAAGCCAGCAAGCATAGTTTCCAGCACAGGCTCCACAAAAATTTACAAATATCGCATCATGATTGACATTCAAAGAAACAAACCAATAATCCTAGAACGCAAAATTCGGATAAACAAGGAACGCTGGCATGGAACAATCGTGAACTTCAGCCTTGAAGGCGACTACTTCCGTGCAATGCCAAAAATCTTGGAGTATTTAAAGCAAACAGCGCTAGTGAATCCCTACGCTAATATCACCTTTGTCGACCCAAAAGGAAGATTGTATAAATTCATGCGGGTAACAACAAAGATGCCGCCTCCACCGAAAGAGACGCTGCCACATCCTTATGGGGTGGATGTGGAAACTGTTAAACGCCTTATACAAATAACGCGGCATCGAAACATTCTGGATTTCATGCGTACCCACTTTCACCGAACAAGCGAGAAAATTGCTCACAAGTTCCTAGAGTTTACGGGCATACCAAAGTCGAAGAATCCTAAGAATCTAGGTCCACAAGAAATTGTGAAACTTGTGCAGATGATGAAGCGTTTTGAAGAGTTCCGCCCGCCAAGTGCAAGTTGTTTGTCACCACTTGGAGAAGACTTGCTGAGAGTTGGGATTTTGAAGGAGTTAAAGCCTGAATTCACTGCTGTTTGCCAACGCAAACCTTCAACCTACTCGGGGCATCCTTTTATTGTGGAGACAGCGATAGCGTATGGCGGTGAAATCCCGAAAAAAGGCGATTTCATAGTTTATCGCTTTGCCAATCGCATCCCGCTTCTTTATGACGAGGCGAGCGACGTTTCGTTTCGTGTTATTAAAAATATGAACTGGCGGAGATACAAAATCTCTCCCGACATGCCTATCGCCGTCTTAGTTCATATATGCAGCACCAAAATCCCCTACAAAACTGTGGGCAAAGAATTCATTGCTGATAGGCCAGAGGTAAAGAGGGAAATACTAAATGGTATTCGAGAAGCTGCGCGAAAGCTCAAAAGGTTCCTATCAAAACGTGAGCATGTGGAGAGAGAAAAGAGAAGACTGGATATTTTTTCCAAGTATCTGCCGAAGATTGCCCAGTTTTCGACTAGGCTTTCTGGCAGAGAGAAAGAACCAGATATCAAGAAGTTGTTGGAGAGTGTGAATTCAGGTGGAGGAAAAGAACAAGGCAAATGACGTTCCAGCTTCAATGAAGAAGAAGGAAGCCACTGTAGATTTAAAGAAGCTTGGCGAAACACTTTATTGCCAAATGATGCAGGGCGAATTCCCATGGATAAAGATGCCGAGTCGTTCTATAGAAAACATTTTTTACAGCCCTGAACTGCGCCAGTATGTTTTGGGAGATAGAAGAGTCAAACGAAGCACGCGGAACATTCGACACATTCGCCCCTTCACGCAACTTGTCTGGACAGCGTTTTTTGCACAGCAGCTCTCAACTCAACGCAAGACTTCAACCCTCCGAGATGTTTACTACTCAGCTCAAGCCTACAACATGTCGTTTAAAGACCAGTCGGAATCAGATAACGTGATCACAGATCTAGAAACGGTGATAGGGCTTGCCAGAGAGGACTTCAGCATCTTTCCAGAGGAACGTTCAGCTGTCTTTGGCGACTTGACCATCGAATATACAGTGCCAGGCTATGAAGGGAGGCGAATGAACATGATGTCTCACCCTGACGGTTTGATGATAGGCCCGGCGCTGACATATAGTGAGCTTGTGAAAACCAGCGCAGACAAAGTAATTGCTATTGAGAAGGGGGGCTTATTCACTAGGTTCATTGAAGAGAGTGTGCACAAAAAATTCAATGCGCTGCTAGTCTTAACTGCGGGACAGGCGCCCCGATCGACGCGGCATTTTATCCGCAGACTAAACAAAGAACTTGAGCTGCCAGTATATATCATGACAGATGGCGACCCGTGGGGCATGCACATAGCAATGGTGATAATATCTGGCTCAGCAAACGCAGCGCA
>CP070835.1:59338-62156 GCA_020341775.1 Candidatus Bathyarchaeota archaeon
CGAATCACGACGAGTTGGTAATAAAAAACGGTACCCTAGATGCTTTCCTCTCAACGATCAACAGCGGATTTTGCATTAAAATTCTAGCTGACGGCGGACTTGGCTTTGCATCAACTAACAAATGGACCAAAGATGAAGCAAAAACAGTCGCCGACACAGCGTATAAATTTGCGAAAAGTGCAGGACGCAAAGAAAAAATTACCTTCACCGACGAAAAAGGAGTTGAAACGAAGTGGAGTGTTGAACAGAAAGAGAAGATAGAAGACATCCCACCAGAGAAGAAGATAGATGAGCTGATGAAGGTTGACAAAACTTTGTCAACCTCAGAAGTAAAGGTTCCGGGGCGGATAATTGGAACCTCTATTGATTTGATAGAGAAGTACTTTGTAAACTCTGAGGGTTCAGCTATCTCGTCGTTTGTGCCAAAAATCGGCGTCTTCGCTTTTATAACTGTTGTAGAGAACGGTAAACCCGAACAAGCCTACAAGCAATTTGGGCGCAGTGGCGGATGGGAAGCTTTCGATGAGTGGAAAGTGGCTGAGACTTTGCTGCACGATGCACAAGTGCTCCAGAAACTAATCAAGGAAGGAAAAGCTGTCAAAGCGGGAAAGATGGATCTGATCTGCGGAACTGAGGTCACAGGCATCGCTTCCCATGAGTCCTGCGGTCACCCCATTGAAGCTGACAGAATTTTGGGGCGAGAGATGAGTCAAGCTGGACGATCCTTCATATATCCTGAAGGGCCCTACTGGATCGGAACGAGGATTGGCAACGACAAAGTAACGATAGTCGATGACCCAACCGTGAAAAACAGTTATGGATACTATGAGTTTGACGATGAAGGAATCAAAGCCCGACGCCGATATTTATACAAAAATGGCATAATAAACGAGTTTCTGCAAAACAGAGAAACTGCCGCGAAACTTGGCACACGAAGTAATGGGTCTTCGAGATCAATCAGCTATGACAGAGAAGCTATTGTACGCATGGCTAATACCTTTCTGCTACCAGGCGACTGGACAGAAGAGGAGATCATTGAGGAAGTGAAATATGGAATTTACATGAAGTCTTTCACAGAATGGAACATTGATGACCGACGTTTCAATCAACGCTACGTGGGCAGAGAAGCTTCTCTAATCGAAAAAGGCGAACTGAAACACCCCGTTGCGAGACCAGTTATTGAAACCTCCACTAAGAATTGGTGGACAGCCGTTGACGCCATATCTAGAGCTGTTGCCTACGATGCGGCGACATGTGGCAAGGGCGACCCCATGCAGGGTGTTCCAGTGTACACAGGTGGACCCGTCATTCGGTTAAAAGAGGTGTATGTAAAATGAGCGAAGTTATAGCAAAGACAGAAGATATCGCTAAGAAGGGCAAAGTCTTAGGAGCAGACGAAGTCATCGCTAAGACTACCTTTGGGCGATACAGACAGACACGGTTCAGTAATAACCAGATTGACATAACGGTGGCGTGGAACGACTATGTAACTGACGTTACCCTTGCATGGAACAAGAGGTTAGTAGCCACCCAGATACGAGACTTCCGAAACGTCAACAGAACCATGGAGCAACTATTTAGCTTAGCCAAAGTGTCAAAAGAAAACCCAACATACGGCGGGATAGCGAAAGGGGCATTTCAATATGCAAAGCCAAACGCCGATAAAAAACTGCAAGAACTGGAAAATCCTTCTGAATACGTCGGCGAAGCCATAGAGGCTGCCAAGAAAGAAGCGGGCGAGAAAATCATCGCGGGAGGAATACTCTTCACGAAGTATGAGGACGTTTACCTTGTCTCCTCAGAAGGACCCGTCGGGCAGGATGCACGGTCAGCAATCGAGTTGTCAATCCGAGCTTTTTCTCAGAGAAACGCCTCCGGTCACGGTGTGGAATGCTGCTCAACCTTGAAGGATTTCAAACCCTATAGAGCAGGCGAGAAGGGGGGAAGAATCGCAGCGATGGCGAAAAACCCGAAACAAGGAGACGAAGGAAAATATGACATTATTTTCGACCCATTGTTTTTCGGTTCCATGTTGGGCACTTGGGGTGGGATGGCGTCTGCGTATAGTGTGATGATTCAGCTTTCAGTTTTTGTTAATAAGGTGGGTCAGAAAGTTGCCTCTGACGTGGTGACTTTGCGGGACAAGCCTGGTGAATACTCAGTTAACAACCGTGTTTTCGATGACGAGGGCTTCCCTATTCAAGAAAACGTTTTCATCGAAAACGGGGTGCTTAAGACGTATTTGCACAACACATCGACTGCGAAAATCTTCAAAACTGGAACAACAGGGAATGCCGGGTTAGTGCAGCCGACACCGTGGAACGTCGAGATGGATCCAGGCGATATAAGCAAAGACGAGCTGTTTGCTGAGGTGAAACATGGCTTATACCTCACCAACACGTGGTATACGCGATTCCAAAATTACGCCACTGGTGACTTTTCAACCATTCCGAGGGATGGCATATTCCTAATAGAGAATGGCGAAATCAGCCAATCTTGGAAAGATTTGCGACTAAGCGATAACATCCTTAGACTATTAAACCAAATCACAGGCCTATCAAAAGAGAGGCAGCACGTTCATTGGTGGCTTGAAGCTGAACCGCCGTCTCTGTCGCCCTTCGTTCTAGCGAAAGACATTCAGATGACTAAACCAAAATAGCTGCTCTCCTTTTCTTTCTATTTTCCGACTTTTCCCTCTGCGGAAACCTTAAGCATGTAAAAGCGCATACAAAAAACATCTGATGGAGGCGGTTCTGTGAAGTTAGAGTATGGAAAAGCAGTCAAGAACGAGCTTTCTGGCGAAATCGCCAAGTCCTAC
>CP070835.1:62256-63657 GCA_020341775.1 Candidatus Bathyarchaeota archaeon
CCTTAATTTCTTCCATCTGGATAGTAGGTTGTCCATTTCCTCTTTCAAAAACGCAAAATATAGCGTGAGCGCGATGCCGTGAGAGACAACTAGTATTTTCTTGTGGTCATGTTTTTGGTTGAGGATTTCTATGCCTTCTTTAAACCTTTCCAGCGTCATTTGGCAAGGTTCCCAGTTGTTTCTTGATTCTTGAATATTTGAGAAAGCTTCTCTAAGTGCGTTTTCGTATTTACCTATGAAACCTCCCTTATTTCTGTTCAACTCGTTGAAGTTGACCATTTGTGAAACTTTTTTTTGAAGTGAGGATGCAATCATTTTGGCGGTAGAATAAGCCTTAGCTTCTGTTGAAGAGTACACAAAATTGACTTCCCTAAATAATGGTCTCCTAGCGAATCTTTGAAGGGAAGTTCTTCCGTCCTCAGAGAGGGTCCATTCACTTGGGGGCTTAGACGGATCAATATTTGTTTTACCATGTCTCAACAGATAGTATGTGTTCATGGCAAAAATTATGATTATTCAGGTACTTCAGCTTTGGTTTTGGGACATTTTTATCAAGACAGGTTTGTGGAAGCAGCCTATCCCGATTACACAGTTATCAGCTGCTGCCAAGATGTTGTTGCTGCAACTCGACAATTTCACTGCTATCAGCAGCTTGTGCGTAGCTCTCTAGCAATGTTTGGTTGAGGCTTAGAAAGGTTGGACCCCATTTAAAGAGCGACAGTAGTCTTCGAGCTTCTTTCTTGAAGTTAGCGATGTGGAGGGCGGCAGCTAGAGCCTCGACAGTGCTGAGCTTGGTAGGCTTTCCGTAGTTAACAGGGTTTGCGGCGATTAAATATGGCAGACAACGTGAAGTTCCCCGCAGAGTGAGTAATTTCGATATGTCATCAGTGTGTTTCCAACTGAAGTCCAATGCTATAATCCCCCTTCTCTCTATTCGCTCGCGGTCCGCTGGGGAAAATGCCGTTTTAGAGAAAGGATTCAGAATTATTGCTCCTCGTGGCAATGCTCGGATTTGATGTACAATCCAAACGAGATGATGGCGTTTCAGCTTGAGTGCAGAGCATTTGCGTGGATCACATTGCTTGCTGTGGTACACAAAAATGTCGGGGCCTTCACGGCGCATTATTCCGCACCTTTAAATGCGACATTGGATTTTCTACGAGCTGTGGAATCCAATCAAGCAAATCTGTCGGCATAATGTGATGCCCCTTTTCTCTTTCAACGAAGTCGCCTGCTGCGCCGCTTATGAAAGCTCCTGCTGTGGCAGCCTCGAAGATGTCAGTCCGCTGGGCCATGAATCCTCCAATAATGCCTGCGAGGACGTCGCCAGTTCCTCCTACAGTCATCCCTGGGTTGCCAGTAAAATTCAACTTCACTCTTTTTCCATCAGAAACTATGTCA
>CP070835.1:63757-67249 GCA_020341775.1 Candidatus Bathyarchaeota archaeon
CCAAACCTCCGAGTTGGTGAAAGTGGCTGTGCTTAAGAATTCAGCATAAATTCTGGACCCGCTTTGAATATCAATCGTTAGTGTCATTGAACTGTCAAAGACCGACATGTTGTACCATTGAGTCAGGTTGTAGGCGTCCAGACTCGCGGAAGTCACGTTTTGGCTTTGGATGACCTGTATAATGCTGTTTGTTCCATTCAAACCAGGTTCACCTTGAATGCCCTGTTCACCTTGATCACCTTGAATGCCCTGTTCACCTTGATCACCCTGAGGACCGGTCACACCTTGAATGCCCTGTTCACCTTGGAGACCCTGAGGACCAGGTTTGGCAAACAGGTACGCACCTACAAATCCGCTGACTAAAGCGAAGATCAATGCGACAACGACTGCAAATAGCATGATTCTCTTGGTTTTTGGTGTCAGATTTGAAGAGCTCGACATTTTTATCATCAACTAGCTTGTGTCAGAATCCAGATATGATTTATGAACCTACAATTAATATAGTCAATTCACCTGACCGAATACACTTTCTTGAGCAGCGTGTTGTAGAAAGAGTGTTTGGGTTTAGGACAAAACTTCACCCCAGCCAACGCAAGCTTGCATACTATGCATACGAAGAAAGACGCCGAAAGCTCCTCGGCTTAACCTTTTCGGGAACGTGCCCTCCCTTGCGAAGGTTACCCTCCCAAAAAGCTTAATGCCTCGTCGCCGACGACCACCGACGTTGGCTGTCCTCTGACAAGTGAAGGACAGCCTCACCTCAAAAGCAAGGGAACGACACAATCCCATAAAACTCAGCTGAAAGCAACCAAACGAGCAATCAAGATGCAGAACTCCAAGAAGGAGCAGCCTACCTAAATGCAAGAGTGATGAAAGAAATGGATACAACAACTAGCAACATCGTGAAAGATGGTGAAACAATGACAACAACAGAAGAAATTACTAAGGAGAAAAGGCGGGTTACGTCCAGCACACCACCCAGTTTTCCAGGACACCGCCCACTTTTTTGAACGTCCTAATCAAAATGAAAAATGACAACAAAGCAGAATCAACAATCAAGAACTACACCAAGCTATTCAAATATTTGGACAACCACATCGACCTAAATGGGAGAAACCCACATGCATGCATAAGTTGATCACCACAAAGAAGTGCCTAAGTCAATTGCTGATATGCAGAACTTGGGTTGGCGTCTTCATACCTATCAAGCTACTGGGTGGGGCACAGATGTCAAGCACTACTTACTATTTGAAAAGAGTGACTGACCCCCTCTAGCGTCCGCACTATTTATGACAAGAAAACATCAACGAGACGTGGAACTTCCACTGTCAAAACTGACGCCATCAAAGGTAGACCGCAAATGCGGTGCAGAGGTCTTAAGACGCCCGCGCAGTTCATCATGAATTCTCAGACGTAAAAATGCTGGAAGTAGACGCCAACGCACAACTAACGCGATGGTTACAATAAGAGCAAGCAGAAATTGTATTCCACTAATCATACAAAATCCCTCAATCACCTATATTACTCTCTTACGGACTATTTAAATGATCGTCAGGACCATTTCGACACTTTTGGTTTTTAGGTCTACGTGTGTATGTTCAATACGCGCGCGCATGTAGTTTTAAATTTCATATTGTTAATTCATAACTCTTTTTTTAGTTTTTGTCTACACTCAGCATTAATTACCATTCAAGGATGAATACTATTTGAAAAAAACCCACCTCCTAATAATTATCCTTTCATTGCTCAGTCTAACGATGATCCCTTCCGTTGCACGAGCCAGTGTAATTACAGGGTGCACTTTTGATAAAACGGTATATCTACAAGGTGAATCAGGCAACCTTACAGTGACTATATATAATAACGGAGATAGCAAGATCAGGGTGACGCTGCTGACTGCGGACATTGATTATTTCTACACAGATGGAGAGGTCTGCATGCAGACATTTTATACAGATGAACCCTTGCCTTATGATATCCAGCAGGGCCAATCAGACAATTTGGCGATCCCTTTCAATCTCCCTGATAACATCGCTCTAGGATATATTGAAGTCTTAGTAGAAGCTCAAACTGAACAATGGCACAACCAGTCACAATCATGGTTCTCTTCAGATCATCCAGACTACCGTTCGACACTCTATGTTGAATCACCTTACAAGCAACAATATGAGGATGAACAGGCAGCCAACGACCTACTGCAATCCCAAATGATGGAACTTGAAGCAGTCAATACAGCAGTAACCAACATTATGTATTTCCTGTGTATGACAACAGTTGCGTTCATTGTGGTCACGATTATTCTTGTTATTTTCAATAGGAAGACCAGGACAATCTCTCAACCTGCTAGCTGATCGAAACTCCCATTCCTTCATTTTTTCTACGCGACATTGGAGTCAGCAATCGAACACACATGCGCGCACAGACGCGTAGCTAGCTCGCGGTATCTCGAACCTCTTTAATATTGAATTAGACCCTATTTAAGTGCGGTCATCAAACCCGTGCCCTTTGGGAAACGGCGGGAGCAACGTATATCGAGTCTTGAAGAAGTGAAGAAAGAAGCTGCAAACTATTTCGCCTACTGCGCGCGCACGAAATACTTTTTACACCGTTAAGAGAACATGAAAAGGGGGAAGATAATTACGCGAGGGGAAATTTTAGAGATTCTCAAAGCGAAAAGACTGACATCCACTTTTCCTTTTTCTGTTTCCGAGTTTTTACTGTTTACGCCAACGAGAATAGCTGTTGTGAGACAATCCACAAAATTACCTCGGTACGCAGCACCTTCCCCAATGTTGAAACGAGAAGATATCCTAAAAAAAATAGAATTAAAGGATATTTTAGCTGCTGACAAGCGGAATTTTTCGATATCCAACTCGGACGTTATACAAATGAAACTAGTGAAGTATTCGAAACGGTGGGACAGCATTTCTTATCCTACAGTTGATGCAGTCCAGAAGCGCATTAATTGGATGCTCGACCTTAATGTCGAGACAAATGAGCAGAGGTATTCTTGGAAGAACCTAAGCCCTCTGGAAAACCCAGCCTTGGAAACCAAGAATATTGAGACTATGTTAAAACGAATTTTTGGAAAAAAACTACTAATCAGGACGCGAGCTTTCTATTTTGCTAGGGATTCGCCAAACATTCATAAACGCACTCGCCACTCTGTTCTAAAACGTTGAGCCATGCATGCATTAATCTTTACTTTTATATGAGTTCCACGCTTCTGCGATCATAAGCATCGATGCAAGGAAAAAAATCGCAGAGTCTATAGTTATCTGTCCATCTGGGAGTCGGCTATTTCCGGCTGCAATCAAGCCCCATTGAAAAAATAGCATAAAATGAGTTATTGCAACACCATACATTATCCAACTTGCCAATCTTAACCCCGGAATTCCAATGATGCACGATTCTTTTCTAATATTCTTACCCGCAGAGTGTGCAAGGGGAACTGCAATTAAGAAAAGCAGTATTTTAAGAAGACAGGCAGCG
>CP070835.1:67349-72987 GCA_020341775.1 Candidatus Bathyarchaeota archaeon
GCGTCTCTTCGCTGAAGACGTGTGGGAAGTGTGGTTTTGGTAGCCCGGGAGAGATTCGAACTCTCGTCAGCGGGTCCAGAGCCCACCATGCTTGACCACTACACCACCGGGCTTCCCATTGAAAAGAGCGGGGCTTTATTATTAAGTTTAGCGAGGGTTAGTTTCTGACAAGATGAGAAATCTCTCTTCCAGTTTAGTTTCGTTAATCCTTAGAGCAAAATCGAAAGATTTATATATTAAAACCTGTCCTTAGGCTTTATCACGGCCGCCAGATGAACGATTTTTGATTCCGAGGTTTCTGATGAGGGATTTATGGTTGTGACTGGTTTGCGCCTTAGCAGGTCATCGTAGGAATGAGTTGGGTTGAGTAAGAAGTCATTGGCGCGGCAGCGGTTGACGGATAAGTGTCCAGAGTGTAGCAGCGCTAATTTGGTTCATGATTATGATAGCGGCGAGACTGTGTGTGGCGATTGCGGATTGGTTTTACGAGAGCAGATGATGGATAAGGGACCAGAGTGGCGGGCGTTTACGCAGGAAGAGAAAGCATCACGAAGCCGAGTGGGTGTGCCCACGTCTTACTCGGTTCATGATAAAGGATTGTCAACTGCCATTGGGCGGGTTGATCGGGACGCTTTCGGTCGAAAGCTGCCTTTATCGACTCGGTTGCAGATGTGGCGGTTGAGAAAGTGGCAAATTCGCTCGCGTGTTCACAGTAGCGTGGATCGAAATTTGGCGCAGGCTATGGCAGAGCTGGACCGTCTATCGGATAAGGTGTATGTTCCGAGTTCGGTGAAGGAGAAGGCCGCGGTAGTTTATCGGAAGGCTTTGGATAAAGGCTTGGTTCGGGGCAGAAGTATTGCAGCGATAGCCGCTGCTTCGTTGTATGCAGCTTGTAGAAACACAGAGACGCCTCGGACTTTGCGTGAAATTTCTGAAGCCAGTTTGGTGGATAAGAAAGACGTGGCACGGTGTTATCGATTGTTGTTGAGGGAGTTGGACGTCAAGATGCCTATTGCCGATCCGCTGACTTACGTCTCGAAGATCGCTGAGCGGACGGGCATCACCGGACAGACCCAGGGTAAGGCCATAAAGATTCTGCGGGATGCGAAACGGATGCGGGCCGCGGCGGGAAAGGATCCGATGGGCTTGGCAGCCGCAGCTTTGTATATAGCCTGCCTGATCAACGGAGAGAAGAAGACGCAGAAGGACATTGCTGAGGCAGCGGGTGTGACAGAAGTCACTGTGAGAAACAGATATAAGACCTTGAAGAGGCAGCTCAAGCTCGAAATCCCCGATTAGGCTCACGCTTGTTCTCGAATGTTTTCGGTGGAGAAGCCTATGATTTACTGAGCCCTCCTGCCGTGTCGTGGAGGATGTCAACTTGGAGCCTACGCTTATCGTGAGCACGCTGTAAGCTTGCTGAAGCAGTTCTGTCTACGCAATCGCCAACGAATTTTGTCCTAACTGTACATCCGTCGAACATTTCAAACGATACATATCCGCAGTGCTTTATATTCACAATACGGATATTTGGCTCCTCATTGGGATATTGTTTTTCGATGCACTACGTTTATCTATTATGCAAACATAATATTTCTCTCGGAAAACAGTAGCGGGGAGAAAACTGAGCCCGATGGTAAAAAGATCGCCTTCAAAGGACGAAGCTCTCGAAGCCTTAGACTTCATAATCAATGTTCTCAGGGAACACGAAAAAGACCTAGATCGCCTCATAGGCGAACTGGGCAAGATCACGTCTTCTGCAGGCAAAACAGGTGGAATGGCAGATAGAATCGAAAGAGTTGAAGATCGTCTCTCCAATCTTCAAAACGACATCACCGGACTGATAGGCGTTCTCTCATCCACCCCTTCTCCCCAGAAACCATCAGCCCAACTGCCAACGCTGAAAGGGCCATCGGTGATTGTTCGATGTAAACAGTGGGACGACTTTAAAACGTTGGCTCAAGGAGCAGATACGGTGTCATTCCTTTTCAGAGAGACGGAGAAAGGCTTTCAAGCCGATGCTTTGAAGAATGGACGTGTGTTAACTTTTAACGGTGATTTGCCAAAGGACGCCAAACTGCTGAAAATATGGTTGGCTCGAGAGTTAGAAGTGAAAGAAAACAACATTTTTGAAGGCATACTAGCAATAGGATAAAAACTTTTTCTAACGCAAGAGAAGGCTAGCTGCACTTCATCAGCGCTGCTGTCAGCCTTACTACATCCTCAGTCACTAGAGTTCTATCAATCTTATATACACAAGGCGGCATTCTTGTCGTAGGAACACCTATGGAAATCAAGGTTGCCCTCGCTGGCGTAGGTAATTGCGCTTCTGCTCTCATCCAAGGCGTCGAATACTACCGAAACGCTCAAGAAGACACGAGCTTGCCAGGCTTAATGCATGTAAGTTTCGGTGGCTACCACGTTCGAGACATAAGATTCGTGGCTGCCTTCGAAGTGAACCGCCAAAAGATCGGCAAAGATTTGGCCGACGCTATATGGACAAAGCCGAATGTGTGTGCCAAGTTCGCAGACGTCCCCTTCTTGGGAGTGAAAGTGGCTCCTGGACCCGCTTTTGACGGCGTCGCCCCCCACATGAAAAAAGAGTTCTCTGCCTACGACGACGAAGTTGAAGCTCCAGACATTGCGCAGATTCTTGAGGAAGTAGAAGCAGACATGTTGGTTAACTTTCTCCCTGTAGGAAGCCACGAAGCGACGCTTCACTATGCCCAAGCATGCCTCCAAGCCAAATGTGCATTTGTGAACTGTATTCCCGAATTCGTTGCTTCCGATAAAGCGTGGAGCACAAAATTTGAGGAGAAAGGGATCCCTGTGGCAGGTGACGACATTAAGAGTCAGCTCGGTGCAACCATTTTGCACCGCAATCTCGTCAGGCTGTGCGTTGACAGGGGAATCGAGATTGAGGAGACCTATCAGCTCAACCTCGGAGGAAACACCGACTTCTTGAACATGACCGTGGAGGACCGATTGAAGACGAAACGCATCAGCAAGACAGAGGCGGTCACAAGCCTTGTCCCATACGATGTGCCTACTCGCATCGGCCCATCCGACTACGTTCCCTTCCTCAAAGACCAGAAAATTTGTTACCTGTACATCAAGGGACGGAAGTTTGGCGACCAGCCCGTCACCGTGAGGGCTAAGTTGGAAGTTGAGGATTCACCTAACAGCGCTGGAGTGGCCATCGATGTAATTAGGGCCGTTAAATTAGCGTTGGATAGAGAAGTCGCAGGTCCATTGATCAGCATTTCCTCATATGCGTTTAAGCACCCTCCAATGCAGGTTCCAGACGATTTAGCGAGGCAGTGGGTGGAAGACTTCATTTCAGAAAAACGCGAACGGTAAAAAATGCCCTGTGAAATCTACAAATGCGTGGCGCATGTTTGAAATCCTAATTTTATTGTAGGAACCTTTCAAACAGTCGTCTGGCCTCTTCAAGAGGCAGCATCTGGAGCGGCTGTTTGAAGGCGTAGGCAGATATGCTCAGGACAGCTCCTGCGTCTCCTCTTTCAAGCGCAACTTTAACCGCTCTTATGACATCCAGAAGAACGGAGCCAGCGTTTGGACCATCGAGTGTGCATAGTCGCAGCTCAATCTCCATAGGTGCGCCGCCAAAGTATGAGCCCTCCAACCAGAGGTAGCTATCTCGCCTGTTCTGCAGAAAATCCACGTAGTCCGTTGTTCCCGCCACCACCGCCGCCTTGTACGGTAGAGCTGACTGCACCGTTTTCGTTTTCGTGAGACGCTTGGTTTTTCGACTTCGTTCCAAAGTGTCCAAGGACTCAGTCCCGCCACCGACATCAAGTTGGTAGGTTTGGGAAATGCGGACTCCTTGTTTAGAAAGCAGCTGCAGCAATGTTTTATGGATAGTGGTGGCTCCAACTTGGTCAATTAGGTCGTCACCTACAATGGGTAGATCGGCGTCTTTGAAACGCTTAGCCCACCCTTCATCACTGGCAATTCTCACGGGAGTCACATTTATAAAAGCACAGCCAGCGTGAAGTGCTTGCGCAGCGTACCATTGAGAAGCCTGCACTGCCCCGCTCGGGAGAAGATTCACCAGAATCTCCGCGCCGCTTTCTTTTAAAATCTTCGTCACATCCACTGCTGGAGAAGCGTCAACTCTCACCATGTCTTTGAGAAATCTGCCCACACCATCAAGAACTTGACCCTTCTGAACGGTGATCCCCAATTCGGGGACTTCGAATATCTTCACGGCATTATTGGGCTCAGCAAAAATGGCTTTTGACAAATCCTTCCCCACTTTTCGAGTGTCGATGTCAAAAGCCGCAACTGGTTCAATGTCTCTTGGGTGATAACCGGCAAGGGTGAGGCTTCTCAGTCCCACACTTTTGTCCTCATTAGCAAGGTTGCCATAGTAGTGGAGGCCTTGGATAGTGCTTGACGCGGAGTTGCCTACACCGGCTAACGCTATTTTGATCTTCGCCATTGACAGGTCACCTGCTACCTTTATGAATGGGCGGGTTGTATTCAAAACTCTTTCGAGCGAAAAACCGCTTGTAGGTCGGTCAGTTATCAATGGCTGCGTGAAAAAGTATTTATGACAAAGGTTTCAAAGGCTATCGAACGATTTCACGTTGTCGATGCCATTTGTCGTTTATCTCCGGAATTGGTCAATACATCAAACGCTTGCAAATGCTTAGCTTCAACGCTAGGCTTTACATGGCGGCTACTGCTCTTCAAGGGCTGAGTTTTGGCATCTGGGGCGTCATTTTCTACTTGTATCTCAATCTTCAGGAAGTCGGTTTTCAACCCGATTTCATTGGTAACATGTTCACTGTCGGCGCTATAGCAACAGGCATCATAGCGTTGCCTGCGGGTTTGATTTGTGAACGTCTAGGTTCGAAGAAAACGATACTCATCAGCTTCACAGCAAATTTTATAAGCCTTCTCCAGATTGCCACTCTTCAGTCTTCTGTTCTTCTCCTAGCAAGTCTAGCCTCAGGGTTGATAGGCACACTGGGGTGGGTGGCCTCTTCGCCCTTCATGGCAGAGAACAGCAGACCTGAGGAAAGAACCTATTTGTTCAGTGTCAACTGGAGTATAATGATAATTGTAGGCGTGATAGGCAGCTACGTTGGCGGTGTTCTACCTGATTTGTTCAATGGCTTGTCAGGCCTACCAACAGGTCAACAGGGATCAGCGTTTGGATATCGCTTAGCGTTGGTTATTTCGGTTGCTCTCGCCCTAGCAGCGGCTCTTCCTGTAATGATGGTAAGAGAGAAGAAGAAGGTGAAGCAGCAAAGAATGGTTGACTTGATGAACCTTCGAAACATTCAGAGTCACCGTATCATACTGAAATTCATGATACCCACGGCTCTCATTGGTTTTGGAGCTGGGTTCATAGTACCCCTCTTCAGTCTGTTCTTCAAACTGAAATTCTTCGCTACAACTGAACAAATCGGCGTACTCTCTGCGTTAAGCAACGTTGCGTTGGGCGTTGGCACGCTCATTGCGCCAGTGTTGTCCGACAGACTGGGCAAAGTTAAAAGCATAGTAGTTTGCCAGTATCTTTCGATGCCCTTCATTATGCTCATCACCGTGTCGCCAAATTTGACGCTCGCATCAACAGCTTACATCAGCCGCGCAGCTTTAATGAACA
>CP070835.1:73087-76196 GCA_020341775.1 Candidatus Bathyarchaeota archaeon
TTAGTTAGCATTATCTTTTTCATTCTTCCGCTTCTTGAGATAATCTGATAGCGACATCAGAACTAAAGGACCAATTATGAGAGATAGGAGACCAATTAAACCAATTGTGCCAAGAATTGTAGCCACACCTTGTTCTATGAAATGCGGTAGCACAAAGACAGATACTAATATCAAACATAGAAAAAGGAACCCTACTGACCACCAGACATTATATAGATTAATTTTCAATTGTCTCCCCACTCTCCAGCGATTCTTCATCGTTTTGAAGTTATAAGCTATGTTCCTCTATAAAGACGGTGGAGATGTCGCCCGAATTATTTCCCGCATCCACCCTTTTTTCTCGCTTGATTATGCAGCGCTGCAGTTCTTGCTCATCAATGTCTTCCTTAAGCCATAAAAACGGAGACACATTTTGATAAACGGGGAATTGTCTAGATGAGCAAGATAATTGCCATGTGTGGGTTAATCTGCGATGATCGCAGAGCGTTTATGCATGCATGAACAACGTCAAACTCTTCCGAAAGAGAAAGTAGGTTCCCGGTTATCCGGGAGAATTCTTAGGTGGGCCGAGAGAGATTTGAACTCTCGACCTTTCGGTTATCAGCCGAACGCTCCAGCCAAGCTGAGCTACCGGCCCACAATGCACAACCTGTAAAAATAGAAATAAGCCAAGCCAATTATAAGCATTGTTCAGAAAACTGGACACTCGACGATTTGTTGACGTTGGCAGGCAGTTTTTCCACAAGAGTCAGAGAACGCGCATCAGAAACTCTTTAATCATTTACGCGCTATCCTTTCTGTGGGTCCGTAGCCCAGTCCGGATTAAGGCGCCGGCCTTCGGAGCCGGAGACCGGGGGTTCAAATCCCCTCGGACCCGTGAGACGCAAGTTAAAATACGCTCACATCCCCTTTCTACAGGGAGGCAACACACATCAGAAAGGTTTACGTAGACTACGCAGCTTCGACCCCAGTCGACCCTCGCGTTGTTGTGGCCATGCAGCCGTACTTCACAAGATTCTATGGCAACGCATCATCACTCAGCTCTTTCGGTGTCGAGGCCAAACAAGCCTTGGAACAAGCTCGAGAAACAATAGCGAGACTCATGGGTGCCAAAGCAACCGAGTTGGTATTCACGGGAAGCGCCACCGAAGCTAACAACCTCGCCTTGAAAGGCCACGCCTTTAAAGAAGGCAAATCGAAGTGCCACATCGCGATATCTGAGATTGAACATAGTAGCATTCTTAACACAGCGCGTTGGCTGGAAACGCAAGGAGTCAGAGTCACTTTCTTACCTGTAGACAAATATGGCTTGTTGAAAATCGCCCAACTCGAAGAAGCTTTAAAAAAACAGGTCACACTCGTATCAGTTGTTCATGGAAACAATGAAATTGGCAGCATCCAACCGATTGAGATAATCACGAACATATGCCACAAATATGGTGCCCTCTTTCACACCGACGCCGTTCAAAGCTTCGGTAAACTTCCTATTGATGTCAACAAAATGAACATTGATCTTATGACCATAAACGCTCACAAAATGTATGGGCCAAAAGGCGTAGGCGCCCTATACTTGAATCGAGACAACGCAGAGCTTGATCCATTAATCCATGGCGGTGGACATGAGTTTGGTCTCCGAGCAGGAACCCAGAATGTGCCAGGAATCGTAGGCTTTGGCAAGGCAGTAGAACTTCGCAGGAATGAGATGCAGGGCGAAGAGCACGTACTTACAAAGCTTCGGGATGCATTGATCAAAGGTGTTTTAGAACTTAAAGACACCTACCTGAATGGGCATCCTTCAAAGAGACTGCCCAATAACGCCAATTTTCGCTTCTCCTACATTGAGGGTGAAGCACTAGTTTTGGATCTTGATGGGGCGGGAATTGCCACCTCTTCGGGATCTGCATGTTCCTCAATGGCCAGGGAGGCGAGTCACGTACTTCTTGCGATTGGACTAAAACAGGAGGAAGCCCGCGGCAGTTTACGGTTCTCGCTTGGAAAATACAACAATGAAGAGGACATCGACTACATACTTCAAGTTCTCCCTGAAATTGTGAAACGACTTAGATCGATGTCACCACTGCAACCTAAAGCAGAGACAGCGCAAACCTCAGCATAGGTGGAGGGAAGGTGATGGATATACAGGTGGTTAGCATTCAAGTTCCGGACGGGTGCAACGTCATTCTAGGCATGGCGCATTTCATCAAAACGGTGGAGGACCTTTACGAAGTGTTAGCAGAGTCTGCTCCAGGCATAAAATTTGGAATAGGATTCTGTGAAAGCTCAGGCCCTTGTCTAGTACGATGCGAAGGCAACGGTGAGGAGCTGAAGCAGCAGGCAGCCCAACAAGCATTTACACTCGGCTGTGGCCATAGTTTTATCATTTTTCTCAGGGATGCGTATCCAATCAATGTCTTAAACAAGATCAAAAATGTGTCGGAAGCCTGCACGATTTTCGCAGCTACGGCCAACCCGCTGCAGGTTATTGTCTGCGAAACCGATCAAGGAAGGGGCATATTAGGCGTAGTGGACGGTTCGAGAAGCAAAGGAATAGAAACAGAGAGAGACGTCAAAGACAGAAAAAAATTTCTGAGAGACATCGGCTACAAACTTTAGCGCAGCCACGCAAGGCTACGACCAGCGTGAAGTCAGGATTGTCTTAGCGTTTCTCCATTGATCTCGAATAATCTCAAGGTTACCCAAAACATTTGCATGCAGCGAATAGAACATGTAGCAGAGGTAGGAGCATTTCTTGCATTCACTATAAGTTCGTCTCAGATTCTTCAGCTTCGGCGAGTCCCACACATCCAGCAAATCGAAGACGGTGCCAACCGGTTCTTGTAGATGACAACCCGCGACGTTTCCTCGAGGGTCAATCATAAAGAAGGACTGTAACGCTTTGCACTTCCAAGTTCGCTGTCCACTTAAATACAGACGCTTCAATGTACCTAACATTTTCTTGGTTATGAGAATACCCCGGTGGTCTTCTTTCTTGGCAATCAGCGCGTCACAAATCCTTGCTAAAGACACCTTATCAATGATTTCCAGTTCTTCGTCTTGCTTACCAATATTAAACATGGGCTGCGTCAAAGTGTCATGTTGGTATAGACAA
>CP070835.1:76296-78958 GCA_020341775.1 Candidatus Bathyarchaeota archaeon
AAGACAAGTTTTTTGCGTACTTGGATGACGTTGTTGAACAAATGGCAAATTCAGCAGAAAAAGAGACCCCTCTAGATTGAAGACCCAGGCCTGGAAAGAGCTAAATAACGGCTTGTTGAAGCTCAAATGTATGAAACCCGCCCTCCTCGCTGCTGCGCTCTTCGCGTTTCTTATAATTGGCTCGCTCCTCGCATGCGACGTATGCGACTCGGAAGATTTGACGCCAAAAACTATTCTCGTGCCTGACGACTATCAATCAATCCAGTTGGCAATCGACGCGGCAAATAACTTCGACGTAATTCTCGTGAAGAACGGTTTATACAAAGAGCACATCCAGATACACAAACCTTTACAAGTTTTCGCTGAAGGCAATTCAGCAGCTATTCAATGGAGCGGTGGCGGGCATGTCGTCCTGATAGGACAATGCTACGATGTTGTCTTTGAAGGCTTCGTTGTGAACGGGTCGGGGAACCCCCATTGGGCCGGAATCCGAGTAGAGCAATCCACCAACATTACAATCGCAAACAACACAGTGATAAACGGGCACAGAGGCGTCTGGCTTTGGGACACTCAACATTGCACTTTCCGAGGCAATCACATGTACGAAAACACAGTCAACCTCGAAGTATGGGGGCTGACTCAAGCTCATTTCACGCACAACATCGACGAATCAAACACCGTGGAGGCAAAACCCGTCTACTACTGGGTGAATCAAAAAAACCGGCAAATCCCCCCTGACGCTGGGTATGTAGCCATTGTTAACTCATCAAACATCATCGTCAAGGATTTGCATTTGGCAAAAAACGCCCACGGAGTACTCTTAGCGCACGCAAACAATTGTCGCGTAGAAAACGTCAGCCTCCAACACAACGTCAGGGGCATTCAAGTGGTCATCTCAGACAACAACACTTTTCAGGACAACACTATTTCTGACTGCGCGGAGGCTGGAATAGTGTTTACAGCGTGTCAGAACAACACGATCTTCAACAACCATATTGAAAGAAATGAGTGGGCTGTCTGGTTCTCATTTTCTCCACAACTCATAAAACGCCGCACTACACGCAACTTGGTAAACCGGAATTGCATCCAAAACAACAGGATCGGCATCTTCCTCAGCGAATCCCACAACAACACCGTTATCAACAACATCATTTCCGAAAATGGCATCGGCTTTCAACTCTCCAACTCCAACAACAACTCTGTCTACCACAACAATTTCCTCAACAACACCCTCCAAGTGGCAACCTTTGGCTCAAATCTCCACAACATGTGGGACAACAGCTACCCCTCAGGAGGCAACCAGTGGAGTGACTATTCTGAAGTCGACGTGAAGAGCGGACATCATCAAAACGAGCCCCATAGTGATGGATTGGGAGATGTTCCCTACCTACTTTATGGCAGTGTCTACGACCGATATCCTCTATCTCCCCCAAAAATAGATTTCTCCTTCAGACCGTCACCCGCGAAGGTGTCTGACACAGTATTTTTTGAAGGCGTACTGTTGACCTCGCACAGCAGCATCATTTCTTGGGCGTGGAGGTTGGGAGACAGCAGTATCCTTTCCGGACAAAACGTCACACACACGTTCTCAAAGGAGGGAAGCTACAACGTCTCTTTGACAGTGACTGACAGCCGAAACGCTGTAACAATAATTGAAAAGGAAGTAAACTTGGCGAACTCTAGCTCCGAGGACGCAGACACTGTGATTGTCGCTGTCATAATCGCTGTGGCACTGGCCTTTTCGATAGCTTTTACCTACTCTGCTTGGAAGCTTCTCAAGAGGTAAAAGCTTAAATGTAATTTTTTCGCTGTTAGAAGCTGGGATAATTATGGGACTTAAAGCTTTTCTGGCCAAAAGAATTGTATATTCTTTCATACTTTTGCTTGCCGTAATCTGCGTCAACTTCGTCATATTTATCTTGATGCCCGGAGATCCATCGCAGTTCTTGGTTCCAATTGACCCGGCAGGCGGGGGCATGACTCAAGAGCAAAGAGCAGAACGGGAAGCGATTCTAGCCGAGGTTTGGGGCTACGGAGAAGCCTTTGAAGTCCAGCTAATGAAGTATGTTCGAAATCTTCTCTCCGGACAATTTGGCCAGTCGTTCATTTACAAAGCTCCTGTTGGTCCCATCATGGCGCAGAAAATTCCCTACACTCTCCTGATCATTGGAGGTTCAACCCTCATTTCAATAATCATCGGTGTAACACTTGGAGTCCTAGTGATTTCCAAGAGAGGAAGCATAATTGATAGCACGGCAGTCGTTTCCTCCCTAGTTCTCGGCGCCCTGCCAACGTTCTGGCTGGGGCTGATCTTCTTGTTGGTCTTCTATGTCAACTTGCATATGTTCCCCAACGCTGGAGCGTTTCCTCGAGAGTGGGCAATACAAGGATATCCCCAGGTCATGAATCTTGAGGCAGGCTTCCCAAACTTCATTTTGACGATCAACGGTTCAGAGTTTTTCAAGTTAATTGGAGGCTACGCTCGGCATGCATTCTTGCCAATATTCACGCTTGTTATATTCGCGTTTGGCGGGTGGCTGATTTACACGAGAGCTGTGATGTTAGATGCCATCACCGAAGACTACGTGATCACAGCAAGAGCCAAAGGCTTAAACGAAAGAACAGTCATGTTCAAGCACGTTTTGAAAAACGCTGCCCTCCC
>CP070835.1:79058-81993 GCA_020341775.1 Candidatus Bathyarchaeota archaeon
AAGCCAAATAGAAAAATTCGCGAGACTCGGGATGCAACACATAGTACTCTGCAACATGACATTCTTCTTCGACGTTAGCAAGATGCGGAGTTCGTTCAATTGTATGAAAAAGATCGTAGGATATTTCAAGACCCGCACTTGATTCCTGCTGATCTCAGTGCTCTAGAGACACCGCCAACCTTCCACGCGTCTGCCAACTCTTAAAAAGCTGATCTCGCATCTAATCTCGAGAGGAAGGGTGACCCTGTGATAAACGTCGGAAATACGGCGCGCGCGCACGCAACTACTTGAGTGAATACGCACACAGGCAGGTTAACATCGTAGAAGTGTAAGGAGAGGAAGACCATGTTCTACTCTTTCATCCGTAGAAGCAACCATTCATTCTGCTTATAGGATTTCATGCTTGTCTTTTTCAGCTTGATCAAAGCATACATTCCCGACAGCTTACTTCCTTTCAAAAAGAACTCAATCTTATCTTTTCTCCAGTTCTTGACCTTGTAGGTCCCCTTATCCCATGTCCTTACCATCCCCGCCCCATACTGGCCCTCAGGGATAGTTCCTTCAAATTCAGCATATTCTAGAGGGTGATCTTCGGTTTGTATTGCTAGCCTTTTTGTCCCCGCTTCTTCTGGGACACCCTTCGGAACAGCCCAACTTTTGAGGACCCCTTCTCTAGCCAATCTGAAGTCGTGGTGAAGACTCCTTGCATGATGCTCTTGAACGACGAAAACATGCTCGCCTCCTCTGGACAGGCGTCCTCTAGGCTCATGCGTCCTCTGGAAATCTCTCTTGCGGGCGTATTCTCTGAGAGCTGAAGCCCCTTCTACTTCTGAGACAGATTCACTCATTTCCTCCTCATCTTTTGCTAGTACACCCTCAAAATCTAATGATTGCTTGGACTCAAAAAATCCTTCCCATGGATCACTCTCCCTCTCCAGGACGTTGACAATGTTGAAATCCTCCGCTTTAAGTCCTTTCCGAAGGTCTTGCCAATCCAAAGGGGTGGAGACAGGTGCCAACTCCTGGCCTCTAAGGCTGTATGGACATATCATCGTTCTAGAGCGAATATTCTGCATGTAATCGACATATACTGTTCCAGGGACTTTCGATTGGCGAAATTCAGCAACTACTAGGTCGGACTCGTTCGCCAGGATTTTCCCCATTTGATGAACAAAAGCCAGAGTCTGTTTAAACGTGTACTTTTGAATGATGGGCAAAACAACGTGCAACCCTTTTTTCCCTGTCGTCTTTACGTAGGATTTCAATCCTAGAAGGTCAAGCTTCAGCTTCAGTGCAAGGGCCACGTCTACCGCATGATCCAAGTTAGCCGGAGGTTCCGGGTCGATGTCAAAAAGCACTAAATCGGGTTTTTCTTGGGACTTTGTTTTTGAGAGAGGTATGCTAATCTCGAGAGCAGCTAGATTTGCTAGCCAGGCTAGTGTTTCTACATCCTCACATACAATATATTCTACATCGCGTCTAGCGCTTTCTGAGAATTGTCTAAAAGTTTTCACCCAATAAGGTTTGCCCTTGGGGGCGTTCTTCTCGTAGAATCCTTCCCTTCTGACTCCATCTGGAAACCTACACAACGTTATGGCTCGGTCTTGGAGAAAATCCAGCATCTTTGAAGCAGCTTTGATGTAGTAGTCAATGATTTGGTATTTTGTGATTCCGAGGCTGGGGTATAATACCTTATCAAGGTTTGTGAATTTCACTTTGTGAAACTCTACGCTTACATCCCCTTTCTTTCGAACCACCATCGATATGGATCCTCGAGTGAAGTCAACCCATTCTCGATGTAATTCACTTCATGTTGTTATAAGTTCCGCTGAAACATGCCAGTCTTACTGCAACGCTCTTTTCTAGGCTTTTGGCTTCAGCTCATCTATGACTCCCAGAAGCGCTTGGAAAAGTGTCTCAAGCATCACATCGGTTGTCTCGTCAAACGTTCGGATTTTTCGTCTTTCAATTTCTGAAATGTGCTTGTAAGTTTCCCCAATCTGCTCTTGAAGTGCAGAGCTGAGGTGGCTGAGCGCTGCCTTTTCCCTAGCTGAGGTGTAAGAGGCTACTTTGAAGTGGATTTGGGGCCACTTAATCTTCTTACTCTCAATTAAGCCTAGATTCTCTTGGCACTCATTCAGCAAATCCTCAATGAGTCCCATCTTCTCTCTTTTTTTCTGTCGTCTGACCTGAACTAAATCGATTGAGAATTTTATCAGAAAACCAGCAATTACAAAGGCTACTCCCCCGAAATAATCATAGACTGAAGGAGAAGACTCAACCTGTAATAGGTAGCCGCCAATCAACACAAGAAGAGCCATCAAGATCAACATTGCCGCTGGAAGCAGGTACTCAAATGAACCAAAAGCTATAGCCTTGTCCTTTGACAATTCCTTTCAAACTAGAGTTCAAATAACCCTGGCTAAAAAGACTTTTGCGCATGAGGTGACAACCGCACACTCTAAGCCTAAAGTTTGGTGGGGCTGGCCGGATTTGAACCGGTGATCTTTACCCGAAGCCATGTTTGAACATGACTTCTACGGGTTTCTCTAGTTTTTCACCGCTCCAGAATTTCGTCATTCTACATGAGCAGTCCGTAAACCCGTTGCGTTTTTCTGGAGCCCGTCGTCATACCTGGCTAGACTACAGCCCCACCTTAACCAAAAGACACACAAATAGAAAATATATGCCTTACGTACCAAGCCCGGAGTTTAAGAGTTGACAAGTATCTGCTTTTTCTTACGCGTTAGCGATTTGATTGTTTTTTCTCTGCGCAGCGCCTCTCTGCGTGTGGTAAACTTCTCTACGTAGACAACTCTGGAGGGCTTGTGAATCTTTGTATATCGTGCACCGTACCCTTTTGCGTGCTGTTTGAAGCGAAAATTGACATTCTTCGCAGATCCTGTGTAGTAACTTCCATCCTCACAAAGAAGCA
>CP070835.1:82093-85589 GCA_020341775.1 Candidatus Bathyarchaeota archaeon
AGTGTGGAAAGGGGAGAAAAAAGTGCCTTGGCTACTCGTAGGTCAACAGTGTTTCTGCGTCCGCTGAGGAGGAGAAATATCCCTAGTAAGAAGGCAAAGATCGAAGTTACTTCGAAAGCAATAAAATTTGTAGCATACGCTAAGGAAAAGAAGGCGCCGCTAGACACTAGGAATACTGCGCCCACTAGCCGTGAATTTCGCCCACGAGCCTTTCTTAGATGTAATTTGAGTTGAAGCAGCGATTCTTCAACACTAACCGCAGCTTTGGGCTTGACTAAGGACGTTCTGGCCAATAATGCCAAGCTGAAACTCATACATAGACATGCTGAAAAAATGAGTGTTAAACCCATCCATACGTAGTTCCAGTATAGATTGGCCCAGCGAGAGTCAAATTGGAGTCCGAATTCGTATAAGAGCCCATTGACAATGCCCACGTCTATGAACAGGAGCACAACAAATGATACAACGTTAGCAAACAACGCTGAAGCTGTTAAAACCAGATATTTCTTATTGATCATTGCTTAAACCCAATCTCTGAGAATCTGCTGACATTATAGCAGTTGCTGGGCTGTTTATTGGTGGTCTCCGGTGAAAAACATGGTTTCCAAAATAGACCGTTCCTTTTGCGCCCGTTTATGCGCCTTGGAATATTCTTCATGTCTATTGAGGAACTCTTCACCTTTTCCAGTGAGTACATAGGAATCTCCATTTTCAGTCTTCACCAAGCCTGCAGTAATAACTTTATCTAAATACTTACGTAGCAGCTTGTAGCTTAGGTTGGCTTGGTACATGATGTGCGTCTTTTTGCTGCCATTGCGCACTATTACCAAAATGTCTGCAATGATTTGCAGTTTGTTTCTATATTTGCTCATTCAGAACCTTCCATGAGAGTTAATTTTATAGTGTCTACTTCATTCACCAGAGAGAACTTGAGACAGCACGCGCACGAAACGTGACAAAGCTTGTCTGCTGCCAGACTAAAAATCTGAGCAGCAATTGTTCCAGCAGCGTCAATCCAGCTGACTGACAGTAGGAAGTTGATGTTCAGCATTTCCACAGTTGAAGCAAAGTTCGATAAAGAATCCTTCCAGAAGGCAAGCGCCGCCTAGAAGTTGTGTGTATTGAATCGAACAACCGACAATTTGAGCATCAGGAAGAGGGTATTTGTAAAGAAAATTGTACTAAGAAATGCACGCATTCAGGTATTTACTCGCGTCTGTGTGTGATGTTGCGTTGCTTGTTAGATGAGGGATTGGTTGGATTGCTATAGAATCCTTCGAGTAGTTCTTTGTCAACTCTTTCGAAATCTGTCAGTGTGCCAACGTCTGCCCAATAAGCGTCCTCAAAGTAGCCGTTCAGCTGTTCGCCTTTTTTCAGTAATTCTTGAAAGGTTTCTCGCTCCATGCTAACGACGCGGTTTGATGGGATGTAATCAAGGATTCTAGGCTCTAAAATGTAGACTCCTGCGTTTGCCTTGAAAGAGAATGTGGGTTTCTCCTCGAATTTTCCAATTGTGTGGTTATCCTCGTCTAGCTCAACGTGCCCATAGGGGACGGGGATTTCATATTTTTTCAGTGCTATTGTTCCAATTCCCTGATGTTTCTCGTGGAACTTTATTAGCTGCTTGATGTTTAGGGAGGTGACGATATCGCCATTCAGCAGGAGAAAACGTTCAGAAATATATTTCGAGGCCGTTTTTAATTGTCCTCCAGTTCCTAGGGGCATTTCAGCTTCTGCATACTGGATCTTAACGTCTAGCTGTTTTCCATCCTTCAAGAAGTTCATGATGTGATTTTTCAAATATGCGACGCAGACTATGAATTCGCTGATGCCGTAACCGTTTAGATAACGGATTGTGTGTTCAAGCAGGGGCTTTCCGCCTATTGGCAACATTGTTTTGGGTATAACGTAGGTCAAGGGTCTTAGCCGGCTACCCAATCCGCCAGCTAATATGACTGCTTGCATTCGTTGGCCTCAATAAATCTTTGAACAGGCATGTGAGCTTCACAGGCTATAAGTCTTCGTTTAAAAGAGACGTTTTTTGATGGTTTCGCAGTCGTTGAGTGTTGACAAGCCTTCGGAGGTGGCTCGAAAATACGTGCGCCCATTGTGGTTGATTCGTTCGATGAGTTGTCGGTTCTCGAGCCAGGACAGTTCCTTTTTAACGTTGGTGTGAGAAAGGTTTGCTTCTTGCATGATGTGGGTTGTCTTCATTGATCGAAATGCTAAGAGCTTCAGGATTGTCATGTAGATTTCGAATCGGGATCTTCGTTTCAATGGTTTTTTGGTCTTCCGTGTTTCGCCATAAAACTGTTGTATTTCTTCCTCTATTTTTCGTACAGGGTTCTCCATTAAAGCTACGATTTCGTGAGAGATTCGTCTAAAATCTTCTCGCTCTTGGTCTCCTAAGAAGTTCAAGACATAACTTGCTGCTTCTTTAGGGTCGGTTGTGTGAGGAATATACTTGTGTAGCTCAGTTAATGGTTTCGACTCTGGCCAGTATACGGTGCTTACAGCGGGTTTGCCCAGAACGAAGGATTCCATGAGCATCGTTTCAGCAGCTCCCAGCGTTACGTCCGCGTAAGCCACGGGATTTTGCGGAAGAGCGTCGGTGATTAGCTCAACAGGGTATTTTTGATAGGTTTGAGCTTGGCTTTCTGTTCTAGGGAAAACTAGGATGCTTGGTTTCTTTTCTATGTCCATTTTAGATAATATTGAAATGGTTTCTTCTAGAATTCGCTTTTTTCCTTGGAAGAATGTTGCGAATTCTGGCTCTGGCCGAGCAACGATTATCGGTGGTTCATAACCCATGTCTTGAAGAGGGTTATTACCATCCATGTCTTGTCCCTTAAGGTAGCAAGTGTGGAAGCCTCGAAACCAAACTATTCTGCTAGGGTCAACGCCACTACTGCGCAGTTCAGCAACTTCATAAAAAGAGGGGACAAAGACTTTGCTCGATAAGGGGAAAACCATGCGGTTAACATGATATTCTCTTTCATCGTAGTATAGAGTCCAAGCTGGAATCTTAAGGCCAAATGCTACACGGACGGCTGCTGGCCAGCGCTCAGTTAGAAGCAGGTCTGGGTGTTCCTTTTTGATAATTGGAGCGAGCTGTTTGACCGCGTCGGCATATGCTTCAAGCTTTCCCGCCATTTCTGTTCCTCCATGCTTGCCTACTGCGATATAGTTCAATCCAGCTGCGTCGAGCATAGAGAAGATTCGATCATGGTCTCGGGCAGTGATTAGAAATTCGAATCTGTTCTTGAGTTTTTCAATAAGGCGCGCAAAATAGTTGACCTGAAAGGGGGTGCTGATTCCAATCCAGATTTTTCGGGATAAGCTGCGTGTTTCCATGCCGCGTACCGTCCAACATAGTAGGTTAAAGAAGCATCTTGAGGATTATAAATTCATATGGAAAATACAACTGTATTATAGGTATAGAAGAATTTTCAGTTTGATAGTAGTATTATTGATACTGCAAGGGCTGAATAGAGAA
>CP070835.1:85689-87160 GCA_020341775.1 Candidatus Bathyarchaeota archaeon
GTCTTTTCGTCTGGTCGATATTTCGCCAAAATTGGTGGTTCAATGATTTTCATTTGGAATTTGTTTTGCAGAATTTCTAAAATCTGTCTAGGTGCTTCGCCACTCCAACCATAAGAGCCAAAGGCCGCCGCGGTTTTGTCTTTCAGAGTTAGGTTTTTCTGGGCTGCTTTTTCTAGGAGGGTTTGGATGTCTAACGTCATCCGGTGGTTATAGGTGGGAGCACCGATTATTAAAGCGTCGGCATTTTGCAGTTCTTCAGGTTTAACATGGTACGCAAGTGTAACATCTATGCCTTGAACTGATTTTGCTCCTTCTTCGAAGGCTTTCGCCATAAGCTCTGTGTTTCCAGTTTTGGTGTTGTAGAGTATGATGATGTAGGGCATCATAGTTAGTGTATTATAAAGGACTTTTTTAAGGATTGCCAGTTGTTATAGGCTAAAACCCAATTCAAAAGCCTGCAAGTTCTCTCTCACTGCATCAGCTTTCACGGTGGCTTCAATTGCTCTTCTCATCGACGTTTGGCTCACGATTTTTGTTATCTGTGTCAGCGCACCCAGCATTACAACATTTGCGTACATTTCAGACTTCAAACGTGTTCCCGCAATGTGGGTGGCGGGCAGCCTGTGAACTCGAGCCTTCACCTTTGGAGTATCCTGCACCAAGTCTTTGTCGACGAGAAGGAGGGCGTTTCCTTTCAAGTCATCGACATATTTGTCAAGAGCGGTTTGGCTCATCGCCACAAGAATGTCACAGTTCCTTATCATTGGAAAGCCTATACTATTGTCTGAGATGATCACTTCGCTCTTTGCTGCACTACCTCTAGCTTCGGCTCCGTAACTTTGAGTCTGCACAACCTTTTTTCCATCATAAACTGCAGCACGGCCAAGAAGGTGGCCTGCCAAAACAACTCCTTGTCCTCCAAGTCCGCAAATTCGCACTTCAACTCTAGTCATGTTTCTTTGCCTTCGTTAAGACTGCTTGGATTCTTTCGGTTAGCGTGGGAAGAACCTTAGTTTCAAACTCGCCGACAACGATTCTGCCTTCCTGATCTTCTGGGCGCTCTTTGGCCTCCGCGAGCGTCATGCTTTGCTTCCTCAGCCATCGTAGCATCTCCCCCGCGTTCTTGAAACCTGCACGGCGGCCATAAGCAGTTGGGCACTGGCTTACTGCTTCTACAAAACTAAAACCTTTCGTGGTCAGCGCCTTTTTAATAGCGTCCGTCAGCTGCTTGGGATGGGCTGTGGTCCAGCGTGCTGCATACACAGCGCCAGCGGAAACAACTAGGCGAATTATGTCTAGGGGAGGTGCGAAGCCTCCATAGGGAGTCGTGGCGGTCTTCGTCGCTAACGGAGTTGTTGCGGCGACCTGCCCTCCGGTCATGCCGTAAATCATGTTGTTGACCATTATCACAGTTACATCAAGGTTTCTCCTCACCGCATGGATTAGATGGCTTAATCCTATTCCTGCAATA
>CP070835.1:87260-89908 GCA_020341775.1 Candidatus Bathyarchaeota archaeon
TCTTATGCCCTACAGAATGGCCTAGTTGAAGGAGTGGCGCTTTCAGGCCTCTCAGAAGAGAAGCCCCTCCACCCCGTGCCAAAACTCGCGACAACTCCCGAAGAGGCTTTGCAATACGCTGGAACGCGTTACGCGTTTTCTCCGAACATGCTGGCTTATCAAGAAGGTGTGAAACAGGGAAAGAAGAGCCTCGCTTTTGTTGGCACCCCCTGTCAGATCCATGCAATGCGGAAAATACAGATGTTCCCATTAAAAAAATATGCGTACCCCCTGCAATTCACAATTGGGCTGATGTGTACAGAATGCTTCACCTACAACGGGCTCTTCCAAAAGCATCTCAACGAAAACATGGGCATTAACCTGAACGACATTGAGAAAATGAACATCAAGGGCAAAGTTCTAGTCTATCTTAAATCTGGCAAGGTGGAAGACATACCTTTGTCTGAGGCGAAACAGTATACTCGAGCCAGCTGTCATGCCTGTACAGACTTTAGCGCAGAGTTAGCGGATCTATCGGCAGGCGGCTTGGGGCTCAGTGATTGGACTTTTATGATTCTTAGAACCGAAAAAGGCACAAAGATTCTTGATGCAGCAGTAGAGGCTGGCGCCCTGAAAACTAGACCCGTGGATAAAGATTCATTCGCGTTCTCTTTGCTGACGAAACTTTCGAGAAAGAAACGAAAGAATGCTCCACGAATCTAGTTTTTCTGCTTCCTTTTCTGGGCCTGTTTCGTACGCGCTCCGGCTCTTACTGTGATGTTATGGTTATTTCAAGTGTCGAGTGGTGGTATGTGAAATATAGATAATTGTGTGTGCTATTGGAGAAGGGCAGCAGAGTGAAGGGAACTTCTGTTCCGCTGACGAAGACTTTGTAGCTGCCATTCATCAAAGCAGTTGGTACGCGGATCCGACAGGCACCAGTAGTGCCATCTTCACCAATAACGTTGAAGCTTATTGCAGTACCATTAAATTGGAATCCAGATATTATGGAGCTACATACTGATTGAACATTATATTCTAAAGCAATGTTGAAACTTTGAAACATTCCTGTTAAAGGATGGTTATCTGTATTGCTTGCGTTTATGAAATACACGGTATCTCCTATTCCATCGTTGCCCGTCTCATTCTGATAAGGCCCACTTTGCAGGTCGGTGCCGTTGTAGTCGCTCCAGTAGTTTCCACCAGAAGGATACCCATCATCCCAAATATTAGGGGACTCGTAAGTATTCACTTGTTCAGCATTATCTATGAAGTTGTTATAGTAATTTCTGTTATTAGGAGAGTTGTAGTAGGCGACTCCTTGCTGATTGTCTACTAAGGTGTTTCCACTGAAAGTGTTGTTTGAAGACTGCTCGAAAACAATACCACGGACGTTGTTTGCTAAGTTGTTTTCAGAAATAATGCTATGGGATGCAGAAAAAAAGTAGGCACCAGAGTGGTCGTTGCCTGCCATGATGTTGGTGTTTAAAGTGTTGTACGGAGAATACTCGAGTAGGAAGCCATCATTGTTGTTTGCTAAATTGTTTTGAGAAAAAACATTATGAGGTGCCGAGTTGAGGTAGACGCCTGAGTTGTTGTTGTTTGTGATGGTGTTTCCACTCAATGTGTTGTCTGAAGAATTTCTGAGGTGAGCCCCATCGTCTTTGTTATCTACTACGTTATTTCCGCTTATGGTGTTATCGTGAGAAAATTCGAGGTGGATGCCGTCATACTGATTGCCCGTTACGGTGTTTCCGCTTAGGGTCGTGCTCGAAGAAGAGTAGAGAACAATGCCATCAAACTGATTGTCTGTTATGGTGTTTGCGTTTAGGATGTTGTTTGAGGAATTTTCAAGGCGGATCCCATCATACTGGTTTTCATTTATGCTGTTGTCACTTAACGTGATGTCAAAGGAGTTCACGAAGTGGATGCCATTGCCGAAGCCGTTGATTTGCAGGTTTGTGATGGTCACATTTCTTCTTCCAGTCAAGTCGATTCCGTCGGACTTGGGTTCACCTAGGGCTTGAAGTTTGTGGTTTGCTCCATCAACTACAATGTTATTCCGCTCTATTACGACGGAGTCGTAAACGTCAGCAGTGAACGTGTAAATGGTGTTTCCTGTGTTCAGGATTGCTGCGGTGGAGGGATTAACCGATCCATCAGCCCTGATGTAAATAACCCCACTCTGGGGTGGTTCCTCCAAAGAGAAAATGTAATGCCACACCAGATATGCTCCTATTAGTATCACAATTAGAGAAACAACAAGGACTATTTTCCTCATCGGCCATTCTCGACCTCTTTTCCTGGTGCCTCTCGCGCTCTGTAAGCGGTAAGCTTCTCGGGCTTTCTGCTGCTTTATTTGTCTCTCTCGCTGCCTTTCCTTCCAACTCTTCTTCTTTTTCTTCTTTGACATCTTTAGGTACAGCCTTAATTGAAGCCATTTCCCGTTACGGATTTGAAATCCCTAACTATTAAAGAGTTCTCGGATCAGAACTAAATCACAAATCCTAAACTCTTCTGCACATGCGGTAGCTTCATCCATTATCGCTGAAAGCTATTCCCGTTTTTTGATAGATTTCTTTCTGAGATGATAGGTCAGCGGATTTCTAATTCTTTTACAGACGGGGTCATTTGGATTTACACATACACCATGAGTCTGTAGTGTTGAA
>CP070835.1:90008-92539 GCA_020341775.1 Candidatus Bathyarchaeota archaeon
GTCATTTGACATAAGAACGGTGCCTGACCAGTCATTTGATCAGATTCTAGATGAAATCGAAGAGTGCCTTCATGATCTAAAACAGATCGATTCAGAGATAAAGGCGAATGTTAAGGTACTTCGTCTTACAAACCCCGCAGAAATATCTGAAAAGGAAAGAATTGTTCAAATGGCAAGAGACGCAACAACATACGTAACTGGGAAGGAGCCAAAGATAGCTGGTATACCTGGAGCTACAGATGCGCGTTTTCTCATTAACCAAGCTGGAATACCAACTATTGTTGATTTTGGCCCAGGAAAACTCGACCAATGCCACGTAGCCAACGAACACATAGAAATAGATCAAGTCGTTGATGCCGCGAAGATATACGCACTTATAGTTCTCAAGGCTTGTGGTTATCAATGATATCGAATTCATGAATGATTTAATGAATATAATGTTTGAAGTTGCGTGAATGAACCATGTCAAAAGAAATAGAGATACTATATCTTGCGGAAAAAGACGTTGCTCTCACTGGCCTGACAATGAAAGAAACCGTGGAAACCATAGAAAGAGTCTTCAAGGCCCACGGTGAAGGCGATGCAATTGTTCCTCCCAAGATATCCCTCGACATGCAAATCACTGCGAAATACGACACTTGGGGCAATGCAATGCCTGCGTATGTTGGACCATGGAATATGAGCGGCATTAAGTGGGCTGGAGCCAACTGGAACAACCCGAAGAAGTACGGTCTTCCGAGCATTTTTGCCACGATAATTCTGACCGACCCGGAAACTTTTGCTCCTGTCGCCATAATCGGTGGTGGCTGGATCACTGCAATGAGAACAGGCGCAGCAACAGCAGTGGCGGCAAAATATCTTTCAAGACTGGATGCCCGAGTTCTGTGCATTGTAGGAGCAGGTTATCAATCAGGCTTTCAGTTATCCGCTTTGAACGAAGTGCTAAAGTTGAGCGAAGTAAGAGTTGCAGACATAAGAAAAAACGCAAGAGAAAGCTTTGCAGAAGAGATGGGCAAGAGACTGAATTTGCGTGTTAGCCCAGTAGACAGCGTGGAGAGTGGTGTCAAAGGCGCCGACATTGTAGTGACTGTAACTTCTGCAGACGCTCCGTTGGTGCGCAATGAGTGGTTAAAAGCTGGGTGTTTCATATGCGCTGTGGGCAGCTATCAGGAGCTTGAGTTCAAAATAATAAGAACAGTGAACAAAATAGTTGTAGATCATTTAGAGCAGACTATGCATCGGGGAGAACTTGCAAAATGGGTCTCGAAGGGGCTCTTTTCCAAGAGAGATGTTTATGCAGAGCTAGGCGATATAGTCGCAGGGAAGAAGAAAGGAAGAGAATTTGACACAGAGAGCATACTGTGTGTTCCAATAGGTATGGGAAGCGAGGACATAGCGATATCCAAAAGAATCTACGAGATCTCGCTGAGGAAAGGACTAGGCAAGAAATTGAGATGGCTCTAACCTATAGTGTTCAACGCATGATACGGGTAGCCTTCACTTTTTGACAGTTGGTATTTTTCTGATCTCCCCTAGTTTCTTTGATACGTCTTTTAGACCTAATGAAATCAAGGTTTCTTTGTATGGCCAGCTAGTCTTAACATCCCAACCATGGAGAGCATAGTATTTATCAAGCATCCTATCAAGTTCTTCTGATGAGTTC
Source organism: Candidatus Bathyarchaeota archaeon (assembly GCA_020341775.1). Classification (GTDB taxonomy): domain Archaea; phylum Thermoproteota; class Bathyarchaeia; order Bathyarchaeales; family SOJC01. The sequence continues at coordinate 91,672 of CP070835.1, forward strand.
ATCATACCTTTGTTAGGACCTGAGGGCATTGGTTCGTTCATCATCCTCCATGAAAGATCATCTAGCTTTCTGTCTGCTCCTTCTCGCACGTTGAAGCATTTCTCCAGGGTAAGTATCCTTCTGCCAGCAATTTGAATCTCCTTTTCATTCATTTTGACCCCTGTGGCTGCGGTAAACATTTCAGCCATATTTGAAAACGTAACACAATAAGAGTTCGTGGATGTGAAGACGCAAAGCCCCAATGATTCTGTCGCTGCGTAGATATCTTCGTGCCATATGACGATCTCGGGTCGGTATTGAGTGAAGATAGGAGATGCCCACTTTCTATCTCCTGTGAGCTTTTCCACTAGTTCAAGGGCCTCGGGAGTAATGCCCCATTCTGCAATTGTTTCGGTGTGTAGGTGATCTGAACCTCTTGGATTCACTGCAAAAGCAAGCGCATACGCTTTTGAGACTCTTTGATCGGCTCTGGTTGTTGGAAGTCCTTTCGAGTTGGAGGCAACCCATTTCCAAGATTCTTTCCCGACTTTCGTCGCTGCTCTATAAGCCCCTTCAGCAAGAATATCAGCCAATTTGCCTTCTCGGCGAGCTATTTTTGGAAGAAGATTGATGACTGCTTCGGCATTCCCAAACCTTAGATCTACTCCATCTGTATCCTGTTTTGACAACACTCCTCGTTGGTAACATTCCATTGCCCACTCAATGGCATGTCCTGCAGATGATTGATCGAGACCCAAAACATCACACAGATCATTTGCTTTTATGATAAATTCCATATCATAAACGTCGATTCCCGCTCCGAAAGTCGACCAAGCTACTAATTGCAGACCACCTGTGTGTGTTCCAGCATACGGTCCAGATCTCACAA
>CP070835.1:92639-98309 GCA_020341775.1 Candidatus Bathyarchaeota archaeon
TCCACTCACCAAACCATTGGAAGGTAGCCTTCCTTAATCGCATTCGACACAATCGTTCCAACATATTCCACTTTTACTCCAATCTTTCCCAAGCTCTCTGACACCCCCAGTTTGTCCGAGACCGCCTTACAAGCAAAGATGGCGCCTCTAGTGGCGATTTCCTTAATGAACCACTTTATTTCGGGATCGAAAGCAGCCAATTTTTCGGAAGGGCCAAAGAACACAACTTTAACATCGTCGAGCCACTCATTCTTCAAAACATTTCGAGAATACATCAGACCTGCCACGGCTTTTTCCTTATCACCTGTTCCAATTATAACGAGCAATTTTGAGCTCATGGTGAAACCTTCTTATCAAGTCATGGAAAAGCCTCCACTAAAGAGTTTAGCAGTCATATGACTACTCAACGTACTCGTGCCGCGCTGATTAGCTTCGCCACTACGCGTGCACGCAGCACGAACTCGAAAATTTTTGAGAGATGCGGGGGCATTGAGCTGATTTTTCGTCCACAGGCTGTTGGCCAATAAACTCCTAACGATGTATTGCAGGCAGTCCTTAGAGCAGTGCAAATACTTCATGAGCATTCTTTGTAGTTTTCATAGCTACTGTTTCAAAAGAGGTCTCCTGCAAGTGTGCGATTTTCTCCACTGTATGCTTGAGAAAAGCAGGCTCATTCCGCTTGCCTCTAACATCCTGCGGCGCCAGCCATGGACAATCGGTTTCCACGAGAATCTTGTCTAAGCTGACCGAAGCTGCGGTTTCGTGCAGCTTACGAGCGTTGGGAAACGTTACCGTTCCTGCAAAAGACACATAAAAGCCTGAATCAGTGCATTGAACCGCCATATCTGGGCTTCCTGAGAAACAATGCAGGACACCTTTTAGCCTGCTCGTGAATCTAGATAAAATTCTAAGAATATCTACATGAGCCTCTCGGTCATGAATTACTACAGGCAGCTGCAGCTCTTCTGCCAAAAGAAGCTGAGCCCTGAAAGCTCTCTGTTGTGCCTGTTTTGAGGATAAATGCCGATAGTAGTCCAGTCCAATTTCTCCGATGGCGACTACTTTTGGTCTCTCAGCCATACGTTTTAGCTTATTCAAGACATCATCATTAACTTGGCTGGCCTTATGGGGGTGAATGCCTACAGTTGCATAGACATTATGGTATTTTCGGGCAAGCCGGACTCCTTTTCTGCTTCCCGGCAGGTCGAACCCTATTGTAACAATCTTCTCAACGCCAGCCTTGATCGCTCTTTTAATCACTGCTTCCCTATCTCTGTCGAGACTCTCCCACTGGAGATGCGCGTGGCTATCCACCAGCATTCAAGTTTCCTTCATTTTTGTGGGTGAAAACGCATTTCAAGCATGCGCCTAGTCAGTCACTTTCATAGGCAATGTACTCTTCGAGAATCTTCGTTTTGTCAATCTTTTCACTCTTAGGAATCTGACGTTCTGCTCTTCGTAGATGCTGATTTCTCCGTCGAAGAGATCTAGAACTGCACTAGCTTCTTGTGGTGAATGCATTCCCGGATCCATAACTGCTAGAACTGTGAAGCCTTGAGATTTAAGTTCAGGAAGAATCGAATTTACCCATCTTCTAGATTGAAGGGCCCGATGCTGCAATAAAACGTCTGATAGAATTTGAAGGCAACATCTACGGGGGGAATTGGATGCGCCCTCCAACCTACGAAGGACTGAGGTCAAGGCGATGCTAATGTTCGTAAGGTTTTCCACCCCTTTAAATTTAAATACGTTGGGAAGGCTCTTAACGATCGCATCTGCTTGAGGATTGCAGATGAAAAGGTAGAAGTTTGGCGGGAAACGTTCTGCGAGTTTCTCAAAGCCAATCGGCATTATGGTGACATAGAAGGTTATTTGGCCATTCCTCACTCCAGTTTCAATGAACCTTTTAACCAGCAAATCTCTTTCGTCACACGAAGGTGAAGTTAGGACGACCCCATAGGTTTTCGGTATTCCGCCATACAACAAGTTGTCGAGGCCCATGTAGCCAGTTGGGATGCGGTTCTTGAGAACCATCTTTGAAACTTCAATTCTCACGGATTGAAGCTCTGAGAACACTTGTCGCCCAGTTTCGTCCAGATAAATGATCTTTGGCTTTACTTCAAAAGCACCATCAGTGAATGATCTGAACTCAAGAGTGATCTCTTCAGTCTTGAGTGGGTTGATCTGTCTCCCTTTCATATCTAGATCTTCTTCATCTAGATGACCATAACTGGGTTGAGAAATCAACTCAAAACCCAGTGGAATTACATCTTTAATCTTATCCAGCAAGATCGCTTGCTTTCCCACATTGGAGATTTGCATTTCCAAACTGAAGCTTTCTCCAACCAAGACTTTTCTCGTAGGCGCCGTCAAGCTTGCTTGAATGCTGGCATGTTCAAACTTCTCCAAGCCTACCGCCATTTCTTCAGTGGGAGTTGGCGTGACAAAGCTGGCTGTTGATGAAGTTATAGTTGGGGCGTTTAAAACAGTGCTTAAGGAAGCAGCCAGCTCTCTTTCTCCTTTAACCTTCTCGAGAAGCCGTTGAACTTGCTTGCTTTTTGCGGGGTGTTTTGCTTGCAAGTAAGAACCAATGGATGTCTGCAAAACCCTTTCTGCTACAATGTAATACCTCGCCTTCTTTTCAGGATCAGTCTCTTTCTTTGCATTGTCCATGTAGATGTAAGCGTCAAAAAGGCGCTGTGTGGCAACAGCGTACTCTGACGCTAACTTAAAACCAGCTCTAACGTAGTAGTTTGCAGCGCTTTCTAAGTGTTGAGTAGCCTCTAAGTACAATGATGTATCTCTAGAGTCTTCAAACTTTGTTCCAGTTTCGAGTGCTTTGCAGAAGCGACTGTGCCCCAGAACCAAAAGTTTGGTTCTTTCATCGATGCTAAGTTCCTTGGCTTGATTGAAAAGCTTGGAAGCCTCTAAATACAATTCCGGAGACGCTTCGGCTTCTGCTTTTTTCATCATTTGCCATGCTTTTGAAAGGTAAATGATTGGCGAGAGTTCTTGGCGATCTTTTGCTTTTGTCGCACCTGTGAAGTTGGGTTCGCGTTCCACGTTGACCATTGTTTGCTGGAATTTCTTGGCAGCCAAGCCGTATTTTCTTGAACTAGCAGCGTTATTTCCATGTCTGCCGAGGATCTTTGCTTCTTCTAATGCAATTCTCCCTTGACAATATTCTTCTCTCACCGCGAGGGCTTTAATCAGCCTCGTGACTAAATCCTTCTCATCTTCGCTCTCAATTGTTTCAACTACCTTCTGTAAAGTCCTTTTTGTCTCACGAAATAATTTAGCCGCTGTCTTGAAGAGTCTTATGGACTCTCGGATTCGCTCGCCTCTACTAAGGTGCTCTGCTTCTTCCAGTCGCGCCCACGCTAAATAATTTGAAGTAAGATAGCTCCACCGACCTGTTGATTCGTGGAGGGTGGCTGCCTTTTCGTAGTGTTTCTTGGCCTCCCCATATTGTTTCTGTGCATGGCTATATTTTGCCTTCTCAATTTCATTCCAGGCCTGCATGTAGAATTCATGCTCTTTATAGAACTTCCTCAGTTGAGGGATTTTTTGAGCCGCCCTGAGGTAGCTTTTTGACGCATGTTCAAAATTTGCGGCGGCTTCTAAGTACTCCCCCAACGTATCTTGAGCCTTGGCAATTTTCCAATACAGCTCTGCCCGAAGGCTGACCATGTCCAATTTATCCGCCGATATTATTCCCTGACGCAATGCATCTATTGCCTTCATAAGACACTCTGGTTTGCCCGTCAACTTGTAAAGACGCATTAACAGCCTTGCATAAGTTTCTTGGTAATCTCGTAGGGGCGCAAAAAGGGTAATTTCGCCCTTCCTCTCAAATTCAGGCATGACTCTGCTACATAACTCGAGGCATTCTTTCAAACTTGAAACGGCTTCCTCGAGAATCCTAGTTTTACTTGCAGCGTCGGTCTCGATTTCAGCGAGTTCCCCCTTTATAACCGCTAGATAATTTAGCATTACTCCTAAGTTCCAATAAAAGAAAGGCGTCAGCTCTCGTTGAATCGCAATAGTTCTTTCACGATATGTCAGAGCCTTCTCCAATAGTTCCCTTTTTGTCTGTCGATTTGGATCCATGTTTGCTTGGGCTTGTAGAGTTTTGCTGACCACGTGGAGCACTTGTGCAATCACCATTGGCATATGGGATCTCTCTGCCACTTTCAAGGAGTCCAATCCAAGCCGTGCTGATTTCTTAAGGAGCTCTTGCTTTTTCTGGGGAACAAGTTCCCACGTTGCTAAATGGTAAAAGTGCTCAGCATGGCCTGAAGGAGGTCCTAAAAGGCCGCCTCTAGGGCTTACAAATGAGATTATGCCATAGTGGCGATGGGCCTTCTCGTAGAGTTTTACTGCCTTCTCAGCCAGTTTTCTTCTAATTGCAGGATCTTCAATGGCTCGAGAGCGGGCTTTCCAGTAGGTATTATATGAAAGGTAATCTAGCACATGCGCGATTAGAAAGTTGTCTCTGGTGCGTTTGCCATACTCGAGGGCCTTCTTATGGTGCCTCGCTGCTGCTTCTTCGCCTTTGTTTACTCCAAGCCAAAGATGGGACAATCCCAGGACAAGGGCGTTGTTAGTTGTTTCGGAAAGCTTCACAGCTTTGTTTAGATAATCTAGGGCTCGCACACGACATTTATCTATCTTTTCTGACTCCGAAATTAGATAGAACCCTGAATCGCTCAAGCATGTTGCCATGGTGAAGTAGGTGCAGGCGAGCAGGTCGTCTTGTTTGGAAAAGCTGGCGATTGCCTTTTCACCCCATTGCAGACCCCTCTCTAAAATGTTCTTTAAGGCATGTCTACTCTCTTCAAGAAAAACCCGGAAAAAAAAGACCAGTGGAAATGCATTATATGTTCTCACATATTCCAACAGGTTTCTAGTTGCCAGAAAGTTTGAAAGTGTCCGACTCTCTAACTCCAAGCAGTCATCAAGGAGTTTCTTTTTTTCCTCGGGATTTGCAGCAAGCCAGTAGCCAAGATATTTAACAGCGGCTTCGCAACGAAGCTTTCTTGATTCACTCTGCCTGTTCCGAAGCTTGTCATAAAATCCGTGGGCCTTCTCATAGGCCCGTACGGCAAGGTTTATTCTCTCTCTGAACTCCCTTCTGCTATTAGCCTGCATGGCAGCTCTGTGAAAGCAGTACCCGATTCTTTCTTGAAGGTCTCCAGCCTCCAAAAAACTTTTCTGCTCAACCACCCAGAACTGGGCTTCATTGTAATGCTCAATCGCAGATAACCATTCGTATCTCCTTTCGTTTTCCTCCGCTTGAGCAAGAACATGCTTCAGAGAATGGAATTTCGGCATAATTGTAGGACCGTCGCTCCGATTCATAACCAAGTATTTTTTTCGCTGCACAATCTTAAAAGAGTATCTTAATCAGCCGCGTGCGCGACTCCTTTGCTGATTATGGCACGCACGTGTAATGGCAAAATAGATAAATGAAACCTACCTTAGTAAAGCTGGTGATTTCGTGGAGGCGTACATATTCGTTAATTCAGATCCTCAATTCCTTTGGCAAACCATAAAGGCCACACTTGAAATCGAAGGAATAGAATCGGCTCACGCCGTAACAGGACAATTCGACGTTGTTGCCTATGCAGAATTCACTAACATGGACATGCTCCGAGAGATTCTAAACAA
>CP070835.1:98409-104469 GCA_020341775.1 Candidatus Bathyarchaeota archaeon
CGGTGATTGGGGTGATGGACGCAGGATTGATCACACACCCGAAGGTCTTGTCGTTGCTCGTAGGCGCCGCTGAGAAAGCAAAGGTTTCTTATCAACTAGAAACTGGGCTAGCCGGGTCTACAGATGCAGCTCGAATTGCTCTCACAAGAGAGGGTGTGCCATGTGGCGTTTTATCCATTCCTGCGCGATACATTCACAGTCCATCTTCGCTGCTTTCGTTGGACGATGTGAAAAAAGCTGTCAGATTAGCAGTCACCTCCATCACAGAAGCGCCGAAAACCTTCTAGGTTCCTTTACCCACACCGTGCTACAATCAGTGCGCGCGCAAAAGAAAATAAGCTGCTAGACAAAGGAGCGTGAAGACAAGCCACTGCTGCGCGCGCGCAGCCAACAATCTCCCAACACAGACCTACGAGCACGCGCCACTTTGCATACATGCTGTATGCAGCATTTAGTGACACGTACAAAAGCCTTGGTCTGTCCTCAAATCCGAGCAGATCTGTCCTGAGGAGTTCTCACTTCTTCAACTATTCTTCTGCCAGCCGCAACTTCGTCAACAGAGTGAATGGTTGCCCCCATTTCTTCTAGTTTCTTCTTCACAATATCGAAGTCTATGCTGTTTCCTGCAATTATGACCTTCGCATTCTCCACTTGCTGATCGATTTCGTATATAATCACATTTACCCCTTCTATGCCATTCAACTCGCTGAGAGCGAGAGAAAGTTCAACAACGTTGGGATTGTGGGGCTTTAAGACGTCCAGGACAAGCCTTCTTATCATCTTAGAGCGACTCGCAATAGTCTTACACGTCTAGATTTTTAACTTTTGCTTTTTTGTGCTAAGTAAAAAACCTCATTTGCGTCTGCACTCCAGTTTCAAGATGTGGGTTTAGCTTCTGGATCGTAAATTCTTTTCTCGTAAGCAGACTTGGGTTTTAGTTTGGTTTTGTAGGGCTTTGAGGCCTTCTTTCTCTCCACATTTTTCGCTCGTGCCAAAGCTTGGGCAATTCGTGTCTTCGAAGGCTGTCGAATTCTCCGAATTCTCACAGGAACTGGTGTGAACGGTGTTTGAGAGGTTTTGGTCCTCCTCCGCCTCTTCTTCTTCATATGCCCTGCTTTTCCTTCTTCAAGTTGTTTTTTGAAAGTAACAGTTCGATCTTCCAAGTTTACATTTTGAGCTCGCCAGCCTACGCTTGTCCAAGCATAGCCCTGCGTGGTTGCTTCAGTATTGCGCCACCACTTCGCGTTACGCAAAGCATTGAATGGCAAATCCGCATTTATTATGCCCTCAATTTTTGAGAAGGACAACGTGATTAGGTTCGCAAAAGTGCCTCTTCGCCACAAATATTCTCTAAGCGGGCCGTATTTTGAGGTTTGTCGTCGCGGTGCAACTATTCTCCTCGCACAATTCAAGCATAGGAGGTCTCTTTCTTCGCTCCATAAATTCTTAGTCATGCAGCTTCGACAGTGAAGCTTCTGGCATTTAGAGCAGCGTCTCAATGAATAGAAGGGTAGTACTCTCTTGCACAAGGAGCATTCGTCTTTCATCGCTGAATAATAGAACGACTCACTTGCTGAAAAATCTGCTGATTAGTTAATGCGCGCGCGCTTTCTCAGTGTCGTTTCGTCAGAATTTCATTCGACTTATTGATCTGTGTCCCTTATTTGCAATTCATAAGGTTTTTTAGAAATTCCAACCGCTACACGTTAACTGTAATATAAAGAGTGATTTAAAGTTGAATACAAAAACTTTTGCTGTAATTTTATTTTCTTGCCTAGTAACAACGGTGATAATCGTTCCACCCAGAGCGGTGGCAGACGAGCTGCTTAAGACAGACTTTCAGAAAGAGAGCTTCGCCAAAATTGTTGACTACTTCGACTATGCGCGAGCATGGGCTCTGCTAAATGGATTGCCACGACCGAAGAACTATTGGCATGCTTATGTTTACATGACCTATGTTAATAAAATGGGCCTGCAAATGCTATACGCGGGATTAAGCAACATAAGCCTAGCAAACTTGGCCTACCTCACTATTCCAATGCAGACTCTGCTGCTTCGTTATAAAACCGAAAACACTAAGAGAGACGCCCTTGTTGCGTCCTCCTTTGTAATGTTGATGGGCTTCAACGACACGGCACGGTCAATATATTCTGATGTGCCAGACAGAAACGATACGCTTTGGGCATCCTTTAGCTTGGGCGCCAATCTCCCAAACGTGGATCTTCCAGCTTTAAACAGCAAAACCGAAATTTTTCCCTTAACCAGCTCTGAGGACAATTTAACGTGGAGTTGGGGCATGAAATATACAAATCTGACAGCTCTTTGGACAACGACTCACCTTACAGAGGAGAATGTGACTGACACAGCCAATCCTTGGGGGCTGGCAACTTATGATGAGTTAGCCTTCAACTATACACTAAAAATAGATCCTGTCTCCCACCTTGCAACTATAAATCAAGACCATGTTATCGGTAGAATGCGCAGCCTCTGGATTTTCCCATTTATCCACTACAATAGCACTGGTGGCTACCTACTCGGCGTAAAAACCTCGGACGAAACCATCTACCAGTTCCTCCAAAAACACAACGTGAAAATGAGCATCGTCAACTTCCAAACTTCGATAATGGTGGACAGAGAGACTTACAGCGCATCAAACACTGGACAGAACGTTACTGACAAAGAAGTTTTCGTTAGCAATTCATCCATTTCAACGTATGCAAATGATGGCGAGAAAATTTTTGATGCAGGTTTTGGCGTTAAAGAAACTTACGCACTTTTCAACTACACGGAAGATCCTACTGAAAGCACATCATACACTCACAGCGCTATTACCCGAACTACCCGAATAGGCGGTTTCACACGAAATCGTAATCTTTTTAATTTCCATCGAGAATTCACGAAGTATCTGCCCCTCATTTTAGTTCACATGTATCCGCAACTTTATCATCGGGCAAAGGAGACCATAACCAATATGACCCGAGCGGACTACCTCTTTATCATCTCATACGCGAACTACAGCGGTTACAGAATTGAGCATGATCCAGTATACACTGTGTATTTCTCCCCCACAGCTACAATTGGACCCAACCTTGGAGGGCTCGTGGTGATTGCAGCAATAGTATGCTTGATAATAGGTGTGGCTGTTGTTCTCCTAAGAAGAAGACGTGCAAAAGAGTTGCCCGAATCGCAAATAGTGCCATCTGCACCACCACCGCCGCCAACAACAATCTAACAATCTATCACTCCCATTTTTATGCACCATCCTTAAAAGACTAAAAAGTCTCCCACTAGACTCACCAACTCACGTTACAGACGGGTCAAACTTCAAGTTTAGTCAAGTCGCAACATCCTGTCTGCTTCAGCAACTGGGCGATGTATGCATGCACACGCAGTTTTTCACGAGTTGGCTCTTAATTTGCCGCTGCTCTTGCAACAGAAAATGCAGCGATTTGGCATGTATGACGGCGTGGAGTGCTCCTAAAATAGACCACCTAGGAGGCTTTGAAGATCGAGCAACGCCAAGAGAATGGAGACCGTAGCAGCTACTCCAAACATGATTAGTAACGCACGCGGTTCTACTGGTAGATTTATTGGAGCCTCCTCCACCTTCTTAGCGATGGCATATTCCTTTATTTCACTCGTAATCATATCGACATTGACCTTCGCTAGTGTTTTCTTTCCAATTTCAACCTCTACAACGTAACATTCATTCTCTATGAAAACGTGTTTCGGCTTGATCCCTCTTTTGTGACCGAGTGTTTTCAGAAAGCCTAAGGCTATAGCGGTGACTTGCTGAGCATTGAGCGACTTGAGTTCTGGCTGCCCCCTGTGGGGTGATACTGGGGCGATTTTTTCGCGCGCTATTGCCATTTAGCATGTCACCTAGCTTTTCCTAATTTTAGAAGCGAATTTAATAAGAAAGCGTGTGTGTTTTTACTTACAGACAAAACACTTTCTGGTACATGCGTGCATGAAGTGCTAAACTGCTTTGAGTTAGTATTTCTATCTCTCTCGGCGGGTGAATCGTTCCAAAGCAAAAGTGTAGTCAAGTCTTTGAAGTTCGTAATGGACGCATAGATAAAGCCCTAAAAACAGTAATGAAAAACCGGCGATTATGAGTTCAAGAACTCTCCAGAAAAGTCCTCCAATGGAAATCAATGAGCCAAGGGCCCAAACAACTTCGCCAACCAGTCTGGCAAGGCGAACTTCGGCGATTCTCTGTTTCAAATAGTCTGCTACGTCTGGCATTGCTTTCACCAGTTGCTCTTGACTAGACTATCTGGGCTGTATATAAATGCTTACAAAAATGAATCGAAAAATCTGACTTTTAAGGAACGTGCTATTACCCTATAATCAAGGTCCTGAGCGAGTGTGATATGGGAGAGAGTTACGTGCCTCAGAAAATAGTTACACTTCTTTCTGACTTTGGGTTGAGAGATCCCTACGTTGCAGAAATGAAAGCTGTTATACTCAGCAAGTGTCCAGAAGCGAAGATTGTCGACATTAGCCACGAAATTGCCAAGTTTGACGTTTATATGGGAGCTTTTGTGCTTGCGTGTGCAGCGCCCCATTTTCCAAAAGGTACAGTTCACGTTGCTGTTGTAGATCCCGGTGTAGGAACCAGACGTCGCTCCATAATTGTGGAAACCAAGCTAGGTTATTATGTGGGGCCAGATAATGGGATTCTTATGCAGGCTGGTTGTAGAGAAAGCTTGGATCATGTCTATGCTATTGAAAATCCACAATTCGTGGCCCCAAAAGTCTCGAAGACCTTTCATGGGCGTGATATTTTCGCGTCAGTTGCAGCCTATTTGGCGGAGGGTGTCAGAGCAAGAGCGTTTGGAACGGAAATTAAAGACTATGTAGTGCCCGATTTTGCGAAGCCTAGTTTGGCGGATGGTTCTGTGTTTGGCCAGGTAATGCACGTTGACGGTTTCGGGAACGTAATCACTAATATCCCATCAGAAATCGTGAAGAATCTGGGTATCCGTGAACAAGAAGTCTTAAAGGTTGAAATTGGCAAGAAGGACATGGTTTTGACGTTTTGCTCTGCGTATGGCGATGTTGCGGATGGTGTGGCCTTAGCGATCATTGGTAGTCATGAATTCTTGGAGCTTTCAGTGAATCGAGGCAGTGCAGAAGTAAGGTTTAAAGCAAAGATCGGCGATTCGATCCGGGTTCAGCGACAAAACTACATATGAACTTTGTCTGTCTTGGTTAGGTCTTGAAGTCTTCCGACGCCGTCAATCTCTGTAATGTACTTGAAAACGCTTATGGGCACCCGCTCTTTCCAGTCTTTGTTTCTTAGCATTCTTTCCCTAATTTCTGTGGCCAAGTATAGGTGCCGCTTGTTGAAGGGTATTGGCTTTACGGAAAACCCAGCCTCCATGAAAAGTCGGCGGGTTAGTGGATCGTTTGAGTACACCGCCTCGAATGCGGGCGTGAAACCTCTAATTTCTGCAACCCACATCATGTGAACATGAATGTCGCGAATAGGGATGATCCAGAATTTCGGGAGCGGCAGTTTGGCTTCGTCCAAGGCTAATCGAATCATGGTAACTCGTTCACCTGCTGTGAACGGATTATCTAATCGATGGCTGTATTGGGCGCTGCCTATCACAATGACCACTTCATCGGCATGCGACAAAACGTATTGTATTGCATGGAGATGCCCTAGATGGAATGGTTGGAACCTGCCAACATAAAGGCCTCGCGATGTCATGAAGACTTCACCTTCACTTCATATTATACTTTGAGACTTAATATCTTTCATGCGCGCGCTTCAATTGCGCTTTAAGAAAGATTCTATTAGCACGGATGCTTCTTTACTGTGGGGGATGATGTAGCCGTCCCAGACTTTCTCCTTAGTAATTTTTTAGTGCCTTGTATTGTTGTTATGTATGGGTTTCTTGGGTCTATGTGTGCGTTGTTAGTCTGGTTGTTCTTTGACCTTTTCATTTCTTTGTTCTTCCTGAAGTGTAGTTTCAGAGGTTTTATATGTAACTATGAGAGAGATAAAAGTAAGTTTGCGGCGGTACGCAAGTGTGCATACGTTCCCAA
>CP070835.1:104569-107642 GCA_020341775.1 Candidatus Bathyarchaeota archaeon
CTGTGTAATCCCTCCGCCCACATGCCGTTCGATGATCGAGACCACAGCGCTTGACAGGTTTCTGTGTTTGGCGATTTGGGCGCCTACGATGTTGTGGTCGACATTGTGGGTCTTCGCTCTGCCGACATCGTGCAGAAGTGCGCCGGCTTGTACTAGGGCGACATCTACATCTAATCCCTTTTTCTTGCAGGCTTGAGCAATTTCTACTGCGGAATCTGCAACTTCTTTGCAGTGTTTGATAACATGCTTTGAACAACCTGCGTTGGCGAGGATTTTCAGCGCCGTCTCTCGGGACGGAAGCTGCTTACTCACCCAACTCCTTCCTTAATTGACCAATCTTTCGCGATAACGCTTCAACTATTTTTCCGTTGTCAAAGTGCATCATGGGTTTAGCGCACGTTGGGCAGCGAAAAAGTAGTTCCATGGAATCTTCGAAGGGCAGTCTTTTACATCCTAATGTCCCGCAATAATAAAAATCGTGGGTCTTCTCGTAATTATGTCGCGTGTCCAGCTTTTGCAGAACATGCTTCTTCTGGTTTATGATGAAGCCTTCCAGCTGGTCTGGCTGGAGCTTCCAATGAAAAATGAACCAGCCAGTGTTTTCGTCCCTTGACCTCCTTAAAGACACGAGTGAATGGTCATACAGCCTGTATAGGATTTTGCGAACCGAGTTGAGGCGGATTCCTGTTTTGTTGGCAATTTCGTCATCTGTGATTTCGTCTGCTTCCTTCAATATGTATATGATTTCAATCGCTTCTTCGTGTCCTAAGACTTCTGCAACTTTAACCAATGCTTCGTCGTCTACGAAGGTCAACATGGAGGACTTCCATCACCATTATATATAGTGTCTACATGAAGCATAAATGTATTTCAGAAGCTCAAAATCTGGCTAACTAGAGACGGTTTTTTGGACGACTTTTTTTCCATGTTTTTGCGGAATTATCTGAAGCTTGCCCTTCTCAAACTCTTTTTCCAGTTCCTTGCCTTCAAAGAATCGGTCGAGAAAGACGGCTAGGCTGGAGCATTCAGAGTGTGGCTGGTTTCCCACGGCAACGTTGAAGTCGGCTAATTTGTGTGAGAAGAACTCGCTTGGAACTTTCTGACTGCCGACTATGACCAAGACATCCTTGTTGGCTGCGCGAATCCTGCGGATCACGTTGCTCTTTTGAATGTTTTCCCCGTAGACTGTTAGGTGGACAACTAGTCCATCTTTGGCCTTCCATTCGCTGATGCTAGCCTTCCAAGAAGGGCCCACTTGAAGATTGAATGGGCCTCCCCATGTTTCGACAACTTTTCTCATAGATCTCTGGATGCTCTCATCCTTCACGTCACTGACAATCATTCCTGACGCGCCAAACGCTCTGGCCGCCAGGGCTACGTGGGTAGTTAATCGCGCATCGCGTGGTCGGTGGCCCCATCTCAAAACTACGACTTTTGGCACGGCTTTCACCTATGTTGACTCAACAATTTCCTTTACTGTTCCGCTGTATTGTTCGATGCGGCCAAGTATTTTCTCGGTAGCAGTTGGCATTGCTTCGAAAACTACCTCAGCATGGTCGTTCTGGTACTTCACATTTTTGACGTCGACGTGGGTGAACAGCCATGAAATGTAGGAGAGGGCTTCGTCCGAAAGGGGGACGGAGAAAGTTGCGCGGACGTAATTTGCCAGATTTTTCACCAATTCTTGCTTGAGAAGATTGACGTTTCTGCCATGTAGCGCAGAGATGGGGACAACATTGTGAGTCAAGTTTTTAACCATGTCTGTTAGTCGTTGAACTTCGTGCTCTGCCAATAGATCAGTTTTGTTTAGCGCTGTGACCATCGGGATACCATTAGCGCCTATTTCTTGAATGGTGTTCAAGCTGGTCACGACCTTTCTTTCTATTTCGCTGAAGTTTTCGCTGCCGTCCACTATTAGAAGTATCAGATCAGAAAAAATAGTCTCTTCAAGAGTTGACTGGAAAGCTTCCACAAGTGTGAGGGGAAGTCGATCGATGAACCCGACGGTGTCTGTTAAAAGGACATTTTTGCCGGACAATTCCACGACTCGAGTGGTTGTTGAGAGCGTTGTAAACAAGCCCTTGCCAGTTGGCACTGATTCGTGAACCAACGAGTTGAAAAGCGTGCTTTTTCCAGCATATGTATAGCCAGCCAACGATATGGATGAAAAACCAAGTTTTTGTCTTTGCTTTCTGTGGATGCGTCTTTTTTTTCTGATTTTCGCTAGTTTCTCTTGAATTGTGTGAACCTGTCGCTGCACAGTTTCGTGGTAAACGTCAACTTCATATACGCCTAATCCCATGAAACCGGGCTGCTCTTCCCGTTTAGCGAGTCGGACTTTCTCCTTTGCGTGGGCTAATTCATAGCGGAGTCTGGCCAACTGGATTTGAAGTTTAGCTTCAGTTGTCGAAGCTCTTCGAGAGAATATTTCTAGGATGAGTTGAAACCGGTCTATTGCTTCCAAGCTGGTTGCTTTGGCAATGTTATAGGCTTGGACAGGTTTAAGTTGATTGTCAAAAATTACTTTCTCAGCGTTTCGTTCTTCGACCAAGCGGGCAACTTCTTCCACTTTGCCTCTTCCGATTTGATAACGTGGATCCGCCTTCCTTATTTGCTCAACAACCGCCACAACAGTATATCCCGCGGTCTCCGCTAGACTTTGCAGTTCTCCCAAGCTGCTTGGTTCGTTTCTTAGGCGACGTTGCACGACAATCGCTTTTGTTATTTCGTTGCCTCCGATTTTTTCTTGCTCTGAATTAGGTCTCCCAGCGTGAAGGTTTTTGCGGGGCGAGTCGCGTTCAATAATTGTTTTGGAAACTCCTTTTCTGCTAATGGAACAAGAAGCCTAATCTTTAGGACATGCTGAAGCTTTTTAACCAGCCTATTGTCAGGCCGCATTTTATTGTTTTCCAACTTTTTCAGCACAGAGACCTTTTCGTTGAGTTTCTTGCCCAAATCTTCGTGGCTCAGTCTTTGTGATTCCCTGGCTTGGCGGATGCGATTGCCGTAATCCTCGACCAATTCAAGTGTTGACTGCAAAGGAGACTGCCGCTTCTTCGAAGTCCTCAATTGA
>CP070835.1:107742-108807 GCA_020341775.1 Candidatus Bathyarchaeota archaeon
GGGCAGGTCGTCGCCGTACTTACCAAAATAATCCGTGTCTACATCGGCTTCGAAATTCACCAACTGACCCGGCGAAACATCATAGCTTATGTCACCCCATGTTTGCGACACATCGCTGTCAAAGCCATATGAAACTGATTCAGACACGTTCAGCGCGTTTGCTACGTCGATGAGAAAGAAAGCCGCGCCCCCTCCTCCAACGCCAGGATCGGTTATCTGGTCAAACTGCACCACGCCTTTGAGTGCAGTGACGCCCTCTTTGCTGATGACTTGATGCATCGCGGCGTCAACTTGCCAAGGCGCAACTGAGGCAACTGACTCCGCAAACAGGCCTGAACTGAAGACCCCCGACAGGGCATCTCCGCCTGACACGATGCTGGAACCCCAAGTTCCCGCAGCAATGCTCCCGTTTTGGGCAGCATTCGTCGAATAGTTGAACTCCCAGCTGTCCAGAGTACCATCCTCAAAGTCATCGCCGAAAACAGACGTTACAGAAGGCATCTGAGAAGCGCCATGCCATCCGAAGTACGCATGTTTATGCGGATCGTTGATAATTAGAAGATCTGTTGGTGTTGCAGCCTCCGGCGAAGCCAATCTTTGCCTTTCAGCTGCTTCCCCCAAAGGAATTGGTTCCGCAAGATTGACGTTGAACGCTGAAACCACAATTAACATCAACATAAATCCAAAAACAGGCTTTTTTCCCAATTTCACACCCTTCTAGAGAAGCTTCGATGTTATCATAGCATATGCATGCTCTTTAAAGATTTATGGAAAGAAGCACTAGAAAAAAATGGGTTGCGCAGATTTTTTGCAAGATCCGTTTTTTCACAGGCCTAGGCCTTCTTCAGGCACCCAGTCAGGCCAGCCGGAGAGCCACGCTGGAGTACTAGTTTCTTTCACTCGGTCACACACGGGGAAATACGCTTTCAAGTCTACAATGGGAGTACCATCATACGCATCAATGTCTGCAACTTCTATCGTTCCGCTCCCATAGTCAACATCGAGGATCCTGCAGGTAGTCATCGCTATCGGGTTGGGACGATACTCCGCCCTCGTAGCGAAGAC
>CP070835.1:108907-110097 GCA_020341775.1 Candidatus Bathyarchaeota archaeon
AGAAAAAGAAAATATTATACGTGCAAACAAGCGGGGTAGACACTCCAGAACGCACCTATGCCCCATTTATCTTGGCAACAACAGCCGTAGCCATGGGAATAGACGCAACCGTATACTTCCTAATAAAAGGAATAACTATAGTCAAAGAGGGAGAAGCTGAAAAAATCAAGTTGGGCGAATTTCCTTCTCTAAAGGAAGTAATGAATCAAGCGGTGAAAGCTGGAGTAAAGCTTGAAGTTTGCGAACAGAGCTGTATGCTCCTTGGATTGGGAAGAGGAGACTTCGTAGACCCTGCAAAGATAGTGGGTGCTGCCACTCTTAACGACCGAATCTTGGATGCTGACGCTGTATTATGCTTCTAACAGCGAAAGGCGGTCTATAATGCGAAGAGTCTACATGGACCACACGGCAGGAATGCCCGTTGATGAGCGTGTTCTTGAAGCTATGATGCCCTACTTCACCCAAAGCTATGGAAACCCATCATCTATCCACCATTTTGGCAACGAAGCACGAAGAGCAATTGACGAAGCGCGCACCAAGATCTCAGAGTTGATTGGAGCAGAGAAAAAAGAGGAGATTATCTTCACTTCGGGCGGTACCGAAAGCAACAATGTGGCGATTAAAGGTGTAGCCTACAGAAACAAGGACAAGGGAGACCAAATCGTTACGAGTTCAATTGAACACATGTCAGTGATGAACACATGCAAGTATCTCATCAAAGAAGGATTCAAAGCTACACACCTTCCAGTTGACAAATACGGAATCATAGACATCGAAGCCTTAAAGAAGAAAATCACCAACAAGACAGTTCTCGTTTCCATTATGCATGCAAACGGCGAGATTGGCACAATTGAACCCATCAAAGAGATTGGAGAGATCGCCAACAATAAAGGAGCATTTTTGCACGTGGACGCTGTGGCGGCCGCAGGTCAGATACCAATAGATGTTCAAGATGAAAACATCGATTTGCTTTCTCTTTCTTCGAATGACATGTACGGTCCGAGAGGAGTAGGTGCCCTCTACATCAAGGCTGGAACGCGAATTATACCCACGTTACACGGTGGGGGGCAAGAGCGAGGCTTACGCTCTGGAACTGAGAATTTGCCAGGAATAGTTGGCATGGGGAAAGCAGCAGAGATCGCAAAGGCTGAGATGACAACTGAATCAGAAAGATTGGCGAATTTAAGGGA
>CP070835.1:110197-114689 GCA_020341775.1 Candidatus Bathyarchaeota archaeon
CGTATCGTCTTCCGTGCCGGATGCCAGCGCACGCACGCGCAGCTTACAAGTTTTCAGCATTCCACTTGCAGTCTGCTTGATTCCAACTGACTTTGAGTTCATCGCCTATTTTGATGTATGCGGTAGGTTTTCTCATGTCTCTGATTAGGTCCCAATGGCGAGCAGATTGGTTCAAAGTCGATCTGTCTTTGCCCTCTAGAACGTGAAGTCCATACGCCCGCCCCAGCGCTAAGTGAATTGTACCGCCCATCTTTTCATCTAGGAGAATCTGCTTGGAAATTTTGTTGATTAGAGGGTGTCTACCAAAAGCGAATTCTCCAAGGTAGTTGGCTCCTGGATTTTTCGTTAGGAATTCGTCAAGGTAAGTTTGTCCTACGTCAGCGCTCCATTCGACGGCTTTTCCATCCATAAATTTAAGCCAAATGCCTTTCACCTCAGGGCCACCATGATCGTATTGGGACAAAGATGGAATGGTTAAAACACCATTTACGGAGGTCTTTCTGGGCGCGTTGAATATTTCATCGCTCGGGAAATTGACGTGCCCATCAGAGATAATCCACCTGTGTCCGTCTACGCTCATTTCCAGACACGTGTCGTCTGCTTCGTCAACTATGGTTATTTGGCTTGATTTGTTTAGGACCTGTTGGATCATTTCTCGTTGATCTCTCGCCACCTGTTGCCACTTCATTTTGGGGTCCTCCGCATCGAGATACATTGCACCGTAAACGTACTCTCTGCATTCTAGCAACGACATTCCCATGTCTTGGGCGTAGGCTTCTGTAGGGAAAATGACGCCACACCAAGGTGTGAGGAAATTCCCCTGACTATCGACCTTCATTGCCAAATCCGAATACGGCTTGGATGCTCTGCTCCACATTGTTCGCTTCTCAGGCTTCACATTCGCCAAAGCTTGTGTGTTTGAGTCACTCAGGATAACCAGTCGTGCTGCAGCGTGTTCAAGTTTGTATAAGTAGTCGTCCGGGCATTGGCTTAAAACGTTGTCACTGGCTGAAGTGAAAAATGTATAGTCCCACCATGAGGGTCTTTGTTCCAAAAAGACGTTGCCACCTCGGCTAAAGACGCTCTCCGCAATCACCTGCGCTAGACCATCAGCAGCTGGTTTGTACCGTAACCAAAGTCTTTTCTTGTCCTCCCTCCATGCTTTGCCAAAATCAACCATTCCAAATGAATAGTCCAACAGTATGTCAGCCAATCGACGGATATGAGTGCCTGTCAAATTGCGAGCCACCTTCATAAGTCAACTGGCACGCGCCATATAAAGTATACAGACGCGAATGCACTAGCATAGTCAAGAATAGGACTGTAGAGACCAAGCAAAACCGTGCAGTGCCATTTTCTTTCTGATATCTGAACGAAAGACTGCAAAGGCCTTGGAATTTCTTCTCTGCCCGAGATACGCTTTGGCTTCACAAGCGTGGAGAAGGTTTAGAGTGTTTTGACTGATGATGCTTTGAAGGCCAGTGAAACTCTCGAGTTAACGTTGAGGCCCATTTCAATGAACGACCTCTTAGTTATCTGAACTGTGAAGTCTTTCCTGGCTTTGATCTTCAACTTCACGATGGGCCCAAGATCCATATACTGCACGATCCAGCCTTCAAACGAGTTCCTTGCGCTTGAAATTAGGGGATTCGATGAAACAAGAATGTCTTCAGGGCGCACAAAAACGGTAATGTGTCCAGTTTTCTCAAAGGGAACTTCAATGTGCAAGCCATCGCCGACATCCACGAGCGACGTGCCTTCACCTGTTACTTGTGAATAGCCTGAAAAAGTGTTTTCCAGCCGTGCATAGCTCTCCAAGAGCTTGGATGGCCAGGTAAAGATTTCTTGAGGGGCACCTACTTTGACTATTTCGCCGTTAAGGAGTAGCGCTGCCCGGCTTGTCAACGTTTCCGCTTGAAACACGTTGTGGGTGGCTACGACAATTGTTGTTTCCGTTTCTTTGTTGACCTGTGATAGAACGTCTTCAAGAATGGAGACGTTTTTGGGATCAATATTCGCTGTAGGTTCGTCTAGGAGCAGAACTTCGGTGTCAAGCACCAATGCTCTCGCTAATGCGACTCTCTGTTGTTCACCTCCCGACAATTTCTTAGCTGGGCGCTGGTCATAACCATCTAAGTGCACTATCCGAAGAGCTTCTTTGACTCTCTCATCTGTTTCACTTTGTGGATACCCTCTAATTTTAAGACCATAAGCAATGTTTTTGTAGACGGTGGTGTTGAACAGCGCTGTTTTCTGAAACACCATGGTTGTCTTCAGGCGAACGCGATTGATGTTGCCTCTGTCAACTCTCGCGTTTTGGAAGCGCATCTCTCCGCTAGTAGGGTTTTCAAGGCCTGCGAGAATTCGCAACAACGTGGTTTTGCCTGAGCCATTTGGACCTAGGAGGCTGGACACTTCGCCTTCATGAAATTGAAGGCTGACCTGTCTGAGAGCAGTCAGGTCTCCATACATCTTGGTGACATTCTCGAGTTCTATGATGGGTTTCATTTTCAGGTCCTCATCTTCTCCAGTTCTGCGGGGCGGCTCATCTTATGCCGTTGGATTAAACTGACGGTCAGCGTCAACGTTGATACAATAACCAACAGAATTATTGCGAGAGCGATTGCCAACGCTATCTCTCCTTTGTTGGTCTCCAAAGCGATGGTCGTCGTCAAGACGCGGGTCGAATGCGCTATGTTTC
Organism: Candidatus Bathyarchaeota archaeon; assembly: GCA_020341775.1. GTDB lineage: Archaea > Thermoproteota > Bathyarchaeia > Bathyarchaeales > SOJC01. The sequence continues at coordinate 112,899 of CP070835.1, forward strand.
CCCCGACCATCAAGACGACTCCGAGTTCAGCAATGGCTCTGTTAAAACTCGTCGTTAACGCTAAGAGAACGCCCCTCGACGATTCTCTCAAAACAGCGATTGATGCTTGAATTTCTGAAGCGCCTAAAGTCTTGGCTAGATCGGCGATTTCTGGGTCAACTGATTCGATCGCGCTCGCGACGAAGCTGACTGTGATCGGCGTTACTAAGATTGCTTGGCCAATGATCATCGCAGTTGGAGTGTACAACAGGCGCAGAGGCCCAACTGGGCCAGCATTGGAAAAAAATAAGTAGAGCAGAAGCCCGAGGGTCACTGTAGGCATGCCGAGCATAGCGGTGAAGAATCCTTTCACAATGAATCGGCAGGGAAAACGCTTCAACCCCAACAACATTGCCACAGGTAGCCCCCACAGCATTGATAGCAGTACAGCGGACCCAGAAACCAGAACAGCACGGACGCTTATCTCTACCACAGTCGGGTCGCCTGTGCTTATCAAATGTACCGCTGTGAGGAATCCTTCAATGATCTCGTTTACCAAGTCGAAATTCACCTAGTCGTAGAGTTCAGGATAGCCTCGGCGGTATTCGGGCGGGCATTCCGTGCTATTGAAGAAAGCATAATCCCTTATCATCTGTGCCAAAGGAGGGTCCGCGTTGGTCTTAAGCAGACCCACTGCAGGATGAAACAGGCTTTGACCATATGTAGCTCTGCCGAACTGTTCAATCATCTGCTGCCCCTCGTCTGACACAAGAAACTTCACGAAGGAGAGCGCTCCGTCAAAATTCACTCTTGGGTGCAATGTTTGATTGACAACAACAGCGCTGTACACATTAAGAAGATCTTCGGCCTGTCCGACGAGTGTCACAGACGAAATCAAGTCGTCTTTCACGTACTTCATATAAGTACCCATGTCCGCAAGCGTATAGGCGCCAAAGTAGTCAGCTTTCTTCAGCGTTTCTCCCATCCCAGACCCGGCGCTAGCAAACCAACCTTCCTGAGTCAACGTCGCCGAGTCGAAACCGGCAGCCGTCCACAAACTCGTCTCTTTTGAATGCGTCCCCGAGTTATCACCTCGAGACACCCAGAGCGTCTCCGTTCCGTTTCGACCCGTTTCCACAATCTTTGTTAACGCTTCTGCAGGCAGCATGGATCGGATTTTCGCAGGATCATCTTCTGGCCCAACGATTGCAAAGAAGTTGTACGCGATTATTTTTCGGTTGAGGCCCGTTCCATCTTTCAGAAACCCAAGTTCATCACGTGGTGAGTGAACGAGGATTAAGTCGGCATCGCCTCTTCGAGCGTGCTGGATGGCTATGCCTGTTCCAACAGAAATGAAGTTTAGATCGATAGGATTTTTTGCTTCGAAGGTTGCTTCAATGGCGTCGAGTAATCCGGTATCGTAGAGGCTTGTAGTGGTTGAAACAATCACTCGGTCGGCTGTCGAGGGCTCAAGATAGTATGCAGTGGCTGTAACTGAAGTGACCACCACGACAACAAGCAGAACCGCCCAGCCAAAAGCCGCTTTCCGCACGTTGAGCCTCCGTTATGTTTGGTGGCATATATCGGGCGTTATAACTTATTAAGCATAACGGTTACATAACCTTACGCTATGATCATCCGAAGCAAATCCCGCCCCGTCGCAAAAGTCTGGCTTGAATTCAAAGGAGAGCCCCTACTAGGCGAAGGCGGAGCTGAGATCCTAGAAGCCATCAAGAGAGAGAAGGCGATTTCCAGAGCTGCCCGCTCCATCGGGATGTCATATCGTTACGTCTGGAACTACCTAGCAAAAAC
>CP070835.1:114789-121321 GCA_020341775.1 Candidatus Bathyarchaeota archaeon
AACACAGCGTCCACACGATCGAAAACACCATCTCGAACCATGAACACTTTGCCAGAAAAATTCTCTTCGGCAGGACAGCCGAAGAATCGGATCGTGCCTTCGATCTTGTGTTGCTCCAGCACCCTTTTAATCGCGACAGCAGCAGCTACACCGCTTGTTCCATGAATGTTATGGCCACAGCCATGACCCGGCTGACCACGTTCTAACGGCTCTTTCCACGGAGTCTTCTTCTGAGAGATTCCCGGGAGTGCATCATATTCCCCCATTACCCCAACAACAGGTCTACCATCCCCCCAACTGGCCACGAAAGCAGTGGGCAATCCTGCAACCCCACGCTCGACCTTGAAACCTCGCTTTTCCAATTCGCCTGCTAAGAGCGCTGAAGACTTGACTTCGATTAACCCAAGTTCAGCCAGTTCCCACACGGCATCACTGATCTTTACATAGTGACCTTCGTTGTTGGAAATCCATGCACATGCAGCATCCTTCACAGCATCCAACTCAATCACCCTGAAAGACCAAACAGCGTTAAACTGTGGCTAGTTCTTCAATCGCTACATACGATTCCAGTATCTCAGATCTTTCTAAAACGTTTTTCCATAACATTAGACCTTGAGGAGTCCGCCATTTCGGTGGAGCTGGCAAGCCCAGCACTGTCAAATGATCCCCTTCGTTTATCCTTTCCGCAGTTATGCACTTACCAGTCTGAAAATGCAGAGGCGTAATGATGTCTGGAGCCATGGCAACTAGCGATCCATCTCTGTAGGCGACAAGCACCTCATTCTTCACCTTGAGCTCTAACGTGCTTCCGTCGTTTTGGCGGAGGCCTTTGATTGCAATGTTGATAAATGTGAAGCCGGACTCAGTTCTCCGCTCAACGAATCTGACTGTACCGTCAAAGAGTTTAAGGCCTCCAGTTTTATTCAATAACACCTCGATTGGATTCTCATGCGTTCTCAACAGCTCTCCGATTTGCATGGATTTGGTCAAACTCAGCTGGATCGGCGAAGTCTTTACCTGAGATCCTGTGAGGATTCTTCTCGCTGTGTAAGCGCTTTGATCCCACTCTGTCGCAAGGAGACGAGTCATCCTCTCACATGTCTGGAAATCTGACGCCTCTAGAATGATGATCACGTTCTTTGCGTGTGTATCTGAGACAGCCATAGGCGTCATCGAGATGTCATCAAGCGTGTAGACTTTCAGATGAACCTCAGGCACCGATCTGCCCGCACCATCTCCATCGACAACTGGGAGGCCGCATCTTGCTGCAACATCCACTGCCGCCAGCGTGTTGAAACCACCAAGCTCTACTGGAATCGTGGCGTAGGCGGAGAAACCCACTGTCTCCTCTAGCATCTTCAGGGTTCGCACCGCAGCAAGTGGATCGTATTCAACCGCAGTGGTGGCTCCAACACACGCAAAATTCACCACTCGCGCATCAGAAGGCACGTTAGAGGGGTCGACAAGTTTCACCGTACACCCTTCGGACACTAGATCGTCTACAATCCGTTGACCAGCCTCTGGACTCCCCCCTCCTCCTGAGGAGAAGATGGCGGCTCCATCCTTCAAATCCATCAGATTCTGATGACTCAAAACCTTCAACCAGATCTTCCACCCATTCCGTGAATCTGCCTCCCTCTCATGTAATGTTCACGCAGATGTGTGTCAACTCGACTGAAGCTATTCCTCATTGGATTTCTTATTATTTGCGGCCACAGCGTAGAACACGTGGAAACAACCAGTTGATCCAACACAGAGCTCGGAGGGTTTAGAACGCGTGCCCAAATAGCTCAGACTTGAGGGCTTGGTGGAACACGCAGCCCTCTCACCGAACGGGTGTGCAATAATCTCTGCAGTCACTCTTGGGCTAACTTGAGAATTAGAAATATTCCAATTAGGAAGCAGATAAGACCAAGAGTAATCGCGTAGATTTGGGAGATAAGCTCCCGTAGCACCAGCACGAAATACGTGGGTCCCGCGAAGCAGAACAGTGCAGCAAGAACAACATATAACGCGTGCTTTGCCTCTTTCCTCATTTTACTGGTAGGTTTCTTCATGTGAGATAGCCTCCATTCGTGAATCATACTTGAAATTGCATTATTAACCTTTTTCCCTTCCACGATCGTGGGTGCTGTTGGGCATTTTACCTAGTATCTTCAGGAGTAGATTGTACACGGCAAATCCTGCGTCTTTGTCCGATTGCACTCCCGCCGTTGCGCCTAAGAGGCATATCCCCCGTAGACCTCGTTCTTTAGCCAGCCCCAACAGCAGACCTGTCGCTCCCATAATCCGCCCTTTCCGATAGATGAGGCTGCTGCCCTTATCTACGACTTCAGCTGCCAACTGGCTTGATGTAGCAGCCACGTAAACATCTTTTTTTCCAGTTGACACCGGCACTCCGCCTATTGTCACGACAAAGGCGCAGCCGTGCTTCACGGCAAAATCTAAAAGCTCCTCGCAAATCTCGTAATGCGCTGTAACATTATCCAACGGCGGCTGCGAGTCTCCAGTCAAGACAACTGCGTCAAGCTTCCCCTTTTGTGGAGGTGCATAAAACTTGTAGCGCGGAGCGCTGCAAATTCCATCTTTGCTGACGGAAACATAGTCTGGAAAGTATGGGGAGTAATATTCTGCGAAAAGCTTGGCTTCACTAAACTGAATCATCAACCGTGCTGCAATCTTCCCCACATTTCCAAATCCTGGTAGTCCTTCGATGAAAATAGGCGCTTCGAGTTTAGGATGAAAAAGCTGGCGGATGTATGGTTTCTCCAAGTTTAGCCCCAACGAAAAAGGATGAAAAGACTTTAATAATGTTTTTTCTGACTCTGGACGCCTCAAAACATTTAAAGCATGCTTCAGTATCAATTGGAAAGAGAAGCGGGGTGGGGTAGCCAGGTTTAACCCGCTGGGCTCATAAGGGCTTTAAACGCCCAGGAGAGACCCAGAGATCAGTAGTTCAAATCTATTCCCCGCTACCACAACATCGTGCCCTGTTCTAAAGTCGCCGAACAATGCGAAAAACTTTAGTTTAGCTGCTTTCCCACTTTAAAGACGCGTGCGCACACGCACTCAAACCCATTTGTCGAGCAGTGAACTAATTGGCAGAAATCGTTCGCGTAGGAATAACGTTTCCAAGAAAACTTCTCGCAGAGTTTGACACACTCATCACGAACATGGGGTATACAAGCCGATCTAAAGCTATTCACGACACTATCCGCACTTTTGTTAATAAGCAGACATGGCTTGCTGCTAGAGAAGGAGCAATGGTAGGGTCAATCACTATGTTATACAATCATGAAATGAGAGAACTAGAGTCTGATTTGACAGACGCGCAACATCATTTCGAAGCAATAATCTGCGCTTCCATGCATGTGCATTTAAGTAAAGGCAAATGTCTAGAAACAATCGCGGTAAAAGGCGAGGTCCACGAAATCAAGCGCTTGGTGGAAAAATTAAAAGCCAGAAGAGGCGTTGAAGAGGTGAAGCTCAATGTTTTTTCCATCTAAACCCAAGGGACACCTCGAGAGCAATTGGAAGAGAGATGCGTGACCAACCCGACTAAGAGTTAATAATGACAGTGCACAAAACAGTGTGGTTCGCGTGGTGTTTACATATGTTTGAATTTGGAGACATCCGATTCAGACCTGTAGAAAAAGAAGATTTAAAACTGCTTCACCAATGGGAGAATGACTTCGAGTTAATCATGTATTCACGAAGCAAGCCCATGAATTTCGTGAACATGACTCAATTAGAGAAACAATACGAAGAATGGGTTAAGGACGAAAAACACTTCCATTTCCTTGTAGAGCTAGTGGATTCGAAAATGCCCATCGGCGTCGCACGCATAGAGCAACAAAGCTGGGGCAACGTGAAAACCGCCGAGCTTGGAACGTACATTGGAAAGAAGGAGCTGTGGGGAAAAGGAATCGGCAGACAGATCAGCGTAGCTTTGCTGGAGATGGCCTTCCACCAATTAAACGCTGAACGCTGCGAAGCATGGAGCGTAGAATACAACATACGCGCTCATAAGACACTAGAAGAGTGTGGCTTCAAGAAAGGCGGCGCCGTTAGGCAAGCAGCTTTCGTTAATGGACGAAAATGGAATGGCTTACACTTCGATATTCTCCGAGAAGAATACTTGAAAATGCGAGAAGCTTTGCTGAAGCAGTCATTAGGAAGCAAACTGGAAACATACTTGACAAAACACTGCACTATCCAGGGGTACCCCACTGATTTCAAATGATACTGCAGTGCTACTACGACAAACAAACAAAGGCTACACAAAAAAAAGTAGGATATTATTGTTGTGCTCGTAGTGTTTGTTCTCTGTTCTTCACTTCGTTATAGATGTATTCCCACCATACCAGCATAGGAAGATACTCTCCAGCTTTTCGTTGACTAAGCTGTTTTCTAGCGTTTTCTACCATAGGTTCAACCTTTTCCCACGTGCATGCCATCATTTCAGAAGAAGAAAAGATAGAAGCCAAATCTTTGTCTACGAGTTTTCTGTGCAAAAGAAATCCTAGTCCCTCAAAGACTGAGCCTACTTGAAATAATTCCGCAACTCCATATTTCTCAACATACTCATGATAGTCTGTATATTCGCTAGTCCGGATTCTTTCTAATGCGTTGGCAAACTCCGTACTTCCGAGTTTTGAGTAGAGGTTCATTAGAATCTCTGTTCTCCTCTGCTTCATAGCGTTTCGCAGTTGTAAGATAGCAAAGATGACACCTACCACTACGCTAGTGGCAGCAATCACTATGGAAATAGATGGTATGTCTAACATTTTCTCACCTAAACGTTAGATTAGATAAATTGCTTATTAAAACAGAATCGCAAAAAAGGGAGGGGTGGCTTCCAATATTTTTGACTTGTTCTGCTCTTCTTCTCGGGGTAATAAAGCACTGCACTATCAGTGGATACCCCAGTGATTTCAAGTGATAGTGCAGTGTTTTTCAACCTCATTTCCTCTTTTTGAAGAGCATGATGTCTTGTGGGGTCATCGTGACGTATTGGAAGCCTTCTTCGAGGAGCTTCTGAGCCTTGTCAATCGTCTCAGCAGTAGCACAGTGAAATTGCTCTGGCATAAAGGGCATTAGGTGTGTTTAGATTTAGTGCACGCGCGTGGGGGGAAGCGTTTGTCTTGCGCTGGCTATCTTGAGATTCGTTTTTTTATGATCAAGTAGGCTGCTGTAGCTATGGAGGCGACTACTGGCACGGTGACAGCGAGCTCAGGAACTCCTGTTGGGGCTATATAGGTGATTTCAAGTTTTGGTGGAAGAAATATTGTGGATTCTTTGCTGCCGAAACCCCCTCCAATTGGGGGTGAACCTGCTTCTGGGTCGAGCTTGATTAGGAAGCCATGGTTTGGGTAGGCGCCGCTTGCCCAGCCTTGAACTATATTTGTCACTGTCCAGCTCATCCAAACAGGAGCAGTAAAGGGACCAGTAACGGTTGAACTATCCGTCAGGGTATAGTCTCCGCCCGTTGTACTCCAATCGTTGGTGGCGGTTGTGAGTCCATCAAAGTAGTTGTATTCGTTCCATGTAACACCGTCCAAGGTATGTGCACCCGTTTTTCCTGTTCCTTCTGTCCAATCATGAGTGACCCTGCACGCTCGAATAATTGTCCCTGCAGGAAAACCGCCCGCCGTCCAAGGGGAACCATAATATAGGCTTAGGGTGGCTGAAGTGATGGTAGCTCCGGATAGTTCAGGGGGTAGGTTAAACTGAACCAACGCACGATGAAAAATGCCAAAAGTGGCACCGATATCAAGATATGTGTTAGCGCCATAATTCCAATCTGGGAAAGTACTATTGATGGGGGCGTCTTGGGAAGACATGCTGAGGGTCAGTGAAGCTCCTTGAACATTTGCTGCAAATAGTAGCGTCAAAATGGATGTGCATAACAGTCCCAATACAACGTTTTCTAACATGCGCATGGAATTACCTGAATCTTATTTTGAGCTCTCTGAATTTATTGGTTATGATATTATAATCGCTTAGATGCATTTGCAATATAGGTTAATCTTCTATTTTCGGGCGCACGCGTTAAAAGAATGGGGGTATTGGATAGTGGCGCGCGTACTTCTTGCGTAGCACGTCTGCATTGTTCAAATCGATAGACCGTAGAGTCAGACCTTTGATTCATCAGTGACTCGTTCAATTCGCCATACGGTTCCCTTCTTTGAGATGCAATGAATTCGGTAGATGTTCGGGTCATCGGCTTCCCAAGAGGGAACGCGTGCGGCACAAAGAGACACCCACATGTGGGCTGGGTCCTGTATGCCGGGACACAACTCCTTTATGTAGCCGCCGGGATGTGGATAGACAAATGAATCTCCGACCTTATGAGGGGAGCATTTGCCTTGTTTTTCCTCGCATGTTATACGGATTTTGGTCTTCCAGAAGTCGTCACTCATTCTCCATACCTCTAACATTATCTTTTGGGATTTGGATCTGAAACTTATAACTCTTATGTAATAAGGTTGTTCACAGCGTGTGCAAGAAACTCGATCTAGTGGGAGAGGAG
>CP070835.1:121421-126247 GCA_020341775.1 Candidatus Bathyarchaeota archaeon
ACGAGCTTTGGGTTTTTGAAGAGTCCTCCAAAGCTTTGGCTAAGCATTTCCAAGAGTCGCGTTTCTTTGTAAAGCAAGCTCAAGATCATTATACCGAAGGTAACCAACACCAGGGAAAGTGTTATGGGATCTACGCTAGTCTCGGCCAAGACACTGAAGACATCTGTTAAGGTCATCGATAGAATGCCCATAAGTAATGCGCTGAAAAACAGCGCGACGCCTATGGCAACGCGCTTGTACAGCATCACTGCTAATAGAATGAAGGAAATTACTAAGGCTGCTAAAGGATTAAGTAACGCCAAGCCATGTCGTTCTCCAAGGCATCGACAGAAAAAAACCTTTAAGTTTCAATATGCTTTAAACCTTCCGACGTTGACGCGGTACAATTTTCTCGCGATTGATGTTACCACGTGCATGATCAAGAAGAAACGTGTTGGTGGGGTCGCTGGGATTTGAATCCCCACCACAGTGGAGATATCACCCGAACTTTTACCGCAACTCCTCATTTTTTTGGCACGTGTATTGCAGCTTCACTTGACCGTCTTTCTTCCTATCGCAAGCAATGAAGAAGGAGAAGCATTGCCGAACTTTCTGTTCGCGCGCCCGCAAACGAAGACATCTACAACTTCCAATATCATTCAGTATGGCCATTCGTTTCTTGCATCTGGGAAGATCGCTGGATACTCTTTGACACCAACTGGTTCATTAAGTGCGAATGATCGCCATTCGTTATATGTAGGAGCACCAAAACATACATCTGCTTTGAGGGAGGTTAAGTCGAATATCGCCGACCATAGAGTGCCAAAAGCCTCAGAATAATAGTGATCACAGACACCTTCTGGGAATCTTTTAGACAAGATCATCCTCAGAGTCTCCTTACTGATTCTCGGCGCAGCCTTTCCTAAGGTTGACTCTAGAAGCTGATACCGTCTCCTGGAGTTATTAATTATGCCACAGTTGAGCTCGTTAGATTTCATTGTAGCTTGCAGAGCATAGTGATTGGTTGAAAATAAAACCCTGCCCTCCGAGTTGTTGTCTATTCTTTTCATGTCTATGATGCCATCAGCAAATTCGACTAGTGCGGCATTGCTTTTACTGTCCACAACTAGAAGATTGAAAAAACCTGACAGTGGCATATTATGGATCAACTGCACTGCATCATCCACGGACTTGCAATTATCTAGTATGGAGCGGATGACCAAACAACTCTCGAAACCTTTTTGCGTGTACGGAATATCGAAGATCCCTCCACCAGTAAATGTCGCACTGACACCATGTTCGTTTAAGCCATCAGCACGCCCGAATAGAAATGTTGAGAAGCCAATATGATTCGCTTTATCTTTGACTCTTGTTGTACAGAGGCGAAGATCATCTGCAGTATGAATCCACTCATAACTCCTTCCAACGTAGACATGCCTATCACTCGTCACAGATGAAAGAACCGCAAATTGACTACAATTCTTTGGAAGTATGTAAGTGGCGCCATAGAATGGCACCTCGGCAACATCTATGTTGAGACCATCCGCGAACCCTTGAATCTCTTCATTCAATCCGGGGCAGTGTTCCTCAAAAAAAACCTGCATTTCCTGAAAATCCTGGAATCCCATATTCTTGTGATTGAGCTTCGACGAAGAGTATCCTATTGAGGTTAAGAATGATGCAATTGATTTTTCAATGCGTGCATGCATCTTCTGATTGTCTTTGAGGGCTTGTCCCTGCATCTTGCCAATTTCGTAGGATGAACCTTCGAGGATTGCGTGCTGAAATTTTCCATCAATTAGATTGTGATCAAAAATCATTAAGAGTCACCTGATATGTCTGGATAACATGCCTTAATGGAGTAATTGGTCAATATAAGTTTTATTTGACAAAAAAAACGTAAAAAATGCACTATTCAGCATTTAAACTCGAATTTTCTGTTAATATGCCATTTAAACTCCTATTTTGGAGTTTTAGACAATTAACAATCCGCAAAAGCGCGCGCGAGAACTCTCAGTAAACTTCAGAGAGAATTTTTGTGACGTAGGTCAAACACTTAAGCTAAAGGCATGGAGACATCACCCGAATTTCCCACACACTCCCCATTTTTTAGGAAACAAAGAAAGAAAAAAAGAGAGGGATTTATGGTTCTGAAATTTTCCAGATCATTATCCGGACTTTCGTAGCAAGTGCACGTGCGCAATGGAATTCTACGGAAATTCATTTCACTGTATGGATAGGAAATTCATTTCACTGTATGGATAGATTAAGCCCCACTTCACATTTGAGACATCAGTTTATTCTAAAGGTGCCAGGTGCAGTCTCTGGTACGCCAGGAGCTGCCCATGTTATGTACCCACTCATGTGCACATTGCGACCTTCCAAATACACCCAATCTCCCGTCGCTTGTGTTACTACGCCGTTCATTCTGTACTCACTGCCGTCGAGGCTGACTACACCTTCGTCAGTTCCTAATAGAACTCCGTCCACGGTTATGATATACCATACTTCCCCGAAGTGGATCGTCTTTCCTGGTGCTTGATTGCCCTGCTTTCCGGTCCCTACATTGTAGAAGTACATCTCCCCATTGATGTCTCCACTGATCGTTCCACTCCATATGGGAGGTCCATATCCGATGTCCGGGCCCCCAACCATGAAGTACAACTCCATTGAACCTTTGAGAGGTTCTTTGGCCTGCACCGGCACTGCTGCAAACAACAGAGTCAAAGCTAAGGCTAGTAAAACAATTAACCTTTTAATCTCTCTCACCTCCTTTTCCCCCCATCTTTCGAAGTTCGTGTTGTACTCAGTTATAAAATAAAAAATTTGTGAAAGACTATTCTATTTCACAACCTACTGCAGTAGCTATATCAAAAGCAATGAGTGCTTGTGCCAAAACTAACAGATAAGAATTCTTCCATTAGTAATGGAGATATCTCCCGCATTTCCCCCATTTTTCTGAGTTTTCGTTGATGCTTTTGTATCCACTTTAAAGGTGAGTGCATTTTAAGAAGAAAAAAGAAAGGGAAGTTATCCATAGTATTCGTAATCTATTATCACGCCTCTTAGTCCCAGGATGTTCCAGGCAACCGAGGCGCGCGCGCGACGAGTTCCATTCAGCAGTTGCAGCAACCGTTGACGAAGCTCAAAAACTCGTAGAGCAAGGGTTTGAGTTTGTCTGCGATTTCACCCATACTAAACTCTTCAGAAAGAGGAAGTAACTGTCCCCGGTTTTTTGTGGTGGGGTCGCTGGGATTTGAACCCAGGACCGCCAGCGTTCTGTACGTGACTGCGTTCCCCAGGCTGGTATCCTAGACCAAACTAGACGACGACCCCACAGGTTATGTTTGTGATGTTGTTTCGAAGTTTAAGGCTTTCCTATTGGTTGATTTGAATCTGGAGCGTGAGACGGTGCGGAATGCATGCATATCACCCATGAACCAGCTTAACATTGATATAATATTGCCTTGGCTTTAGTTTCTTATGCAGCATGTATATGCGACTCGCGCGATATATTTCGCTGTGAGTTTCTTAGCGGGTCTTGTTGTTGGCGTATTCTTAGATTTTATGTGGCGAAACACAAGAATCAGTAAATATGAGAAGCATTTAGAGGCGCTTGAACATTATCACTGGGGCTTAATGCTTCTTACAACGGCTAGAACATTGTTAAGTTCTATCGAAATTTCACTATCTTTTGTAGGAGTGGGCATCATTTTAATTATTGTTGAAATAGTACAAGACCATCCCTTTGCATTAGGATCAAACCATCAACTGCACTCGACAATAATTGGAGTCATTCTATTTTCCTTATCATTTATCATTTGGCAAGGATGGGCTTAAGCGTGCATAGATTCACATTTCAAGAGTAGCGCGCGCGCAAGTCGTGAAGAGCTTCTAGAAAAAGAAAGAAGGATGCTTATTGTTGTGTTTTTTGCACACGCTGCTCGGAAACCTAATCCTTGTTCTAGAGCTCAATCTCGGCTCTATTCAGCTCCATACTACCTCGTGCGGGTGGTTTGATAGACTAGTATGTTTCTCCGAAGTGGAGTGCCACCAACGCGACGTCGCGTATGTCGATCTTTCCGTCTGGGAGTCCCATGGCGCGCGCGCTCTTAGACGGGCAAACAACTGGGAAAACATTGAGTCATGCAAGATCAAGAATATGGTTCACTCCTCTATTGTATGAAATCTCTGTTATACTCCATGATGGCGCACATTTATGGCTCGGTAGACAAATAAAGCTTCGCGCGCGCGCAATTTAAGGGCTTATGATGTTAGTTTAAGGATTCCAGGTTCTCCTGATATAGAATTCACACCATATACAGGATATTTGTATGGCAGGTCCGTTAGTTTTGGTAGGAGAATAGCAATAGAAATAAAAGAAGCTATTTTAGCTTCAAGATTAGAAGAAATAGTAACGTAAGGAGGTATTACTATGGAATTGTTATATGAGGGTAAAACAAAGGATGTTTTCGAAATAGAAGAAAAAGATGGAATAGAAAATGTTGGCAAGTTTGCTATGGCTTTCAAGGATAGTGCTACTGGTTATATAGGTCCAGATGGAGAACCAGTTTTTGATTCTGGTTATGACATAGTAGTTGGGGAGATCCCAGGAAAAGGAGTTGTAGATCGCCAAGCCACATCATATTTCTTTTCCTTATTAGAAAAAGAAGGTATTCCAAACCATTTCATTAAAGACTTAGATGAAAGTCGAATTGTTGTGGAACCAGCAATTCTATTTTCTTTGGAAAACGAATCAAAAGGATTTGAAGGTTCGGCTAGATTAAACAATCTAGAAGTTGTTTTCAGAAATAATTACTATGGAAGTTTGTGGAGAAGACATCCAC
>CP070835.1:126347-128745 GCA_020341775.1 Candidatus Bathyarchaeota archaeon
GAAAGAGAGAAAGGAGAAAGTGGAAGAAGTAGAAAAGATCAAAAATAGTGGTAAACAAAGAGAAACCAAATCTCACATGGGGAAGAAGCTTAGACAAAACATCCAGAAGTTGAAGCACGAAGATGGTGTAATCGGATATATTCTACGGGATGCTAAATCTGCGAGTATCGATTTAAAAGATCCAACAAGAGTCATTGATTTCGCCATCTTATCTTCCTCAGCTTTTGAAGCAAGCGAAAAACTTTCGAGCATCTTTGCTCTGGGCAACATAAGGCATATCGTCGTTGAAGGAGACTCCGCAAAGTTTCTTTCATTAACCGTTGGAGAAAACATCATCAGTGTTTTCGTGGAGAAGAACGTCGACCTCAAAGATCTCTATAAAGATTTATTAGATTAGAACGGAGACACGCTTGCGTGTTCCTTTTCCTTTTCTAATTCCTAGGGAAAATGGGTTAGGAACGGAGAAGGGATTCTTATGATAGCCCCCTCCCCCCTTTTCTTCTGTTCCTTCCCATCCCTAAAGGCTATCGATAATTAACGCAATGGTGGGCGGTTATGAATGTTTCGATCAAGCCTGGTGTGACATTCAGTATAAATGTTGTCACGCAAGAGCTCTCGTGTTTCCTTCCGGAGCATACATGAACGTTTCGCTACGCTGAACGCGGCTTGCACATCTGTCCTATCCACCACTATAAATTCTCTGAGACCCTGTAGGGTCTTTGTATAGTCTATCAAAGCTAGGTTCACGGTTGTCCAATAAGGCTTCAGAGATGGTGTTTTTTGGCTGGTATTTGGTCTTAGGAACATGAAATTCTGTTCTTTCTGCTTCCGCGAGTGGTTTGTAAAACTAGTTAATATTTTATTGTAGAGCATGAGAGTATGTTTGATTAGGGCCGGGATGGCAGAGTGGATAATGCGCAGGCCTTGAGAGCCTGTGGCCTTGTTGGCCACATGGGTTCGAATCCCATTCCCGGCGCCTTTTTCATCTCAAATGCATGCGTTTGAGACTCCTTTCAGGCCTGGTCTTCCAACTATGAAATTACGAAGATTGATTTAGGTTTCGGCTTAAGACGCGTAATATACGTTGGGATTTCTCTGAGGGCAGGAGCGCTCGTGGATTCTGCGAAAAGCGCTCTTATTGTCATGATATCTCTACTGGTTTCTAATTTCTTTGAATTTCTCCATCGCATATTGGATAATCTTCCTTGCGGTTTCTGCGTTTTCCCAAGCTTTGAAGTTGACGAATTTACTCGGTTCCAGTCTCTTGTATGTTTCAAAGAATTCTTGAATTTCCTTTAGTCGGTGTGGATGTACATCCTTTATGTCTAGTACGCCATCAAACCGCGGATCGCTTATGGGTACAGAGAGTATTTTAGGATCTTCTCCGCTTTCGTCTTCTAATATCAATCCACCGATTGCTCTTGCTCTGATTATGCATCCAACCTCAGCAGGCTCGTACGAAAGCACCATTATGTCCAAGGGGTCATCATCGTCGTACCATGTTTGAGGGACGAAACCATATTCAACTGGAAAAACAACTGAAGAATGGAGAACGCGGTCTAAGACAAAAGCGTCCCAGTCTAGATTATACTCATACTTGTCTCTTGAACCGCTGATGACTTCTACGACTACATTGACGATTTCTGGAGGCTTTTCTCCTGGTGGGATTTCTCGCCAAAGATTCATGTAAAGGCTTTTGTGATGAAGTCTTATATGTTTAGCTATCTCTTGAAACCTAAGTGTGCACGTTCTGCCATTTTGCTCTCCATAAGTGAGTACGTAAACAATAAAAGAAACTTGATGGCATGATGCTTAATCATGCAGGAAGGAAAGCTGAGGGCTTCTCAGACTGTTGCCCTTGTGGCAATCTTCGCGGCTTTAAACGTAATTACTGACTCTTTTGGCGGTTTGCCATCTTCTGGGGTCTGGTACAGTTGGAATTTCATGTTGACGCCGCTCACTGGGATCATACTGGGGCCATTTCTTGGATTTGCTGCTGCGTTTTTCGGAGTCATGATAGGACATTACTTATACTTCATCGATGTCTTCGAATTCCTCTTCACAATAGGTGCTCCGATTGGAGCAGCCGTTTCAGCATTGATGTATAGAGGCAAATGGAAGCCTGTGTCAATCTATTATGCTGTGATGTTTGCGCTCTATTTCGCTACACCCATCGCTTGGCAGCTTCCCATCTGGGGAATGTGGGATACATATATTGCCTTCTTCCTCCTCATTCCCACCGGTGTTCTCGTTAAGAGAGGTTGGTGGGTTCACGAGGCCAGACGCCTTCCAATTGTTCTCGTCATCGCTGCTTTCGTAGGATTGGAAGCTGACGTGCTTTTTCGGATTGCTCTTCTCATTCCAGGTCAAACCTACAAACTTTTTTTTGATGTCGAAA
>CP070835.1:128845-135033 GCA_020341775.1 Candidatus Bathyarchaeota archaeon
CTTCGGCTTGAATAAGCACCATGTTGAGGCTGAAATAGGCCAACCGATAGAGCTCCCGTCCAAACATGCTTTCCATCCCATTCAGATAGGTCTCCAGTTTCGTAGCCACTTTCAAAAAGCGTCACTGGCGGCACATTAATAGCTGCTCTCAGCCGATACCACGCTGATGTCGTACAGTGCTGTCCCCAATCATAGTTCCCCACAATATCGCCATCAACAGAGGCGTACACAATTTGCCCTGCATCCCCCAAGAGGATCGTTTCTGTCGTCTTACTGAAGCCGGTCTCAGCCCAACTGCCACCCTGATCAATAGAGCTCTCCAACCTCCAATCGACAGTGACGTCGCCTGCATATCCACCTTGAGTTATATTAATGCGACAAAACCACGGCGAGTCTAGCGGAATACTGGAAAGCGTGGCTGTCCAAGCTGCAGCTTGACTGTTGAGCTCGCTATAAAATATCTCTGCTTCAGGAACCACTTGCTGACCAGCAACAACCTCTCTGCCACTAATTGACCAAGGGAAAGTGTTAGACTCGTTGACGCTGAGACTTATGGCCACAACTATCGATGTACTGACCAAAACTGTAATCGCAAAACAAATCAAACTCAGCTTA
This sequence comes from Candidatus Bathyarchaeota archaeon, assembly GCA_020341775.1. Taxonomy (GTDB): domain Archaea; phylum Thermoproteota; class Bathyarchaeia; order Bathyarchaeales; family SOJC01. The sequence goes on from CP070835.1 coordinate 129,461, forward strand.
TGTTTTTTCTCCACTTTGATCACAACCTGAATTTACTGTTGCGTGATATTTAATTTCTCATGGAAAAGTCTTCTAGAAGTATCTTATAGAAGTATATTCCATACAATCTCGTAGACTCATCGAAGCGAACAACTCAACTTCATTTGATGAAACATTAGCTACATCCCTCCAAGTCCTGCGACACTGCACACAACTTAGTTACTCAGCGTTCATAAAGAATAAAGAATGCGATAAAACCATTATGATTCAAAAAGAGTGTGATGGCAACGAGAAATAGATTCTTCGCTCTTCTTATTCTCGCAGTTCTATTGCTTTCGAAACTTGGCAATTTCCCCAAGCAAACGTACGCTGAAGTCAGCAACATCCTTTTCGAATCTAGCTTTGAAGATCAATTCGATGATTGGAATGGAACCAAAATGGAACATGAAGCTTATGTAGAGACTGGGAATCAGAGTGTCGGCTTTCCCGTTCACCATGGAAATAACTCTATGAAATCTGCGTCTGCAGCCGTGTCTGGATCCCAATCTTGGGCTTACAGAACTTTCAAGAATGTTACAGAGGTCTATGTCAGAGCCTACGTCTACTTCCCAGAATTTTGGACATATCCTAACGCTTGGGCTCCTGGCTATACCCCAGCGTGGTGGCTTTACTTCATGATTCTAGCTCCAGAGTACCCAATCCCAAGGAGCAGCGCTGACCAATACATACTTACACAACTCAGAGCCATGTACTTCACGTCATCTCAGTCAGGACAAGAAGGATGGTATTTCCAAGGAACTTATTACAACGCACAGGATGGAAACAGAGCTTATTTGCCTGACCCAGAATATCCAGACCAATGGACTCTCAGCCCCAGACAGTGGTATTGTGTGGAATGGTACAACAAAGTCGCTTCTGCGAAGGAAGCCAAAGATGGAATATGGAGGCTGTGGGTGGACGGACAAATATATTATAACTTCACGGATCTCGATAATCGAGATCAAGACTATCCGTGGTTCGGAGCCTTAATGGTGGGCAACTATGAAGTTCCGCCTTCAACAAACGGTTGGGAGGAACAGTTCCCATCTATGCATATGGACAGTCTTAAGGTCAGCACCGAATATGTTGGCCCCGAACCCATAATAGATGAGACGCCGCCACACGTCGACTCTCCTGCCCATGAACCAGAGACCGTGATGCCCTATCAAAATGTCACCGTGTCAGTAAATGTAACTGACGAGCTGAGCGGAGTGCGAGAGGTAATCCTTTCACACAGCGCCAGCGACGGCGCTAATTGGATAAACACAACAATGACAAAGGCTGTGCTCGCTTACAGAGGGATTATCTTCGGATACCCAGAGGGGACCAACATCTCCTACAAGATCCTGGCTTACGACAACAAAGGAAATGTGGCCATCAACAACAATACCGGACTATATTACGTCTACACTGTTATACCAGAGTTTTCAACACTACCAATGCTGCTGACCACCATCTTTGTAACCACAACACTCATAGTTTTACGCGTGCACATAAAGTCAAAACACCTATCTTCTAAAGCCAGAGCTCACAGCGACGAAAAGCAGCAATCTGAGCCAAATCTAGTTCTGTGTGTCTGATCTACATTTCTACAGCAATATTTATTAAGACTTACGATACACTGCCTTTGAATCCAAGGTCTCTGCTTGGTGACTAAATGTGAAGAAACGTAAATTTCTTGGTGCAATCCTCACTTTTTTCATAATTAATGTGATGGCGCCTATCATTATTGCGGAAAATAGTGAAGGCTCTCCAACTACAAGCGAGCAAGATGCTCCAATCACAGGGACAGCAATCGAATCGAGCTCGGGCTCAACATACATCATTGGCCCACTAGGTTTCTACATGGATCACCTGGATCAGTTTCGAGCGCAATTAGGCGTCAACGCAGATCTTGATGGATGGTCTGACGTTATTGAGACGTACTTCTTGCCGCTCAACCTTCGACTGATAATTATGTGGGTTCCCGGCTGGGCATCTGGGACTCTTCATGCCAACACCACCACTGCCAACATCATCTTCTCCTCGTCTTTCGACTTGTTCCTAAGTGCCTGTGACAAATATGCCGTGTCGGTCATATTTCAATGGCCAAAAGGATGGAGTTTCACCATGAATGGAGGGTGGGACGCAGACGTTTTTGCTCAGTTCCCAGAACTCGCGGGATTGCACAAAAATGGTACAGCATACGACCCGCATGAATCTAGCGGAGACACTAATTGGGCGATGATAGACAATCCGCTCTATTTCCTGCAATTGAAAGAGGATTTAAAACAGCTTTACGCGTATTATGGTCATCATAAATCTTGGGTCGGATTGGGACAGTTTAAGGGCGATTACCAATATTATGCTGGAAAAGGCGAGGACGCCCGAGACATCTTCCAAACCTACAGTCTAAGAAACTATGTGAACTCCAAATACTTTAATCAAATCGTTGATGTCAACACCGGCCTGCATCGGGTTGATCAGACAGAATGTTTATTGCACGACATGTTTTTTGATCGTTCAGTAGTTCTTGAATATGGACAATGGTTAGGAATAGTATCCTATTGGTTTAGTGGAGTTTATGGCGGAACCGGAGACGCCGGACATGTGGCAGCGTTCAAGTTCCAAGCACCAGAAAACATGGAGGGTTTCAAGCTTGTTTGGTACGGACGAGCGAAAGGAGCTCCACCTGACCCTTTAACAATAGAACTTTACAGGAATCAAGGTCCCTATGGCTCCGGAGAACAACCTGCGGATCTTGGCAATCCTCTGGAATCTCAACTAGCCCCTGTTTCAGGAGAAGGTTGGCAGCCTGCGGTTTCTTTCACCACACGGCTCGCGAAGGGTGACTATTACTGGGCAGTGTTTCAAACGAGCGGAGGAGACGAGAATAACTGCTATCAGCCATATTATCGGAATTTCAAGCGCGACGAATCTACATTTAAGTATTCCTACAAGGGCTACACAACGAATTGGTGGAGTTTTAGAGGCAGCGCCGTATTGAAGGTTCAAGACGAAGGTGGAAATGACGCAAGAATCTACCCATTTCAGAGACAGGTAATTAAGACAACCTCCAGCAGCGGTTTAACACAGACTTTCATCACTCCAAATCGAGAAATTTCATTCAATACGGTCACGTTTCTTTTCTCTGACAGAATCTCAGACCAAGGAGAGTCAACTGTTGAAATAAAAGACTCCGCAAACACAGTTATAGCCTCAAATGTCTTCACTCAAAGATCCTTGAAAGGATTTCCCTACAACGGTTTCGGAATGATACCCCTCGATCAAAGAATAACTCTACAGCCCAACTCGCAATACAGCATAACTGTCAGAACACCTAACAATCGCGGGTGGCAGTGGCACCAGATCATAACGGACCCAGCTTCAGAAGGTTTCCAAAACCAGAATGCCACTTTCATTTTCAAGCTTTTGGATGTCGACATCGCCATAGAAAATTTTATGCATGTTGGCGGCAGCCAACTGCTGGAAGCCCTTGGACGAGAAACTGGAACAGCGGGGATCACAGACATTGAATGGTATGCATCTGGGTTTGTTCCAAGCCAAAACGCCTCTTTATCACAAGTATCTCTCTACATGTCTGAAATATACGGCAGCCCATCTAACTTAGTCGTATCCTTATACAGCGGAGATGATACAAAGCCGGTAACAGAACTGGAATCCAGAACGATTACACCAAGCTTGGGATGGAATGATGTTGTTAGCTGGACCCATCAAATCACCGCTGGACATCATTACTGGATAGTTTTAAGATCTTCTACAGGTGCTGGATACCGACCAGCAAGAATCGTGAACCCGCACATCTTCATCAACAGACGTAGCACAGACGGAGGGAGCTCCTGGGGATATCAAGCGGACGTTGGCGATTTGTGCCTGCAAATAGTGACTTCACACGAACGTTTAGGAATCACAGTTGAAGGAAGATTGTCTTCTGAAATTCCCGTCACAGACAAAAAGTGGATTAGTCAATCATTCAGCCCGACAACAGATATAACCACTAAAGGAATCTTAGTGTACGTTAACAAACCAGAAAATGATCCAGGTTCAGATCTGATCGTAGAAATCAGAACCGATGACAATGATCAGCCATCTTCAACTATCCTAACTTGGGGGAAGATTTCATACACCAAACAGAGCGTTCACGGACTTTTTCCAGTCGACTTCTATCTTCCAGTCGAACTAACGGCAGGTAAAAAGTATTGGGCTGTCTTGAGAACACCTCGATTTTTCCAAGACCCTAATTATGCGCCAACGCTGGAAGCTCCGTTCTACTATTTCAGAAATCCCGAAGAAACCTTCGGAGGAGCCACGTATGGCGCTAAATACTCAACAGATGAAGGCTCCTCATGGAATAAACCTAATGGGAAAGAAGGCGACATAATATTTGCGATCGTGAGAGCCAAATCAGCAGGGGCCAAATCCCTACAAGAATTGGTTGACAACGATCTCAATCCATATCATTGCTTTTCATCTCCTGATCCACCTGAACCTTTACGTGGGTGGAACACCTACCTCAACCTTCAGGTTGACAAAATAGCTGTACGAACGATGGAGTGGCTTGAAGGAATTTCAGGCAGAAAATGGATATACATAACTCCAAATAACTATCGAATAGCGAAGGAGGCAGGTGGGCAAAGATACGCTTACACAGCCGAATGGACCACAGGCCCTCTCCCTCCTGCCGGTCCTCCTGAAGACAAGTTGATTGCGTGGAGATCAGAAGTTAAAATTCAGTCTATCTTACGGCAAGGTGGTTTAGGCTTTTGGCCAGGAGGAAGCCTAGGTCACACTTGGGACAACACGGGCGCCATAACCGCTGACCAAATTGGATTCGACTACCGACTAACACTCCCCCTGTCAGCTAGGTCCGTACACGTTTTTGACATGGATCCAAGACACATTATGGAGCTTGATGAAAGCGACAGCGGACATGCCACTCATGTAGACTTGCAGCTGTGGAGTAAGTATTTTGGCCAGATAATGAGTAGGATGAGGTACTATGGCGGGTACTTTGGCACCGAGAAAGGAGCATGTAAGGCACTGTTCATCGGAGACGAAGACATTAGTATAGTCCCCCAGTTTTTCACGCCCGCTGTGGATGTAACTTTGGAAGGCTTCAAAGACTTTCAAGGTGACCTTAACCTGACAAAGTATGGAGATTTTACGCAATTCGACATAATTGTAGGGTTTGCTGGAAGGCCTAACATAGGCAGCTTGGAGCCAAATGCTCAGGAGAGGATCAAATCCTTTGTTGCGAATGGTGGAGGATTAGTTTGCTTCAATGGCTACCCCGTCTGGGCTACAGAAATTTTTGCAGATGCAACTGAGATAGACACGGAACATGTGATCAACAGTCCCTACGCGACTTCGGATTTTATTGATTCAAGGCCACAAATCAGCGTCAGCAGCTATGGGCCAGGCAGAGGTGTGATAGTGAATCTCAAAAAGAGTTGGGATGACGTTGGAATGTCTGATCCGAGTCCTTGGTGGCCCTTCGGCGGCGCCCCTCGCGACAGCATCTTGGTGTTAACAACGAATGCCATGTTTTTTGCTGC
>CP070835.1:135133-136844 GCA_020341775.1 Candidatus Bathyarchaeota archaeon
AACCCGCAATATCTGCTACTCATCGCGTCAGAAAATCCCATGCTAGAGTAACCGTTCTTCGGCTTTGTCCAAAAAGCTGTAAAATCCTTTCCATCCACGTCTAAATAGTCATAGGTTCGAATGAAAAGTGGTTTTCCTTGCGTTGTATGCTCCCCTGATATCGCTACTGCAGAACAAGATTGTTGAAGTTTTGCATACGAACACAATGGCCACACTTTGACTTTATTATAATCTACACGGACGGCATCCGAAATTCCCCGAAGCTCATCTAAGAAGCCCGGCATATATCGACGCACTAATTCCTCGCATTCATTAGCAAATTCTGCCCTCTCAGGGCTTACAGAATCTTGGAAAGACTCTAACCAGATCGGAGGGAGAACTCCTCTTTTCATAAGTTTCGCTTCCTGAGCCCCCATTTCATAGTAAGAGCCTTCCAATCTTGCTTGATACATGGAATCACGCCCGCATTGCATGCAAGCATTCTTCAAATGGGATTCTGTGTTTTAACAGAAACTTTCGGCTATGGCTGGCAACGGAGTAGGTCTCTAACTTTGGCAAAAGCTCTGAAAAAAGTTCTTTGTAATAGGCGTCGTGGAATCCTTTTTCTGTTGTTTTCCATTGTGTGTGGGTTTTGAACTCATTTGGAATGCTTCCACGAGTCAGTTTCCCCACGAAAACATAATCATGCACATAAGGATTGATAGCCTCTATCATGTCTAGAACTTGGTCAAGGCTGATGTTCGGCATTAAGGGTTCCAATGAAACGGTAGTGTGTATTCCTTCATTGTACAACTCTTCTAGAACTTGAATCCGCTTCTCTACAGGTGAACTAAACGGTTCTATTGATCTATCTGTCTTCGGTAACACGATGGTAAACCCTACTCTCATCTTCTCTCTGTATTCCTTGAAGAAGTCCAAGTCTCTAATAACAGAAGCATTCTTGGTGAGGAGTAGGATTGGAAAGCCGTATTTCTTCATCAGCTCCAGCATTGCTCTAGTTACATCCGGATCAGCATGATCCATGTAAGAATCTGAGAGGCTCTGAGTGAACACTTCTCCTTTGGTTCTCGAACTCGCAAGATTCTTCTCGAAAATCTCAACCGCGTTCTCCACTAATTTGGGTTTCAGCCATTTTTGGTAATCGAAGTCACGGATGAACCGTTCACACATCAAGCAGCCACAGCAATATGTGCAGCCATTAGAACAGCCATCATAGTAGTTGACGCGAAACGGGATATAACCAAACGTGCATTTCACTAGAAGTCTTTTCTTCTTTCCAAAAACCCTACCCATTAATCACAATCCCCATATTTCTCTGCGCGCACAAAGTGGCTGGTCTGTAGCCCTTGAAGGGCTCATTCTAATCCCGGTCCTCCTTTTCGGAATTTATGTTGATTGAACCGCCACGTTCTCTGCTCCGCGTTGAGTCGACTATTTGTGGTTCTAACTCAGTTACTCCTATCTCAAAATCATTGATTAATTTGTCCAATATGGATTGTCGGGCAAAGTCTGCCATGCTGGAGAAGTAGCCTTTTCTCACAAGTTGATCGATGATCTCGAAAGCTCTTTTGGGAATCCGTGTCTTGACATCAACAAGATTATCTTGGGTCATAATTGTTCACACATGGGACTTGGATGTACTACCTATGTACCATATGTAGACAGTACTTAAATATTATGCACGCACAGAAATCGAGCCAGTCGCGCGCGC
>CP070835.1:136944-141931 GCA_020341775.1 Candidatus Bathyarchaeota archaeon
AGGCACAGAGAGGAGCAGATTGGAAATTTTGGCATCTCGCAACTTGTGGATGTCTCGGGTCTTAAGAATGAGAATAGCTGCGCTTGTGAAGCTGATCCACTCGATGGCCAAGTTGGCTGGGCTGAGTATGTCGATGGGCAGACCATACTGGTTAAATGTGAGGGGCCAAAAAAGTTGAGTCCCTTGAGCTTCGGTGCCTCCGGTTATGAAGTCTCCAACCAGGCTATGTTGAAGTAGCGCAAGAAAATAGGGAACGGCTTCAGCTCTGTAGTACGCGAAGACGGGTAGAAACGAGATGAGGGAGGCAATTATCGAGTGGGTCATCGTCCGGTGTTGGACACCTAGAATTAGGATGTCTGTGTCAGGTACTAGAGATAGAAGGAAGACGAGTGGAACGTTGACTTTTCGATTTAGGAGTTTGGCGGAGCCTTTGGCAATTAGGTAGCCTAGCGACAGATGGCCTACCGCAAACATTGTGTTCCCTGTCTAAAAGCATCTGACTTGAAGATATGCCTTGCGAAAGACGGGAAGCGCAGTAAGCCGGGGCCAACGATGCAGGCAAAGCATATTAGGTTGGTCATCATAGCTGTTGTTTTTGGGAGAAGACGATGCGCGGACCTGCGCTTCACTCTGCAAAGACGCCATCCACAGCTCTGCCTCGGATTTTCAAATTACTCATCGTGTTCGCCGTCGTCAACACGTTCTTGGTTGCCGGCATCGAGAGCCAGCAGTTTGTTGTTTTCCGGAACACTGCGATCGTCAAATCGGTCGATATTGGTGTTTATTGGGATTCCGCCTGTGAAAGACCAGTGAACATTATCAATTGGGGCGTCATTGAAGCCGGCGAGAAAAAAACCATGGTGGTTTACGTGAGAAATGAGGGAACATGGGATTTGAATTTGTCTATGTGGGCTGCCAACTGGTCTCCTGCTGAAGCGGAGACTTTTATGAATTTCAGCAGCAGCTATCAAGGCCAACCTATTGAAGTGGGCGACACGATTTCCATCTCGCTTGTTCTGTCGGCATCGTCAGAGATTCGCGACGTTGCCTCTTTCGGCTTCGACATGATATTTGAAACGAGTGGCTAAAGAGGCATTGCTTGCGCTCGGGAATCGGCCGAGATGGTGAGATCGTAGAATTCGGTCGAGTCCTGTTTTCACAAGTCTCTTCAAAAAATCGGCAGGCAGGAAATCTTTGCGTGCCGCATGCGCGCATGCGTTGTATGAGCGCCAAAGCGTTATATCATTCAAGTCTAAACAGAATGCTCAGGTGTACACAGCTTGAAGACTCAAGGGCTAAGAGCTTTAGTTACGGGGGGAGCAGGGTTCGTCGGAAGCCATATTGTGGATGGGCTCATTCAACAGGGCTGCGAAGTCTATGTTATCGACAACATGTTGACCGGCCGTTTAGCCAATCTAGAGCACTTGGCGAAAAACCGAATGTTCCACTTCATCAAAGGCGACATTCGGGACTCTGAGGTCGTCGGGAAGGCCGTGAAGGATGTTGATGTCGTCTTTCATGAAGCAGCTTTGGTGAGCGTCTCCCGGTCGGTCGAAGACCCTAAACTCACAAACGACATTAATGTGACAGGCACCGTGAATACCCTGTTGTCGTGCCTAAAGGCTGACGTCAACCTTTTTGTTTACGCGTCGTCATCTTCTGTTTACGGCGAAGCTGGAAAACTGCCGAAAGATGAGCGGCAAACCCTCAATCCCATCTCCCCTTACGGCGTATCGAAAATGGCAGCTGAAAACTACGTTACGGCTTTTCACGAGGTCTACGGGTTGAAAGCTGTGTGCCTTCGTTACTTTAATGTTTATGGGCCACGGCAAATTGCTGGTCCCTATAGCGGCGTCATAAGCATTTTCGTTAGCCGGTTGCGCAACAACCAGCCGCCCATTATCTACGGAGATGGAGAACAAATGCGAGACTTTACCTATGTCAAAGACGTCGTGAACGCTAACATGCTTTGCTTGGAAGCTCGCGAAGCGGTTGGTCAAGTTTTCAACATCGCGACGGGAAAGCCGACAACGATAAACCGTCTTTCGCAAATCCTGGTTGAGACAACGGGGAGGACTGATCTACAGCCAATCCACACCGACCCTAGATCTGGAGACATAAAAGAGAGCTATGCAGACATCAGCAAAGCGAAAAAGACCCTCAAGTATTGCCCCGAAATGTCGCTTCAAGCAGGGCTGAGCAGCTACGTTGCGTGGCGTGATGCAAATCTAAATAAATTTGGATCAGGTATCTGATTGATGATCAAAATGGGCTTGATGAATCGCTCACGCCGCGAAATCCGCCAACTCATCAAAAACAGCAAGATTACGATATGCGTGGTCGGTCTTGGACGAGTTGGACTGCCAACCGCGTCAATCTTTGCAGACGCAGGAGCCCTAGTTCTAGGAGCTGACATCAACGAGGCAATCGTCAACCAAGTTAACGGTGGAGAGTGCCCGCTAAGCGATGAGCCTAAACTGGCCAAACTTGTCCGTCAAAACGTGAAAAAAGGGAACTTGAAGGCCACAACCAACGTGGCGAAAGCCGTCGCGCACGCCGACGTAATCGTTGTGTGTGTTCCAACTCCAGTGGATGAGCACAAAGTTCCGAACTACTCAGCAGTGAAGGACGCCTGCAAAGAAATCGCTAAGACTTTGAATAAGGGGTCCCTGGTCATCCTGGAAAGCACGGTAGGTCCAGGAACGGTTGAAAGCATGGTGGTTCCACTTCTAGAGAGGCAGTCACTTTTGAGGGCTTGCCGCGATTTTGGCGTTGCAAGCTGTCCAGAGAGAGCTGATCCGGGAAGAATGGTTGAAAACCTTTTTTCAGTCCCAAGGATTATTGGAGGGATAGATTCGAGAAGCGCCGCGGTGGCTTCGTGGCTCTATGAAACGGCCTTCGGCGTAGACGTGGTCAAAGTGAGCAGCCCGAAGACTGCAAACGCAGTGAAGTTGACAGAAAACTTGTTCAGGGACGTAAATATCGCATTGGCCAACGAGTTTGCCCTGCTTTACGAAAAATTGAACATTGACACGGTTGAGGTTATCGAAGCCTGCGCAACCAAGTACAACTTCACGCCCCATTTCCCTGGTGCTGGAGTGGGAGGACCATGCCTACCACAAAATTCCTACTATTTAATCGTTGAAGGCATTAAAGTGGGGAACATCCCCTATTTGGTGCGATTGGCCCGAGAAATCAACGACCGCATGCCAGACCATGTTGTTACGTTGGTGGGGGAGGCTCTCAACGAGATTGGAAAAACAGTTAAAAGTTCAAAGATAGCGGTGTTAGGCGTTGCCTACAAGCCGGGGGTTCACGATTTGCAGTTGACTCCCACAAGAAAGGTTGTTCAGAAACTTGTGGAAATGGGAGCAAAAATCAGCATTTACGATCCCATGTTCAGAAATGAGCAAGTGTTTGGAACCAAAGTGGCAGACACGCTGGAAGATGCAGTGGCCGGCGTTGATTGCGTGACCATAGTGACAGCTCATGGCGAATTTCGCGATCTGGATGTCCGTGAACTCAGTCGGCTGTGCAGCAAACCTGCAGCGCTCGTAGACGCACGAAACACCGTGAAGCCCCAAGCAGCCAAAAAAAACGGATTTGCTTTCCGCGGTGTAGGTCGAACGTGAAGCGTGTTATTACGTCTCCTCATTCTTGCAGACCAGTGAAAAAATGAAGGTACAAAAATGAAATTAGCTCAAGTGCACGTTTTCTTCTACCCGCGGATGGTTGGAGGTGCAGAATGGTACGTCTACAATGTTTCCAGATATCTCGCCAAAAAGGGCCATGACGTTCACGTGTTCACGGCGGACCGATATGAAGGAGAGCAAATAGGGCTTTCCGAAGAGGAAATTGAGGGCGTAAAAGTTCATCGCGTTCCCCTTTGGCTGGACTTGACGTATCGAGTGAAAATTTGGAAAGGACTGAGAAAACGCCTCGTCAATGGTGGCTTTGACCTAATTCACACCTACGACTATGGACAGCTACACAGCTACATTGCTGCGAACGCAGCCGCTAACATGGGAATACCCGTAGCTCTGACAATCTTTGATGTGCACTCATTGATTCCCCGAGCCTACTACAAGACCGTGGCAATGGCCGGGTTTGACAAGATTTTTGCGAGACACGTCTTCCGCAATTCAACGAAAATCTTATTGAGAGCCCCTAACCTGCTCGAAGCAATATTGAACATGGGAGCTGACAGAAGCAAAGTGCATGTGACTCCTTCAGGGATAGTTGACGAGTCCCTGAAGTCGGCTGATGGCAACATGTTCATCAGCAAATTCTCTCTAAACGGTTCGCCGGTGGTCTTGTATCTCGGGCGGTTGCATCCCTCGAAGGGTCTACAACACATCGTTGCAGCAGTGCCGAGAATATTGGAGGCGTACCCAGACGCCTTATTCGTTTTCGTCGGTCCCGACCACTCAAATCATAAGAAACAGCTCGTTAAGCAGGCTGAAACGCTTTCAGTTGCCGATCACGTCGCATTCACAGGTCCCGTCTACGACTTTCAGACCAAAATGCAGGCGTATGCATCCGCCGACGTCTTCACACTGCCTTCAAGTTATGAAGGAACAAGCCAAGCCGTTTTTGAGGCGATGTCCCAGGCGAGACCAATCGTGACCACGAATCGTGGGGGAATACCTTTTCAAGTTCGCCACGGAAAAGAGGCGCTGCACGTAAATTATGGTGATGTCGCAAAGCTTGCCACATCGATCATTCATCTGCTGGGAAACAGAAGGTTTGCCTCGAAATTAGGCGAAAACGCCAGAAGGCGAGTCAGAAAATTCGCCTATTCTGTTTTGGTGAAACACCTTGAGGAAATTTACCAAGAAATGCTCGGTAAGACAGATGGTTAAAGCTTCAGTTTTAAGTCCGTGCGGTGAGGTTTCTCCTGTTGAAAGGCTTTGAAAGGGGGATTAAGAGCGCGACTGGTTTTATCGCGTTGAGAGATGATGATATTAGCTACTTTACGAGTCCGTCC
>CP070835.1:142031-143485 GCA_020341775.1 Candidatus Bathyarchaeota archaeon
CGAGAAAGCATTTAGGGATGGGATTTCCATCTGACTTGATGAAGTCTCTGCCAATAACATCTTTGGGTTCAAAGACTTTCACAATTGTTATCTTCACCATGCTTGGCGACATAGTAGCTCTCACCCGTGGTACGTTTTGTCGTTATATTTACTGGTGATAAAAACCTTCTCATGCATCGCCCATGAGGACTCGATAAACTCTCAAAAGCGAAACTGGCTCCACGCAATGCTTTAATGGCAGGTCTTCGGTACTGCTTTTTGAAGGCAATTTTGATGTTCGAAACGATTTTGGAGCAAGTTCCTGACTACGAGTCCTTTTATACAGTAGACCAACTGAACGCGAGTTCAGAAAAACTTGCGCAAGAACATCCAGGCAAGGTCAAAGTGTTCACGATTGGCAGATCGCGGAAAGGAGAAGCCATACAGGCTCTCAGAATCGGAAACGGTCAGAAGACAGCATTGTTGTTCGGGTTTCCTCACCCAAACGAGCCGATTGGAAGCATGACGCTTGACTACCTAGCCGAGCGACTGGTGGAGGATCTCATCTTCGATAGGCTTGACTACACGTGGCTCATCGTGAAATGTGCAGATCCTGATGGCGCAAGGCTGAATGAAGGATGGTTCAACGGGCCCTTCACACCTCTGCACTATGCCTTGAACTATTATCGACCACCAGGATATCAGCAGATTGAATGGACCTTTCCAATCAAATATAAAACACTCAACTGGAACACGCCGATCCCGGAAACGAAGGCCTTAATGGAACTAATTGAGACTCAGAAGCCCAGATTCATGTACAGCCTGCATAATTCCGGGTTTGGCGGCGTCTACTTCTTCATTTCCGCCCCCTGCAAGCCCTTGTATCCGAAGTTTCAAGATCTTGCTAAGAAAGAAAGATTACCGCTGCACCTCGGTGAGCCGGAAACACCCTACATGAAGAAGTTAGCAACTGCGATATTCAAAATGCCGACGTCGGTCGAGGCGTACGAATTCCTGAAGAAACACACTCAAAAGGATCCGGCCAACATCATTAACTACGGAACGAGCAGCGATGATTACGCTCGAAGAGTGGCTGGCAGTTTCACCCTCGTCTGCGAGATGCCATACTACTACGATCCCCGAATTGGAGACACTTCGGAAACAGACATAATGCGAGAAACTGCAGTTATGCAGAGCATCAAGCTCGCCGAAGAACGCTACAGCTTCGTCAAGAACGTGTATTCAGATGTCAAGCAAAGCCTCCAGAGCCACACGGGAAAGAGACCCTTCGTGGACGCAATTGATGATTCCCTGAGGCGGTTTCCCGATGCTATCGCAGCACAGAAACACTGGGCTCGCACCGATCCTAAACTGAACCGCAAAGCAACCGTAGCCGAAAAATTTGACTCCTGTGTTATCAGCCTCTTCTACAATCTCTTGTCGTTGGGAATGTTGTACCGATGCGTGAAGGACAC
>CP070835.1:143585-145488 GCA_020341775.1 Candidatus Bathyarchaeota archaeon
CAACAGCGCGTAGCTATATCTGCAGCTTTGGCAAATGACGCGCCAGTTTTATTGGCGGATGAGCCAACAGGCGAACTAGATACGGTCAACGCTAAGATAGTTGTAGACTATTTAGTGAAGGTGAACGAGGATCTTGGCAAGACCATCATAATGGTGACTCACGATCCTAACGTAGCACGGGCTGCAGACCGTATACTAAAAATTGAAGATGGGCTGATTAAATCTGCACTCACACCGGCGCAAATTGTGAAAGGGGAAGTAGCAGTCTCGTATGTAGATCAACTCAGAGCGAGGATCGTGGACATTGATACGCAATTAGTGAAGCTTGATGAAGACTTTAAAGCTGGAAGAATAAGCGGAGATGAATACGTAGAGAGCAGGCAAAACTTGAAGCGGACGAAAACCAGTTTTGATGAAGAGCTCCATCGGATGGGGGTCGTCACATAACTGCCCGCTTGCCCTCATCTAGAGGGATGGTCATGAAAAAGAGATTCTGGCGCAGCAAATGGTTCATCATTATACTTGCCATTATTGCTCTACTTGTTGCTTTGATATCAGTTGTTCTAAGAACCAGTTTTATAGAAAGAGAAGACGCTGTTCTCGAGTACTTCTCCCAGCAAGAAGGGATGCCGGATGCTTTCGCTCAGCTCGACCAACTCACACTTCCTGGTTCGGTTGTGCTTTGCTGGTGGGATTATGGTCGAGCTGTCAGAGAATGGAGCTCTAGAGAGGTGATTGAAGCTTATCCGTCAAGAGATATATGGCACACTGTTGGATCGAGTCGAGATCCATGGCACAACTTTGCAGCGCAGCTTTTCGGAAAATGGGGCTCTTCAGAGAGGATCCACGATTTGGCGAAAATATTCCTGTTGCCAGAGGAACAGGCTTTGCCTATTATGAAACGTTATAACGTATCATATGCACTGGTTTTCACGCCAGAAGATCTGCAGAAATTTCATTGGATTGCTGAAATTGCTGGCTATAATAGCTCAGAGTATTTGACACTGACGGATGACGTCTATCAACCTACAATGCTAGGTTCTCAAGCCACATTATTACGCCTTCTATTCGATGACACCTTGAATCCACAGTGGTTCACCAAACTCTTCGACAATGGCAGAGGCAAAATATACAGTGTTGATTATCCGTAACATAGACACATTCACGGACAAGAAATAACTGGCCTTCAAGAACTATTTCCAAGCAGCCAAGGGAGTTTTTAATCTTCTGGTATGCACGCGCTTGAAACTGGCTTCGAGTATGTTTGCAAGAAAGACAATTTGCTGTATTTCCGAAAACGTAAATAGTGTCGTTTAGACTTTACCAAAACGGTGAAAACTTATTGAAAATAGCAGTTTCTGGAAAAGGTGGAGTAGGTAAAACTCTGATCGCTGGGGGGCTTGCATACTTCTTCGCTCGCAGAGGACTGAAAACAACCGCGATTGACGCGGACCCTTCTCCAAACCTTGCTTTAACCTTAGGTTTACCGGTGGAAAAGGCTAGAGCAATAGTGCCGATTTCAGAAAACAGAGAGTTGGTTGAATCGAAGACGGGTACGGCTGTCTCAGGTGTCTACCGCCTTTCGTTCGCGGTTGACGACATTGTTCGGGACTTTTCAGTCCAGACCCCCTACAACGTGAATCTGATCGTGATGGGCACCGTGCAATCTATGGGTGCGGGCTGCACCTGCGCTGCTAATGCGGTTGTAGGTGCCTTGCTTCGTCACATGGTAGTTGAGCGTGATGAAGTAGTGCTCGTTGACATGGAAGCTGGAGTGGAGCATTTGGGCCGAGGCACTGCACGTCATGTGGATGCGATGTTGGTTGTCGCAGATTCTAGCATAAAGTCGTTGGTGATCAGTAAGCACATTCATTCACTTGCCAAAGAAGCGGGAATTAGGCAG
>CP070835.1:145588-147957 GCA_020341775.1 Candidatus Bathyarchaeota archaeon
ATAATGAAGGTTCTAGCCTTGCAGAACGAGGATGGATCGTGGAGGGCAGGAGAGCGAGGCGGGGCGATTCTTGGGAAAATTCGATTATCCGCACAGGTCTTGATGAGACTCGGTTATCTGGGTCTGGGGCCAGAACACATGGCTGTCAAGCAGGGTGCGGAGTTCATCTTCTCACAACAACAAGATGATGGGTCGTGGCCACTAATTACACAGGGGTCACTATTAGACGGTGGTATGCTGTCGGACATCAAATATCACATGATTCCCCTCCAAACCGCTTTGCCACTGCTTGGGCTAGCCTGGGCAGGATATGCCACAGACCCTCGCGCCGAACAGGCTTATGACTGGCTTATTAAAGAACAACTTCCTCAGGGCGGGTGGCCGTCGGGAAGGCACCGAGAAAAATACATATTCGCTGCAGGATACCGCCGTCTAGCCCATTCAAAATTTGGGTGCCGAACAAACACGACTGCAGCAGTGAGCGCATTCGCGTTGCATCCTCAACGACGAACAAGCAAGGCAGCACAACGTGGGCTGGACCTACTGCTGGCCCATGAACATCGACAGGCTCATACCCTCGGATTCGAAGTTGCTCGAATCATCGGAGCTGAGCGTCCGCGCGGAGGCTTCACCTATTTCCGTCGGTATGATGTGGCGCAAATATTAGACCTGTCCTGGAGAATAGGCGCAAGCCTAGAGGATGGACGAGTCGCAGACAATGTCCAGTTCGTGAAGGAGCTCCAAGGCCCTTATGGCCTTTGGGAGTACCAGCACTATCCAGAAGTTTCTCGATGGGTGACCTTCGACCTACTGCGTTCATTATCCCGGCTAGACAAGGAAACTAGCTGGATAAGCACCGAACCGCGAACGCCCTTTCAACCATACCCCAAGAAACCCCGCCGTTTCTAACTGCACACAACCCTATTCGCTACAGTTCAACTCAATCTAATCACACGCACTAAGAAATAACAACCCCCCAGCTGCTCGTGCATGCACGTATTTGAGGCACCCTTTTTCTATGGTCGCTTATGAAAATTTTTTTTTCTCTAGCTTCATATACTAATTGAGTGAATGTAAATGCACAAACCGAAATTAATGAAGAAGGAACTCGAAGGAAATTTGCTGAGTCCACTCCCAATAATTTTGGTTGGAGCGAAAGTCAAGGATCGTCCAAACTACCTTGTGATCGGATATAGTTCACCTTTTGATTTCGGAAGATACATTTTCTTCAGCTTGTATAAGAAACGCCACACCAGAATCGGGATCCACGAGAACAGAACATTCAGTGTGAACATCCCTTCAGAGAACCTCTTGCGCGAAACGAAAATCTGTGGAAGCAGGTCGGGTCGGGACTTTGATAAAGGGTCATTGTTCGACACGTTTTACGGAGAGCTGAAAACTGCTCCAATGATTCACCAATGCCCCATAAATATGGAATGTGAAGTAGCAGACATCCTCAACTACGATCCAAACGAAGGGATCATTGGCAAAGTCGTCAAATCGTATGCTGACCCCCAATGTCTTACTGGGGGTAAACTCGATTGGAGGAAGATCCATCCGATTATTTGGACAACTGGTGGTGATTTCAACTACTACCGCCTCGGGGAACGGATTGACCTTGAGGAAGACAAAATCATTTGATGCGCCTGCACGATGTATTATGCGCGTGCAGTGTGGCGGGCCCGTGGGGATTTGAACCCCAGATCTCCGGCTCCGCAGGCCAGCGTCCTAATCCGGGCTAGACTACGGGCCCTTTCACATGGATTAGGCTTCTCCACTGTGTACCAAAGCGATATTCTTTCGGTGTTAGTGAGACTTAAGCGTAGTGGCTTGGCAGATTCAACAACCAACCAGGTTGGCAAATGTCTTAAGCATATTGCGAAGTCTGTTGATGCACGCGCGTGCAAGTTAGCAACTTAGAAAACAGGATCCTGCAAATGCGCGTGCAGACTAGGGAGTGTTTCGTATGTGCCTCTTCTTCTTGTGCGGCCTGTGCATTCTCTTCAAGTATCTTTCCCTTCTCTTGCGCTTTTTCGCAGCATATTTCATAGTACCCCAGCCTTTGCCTATCTTGCTTACCACATACTCTTTGCTCATATATTAAGGACTTGTCCTGCTTCAAATGCACGTAAAATTGGATATATCGCGAAAGCGTGTGAATCCTTTCAAACTTCCTGTCAAAAACCTGTCAAACCCTCTTTCCCAAAAATTTTGAATCCTAATAAACAACTGAGGCGACATCTGTTGCAACCTAACTTGACAGCATTTTGAAATAGAACCGTTCCTCCTTATATGAGCTTCTTTTTTGGAACCAGAAGGAATCCATGAGTAAGACATGTTATAACTGTTTTTAGAACGATGTTACAACA
>CP070835.1:148057-151942 GCA_020341775.1 Candidatus Bathyarchaeota archaeon
AATAATGCCCATGCATGCGTTACCTATTTTGCGCTTGTTTCCGTATCAACTCAATTATGAAGCGCGCGCCATTCATTTCCGATGTTCAGCATCTCTATTGGAAGACGGTCAGAAATATTCATACGCCCTGACGTCTCAATTTAGGAGGTGGGGAGTGAAGCCTGAGACGAAAGACGAAGCTGATTCTCGTGGGAATCATCGGTGTTCTGTCAATCTTATCATTAGTTCTGTTCAAGGAGTTCGCATTCCAAAACCGGGAGTCAATTGCTGAAAGCTTTCGTCTGCCACTTGATGGATCATGGATTGTTACTCGAGAATTTGCCGAATGGAATTGGGGAGTGCGGGGCTATCACTTGGGAGAGGATGTATGCAGAGACGCGGAGGATCCAGTCTACGCCGCAGCTAATGGCGTCGTGAGATTCGCATCGTTGGCTCAACTGGGTTATGGTTATGTTGTGATCGTTGAACACAGACTCCCAGCGGGGGACCCTTTTGGCGAGTACGTCTGCACAGTTTACGGTCACTTGAGACAAGAAGGCCTTATAACCACTCAATCCGTCTCCGAGGGCGAACTGATTGGTTATCTGTCAGCAAAACCTGAGTACAACAAAGGCATCATACACCTGCATTTTGGGATCCGAAAGGGACGGTATATCGAGACGGTCATTGACCCTAGGCGAGATGGATGGTACTATGGCGGCTCCACAACAATATTCGGAGGGAAGAGTAGCCGGGAAGACCCGATTCATATGCAGATCTTGTCTGAATGGCTGAATCCTACCACGGATCAGGTTAACGGCGAAGGCTTCATATCGTGAGTGTTTTGAAAAAACCATGTGTGCGCGTACACATACTGGCAGACTGCGCGAGCGCCAGTTGGCTTTGAGGATATTCTCTGTAATGATAACCGGGGTACAGTTATAATATTATATGCACAAAGAATGATGAAGTAAGGTGTGATTGGGGGTGAGGAGGAGTGAATTTGCCGTTGAAGTTCGTGAACTTTCACGTGATTACATCTCCACTAGGCGAAATCATCTTATAGGAAAGAAGACGACTACCATCGTCAAAGCCCTTGACCACATCAGTTTTGAGATACAAGAAGGAGAGCTTTTTGGGCTGCTCGGACCTAACGGAGCAGGAAAGACAACCACCGTTAAAATTCTCTGCACTTTGCTCGAGCCCACAGGTGGTCACGCCTTTGTTAAAGGCTATGATGTAGTAAAGGAAGCGAAACACGTAAGGAAAATAGTCAACATGGTTGCAGGAGGTGAACGAATGCTCTATTACAGACTAACAGGCCGAGAGAATCTGACGTATTTTGCTGACCTCTATGATGTTCCCAGAAAGGAGGTCGCATCCAGAGTGAACAGACTACTTGAACTTGTAGGATTGTCTGAGAGGGCTGACGACGAAGTGGAAAAGTACAGCAAGGGAATGAAACAACGTCTGCAGATTTGCAGGGGATTGATAAATGAGCCTGAAGTTCTTTTTCTCGATGAACCAACTTTAGGATTAGATGTAAGCATAGCAAAAGATATTCGCAAATTCATTCAGGAAAAAATAGTTAAAGAACAAGGAAAAACCGTCCTTCTAACCACACACTACATGTATGAAGCAGAAGAAATGTGCGATCGGGTGGGATTCCTCAACAATGGTGAGCTTGTGGCTGTAGGGCATTCAGAAGAGCTCAAGAGAAAAATGCCCCTTGGTTTTTCCATAGAGCTGTTGGTGACCCGCTTATCAAATGAAACCTTGGAGGGGTTGAAGCATCTTGAATGTGTGAAGAAAGCGATTACTACAGATTATGAGGGGGAAACAGAAGACGAGAAAATCGATCGGCTGGTAATCAACGTGGAGAGCGACAAGGCAGTGCCTAAGGTCCTGGACTATATGTCCAATAAGCATTGTCGAGTAGTTGCAGTTAACCTTCGTGGACCAACTCTGGAAGATCTTTTCATGTTTTACGCAGGTGAGACATGAATGTTCTTGAGGGTTGTATTAGCTGAGGCTAGGAAAAACCTCAAGCAATACTTCTTCACCGTTAGGGTGTTATTCTGGACCTTGGCTCTGCCACTTGGCAATGGTCTCTACCTGTATTTCTTGTATCTACCGTTTGGTGCGGAGACAGTTAGTCTTGAGTTTAGTGCTTCAAGCTTCACCGTAGATCTCGCTGGTTTCACCCTAATTGGGCAGCTGCTCTATTCGTTTTTCACCATGATGTTGCTTGCGGGAGTGGCCTTTGACAGAGAGCGATGGCAAGGCACTTTGGAGTCTGTTCTGTTGTCTCCAGCCAACCGAGTTGCCATTCTCTTGGGGATGGCCATCGCAAACACCCTAAATTATCTATGGCTGCTCGTGGGTGTGATGATTTCGTGGGTGCTGTTTCTCAACGTGAACATTTTAATAGTTGATCCTTTGGCCCTCTTTGCGTCAATTCTCCTTTCCTATCTTTCACTTGCAGCTCTTGGCATGAGCCTCGAAGCATTCTGCATTCACTCAAGACGAGCGCATATGTATGCAAACATGCTTCAAGAACCTATCATGTTTCTCTCCGGCTTGATTTTTCCGCTTCAATCAATGCCAGAAGCTCTCCTACCAGTCAGCTATTTGCTGCCGTTAACATTTGGATTAATTTCCGTTAGGTTGACTCTGCTGGGTGGTGCATCGATATTCGATGTTGCAATCCCACTAACTGTGCTTGCCTTCATGGTTCTCATCTTTTTTGGTTTAGCGATCTGGCTGATGGGTTACGCTGAACGTAGTGCCAAAGCAAAGGCTACACTGACGCAATTCTGATGGTGACCAAGGTCATGGCTCTTCACAGTCTCAGAGTGATTTTCGCTGCAGCTAAATTCAATCTGATTATTACTTTGCGATTTTTTAGTGGAACAGCTATCGCCTTGAGGCTCTTCGCTCCAATAATGACTTTGGGGTCAGCGTGGATATTATACAATCACATATACCAAGGGGCACTAGCACCCGAGTTTGGATCCTCAGGGTACATGTCTTTCATCGCCATAGGCAATGCATTCTACGTTTTCGTTTTTGCCGCGGCCTTCGTGGTCGGCAGGGTCATGTTTTGGGAACGTGCAGCTGGCACAATAGAGGCGACTTTTATGACCCCTATGAATCGCCTAGCTTACATGGCGGGAATCATGGTGGCTGCAGCGCTAAACTCTCTGATCGATTTCGCCGCCGTCTTTCTTGTTGGCATACCCTTTGGCTTTCAAGTGACTTCCCCAAATATTCCTCTGTTCTTATCTAGCATGCTTCTCACTGCTTTCGCTTTATTCGGGGTCGGTTTAATTGTAAATGCAATAACACTGACCTTCAGGGATCGAACCACAACAGCGAACACATTAATGATATTGTACTTGGTTTTTAGTGGGCTAGTCTGTCCAATAGAGCTCATGCCCCAATGGGCTCAAATGATCTCCAAAGTCCTGCCATTGACTTATGGGCTTAAAATTATGCGAACCTCATTGCTTGGAGTTGCAGCTTCTGGTGTAACATATGATTTGGCGATTCTCTTCATAATGGGAGTTGCCTACGTTTTGATAGGTGCTTTAACGCTCAAGCTGATAGAAAAAAACCTCAAGAAAAAGGCGTTGCTGTCAGTCTTTTAACATGCGCGTGCGCCTACTGCTTTCAGAATGAAACACAGAAAAAGAGGGGATTTATTTGTTGTGAGGCACTTCCACTGTGATGCTTGCTTGAGCAGTGTTTCCCGAGGAGTCGGTGGCTTGGTAGGTTATGGTGTAGGTTCTGCTTGAGCCACCTCCGCTTCTTTCCGCTCTCAAGTTAAAGGTGAAGTCGTTCACGATTACGATGTCGTCAACTGTGCCGCCGTCGCCCTTTGCGTTGTCTGGTTCATTGCTTGCT
>CP070835.1:152042-153743 GCA_020341775.1 Candidatus Bathyarchaeota archaeon
TCCTAGCTTCCAAACTCCCGAAATTCAGGAACTTGTTAGCCACAGAGTTGACGCCTAATTTGAGATTAGGCACTGAGATGGCGGACAGAGCTAAATTCTGGGGACGGGTAGGCGGCATTTTCCACACGGACGAATTACCTGCCTACGGAATCAGCATAGAAGAAGTTGACACGTTGAGACGTCTTGTAAAGGCAAGACCTGGTGATGCGGTGGTTTTTGTTGCGGACAACTCAGAAACCGCATCTGACGCCCTAAAGGCGGTGAATACGAGGGCTCGGGAAGCTTTGAAGGGGGTGCCGCAAGAAACGCGAGCAGCAAAACCAGACGGCTCAACACGTTACATGCGGCCCAGACCCGGCGCTGCTCGCATGTACCCTGAAACCGATGTGCCCCCCATTCGTCTTTTCCGAGACTATATCGAGAGTTTAGGCCGTTGTTTGCCCGAACTGCCGGAACTGAGGATGCAGCGGTTGATGCGTGACTATGGGTTGAACACGAAGCTAGCCAAGCAAGTCTTGGATTCCGAGTTCCACCAACTCTTTGAAGAGGCCGCAAAGGAAAGCAAAGTTGCTCCAACACTGGTTGCAGTAACTTTGACGGAGACTTTGAAGGCCCTAAAACGCGAAGGCGTAGAAGTTGAGCGCATTTCTAACACACAGTTTTTGGAAGTATTCCGTCTCGTGGGTTTAGGAGAAGCAGCAAAGGAGGCCATTCCGGATCTTCTCGTTTGGCTGTCGAAACACGAAGGATCAAAAGCTGCTGAAGCAGTTGATGTCCTTGCCTTAGGGATGCTTTCTAAGAGTGAACTGGAAGAAATCATTGACAGCCTGATGAAAGAGCACCAGAAAACCCTTGGTGAACATGAAGAGAAAGCCTTTGGAACCCTCATGGGGTTGGTCATGAAAAGAGTTCGTGGAAAAGCTAAAGCCAAAGTTGTCAGCGACTTAGTGAAAAGCAAGTTAGAGAAGTTCACGAAATAGTTTGTCCGCATCCACTTGGGCGGAGAGCACCTGCCATTCGACACGGCTGTTTCCATGCATACGCTCGCTTGTCAACTGGAGGAAACGCAAGAATTAAAATTCCCTAAAGATAAAGCTAGTTCTGCCTAACCGAAAGGGAGGTGCAGTCATGACATACGACAGAGAGCCGCGAGAAATGCACAAAGCAGCCTGCTCTGAATGCGGTGAGGAATGCGAAGTTCCCTTCAAGCCCGACCCCAACAGACCAGTCTATTGTAGGGAATGCTGGTCTAAGAAGAGAACACGTCGAAGAAGATACTAAGTATCGAACGCACACTTCTCCATTTTCTCATTTTTCATTCTTTTCGTGAAGTTTCTCCCTTCCTGAAGAACACCAAATAGAGCGAGCTTGCGATGAAGTAGGTCGCTGAAGTGAAGAGGAAAGGAGTAAAAAAGTCGTTTCCAGTCATCATTTCGCCAGAGATCGAGGCGGTTATCGCCCTTGGAATGTTGTCCGCCATAACCATTAACCCGTTTGTCGTGCCTCGTTCACCATCGGTGACCAACTCCATTTGCAGGCTGGAGTTTATGGGTCCAGCCATGTTCATTAAAGCTGCGCGGCTGATGTAAGCTGTTGATGCGAGCGTCAAATTTGGCGACACGGTGATGAGCATAATGAAGGGCATCGAAAGATACTGGCAAACTACTATGCTTTTAACTTTGCCCAGTCTGTCGGACAACA
>CP070835.1:153843-158920 GCA_020341775.1 Candidatus Bathyarchaeota archaeon
CATAGAGCACATTTGAGGTTGATGTACTATGAGCAGAAGGAAAAAGAAGCGAGAAAGCGGAGCTCCGATGCCTGCGGCAAGTGCTGGTCTATTGCGTTTTTTTGAGGAAGAAACAAAGGGGATTCAAATCAAACCAGAACTCATTATCGTTCTTTCGATTAGCCTGATAATCATATGCTTACTTGCACAAATTTTCTATGCTGGCGGTCTCTTCTAGAAGAAGGGGTCACTTCCGGTCTTCGTGGAGAACTTCTATTCGCTGAACTGAACCCAGATTAACGAATATTTCACTTCTCTCCTCTCTGCCCGTGATTTGTGGTATCGGATTTGCGATCGTCGCACGGAAAATTACTGCCTCAGCGCCGGAAAGCCAGATTCCGGGCGGATCATGCGTAACGGCAACTAACGTTCCCTCAAAACCGTAGGCCTGATTAAGAATTACTAGGATCTTTTTTCCCACGTTTTTTTCTAGCATGTGAAAGATTGATGGCGGTGGGATTATGTTAGCTGGCATAAACAGTCACTCATTCTTGTGCGTATCCTAGAATAAAACTTTATCCTCACTTGCGGGACATTATTGAAGTTCTCTGTCAAATGCCACGGATATGACTTTTTGAGGTTTGCCAACTTTAATATAAGAAAAGCCTATTCATGAGGTTTCTAAGGAGATAATTGTGGTTGATTTCTGCTGGAGATTTGCATAACTCGATTGATAGAGCATTTAAACATTATTCTTCACTGTTTGTTTTGCCCTCTTATAGAAAAGTCGTTCTAATCACGTTTTCACTGTGCATAACAACTAGTCTGGTAACGCTTTTTCTGATCATAGGTGCTCAACTGCATCTCGCATTCCTACTTGGCCTATTCCTTTTCTTAGCATCTGCGTTTTCAGATTTGGTGGTAAGACATGCTTTTTTCGAGTCAGACCAAGTCTACAACGTGAGGCGCTGCTCCAACCTCTCCATGTTTTCTATTCTGCTATGGGTGGGCTTTCTTGTGCTGGGCTCTTTGCTTGCACGGGCCATTTCTTGGAATTTCTGGGTTGATCTTTCTTTAATCGGCTTCACCGCTGTGTGCATTCTCCGCTTGATTGTGCTTCTGTCAACTTCGTTTGTAACTTACTGGAGAATTGTGGCCGCTTCAATAACTCAGCCCACAATCTGCCTTTTACCTTTTTTTTATGTGACAAATTCAGTTGCTTCAGTATCTAGAGGCGCCATAATAGCGTTTTTTCTTTTTTCCCTTCTCATCTCAACTGCCACAGCGACCGCTTTCATTAAAATTGTAGATCAAGTTGGCTTGAAAAAGTTTCAAACATCGACAACAATGATTCTGAAAGCTTTCCTAGCGAACTGGATGGAGGACATGGAAGCGCCAGTTGAAAAGCTGTTTGAGAACTTTGGAAAGGAAAAAACAATTCATTTTTCGTTACTAGCGTTTAAGGAGGAAGGAGCTAACATTAGCGCTGTCATTGCAGTATCATCCGTTCACCCTGGACCATTTAAGAATGTGGGAAGCAGCCTTCTCCCATTCTTGATTCAAAAGGCATTAGCCAACAAGCTGGGGTCCGTGGTTGCTGTTCCCCACGGTCTATATGGCCACGAGTTCGATCTTGCATCGCAACAACAGAACCGAAAAGTACTGAGGGGTATATTAGAAGCTTCCCACTTCACCGACTTCACATCCAAGGCCACAAAATTCGTGAGAACACATGAGAAATTAGCAAGCGCAAGTTGTCAAATATTCGGCAATTACGCTCTTGTCACCTTAACCTTGGCACCTGAAACCACTGAAGATCTGCCTTACGAAGTAGGTGATTTCATCCTCGAAAAAGCATCAAAACTCGGGTTGACGCCTGGAGCAATAGTCAACGCGCACAATAGCATTAACGGTCCCCTGAATCCGAAGAAAGCGGTGGAGCCTTTGAAGGGAGCTGCTTGGGACGCTCTGAGAAAAGCTTCTAAATTGCCACAGTCGCCATTTGAAGTTGGGGCGGCAAAGGTTACCCCTCGAGAATTCAGCTCGGAGGAAGGCATGGGTCCGGGAGGAATATGCTCTTTGGTGATTAGGGTAAAAGAACAAACTTGCGCCTACATAACGATTGATGGCAATAACATGGTTTCTGGATTGAGAAAAAAAATATTGGATGCTTTGAAACAATTGAACATTAACGCGGGTGAGGTGTTCACCACGGATACACACGTCGTAAATGCCGTGAGCAAAACGGCAAGAGGGTATCGTCCCTTGGGGGAGGCGATACCTCATGTCGAGTTGATTAACTACATCAAACAAACGGTTAAAGAAGCACTAACCAATATGAGGGCAGCGTCTATTGCTTGGCGCGCAGGAAAGGTTCGAAACGTTAAGATAATAGGAGAACGACAGATAGAAGAGATGTCAGAGTTAGCAGACAGTGCTCTGCGTCAAGCCAAGAAAACCGCAATTCCCCTGTTTGCGGCAGCAGGTCTACTGGCAGTTGCATTGCTTGTTGTTCTTTAGTCTAGTCATTCTCTAGGCAGAATGTTGCATTTCTTGAGCAGCTTATTCCAGCGTTTATCTATACTACGCTGAACGTCGTCAATCATGTGTCCATATCTCGGTTTAAACAAATGACTGAAACGACGTTGCATCTTCAAATATTCTCTAACCGGCTTTTTGGTTTCCGGTTTCAAAGCTATAATCTTGCTTTGAGGGGACAAAATATATTCGCTGTCCACAGCTTCCCAAAGAGGAAAGGTGCAAGTTTCTACCGCCAGACGAGCGAGTTCTACGGTTTTACTGGTATCATATCGCCAACCTCGTGGGCAAGGTGCAAAAACATGCAGAAAAGCTGGACCTTCTGCTTCCAGACCTTTTCGGGCTTTAATTAGCAAATCTTGCCAGTAAGCAATTGAAGCTGTTGCTACATAAGGGATGTCGTGGGCAACCATGATATCCGCTATTGGTTTCTTAAATTGGGTCTTTCCCGGGATTAAATCACCCGCGGGTGATGTAGTGGTTGAAGCTCCGTAGGGGGTGCCCCCACTTCGTTGTATGCCTGTATTCATGTAGGCTTCATTGTCGTAAAGGACGTACAGAAAGTCGTGACCTCGCTCAGCTGCCCCAGATAATGCTTGAAGTCCAATATCGAACGTGCCTCCATCGCCCGCAAAAGCTATCACGTCAACATGAGTCTGGAGTTTTCCTTTTCTTCTCATTGCGTTCAACGCGGCTTCGATGCCTGATGCGTTAGCTGCTGCATTCTCAAAGGCCGTGTGAATCCATGGGACTTTCCAAGCCGTGTAAGGGTATATTGTTGATACGACTTCCATACATCCGGTTGCGTTTGTGGCTATAGTGGGTCCTCGAGTAGCTTTCATTACCAGTCGCAAGGCTATCGCTGGGCCGCATCCTGCACATGCTCGATGTCCTGAAGTAAATAATTCTGGTTTTTCTGCGATTTCTGCTGCCGTGAATTTCCAAGCTGGGTTCACCATTTTCGTGCACATCTCCTATTCTCGCACTCCTGCAAACTGTACATAGCTATTAACCTGACCAGTCTCACGAATTTCTTGCAAGTCCGTGTAGATGTTGCGAATGATGCTTTGAGGCATGTCTCTTCCTCCAAGGCCATAGATGTAATTGACGACGTGTGGGCGTGCTTGGGCATCAAACAGCGCATGACGGATTTCATGGTATATGGGCCCTCCGTTTCCACCAAAACTGTTGCTCCTGTCCATTACTGCCACAGCTTCCACAGTTTCCAGTGAGTTCCTTATCTCTGCTATGGGAAGAGGTCGAAAAGTGCGGAGGCGTAGCAATCCTGCTTTCACTCCTTTTGCTCGGAGCGTGTCCACTACGCTTTTAGTAGTGCCAGCAGTTGAGCCTACACAGACAGTAGCGATGTCGGCATCCTCAAGACGATAAGCATCAACAAGGCCATTTCCATATCTACGTCCGCTCAGCTGTCCGTATTCATCGTGGACTTGCACAATTGTCGAAGCCGCCATTTGCATTGCCTCTTCCTGTTGCCTCTTATGCTCGAAATAGTAGTCGTAGAGGTCTAAAGGCCCAATGGTAAGAGGATTAGCTGGGTCCAATTTGAAGGGAACGTTTTTTCCTTCATGACCCGTCACTAAAGGAATGCTCCTTTCGCCCACAAATTTCTGCACGGTTTCATCTGGGAGCACTTGGACGTTTTCCAGAGTGTGGCTAAGGAAAAATGCGTCGAGACATACCATTACTGGCAGAAGTACGTCTGGATGTTCAGCTACTCGAAACGCCTGAATAATTGAATCGTAGGCTTCCTGCGAGTTTTCCACGTAGATCTGTATCCAGCTGCTGTCTCTTTCTACCATACTGTCAGAGTGGTCACAATGTATGTTTATAGGCGCCGACAGCGCACGGTTCGTGACAGCCATCACTACAGGTGCTCTACAGCCTGCTGTGACGTATAGTATTTCATGCATCAAAGCAAGACCAGCTGAAGCTGATGCCGTGAAGGTTCTGACCCCTGTGGCGGACGCAGCCAAGCACGCGGTTAAAGCGCTGTGTTCTGATTCAGTGCAGACAAATTCCGTGTCTACTTCTCCATCAGCCACGTATTCGCTGAACTTCTCCACAATAATTGTTTGAGGGGTGATTGGATATGCGGCTACTACGTCTACGTCAGATTGTTTGATGGCGAGGGCAATTGCTTCATCACCATTCAACGCAAAGGCTTTTTGTTCTTGAGTAATTTCCATCTCAAGTCTCCTCTTCTCTCACCATTATTATTGCACCCATTGGACATTCGTTAGCGCATACACCGCATCCTTTACAGAAATCATAATCGAACTTTATTTCTTGTGCGCCTTTGTTCCATCTTATCGCAGAGTCTGGGCAGATCATGGGGCAAAGCAAGCATTTAGAGCATTTTTCCAGGTCATAGACTGGCTTGAACGTTCTCCAGTCTCCTGTAAGGTATTCGGTTGCTGGTTTCCAACAGACACCTGCTATGGGAAGTTCTTTCCAGCCTTTTTGCTTAAGGCTCATTCTGTCCTTACCTCCTTGTATGCCTCTCTTATTATGGCGATATTTCTGTCTGCCAATTCCTTTC
>CP070835.1:159020-160107 GCA_020341775.1 Candidatus Bathyarchaeota archaeon
GGACTATTTAAACTTGAATCGTCCGATGGGCACTTTGTCTGCTGGAGAAGCTCAACGAATTCAACTCGCCAGCTTGCTGGGTAGCGGATTGACATCCCTCACAGTCTTGATTGATGAGCCCTCACGAAGCATGCATCCCTCGGAGCTTGAAGCCCTTTGTGAAGCCCTAGCCGAACTTCGAGATGAAGGTAACACAGTTATCACGGTCGAACACGACCTACTGCTCATCCGCACGGCTGATCACGTAGTGGATCTAGGTCCAGGAGCAGGCGTCTTAGGCGGGGAGATTGTTGCGCAGGGAAAACCAGAGGCGATAATAGAGGCAAACACCGTCACTGGCAAGTGGCTGAAAGATGATCAGTTGAAGTGCGCCCCCAAACGAAGAAGCCTACAAGATTGGTGTTACCCACCGAGAAAATCGCGAAGACCCCTAGGCTGGATGACAATTAAGGGTGCACGGGCACACAACCTCTGCGGGGAGGACGTTAAACTGCCGCTAGGAAACCTCATTGGGGTTTGCGGCGTATCAGGATCAGGCAAAAGCACGTTGCTGATTGACACTCTGGGCCGAGCCTTGGTTAAACAGCCCTACTCCTCCTCGTTCGCTCGTGAACCTGTCGAGCCGGGGGCGCACGACGCCATCGAAAACGCCCCATCACGCGCTTTCATCGTTGACCAATCCCGAAAGGGAATTCGCA
Source organism: Candidatus Bathyarchaeota archaeon (assembly GCA_020341775.1). Taxonomy (GTDB): domain Archaea; phylum Thermoproteota; class Bathyarchaeia; order Bathyarchaeales; family SOJC01. The sequence goes on from CP070835.1 coordinate 159,719, forward strand.
GCCCAGCCATCTTCCTCGGCTTAGCAAAACCGCTGCAGAAGATCTATGCCGACAGTGATGACGCTCAAGCCCTTGACTTAGATGAGCAGGCGCTAAGCAACCGCTGCTCAGCCTGCAAGGGGCGTGGTCGGATACGCATTGACATGGTCTTTCTGCCTTATGAGTACGTGGAGTGCGAAACCTGTAGAGGCACCGGCTACACCCCGGAGGTTTGGGAGGTTCGCTACAGCGGAGTAGCTTTGCCCGCGATAAATGCAATGACCTTAGATGAGGTCTACACGCTTTTCAAAGGCGAAGGGCGCATCGCGAAACCTCTTAAAATCGTCCTACAAGTGGGTCTAGGCTATTTGGTGTGGAATCAACCAGCTTACACGCTGTCAGGGGGAGAA
>CP070835.1:160207-164942 GCA_020341775.1 Candidatus Bathyarchaeota archaeon
AACTAGCATTCCCAACGTTTGCCGGGCTAAGCGACTGCATTCAGAGCTGTGTCGTCAGTGGAAATATTTTGGAATCTGCAATCATGAATATATCTTCAACCTGCGATAGCAGTATTGAAGGACTGAAGATGCGAAGACCGGAATTTCGTTTCTACTTTCCACCAATCTACGGCATATATGATTTGGGTGATGGGACGATCTACGTTTTTGGTGAGCATGACGAGAAGATTGAGGACGTTTTAGGTCACGAAGTGTTGCATTGGGCCGTGCAGAAAATGGCAGGGAAGCAGGCGAGTCTGGACTTAGACAATGTTTGCCCAGAGCTTCTAAGAATATAGCTAATGCACGCTTGATTGGACACGGTTTGTTGGCGTGTCAGACAGCTTTCAATCCGCTCAAGGTCTGCAAAGTTTTATGAATTTGTTCAACTTCTCTTATGTGGCGTTAAAATGGTTTCCAGCAATCCTTTTGGTGAGTTTCGGCAAGCTTGCCAGGCAGCTTTGAGCGAGGCCATCGAAGCTCTTTATCCTTCGCTTTCTGCTGAATACTTGTCAGTGGAGATTCCCGCTAATATGATATTTGGCCAACTGGCTTCGACAGTTAGTTTTGACCTTGGAAGGAAATTAAAGGTGAGTCCGCAGAAGCTGGCAGCGCAGATTTGTGGCGGCATCGAGACAGAGAATTATTCTCTCCTACGAGATGTGGAGGTTGCGGGTGGAGGATACATAAATTTTCATGCAAACTTTGCTGACCTTTCCAAGGTCACTGTTAACTCAGCTTTAGCATTAGATGCTGCTTACGGCTATGTGAAAACCGACAAGCCGGAGACGGTTATTGTGGAACACACCAGTGCGAATCCTATTTCACCTATTAACATCGGTCAAGCACGGAATCCCATTTTGGGCGACGCTCTCGCTCGCATTTTGGCTGCACGTGGACACACGGTTTTCCGACACTTCTATGTTGATGACGTGGGGCGCCAAACAGCTGTGGTTGCTTATGGATACAAGAAGCTGGGCGAACCACCTCTCAAAGGAAAGCCTGACCATTATATTGGACTGATTTACACTCTAACTAGCTGCGTCATCGAAATCAACCGACTGAAGCACAGAATCGAACAGGAAAAAAACTCCACTTCCGATACTCTTGAGCAACTACGAAGACACTTAGATGAATGGACTTCTATTGCCACGGAGTTAGAAAAGAAGCATCCAAAGCTTTTCGGTCAACTTCTCAAGAAAATTGCTGAGGACGATGACATCGAGGGACTAGTGAGTAGCTTAAACCTGAACTATGAAACGGGCGCTGACAGTGCAGTGAAGAAATTAGTTCGCGATGTCTGCAAACTTTCTTTAGATGGGATTAAGGAGACACTCGCTAACATAGAAGTCGTCTTCGATTCTTGGGATTGGGAAAGCACTTTCACATGGAATAGTAGTGTCTCCAAAATTCTGGAGCGCTTAAAAGCGACGGGGTACGTTTTTGAGAAAGGCCCCGTGCTAGAGTTTGATGCAGAGAAGGTCGCAGCAGAGTTCAAGCTGAAACAGGCATTTGGTCTGAAAGAAGACTATGAAATTCCTTCATTAACCTTGCTAAGGGCTGACAGCACAACACTCTACACTACGCGAGACATACCCTACTCCCTGTGGAAGTTTGAGAAGGCTGAGAAGGTGATTAATGTCATTGGAATGGAGCAAAGGCTTCCACAACTGCAACTTAAATTGGCGTTGTGGGCGTTAGGTCATGTTAACCAAGCAAAAGGGCTCATTCACTTTGGTCACAACCTAGTAACGCTGCCGGGCTACAAAATGTCGAGTCGCAGGGGCCGCTACATAACTCTTGATGAAGTAGTGGCGGAGGCGATACGGAGAGCCCGTGACGAAGTTGAGCATCGATCCCCCACCATGTCTGAAGATCAGAAACATAAAATTTCGAGGATAGTGGGTATTGGAGCGTTAAAATATGCTCTTATTGAGGTTGACCCAATCAAGCCTGTTGTTTTTACGTGGGACAGAGTGATAAATTTTGAGAGAAACAGCGCACCATACATTCAATATTCATATGCGAGGGCGTGCTCTATACTTCGAAAAGGAACGAAAAAACTGAATGAAGCCAATTATTCCTTGCTTGTTGAACCTTTGGAACACGACTTGGTTTTCGCTTTGTCGCGATTTCCCGAGGTTTTTGTAGACGTGGCAGAAAATTTGAAGCCCAGCATAGTCGCCGACTTCGCAAATGGGCTAGCCGACAAATTCAACCGGTTCTACAGCCTTTTTCCTGTCATAAAAGCACAACCAGAACCGCTGAGCAAAGCTCGACTAGCGATGGTTAAGGCGATTACGGTAGTTCTTAGAAACTCGTTGGAATTAATAGGAATTGTGGCTCCTGAAAAGATGTGACTGGAATTTTGGTGTGAAACAATTAAGGAATCCAGCAAAAAGACAATTTTCCAACGACTCTGGTAATTCGGAGCGTGTCATTGATGAAAGCCTTATATAGAACTTAATTATAGAACTTATCTCCACATTGGGGGTTGTGGAAGGCAGTAAGTAATCTCCTTTCTCCTTTCGAAACTAGTTTTCGGATATAGCCGGCCACAGCCACCATTTTTTCTAGGATCATGGAATAATCTCACATCCGCTATACTTCATGTAGTCAAACTTGGCTAACTGTATCTTTTTGCTTGTGATCAGTTGGTCGACCGTCGGCTTTGCTTTGCTGAGAGTAGAGACGAGGTTCTTGACAGTTGCACAAACTCTGCTGTAGGCTTCGTCGCTCCAACGCTTCGTGATGTTTGCGTACAAACATCGGCCGCCGCACAAACCTAAGATCTCGCAACGACTGCACGGTTCTGAAACGACGAATTTGTGTAGTTTGAGTGGGTTTGAAGTTGAAACGTGTCCTAAGGAAAAGTCTTTCATTCCGCTCATGATGGGGCAGGGAACAATTGTGCCGTTGGTTAAGATGCTGTAGTTGATCCACCCTGAACCGCACCGCAGCAGGCTCTCTTCATTATGTAGCATTGAGCGCATAAGCCCTAGAAAGGGATAAAGCCGAACCAGATTTCCCTTCTCCATCTCATTGACCCAGAATTTTACGAGGCGTCGAATTCCCGGATCATAACTCTTTGTGGCCCACTCTCCAAAGTTTCTGTCTACATAGTCAGTTTCCCAAAACCCTGCATCCAACTGCCAATGAATGGAGGAGAAGCTGAAATCCTGGTTGCGTAGCAGCCACATCACTGCTTTTACTATGTCTGTTCTCTCCATAACCGTCATGCGAGCAACAATCTCGCCCACGAAGCCGTTTCGACGAACAATTTTGAGGTTGTGGATAATCCGCTGGTAGACCCCCGCTCCACGATAATAATCCGTCAACTTTTGGTTTCCATCGATGGAAACCAAAATCGTGTGAAGCCGATCAACATATTCTGGCTCAAGTTTATCGAGATGCAGCCCATTTGTTTGAAGCAAGAAATGCTTAGCTTCCACATTGTCCAGGATTTGTTTCATCTTCCCAAGACATAGTGTCGGTTCTCCACCATAAAAACTCAAGACACAGTCTGGGTCTTTCTCGCAAAATGCTGCTAACTCCGCAATGTCATAATTCAGGGTTTGGGGCAACGAATAGTCGATATCGAATTGGAAATCTGAGTCGATGTCGTCGCATGACTTGCCGTAGCAGTATTTGCACTGCAAGTCGCATTCCGTTGTGAGTAAGACATGAAAAAACATTGACAATGCCTCAGACACTGGCTAAAGGGCGAGAAAACAGTGTAATATTGGATTGTCAATCGCAAGCTAGGCTGTTGATCCAACCTTATCCTTTAAATCTTCAACAGTCTCAGGGTTCATCAGAGTTGTTACATCTCCAATGGCTTCGCCTTTTACTAAAGCTTTCAGAATTCTTCGCATAATTTTTCCGCTTCTAGTCTTGGGAAGGGCGTCTGTTAACACGATTCTTCCTGGTTTTGCAGTTGGTCCTATCATTCTAACCACTTGCTGCAAGAGTTCGTTTTCAAGCGTCGATGTTGTCGCTGTTCCTTGTTTGAGGACGACGAAAGCAACAGGGACTTCGCCTTTAACGTCATGTGGGGCTGCAACAACTGCACATTCTGCCACAGACGCATGTTGTGTCAACGCGTTTTCCACCTCAGCAGTCGAAAGCCTATGGCCAGCGACCTTCATCACGTCGTCTACTCGACCAGTCAAGCGTATATTGCCGAGTTTGTCCCACCAAATTGCGCCGTCGCTTGTGTAGTAAATGTCTTTGCCGTAGACACTCCAATATTGTGCCTTGTATCTCTCAGGATCTTTGTAAACATCTCTCAACATTCCGGGCGCGAAGGGGCTTTTTTGGACGAGATAGCCGCCTTCTCCGATTTCCACGGGTTGCCCAGTTTCATCTAGAATATCATGGGTTGTCCCAGGAAAGCTCCTTCCAGCAACCGTAGGAATAAAGGGGCCAATCCCTGGCAACGCGTTGATGAGGGTTGCTCCTGTCTCCGTTTGCCACCACGTGTCGATGATGGGACATCTTTCACCACCTATGACTCTGAAATACCACATCCACGCCTCCTGATTAATGGGTTCGCCGACGGTGCCGAGGAGGCGTAGGCTGCTGAGGTCATGTTTCTTAGGCCACTCCTCACCCCATCTTAGAATCATCCGTATGGCTGTTGGTGCAGTATAGAAAATCGTGACGCCATATTTTTCTACAATTTGCCACCACCTAT
>CP070835.1:165042-169261 GCA_020341775.1 Candidatus Bathyarchaeota archaeon
GTGAAGCTGTATCCTTTCTCTTGGCATCATGAAACCGACGGCTAACTTCAAACTGAAGGTGAATTTCGCGAATCTATGAGTCTTCATACAACATGTATAAACAACTTTTTTCGATTCCAACGCTGTCTCAGGCAAACTCACATTTTTTAGATATGTGCCACCAGTTGCCACCCTTTTCCATTTCCCTTCATTGAAGATTACAACTTCTGCTCCAGCCTCCTCCGCTTTTTTCAGCATTCCTGTTTCTTTCAAAACTTTTCGAGTTGAAAGTCGAAGCATCGAAGATTCACCGAGAGCAACTTTTTTGGCACCATGCTCATACAACAACTCAATTACTGCCTTAACAAAATCAGGGTCGCTGGAACTAGGTGGAGGATCTGCAGTATTGAAGTTTGGTTTCAACAAAACTTCATCTCCCCGTTGGACAACTTTATTGAAGCCCCCAATCAGACTCACAGAGCTTTGAATGGCTTCCTTCAAAGAACTAAACTTCGCCACTCTACCAACTGCCACTCTGCCGTCTTTCTTGTATGGATTACCTACAGCCATGCCAATTCTATCTTTGTCGCCAGTGACAAACATGAAATATTCCCTGCTAGATTCTTCTGCAAATAGATTTCAAGTAGGTAACTATATAAATATGACGCATGTCATATTATTATGCGTGTGCGCCATACCAAAAATCGATGGAGGAAAATTTGTCTTGGAAAAAAACCCTTCCCTTCCCACTCTTCAAAAAGACATTCATGATGCCCAAGTGCTTATGACAGATACACTTACACATTCTAGGGATCTCGTTGATATTATTCTAAGCCGCCGAAGCGTTAGACGGTACCAGCAGAAGGAGATTCCTAAGGATGTGTTGCGTAAGATTCTTGAAGCCGGGCGACAGGCTCCATCAGCAATGAACAGACAACCTTGGCATTTCATCGTTGTGACCAATAATGAGGTTAAAAGGGAGTTGTCCAGATGGCACTTCACCAAGCATATCAAGAATTCTCCAGTCACCATTGTAGGATGTGCTAAGACTGGGCTCTTGGACAGAAAATGGTCTATTATTGGAACATCAATTGCCTTGCAGAACATGGTTATTGCTGCTTGGGCTTTGGGAATAGGATCATGTTGGATAGGAGGATTCAAAGAAGGCCAGGTGAAACAACTGCTAAAAATCCCTGATAAATGGAAGATTGTAGCCCTCGTGACTCTTGGATATCCCGATGAGACACCTCATTTGAAGAGAAAGAAACCAATTGAGAAAGTATTTAGCATCAATAAGTTCTAAGAATTGACGCTGCCTTACGCGAGCGCGCGGATTAAAATTTGATTTTCTTCTTCAAATCGCCTTATAAAGAGGAAATTCTTTCCACTTGGCGTGGGTGTCCGCGAAGCTTTCAGTAAGGATAGCAAGTGTTATTTAATGAGAGTATAAAATTAGAATCGTTAAGGTGGTAAGAACTTTTCTGAAAGTCAGTTTGCTCTCAACGAGTATGGAATACCTTAGAGTTATGAGAGTTGGGAGTTGGATTGGATGGATTTTTAGCTTCTGCGTCGGAAGCATTCTTCTAAGTCTACCGCCTCTTCATCATTTCATTTTTGTATTGTTTGCTTTCTCACTTGCCACTGCCAGCATCTTCATCTTGAATCAATACTTCGACAGAGAAGAAGATCAAGCAAACAGGTTCAAGTCTAGTTTGCCTGTTGCCTCAGGGAAAATAGCACCTCGGAAAGCGTTAATCCTCTCCCTTATACTAATGGTATCATGTTTAGCCCTAGTTGTCTTTATTGATACAAGTCTTGCATTGATGTTTCTTGTCTATCTTGCGTTTGGAGCCGCATATTCAGCTCCCCCCTTCAGGTTGAAAACTGTGCCAATTGTGGACTTCATTATTTCAGGTGTGGGGGGTGGCTTCATGCCCTTCTTGATGGGGTTGGAGTTAAATGGCAGATTAGGAACCAATATTTCATTGATTCTTTCGGGTGTCGTTCCGTTAATGTTAATTCACTGTGGTGGCCACATCATTCAAGCCGTTGGAGACTATGAAATAGACCGCCAAATGAGAGTTCACACTTTTGTTGTCAAGTTTGGAAAAAAGAGCGGCGTTATTGTCGCTGGACTCTTGTTTCTGTCAGCAGGCCTCTTGCCTTTAGTGTATTCGGTTCTTGGCTTACTCCCATACGGGCGTTTACTAATTTTTTTCATCCTCTTCCCACTCTCCATGCCAATCATCAAGTGTTATACTGCTGTGTTGAAAAAACCGTCATCGCAAAATGTCACTAACCTGCAGAAAACTGCGACAAAATATGGAGTTATCGGGGCAACAGTGGCTCTTTGCTATATGATTCTAGTCAACATTGCCAGTATTTGAAGAATCAGATGCGCGCGTATGCTGGTTAAAGATCGGGATTTGCTGGTAAACGGCATTTGTCAAGGAGGAAATTCCCGATAGACAAGTATTCTATCCCAGTATTGAAGAAGGTCTTCACCGCGTCCCGCGGGGTGCGTACAATAGGTTGGCCTTTAATGTTAAACGAGGTGTTGATAATGACAGGAACGGAGGTTTCTTCTTCGAAGGATTTAATTAATCGCCAATAGAGAGGGTTGTTCTTCTTACTGACTGTCTGCGGTCGAGCCGTTCCATCCACATGAGTAATAGCGGGAACCTCTTTCTGCTTATTCTCTCGAACCATAAAGGTAAGGATCATGAAAGGAGAGGGATACGCATCTTCGAGGTATTCATCAGCAGCCTCTTCGAGGAGGGACGGACAGAAGGGGCGATAAGGCTCCCGGTGTTTGACGTAGAAGTTCAAGATGTCCTTCATCTCAGCCTTTCGGGGATCAGCGAGGATAGAACGATTCCCTAGCGCTCTGGGACCCATTTCCATTCGGCCTTGAAACCAGGCCAGCACCTTCCCTTTAGCTATAAGCTCAGCCGATACCCCTGCGATATCGTCGTGTTCCTCATAGTCAATGCCATGTGCATCAAGATATTTCTTAATATACTCGTTGGAATAGGAGGGCCCCCAAAAGGCATGATCCATGACGAAATCCGACTTGTAACCTAGTTTATGATAGAGATCGAAAGCGGCCCCGATTGATACACCTGCATCATTGGCAGTCGGCTGGATGTAGATATCGTCGATATAGTCTGATTGGAGTAGTTTCCCGTTCATGACACAGTTCAGGCCCACACCACCAGAAACAAGGAGGGTACGAGAATTATATTGACTTGAGAGATCAGAGAGCATTTTCAACGAAATTTCTTCGGCCTTAGCCTGAACCGAAGCTGCGATGTCTTTATAACGCTTGTTAAATCGCCCATCCTTCTTCCGCGGTTTGCCAAACCGCTTAGTAAACAGTTTTTCATCATGACAAAAGGCTTTGAGGTGAAACTCCATTTTTTCGACCTCTATAGCTATTCCCCCAAAATAGTCGCTATTTAACCATAAATTCGAATTGTAGTCAATTATGTCTGATAAATCGTAAGAAGGTGATCCGTAGGGCGCTAGCCCCATAACCTTTCCCTCGCCATTCATTGCCCTGAAACCCAAGTACTCAGTGAAGCCCCCATAAAAATGGCCAAGAGAATTTGGTAATTTCATGTGTTTATAGATATCAAGAACACCATTCGAGTCATAGAAGCCTAAGAGTCCAGAATCAGCTTCTCCCCGACCATCGAGTGTCATGACCATGCCTTCCTTAAACCCAGAACAGTGATACGCACCAGCAGCATGGGCTACATGATGCTCAACGCATTCGATTTTTCGATTCAGTAATTTCGTAGCCCTATTGTGATTGAGAATCGTTACGAAGGGGACCAATATTTCTGTAACAATCGATTTGGACTTCCTTGAGGTTCTCAATACATTGCCAAGCGTTTTCTTAAAAAAAGCCCAAGGTGACGCCCACCCAGACGCAAGGTAATCAACCTCTCCTAAGGTTATACCAGCTTCTTTCAAACAGTAGAGAATAGAATGTATTGGGAATTTCGCTGTGTGCTTTGCACCAACAAATCGTTCCTCCTCAGCCGCAGCCACGATGGTCCCGTCCTTTAGGAGACAAGCTGAGGTGTCGTGGCTGAAACCCTGTACGCCTAGAATGTACATTTTCACTCTCTCCTATAGTTTAACACAGTCGCTACAGACTCGCATATTAATGTATACACGTTTAAAACTGCGCGCTTTGAAGTAGCTTCTTCTTCATCCATCATGAACATTTGAA
>CP070835.1:169361-173316 GCA_020341775.1 Candidatus Bathyarchaeota archaeon
CTATATCACTCGTGGGCTTCCCTGTATGAAATTCCTTCCATACTATGGATTCGTGTTTTGAGAGCGGCCCCATGTTCAATCACTGGTATTTGTTTACTAAATATTAGTAAACATTTACTAATATACCTTTCTACCGAACCTTGGAAGTGGAGATCCTTCTCATGCTAGGAAAAGTATGCATACTAAAAAGGGGAGTTTGCTGGTGATATCTCCACGGTGGTGGGGGTTCTAATCTCATCCCGCCCGCCACAGACAAAACCCAGACGCTTTTACTTGCGCGCGCGCACGATTCGGGTGAAAACTACTCTTCTTTTAGTATTTGTATATTGATTATATCCTTTCTTCTCATCACGTTAGGTATCCAATCTCTTAATACATCTAAACAATCATCAATCGTGTCTTCTGCTTTATTCCATTCTTCTTTTTTCAAACCCTTCTTGTCTTTAGTTTGAATAATCACTCTATAAGGCAAATCCATTCATTCCCTCTGAAGCGTGCATGCATAACTCCTTTATCCTTAATAAAAGATTCGAAAAAATAGCTCAGGAAATGGGGAAGATACGGGAATAATTTGGGTGATATCTCCATTGCGTGCGCCATTGTGACACTCCAGTGACGAGTTCGGTCCTTAGCTGCCTATGTCACCCACCAAATCGACTATTATATGCACTCGTCGTCGGTTTCGCCGGTTCTGTTAATCTCGTCGCTTCCGTCGCATTCGTTGAGTCATCGCTGCGCACGCGCATTCGTACAAGTACATGTATTTAACTTTGCTTGGCAATATACGTGGGGAAGTGCTTGGTAAGATGCAGCAACGGGTGATTCGAAAGGCAATCGTGATAGATGGATCTGTACACGAGGTCTGGCAGGCTTGGACGACGACTGAAGGGGCAGTCACTTTCTTTGCCCCAAAGGCCAACATTAAACTTGCTAAAGGTGGGGCTTATGAGCTGTTCTTCGATTTGGACGCCGCGGAAGGTTCTCGAGGTGGTGAAGGTTTAAAGATTCTCAGCTTTCTGCCTGAGGAGATGCTCTCATTTGAGTGGAACGCTCCACCTCTGTATCCTAATGTTCGTAAGCATCGTACATGGATCGTTGTGCAGTTCTTCCAGAATGAGCATAACAAAGCAAGGGTTAAGCTAACTCATCTAGGCTGGAAGCAAGGTAAAGAGTGGGTGAAAGCATTTCAGTATTTTAAACGTGCGTGGGACATTGTCCTAGGAAGACTGCACCATAGATTTGCCGTGGGACCCATCGATTGGAATAACCCATACTTGCCCCCTGATAGCGTGACTTATGAAGTACCATGAGTTACGCATGTACGCACAGTTGGTCGAAGTTGGATTTGAAGGTTAAAAGAGATGGGCAACATCAAACTGGCGAAAGTAACATTCCTTTCTGCTGTTTCATCTTGTAGTTATGCGTACTGCCGGATTAGCTATCGCCACTTTATTCTTGGCAGTTCACGTCTTCTTAATTCAGCGTTGATTTCTCCGATATGTTGTCGGCAGTGCACCAATAGGTAAAGGGCACGTCCCATTATTGTCTTGCCCGTCCAAGCGAATGCTTTTTCTGGGGATAAAAAGTCTGCATCAGTGAATCCTTGCAGCCAGCGATCCACCTTTGTTATCATTTCTTCTAGATAGGCACGGATTTGGTCTTTGGTTGGGAGTTGTTTTGGGGAGGCTTTTCCCCAGTCAAAGTTGAAGCGATGGCCCCAGACATATCCTTTCGGCGTTGGGTTGGAGTAGAAATCAGCGCACTCAAGCACGTGATAAGCGATTCGAGCGGGGATCAGATGTTCGATGTCCCCTGTTCTCCAGTGTTCATTAGGTATGCTGTTGACAGCGTCTTGGTACATGTCCCAGTTCCGCTTGAAAGCGTTAACCAATGAGTTTCCGATTGTCATAATCGTACAATGGGGATGAGTTGTTTATGTAGGCTTTGTCTGCGTGCTAGGAGTCACGCAGCCGCAACGCCTGTGCCAGCGGAGAGCCATGATTTTCGAAGCTCAACTAGCTGACAGCTCTTGTAAGCATCTAACTCATTCTTGACAAGTTGTCAAGAATTGTCACGTAGGACTTCTCAAGTGTGCGCAGTCCTCCTGTGGGTCCGCCTTCCTCAACGACAATATACTCGTTAGGCGCATGCGGTCTTCCGCCATGACCCAAACCACCTATAACGAAGGGCAAGTTTAGGGGTTCACGATTGAACATGCAAAATGGAGCACTGCCTGCTAGGTGGGGCCAAATTTCTGGGTTGTAGCCAAACTCCTGGTAGGTTTTGATAACTGCTTGTGCAGCAGGCTCATTTACGCTTGTTTTTGCCCATCCGTAACCTTCTTCCAGTTCCACAATTTTGATCTCTGTAAATCCATGTTTGTTAAGGTGCGCTCGAATTTTTGGTATAACCTCCTCTACCTGCATGTTGGGAACAAGCCGCACGTCGACTTTTACTGTGATTTTGTGTGGCAATACTGTCTTGGTTCCAGGCCCTGTGTATCCGCCCCAAATACCATTAATGTTCAAACTAGGCGAGTATAAATAATTCAACAAAGCCTCTCTCCCATGGGTGTCTTTGATGAACCTTTCGACCTTCATTAGGTCCTTCGCTGAGTCTTCGTCGAAGGTTTTCTCTAAGTTAGCCAGTAATGCGGCATCTTCTTTGTTCGGTGGCAAGGCGTTTTCGTAGAACCCATCAATTAAAACTTTGTTACCATCTCTGGTCGTCATAGTTGATAAGGCCTGTATCAGCCGCCACGCAGGACTGTCTACCCATGCTTTGTTGCTTCCATGGATGTCAAACGCGGTAGGTCCATACCCCCACGCTTTTCCCTCTAGCTCAAGTTCAAAGTAAACTATGCCCTTCACGCCGAGATAGTTCACGACTTTCCCCTTTTGGTTCTGGTCAGCGTATGGAAAGAACACCGCGTCAGCTTTCTTCAACTCACCCTCATATTCCTCAACAAACTCGGGGAAGTGTCTGCTACCCAGCTCCTCTTCTCCCTCTGCCACAAGCATCAAATTGACTGGAATCTCCTCCCCAGCAGCTAAGATGGACTCACAAGCGTTCAGGAAAGCACGTAGCTCGCCCTTCGTGTTGATTGCCCCTCGCGCCACAAGGCACCCTCCGAAAGGCGCTACATTAACAACCTTACCCTCAAGGGGTGGAACCTTCCATCCTGGGTCGTCAACTGGTTGAGTATCGTACATGAAATAGGCGATTATGGTTCTCTCAGCACCAGCATCGTAATGTCCATATACAACTGGAAACCCAGACGTCTCTACAAGCCTCGGATTCTTACACCCAAGGTCTCGAAAGTAACTCCGAACAAGTTCGGCGCATTCTCGAATGCCTCTGTTCTCTGCTGAAATCGAAGGTTGGCGAACAAGTTCTTGGAGCTTGCTGAGGTGTTCATCATAATGTTGGTCAATATAATGGAAAATCTTCGCTCGTTTCAACATTTTCACCATAACATTACATTCTTGCAGGAATTTACTAATAATCTCTTTTCCGTCACCCCGAAACACACTCAGGGGAAAGATTCGCGTGCAATCATAAGTTCCTCCTCCTAATAAGGAGACGTCGTCTTCCTAAGCCCACTAGAATTCTAAAAACGACCTGCGCAAGTTTTATGCAGCTATGACGTCAAATTACGTATGTTATTACAGTGAAGAACCACAGAGGGAAAAGAACTGTGCATTTAGAAGAAATGAAGAAGACAATTGCGAATCTAGTCTTGCAAAAAGGCTTTTACAACAAGCCTGAAGATGTTTCTAAGAAACTCCTCTTCGCGTTCATAGAATTGGGTGAGGCTAGCGATGCGTGGAAAAAGGGGAAAACTGAAGAGAAAATTGCAGAAGAATTGATCGACACGATTTTCTATATACTGGATGCCAGTAGGCTTGCATGTCCAGGAGTAGATATGGATAGGATGTTCCTAGAGAAACTTGAG
>CP070835.1:173416-174717 GCA_020341775.1 Candidatus Bathyarchaeota archaeon
ATATTCATCAAGGGGATATCGCATGTTAAATATTGCATGATCAATGCCAATCTTTGCTAGTCCTCTTAAATGCTCGATTGTGCTTTCTGCTGTCTTCAATATTTGTGCTTTGTAGCTAGTTCCATCTCTTCTTTTACGCGCCATGAAATTCGGCAATTCTAAATGACCCAAGTGCACAGTTCCCAAAGTTGTTTTTTCGATTTGATCAAAAGGTCGCCCAACATCTTTACAGTGTCTCTCAAGAATGGTCAGTGCATTCTTAAGAGAGCCAAGTCCACCTCTTGTAAAGAGATTGCAGGCCTCTCCGTATTTAGCCACGAGCCGCAGAGTCTTCCTCGGGCCCATTCCTCCAATGAGGATGGGGGGATGAGGTCTTTGAAGGGGTTGGGGACTGCAGAGCGTCTCCTTCATTTCATAGTAATTGCCTTTGAATTTTCCATTGTTACTGCTCCACATCTGCTTCGCGATTTGCAGGGTTTCCTCCAACATCTCAAAACGAATTTTCCAGTTGTGAAAGGGGATACCTAGTCCCACAGATTCTCTCTCAAACCAGCCTGCGCCGATACCCATGTAAGCGCGTCCCCCAGACAACACGTCTAGAGTTGTTACGATTTTCACTAGAACTCCTGGGTGTCTATAGATATTTCCGGTGACCATCGTGCCAAGTTTTACTTCTCTTGTTAATGCAGCGATGTAGTTCAGAAGAGAATAGCCTTCATGCATATCATCTTCGGCTGGTCCTAGAAGTATGCCCCCTTTTTCCCCAAGTTGGAAGAAGTGGTCCATTACCCATATGCTGTAGAATCCTGCTTTTTCAGCTGTGGTGACAATGTCTTTTAAGTCATCGGCAAAGCCCACAGGTCCATTGGGAAACGTGAAATTTGGGATCTGAAGTCCAATTTTCATAGAGACAAATACAATCTGGGGAATTTATAAGGTTGAGCACGCCCAAACCCGAATTTTGCTCCGTTTTTTGGGTGTGCGGGAGAGCTAAAATTTTTATCCAACTACCAACACCACAAAATTACACCACTGCAACCACACTATTACCCCATTAATTACCTTACACCACAATACCCTGTAATACTGAAACAAAATTTCTAGGGAATATACAGGGACGTAGGGGAATAGAATGAAGGGAATTTGGGGACAATCTCTGGATGTCTACAATCTCTGGATTTCAGATATCTCTTATGTACTAAAGGTAATTGCATGCATGCATATCTAAGTGCGAGTTTTGAGCTTCACACATTAATTATTTATGTCCATGGATCAGCCTTTGATTATAGGTATAAAGTCCA
>CP070835.1:174817-179717 GCA_020341775.1 Candidatus Bathyarchaeota archaeon
CTAGAAGACGATTCGTCCGGAAATACCCATGACGCCACATTCACAGTAGAAACCTCGAGCGAAATGGTTGTTCCAGAATATGCCCAAGAAGGTGACATAGTCGCGATAAACATGTCAGTGACTGGGGGATTGGCAAACACTGTCAGCAACTTCACAGTTATGGTTACTGATCCAGCGGGAACAGAATCAAAGAATTATAACGTCTCATTCACAACGGACGCAAACGGCTTCGGATACAACACCACAAACTTTCCCACAGACTTTTCAACAGGTGCATCCTCGAATTTCACTGGAACCTACAACATAGTTGCTAATCGAACTCTCCCAGGCGCAATAATAAGCGCCGCAACTGCTAGTTTCGATATCGGTTTAACTAATGCACCTACATACGAACGATTTGAGACCGTCAACGTGAAGACCTCCGGGTGGACTCCCAACCAGAACCTAACAGCCACCATAAAAGACCCCTCAATGCAGAATGTTAGCATATGGGATCCAGTGAATGCCACTGATGGAACTTGGACAGGAGATTGGATGATTCCGTGGGCCGTTTCCGCGGGAACCTACACTGTAGAAGTGGTTAACGCTACGGGCAACAAGAAAGCTGTGGATTCTATTCAAACATTCACGGTTAGTTCAGTAGCCTTGACTGTTACATTTGAAACTGATCCGGCAAGCCCGTTGCAGCGCACCGAAACAGCAGCTGCGAAGTTCACGATTCAGTATCCAGATAGCAGTTACTACGACAACGTAACAAACTTTGACTCGATAACAGTCAGCGTCTACTATAACACAACCCTCGTCGACACCATATCACTATCCGCAGCCGATTACGGCGCAGACAACAATTGGCCTGTTTCATGGAAGATTCCGAGTGATGCAGTTCTTGGAAGCGGCTATAAATTCAGCTTAGATTCCGGCAGCATTACTGATGATAAGGGAAACACAGGACCAACCTCTGCGGTTGCATCCAATTCTTTCACTGTGCAAGCAACCACATTAACTGTGATGGTGACTCAGCAGCCAGCAGCTACCTATATGCGAACAGAAACTGCCATGGCAAAGATCAACATCACCTATCCCGACAACAGCTTCTATACTGCCGCAGACCTTGGCACAATACTTGTGAGAGTGTATCAGGGCAGCACGAACGTTGCAAACGTTACGTTAACAGCAGCAGATTATGACTCGATCACCAATCAATGGACCATCAGCTGGGTTAGTCCATGGAATGCTACACTCGCTGATGATTACCTATTCACACTAAAAGCCTATGAGATTGCGGACGCTGCAAACCCAAACAAGGGACCGACCGATGATGTTAGCACCGACACTTTCGAGTTGCTTAAGGCTGACTTGAATGTTGCTTCCATCAACACTGACAGCAGCAGCTATACACAGGGTCAAGTCGTCACCGTCTATTTCAGTGCCACGTATCAGGATGGAAGCCCAGTGACTACAATAAGCGCAATCATCACCTTAACAATGGCAAACGGAACAACTACTCAGCTAACAGCCACATACGTCCCAGCGAATAGCAGGTTTGAAGCAGAATACACCCTACCAGCAGATGCCCCTTTGGGAACTTGGTCTGCACTGCTAGAGGCTCAAGGTCTAAAAGACGATGAAGGCAACATGGGTCCGACTGTTGCTAGAACCACAGATTTTACGTTTACAGAAGTTCCTCCACCTCAAGAAATAACAGCAGAGATTAAGATTAGCCCCCAAACACTCAACTCTAAGAGCAATGGCAGATGGATTACAGTTCACATTGAGCTGCCAGAGGGCTACAACGCATCAGACATCGACATCTCTACGATTTTGCTCGATGAAGCAGTTGAACCGGAAACAACAAAAGGTTCCGAGGAAGGCAAACTCGTGGTAAAGTTCAGTAGAACTGCGGTGATTACACATATCCAAGACACTTACGACAACACGGGTTCAAAGTTCAGTAACATCACCCTAACAATAACTGGTGAAGTGGCGGGCACAAAATTCCAAGGTAGCGACACTATCAGAGTGAAAAACTAAACACTATCTCGTATCAGGCTCAGAGCAGCCTAAGACCAAAAACCCTACTCTCTTCCCCTATTTTTATAACAGCATCCAATTGTCGGCATCAAGCCTGACAGTGATACCTTCATTTCATGATTGCTCTCCAAGAATTTAGGAGCCTAGTCGCGTATTCAAAAGGGAGAATCATAGCTCAAGTTTTTTGTAGATTTTCAGCTTCTCATCATCAACTTTCTTTTGGATGGCTTCGAAGAGGTTGTTTCCATGAGCGTCGATGGCTACGGTTACGGGTCCAAAGTCCTCAACTTCTAGTATCCACATTGCTTCTGGCATTCCCAAATCACTCCACTCTACACCCTTCACCCGCTTTATGGCTTTGGCTGCCAGAACCGCTGCTCCTCCAGTGAAGGCTCCGTAGACTACTCCATATTGTTTCATGGCGTCAGCGGTCTTTTTGCCCATGCCTCCCTTCCCCACCACAATCCGAACCTTGAAATTCTTGATGAATTCGTCTTCGAACATGTCCATGCGTGAACTTGTGGTTGGACCAGCAGCCACCACCTTCCATCCATCCCCCTCTTTTTTTACTATGGGACCACAGTGAAAAAGCGCTAGTCCCTCTAAATTGACGGGCATCTTCTTCCCTTCTTCATGGAATTCTAGGGCTCTTCTGTGGGCTGCGTCACGCGCAGTAACCATAGTTCCTGTGATATAGACGGTGTCGTTGACTCGGAGTTTTCTCACTTCTTCCTCCGAAATTGGAGTCCTAAGCTTGTAATTGGTCATCCTTTCACACCACATCATGGGTTAAGTACTCAACTTTTCCGTCAGAATAGATGCGAGCTGTGGCTCTCCTAGCCGCCCAGCACTGAACAGCCACTGCAACAGGATATGATGCAGGGTGCCTATGAGCATAGTCAACCTTTACGTCCAAAACTGTGATTTTGCCTCCAAGACCCATGGGTCCAATTCCCGTTTGGTTTGCGGCTTCATATAGTTCCCGTTCAAGTTTTGCCAGTTCAGGGTTGGAGTTGGGCTGATTCAAAGGTCTTAGCAGAGCTGCCTTGGCCAGTTTCATTGCTATATCAGCTCCTCCGCCGACTGCAACACCTAAAATCGTGGGGGGACAAGGCTTTGCACCAGCATTAATCAAAGTGTCAACAACAAACTTCTTGAGTTCCTTTATCCCTTCACTCGGACTAAGCATGCCTAGGGCGGAGGCGTTTTCAGACCCGCCTCCCTTTGGCATAACCGTGATCTCAATTATGTCTCCAGGCACCACTTCCCAGTATATGTAGGGAATGAATCTTCCGGTGTTGTCTTCCGTGTTCTTTTGGGTGAAGGGGTCAACGGCGTTGGGGCGGAGGGGCACCTCCCCAGTAGCCCTCACTGTAGCGTTACGGAGAGCCAATTCAACATTTTCTAACCCTGCTACTTGACTTCCGGCTTTCACATAGAAGATTACTACGCCAGTGTCTTGACACATGGGAGCGCACGTTTTCTCAGCTAAATCCACATTTTTTAATATAGCATCCAGTTGAGCCTTTCCCACTTTGCTCTCCTCTTCACGATACGCCCGCTGAAGAGCCTCCTTCACGTCACGCGGCAGTTCTGTGACTGCAAGCTGCAGGAGTTTGACTGCTACATTCTCTACAACCTTCTTGGATACCAAAGCCTTTTCCTCTCCCCGTCTAGAGCAGATTTAGACGATTAATCTTATACTTTTTGCTACCTATTCTAAGATTTGGTGTCAGCATACTCATCGAATGTTTTATCTTCGGCATAGTCTAACTTAAATATGCACCACCCCATTGCTTTTAAACATCAGGAACTGAAGCGCCAAAATGAATGAAGAGGCAGCCCTAGAAAAAAAGCGATACGAACGTTTGGAAGACCTTGAGATAGGTCCTGCCATATCTAAAAAGCTGCGGGAGTTAGGGTTTCACACAGTCGAGAATCTTGGCATGGCTACAGCTAAAGAGCTGGAGCAAGCAGGCATAAGTAAAAAAAAGGCTGTGGAGTTGATTCGCAAAGCGCGTTCATGTATGCCCCTTCCCTTCATACGGGGAGACGAACTGCTGAAGATGCGGCAGACCGTCCTGCGGCTGACAACTGGAAGCAGAATGTTGGACAAACTGCTGGATGGAGGCATCGAATCCCAATCTATCACAGAATTCTATGGAGAATTCGGGAGCGGCAAAAGTCAGATCTGCCATCAGCTGTGTGTAAACGTTCAGTTGCCGCCTGAACGAGGCGGTTTGGGTGGTGCAGCTCTCTACATAGATACGGAGAATACCTTCAGAACAGAACGGATTATTCAGATGGCGAAGAATCTGCACTTAGACCCGCAAGAGGCGATTAAGAACATCATTTTTGCCGAGGCATACACGTCGGATCATCAGATGTTTCTCTTAGAGAATGCAGACAAGGTGATCAAGGAAAACGGGGTTCGCCTGATCATTGTGGATTCTTTGACTTCTCACTTCAGAAGCGAGTATCTGGGCAGGGAGATGTTGGCTGAGCGGCAACAGAAACTCAATAAGCACCTTCACAGATTGATTCGATTGGCTCGGGCCTTCAATGCCGTAGCTGTTGTTACAAATCAGGTTATGTCCAAGCCAGATGTCTTCTTTGGTGATGCCATACATCCTGTAGGTGGTCATGTAGTGGCCCACACTAGTCACACCCGTGTTTTTCTTCGAAAATCTGCTCGTGGGTCAGTGAGAATAGCCCGACTTGTTTCTAGCCCTTATCTGCCTGAGGGTGAAGGAATTTTCATTGTTTCTGAAAGAGGAATAGAGGATGTCAACGAAGAGGGCGGGGAGAGACGAGGATAGATGCCTATTTCAAAGATTTTTGTGACCAGATTCTTTCAGCTCGTGGAGAG
>CP070835.1:179817-181100 GCA_020341775.1 Candidatus Bathyarchaeota archaeon
CTGCAAAAATAGTGGGTGCTGCCACACTTAACGACCGAATCTTGGATGCTGACGCTGTATTATGCTTCTAACAGCGAAAGGCGGTCTATAATGCGAAGAGTCTACATGGACCACACGGCTGGAATGCCCGTTGATGAGCGTGTTCTTGAAGCTATGATGCCCTACTTTACCCAAAGCTATGGAAACCCATCATCTATCCACTATTTTGGTAACGCAGCACGAAGAGCGATTGACGAAGCTCGCACCAAGATCTCAGAGTTGATTGGAACAGAGAAAAGAGAGGAGATTATCTTCACTTCGGGCGGCACAGAAAGCAACAATGTGGCGATTAAAGGTGTCGCCTACAGAAATAAGGACAAGGGAGACCACATCATTACGAGTTCAATTGAACACATGTCAGTGATGAACACATGTAAACATCTCAGCAAGGAAGGATTCAAAGTTGCAAACCTTCCAGTTGACAAATATGGAATCGTAGACATCGAAGCTTTAAAGAAGAAAATCACCAACAAGACAGTTCTCGTTTCCATTATGCATGCAAACGGCGAGCTTGGCACAATTGAACCTATCAAAGAGATAGGAGAGATTGCTCACAGTAAAGGAGCGTTCTTACATGTGGACGCTGTGGCGGCCGCAGGTCAGATACCAATAGACGTTCAAGATGAAAACATCGATTTGCTTTCTCTTTCTTCGAATGACATGTATGGTCCAAGAGGAGTAGGTGTCCTCTACATTAAAGCTGGAACCCGAACTATACCGACGTTACATGGTGGTGGGCAAGAGCGAGGCTTACGCTCTGGAACTGAGAATCTACCTGGAATAGTTGGCATGGGAAAAGCAGCAGAAATCGCGCAGGCTGAGATGACAACTGAATCAGAAAGATTGCTAAACTTAAGGGATAAGCTCATCAAAGGCGCCTTAGATCGCATTCCTGAATCATATTTGAATGGACACCCAACCAAGCGGTTGCCAAACAATGTCAATGTGAGGTTCAGCTACATTGAAGGAGAATCGTTGATCCTCAGTCTTGACATGGAAGGTATAGCTTGCTCTTCCGGCTCGGCTTGCACTTCAAAAACACTGGAATCTTCTCATGTTCTATTAGCTGTAGGTCTGAAACATGAGGAAGCACATGGTTCCTTGCTCTTCACCTTGGGAAAGCAAAATGCGGACGAAGACGTAAAATATGTGTTGGGCTTACTACCAGGTATAGTTAAAAGACTGAGAACCATTTCACCCTTAACTCCAAAGGATTTGGTGACCTAGAAAATGTATACCGAAAA
>CP070835.1:181200-183682 GCA_020341775.1 Candidatus Bathyarchaeota archaeon
ATTATCAATTCCTTATGCTCTCCATACACATTTCTCAACACATCGGTTATTTCGCCAAGCGTTGCATAGGCTTTTACAGCGTCAATTATTGCAGGCATCAGGTTTTCGCTTCTATCCGACGCGTAGTGAAGGTTGCTCAGCGCATGTTTCACCTTTTCATTGTTGCGTTCCCGACGCAGTTTGTGAAGCCTTGACACCTGCTGCTCTTCTACTTTGGGATCAATTCGCAGAAGTTCGATTGGGCATTCAGGCTCTTCGATGACATAATCGTTTACACCGACTAAGGTTCTCCTTTGGCCGTCAATTTCACCTTGATATTTATAGGCGCTGTCGGCAATTTCCTTTTGGAAGAAACCTTTGTCGATAGCCTCATAGATCCCGCCCATGTCATCAATCTTCTCAATGTAGTCCATAGCTTTTTCTTCCATCTGCTTGGTCAAAGTTTCCACATAATAGCTTCCCCCCAGCGGATCCACCGTGTTGGGAACTCCGCTCTCGTGAGCCAATATCTGCTGTATCCGTAAAGCTATTCGCACAGCGTCTTCACTGGGAAGACAAAGTGCTTCGTCGTGGCTGTTTGTGTGCAGGCTTTGGGTTCCTCCCAGTATGGCTGCGAGAGATTGTAGCGTAACTCGAATGATGTTGTTGTGGGGCTGACTTGCTGTCAAGGTGCATCCGGAAGTTTGAACATGCATCCGCATCCACATAGAGCGGGATTTTTGAGCGTGGAATCTGTCCTTCATCAGCTTTGCCCAAAGCCTCCGCGCTGCCCGGAATTTTGCGATTTCTTCAAAGAAGTCGTTGTGACTGGCGAAGAAGAAGCTTAACCGTGGAGCAAAGTCGTCAACTTTGAGGTCTCTTTCAAGCGCAGCTTCTACGTATGCGATACCATCGTACAGGGTGAAAGCAAGCTCCTGAACAGCATTTGAGCCTGCTTCACGAATGTGATAGCCACTTATGCTTATAGGATTCCATTTGGGCAGGTTTGTGACACAGTATTCAACGATGTCCGTAACCAACTTCACTGAAGGTTTTGGAGGAAAAATGCAAAGCTTCTGAGCAAAGAATTCCTTAAGAAGATCATTCTGAGTGGTGCCCCCAATCTTTGCGTGGGGAACTCCTTGCTTATCTCCTATGGCGACATACATGGCCAATAACATAGCTGCAGGACCGTTTATCGTCATACTAGTGGTGACTTTATCGAGAGGAATCTCATCAAAAAGAGTCTCAAAGTCTTTAAGGGAGGAGACTGCCACACCACATCTGCCCACCTCGCCAAGAGCCATGGGATGATCGGAATCATAGCCCATGATTGTGGGGTAGTCAAAGGCGATACTGAGTCCAGTTTCTCCTTCCCTTAAAAGATACTTGAACCTCTCATTAGTTTGCTCTGCCGTGCCAAATCCGCTAAACTGACGCATCGTCCAGAAGCGCCCACGGTACATGGTGGCGTGCACACCCCGAGTGAAAGGATACTCTCCCGGGAAGCCTAGATCTTTCACGTAATCGAGGCTTCTAGTGTCGTTAGGCGTATAAAGACGTTTTATGGGCATTTCAGAGATGTTGTAGAATCCTCTTTTCCGTTCAGGATGCCGCTTCAACCAGTCGGGAACAGTTGTTCTCTCCCACCGCTCTTGTTGCTCGGCGATTTCATAATCATCATTGGGTTCTCGACTCGACAATGTTGGACATGCTCCCTCTTTTCCGCGAATTGTCTTAGATAGAGTTATAAGATAACCTAAAAAGTTATCCTTCCCCTACTTTTTCCTATTTAGGTTGTTTTTTCCGCAGATTATCATTTTCGTTTTCGGAAGAACATTAAGCCGTCTTTTTCAACCACCTATTCAAAGCCTGCCTCTAGCAAGGCTTTGAAGGTTATACCTTATCAGGGCCTAAAATGCTTAATTATTCATAAATGAAAATATGCATGGGGAGATTGTTTGATTGTCTAGAAGAGGAAAAAACCCTGCGGTGAGGATTCTTTTAGCTTTGCTTGGTCCATTGTGGGGTTGGGTTGTAGCAAGTTATGCATATGTCTACTTCGTGGAGAATGGAGTGACTTCTGATTACTCTACAGGATACTCTGCCATTGTGTGGCTTGCTGTCCTCGGAACTTTCGGACTCATCGCTTTCAAAGGAAATCTGCGAGAGTGAAACTCATAGATTGGCAGTCTTTTTAACCATCAGTTTATGAATGGTGGGGTTCTAACCCCCAAACCCAAACCCAAAAGCACGCCTGCCCAGCAATCCACATGCCCGTCTAGTGAGTAGCAAAGCATTGTCAGATACTAGTCTTTTTTCTCTGATTTCGGAATTCCTATCCATCTTGGAGTTCTATTCATATATTCTCGATAGGCATCACCATACTTCTCAAGGCACCAGCGTTCCTCGGCATCTAGACAGATGTTCTGTAGTATTTGGGCTACGGCTCCCAACAGCAGAAACAACCAAGAAGCACAGGCTATTCCTATGCCAATGAATA
>CP070835.1:183782-184787 GCA_020341775.1 Candidatus Bathyarchaeota archaeon
AGCAAATAAAGAAAGGCGAAACAACCGACATCTATTTCGTGAGAACCAAGCAAGTTCTTGAGGCAAAAAAGCTGACAAAAATCCACGCTTACGCTGAAGTGACTCCAGGCAGGCTTCCAAGAGGCTGGCCCTGGGGAATCCTATGTGGCATTGAGGAAGAAGCCCACCTGTTTGAAGGTTGCCCAGTGGACGTTTACGCCATGCCAGAAGGAAGCGTGTTCTACCATGAAGACTGCAAAGGCATACGAGAGCCTGTCATGTACATAGAAGGTCCCTATGGAGAGTTCTGCCTCTTGGAAACTCCCCTGCTTGGACTACTTTGTCAAGCTTCAGGCGTAGCCACAAGAGCTGCAAGAGTGAAAAAAGTTGCTGGAAAAAAATCAATTCTCGCCTTTGGAATCCGACGCATGCACCCTGCCTTGTCACCCATGCTTGACCGAGCAGCATACATCGGTGGCTGCGACGGAGTTTCCAGCCTTAGCGGCGCTAAGATTATAGGAGCCAAGCCGATGGGAACTATGCCTCATGCTCTGATTATTGCATTTGGAGATCAAGCGAAGGCTTGGAAAGCTTTTGATGAGGTTATGCCGAGTGATGTACCGCGTGTTGCGCTGATAGACACCTACTATGACGAGACGGCAGAGGCAATAATGGCAGTAGAAGCCTTGAAAAAGCAGCTTGAAGGCGTACGCTTAGATACGCCAAGCTCAAGAAAAGGTGATTTCGCTCAAATTGTTCGAGAGATTCGGTGGGAACTCGACGTAAGAGGCTACAAGCATGTTAAGATTTTCGTTTCTGGTGGATTAGACGAAGAGTCAATTAGGATTCTGAGTGAGGCAGGTGTCGAAGCGTTTGGTGTTGGAACAGCCATAAGCAATGCTCCAACTGTAGACTTCGCCATGGATATCGTTGAAATGAAAGGGAAACCTGTAGCTAAACGGGGCAAGCTGAGTGGAAAGAAACAGGTTTGGAGATGCCCACATTGTCTCACAGATGTCGTTCAGC
>CP070835.1:184887-190162 GCA_020341775.1 Candidatus Bathyarchaeota archaeon
CGGTGACCTTGTTAGTGTTTATTACACTTCTTTGATTAAAAGTGAGTGTCGAGTAGACTTGGCTGCGTTCCTGTTTCTTTTTGCTGAGTTTCTTTTACACTTACCCTTAAATAAGAGACTTTTCCCTTTCTATTTGGGGGAAAGGATGTCTCCACAATTGCGCTGTCCCCAATGCGGAACTTCAATCAACCTGCACTCACGAAAGAAACTCGACTTGCACATGATCGTTTCGGAGCTAAAAAAGGGCCCTAAAACATTCACCGACCTCCTTCATGCAACGAGGCTTCCCCGCAAAACTCTGAGCTTGAGATTAATCGAACTTCGGCAATCTGGAATAATCATCAAAGAAAAAGAATATCGACTTAATGGTTCTCCTCCCCCTTCCTATTCGCGAGGTGAGTTAGAAAAATTGTTTGCATTTGACAATAAGAGAAAAATTCTGCTGCTTGCTTTGATAATGTGTATCAGCATCCCAGTGGGCACGTACGCATTTGCCAGCTACGTGGCTCCTCCACCGCCAGCGCCGCCACCAGAGCCTCCAGCACCGCAATACTATGGGTTACTCGTTGTCGACCTGAGAATACAGGATGTCGTCAATCTGTATTCTTGGCAGGCGCGAATCCGATATGATGCTCAGCTGCTCGAATTCCGCAACTTCACAAAGACAGATGGGTCATTGTTCAGTTCCAGCCTAATGGATATATTTGGACTAAACTCCACCGACACCTTCGTGCTGAAAGATCAACACCTGAGTGATGATTTGCTTGTTGCTGACTCGCTGCAAGGGGATGTTCCAGCAGTAGATGGCAGTGGAACGTTGGGCAGAATAACCTTTGCGGTCAAGACTCCTGAAAAGACGCTGGAATTCTTCCAAGAAGCCGGGAATGCGCCAAGCATCGTCTTTGAACCAACGATTGTACCAGCTTTCACAACTTTCCTTCAAGACGCTGATGGTCAAGAAATCTCAAATGCGGAGAGCTTGTTGGACCTAGAAGTTGCAGAGCTTATCTCTTAACCACCCTTCCCTTTTTTTCTATCGACTAGTTTTTTGACGCTATCCCCACGGCTGCGAGAGCTTGCCCAAAAGATATTCCTCCATCTCCCGGTGGCAGCATTTCGTGAACATGAAACTCGAGGTGGTTTTTCTCGATTAGGTCTTTCATGGCGAGTACAATCTGCTTGTTGTAGGCTACACCGCCAGAGCATCCTATCTTCTTTACACCTGTTTTCTGTGCTGCTTCAACCGCAAGATGTGCTAGACCTTTAGCTAGATAAGATTGCGTGGAATATGCCAAGTCTGCCGTGCGGACTTTGTCTTTGGCTTCAAAAACAGCTCTTACGACGTGTGTTGTGTCGAGGACGTGCCTCTCGATTTTGGGCTCGAGCTTCAATACGTCACTCCCCCGATTTGCTGCGGATTCCAGCTTCATTGCTGGTTCTCCTTGGTATGTCCTTTCGTAGCAAATATTTAAAATTGCAGAGACAGCATCCAGGATTCTTCCGCAACTCGTCGTAGTTGAGATGGGCCGTCTTTGGTCGAGCATCTTGAGCATCGTTTGGATTTCCAGTTCGCCATGGCGAAAGTGCTTGCGTTTTGACTGAAGCCACTTCTCGATGCTCTCTGTGGTGCTCAAAATGCCTGCTGCCATTCTCAGTGGGTATCGTGTTGCCAAGTCGCCACCGATTAATGGCTGCTCTTGAAGGCGACCAACACGTCTATAGCCATTTTTGCTGCAATGGAGAACTTCACCTCCCCAAGCCCTGCCGTCTGCTCCGTACCCATAACCGTCACAGGCGATTCCGATGATTTCATCTAGGCTGTGTTCTCCCATTAAGGACAATGTATGTGCGTGATGATGCTGGACAGGCAAAACTTGGCAACTCAATTCGGCAGCGATTTTTTGGGCTAGTTTTGTAGTTGCGAATCGCGGATGCAAGTCGCAGGCAACCATGCTGATTTTGGCGTTTGTCAATGCTACCAGGTGACGAACCACTTTTTCCAGGTATTGGTAGGTTCGAACTTTTTTCACGTCGCCAACGTATTGTGAGACGAAAGCCTTATCTTGGAGCAGAATGCAGGCTGTCACGTTTTCTTCTGCACCGATACCGAGAGTGCACTTGCTTAATGGCTGTTTTAGCTTAATGGGTTCAGGAACGTACCCTCGTGATCTGCGAATAAAACATACTTTCTTGTTGTGTAGGCGAAGAACCGAGTCATCACATCGTTGGGCAATCTGTCGGTTGTGAAACAGGAAATAGTCAACTTGGGATCCAATTCTTTTCAGAGCCTCTGCGTTGTCGGTGACTATAGGCTCGTTCGGAGGGTTTGCGCTAGTCATTACATACGCAGGCTCTCTAACTTGATCAAAGAGTAGTACATGCAAACCGGTGTAAGGCAACATCACGCCGATGTTGTGCAAGGCTGGCGAAATCAGTTCTGAAAGGAAATATTTTTTTGTCTTTTCCAAAAGTACGATTGGCTTCGCATGTGATGCGAGGACTTCTGCTTCTTCAGGACTAACCGTGGCAAATTCACGAATAGTCTCCAAGTTTCTTGCCATGATGGCAAACGGCTTTTCAGATCTGTGTTTGTCCTGTCTGAGTCGAAGTAGGGGCTCATCTTTGGTTGTGGCGGTGGCTATGTGAAAGCCACCATACCCTTTCAGTGCAAGAATGTAGCCCTTCTCAAGCAGCCGGCCAGCTTCGCGTATCGGATCGTGATGTGGGATAGGTTGTCCTTCATTTGTGGTTAAGTAAGCTTGTGGCCCGCATTTGGGGCATGCCACTGTTTGTGCATGGAATCTTCTGTTCTTAGGGTCTTTGTATTCTTTGGCGCAGAATCTACACATGACGAATTCCTGCATTGTCGTGTGTTGTCTATCGTAGGGTAGTTGTTGGATTGTCGTGTAACGCGGTCCACAGTCAGTGCAGGTTATAAAGAAATAGTCGTGTCGTGGATTTCTCGGATTTCGGAGTTCCTTAAGGCATGTGGTGCATATCGCAATGTCTGGCGGAATGATGGATCCTTCAAGTCTTCTGTTTGGTGCGCTTTTGAGGATTTCAAATTTCGTGAAGTTGCCTTGTTGATTAGTATAGTGCACGATTGTTTTGTGAATGCGGCTTAGAGGCGGTTTTTTTTCGTTAATGTCCTCTAGGAAACACTCAATGTTTTTTTGTCGGCCCTCCACAACAATTTCTATGCCCGCATCACCCAAATTCCTGATGTACCCACTGAGGTTATTTTCATTTGCCAAGCGGTAAATGAAAGGGCGGAATCCTACGCCTTGAACAATGCCAGCTACCTTGATTTCTGCATGCACGCGTGTTCTGCTCCTTTCTGATGGTCAATCTGGAGTTGCCCAAATATTTTATGTTTGTTATTTTGGCGCCGTGGCTAATTAGTTGGTGAGAAAGATTGTATGCGTGTCGAAAAGTTTTTATGGAGAAAGCTTGGTGGACAGATCAGTATGTCGGCAATCGTTGTTGCTGGAGGAGTTTCCAAGCGCTTTGGACAAGATAAGGGATCAGTTAAACTTGACAAAAAGCCATTAGTTCTCCACGTCTTGGACAAGGTTATCAGCGTTGTTAATGAAGTCGTTGTAGTCGTGAATTCGGAGGACCAAAAACGGAAATATGCTGAACTAACCGGGCGAAGGATACGGTTCGTCGTGGATGGAGCCGACGTGCAAACGCCGTTGGCAGGGGCTTTGGCAGGATTTAAAAATGTCCACCATAAATATGCTCTACTTCTTGCATGCGATACACCTTTTTTATCCTCGGAGATACTCAATTTTCTCTTAGAGGTGTGTGTAAACAAAACTGCCGCAATTCCACGATGGCCAAATGGCCACATCGAACCTCTACAGGCAGCTTATCACGCCAAGCTGTCCGCTAAAGCTGCAAAAACAGCTTTAGCGGTAGGTCAGATGGACATGAACTCGATGATAGCCAACATGCGTAACATTCGGTACATCTCATCCGCAGTCCTTCGACAGTTTGACTCTGAACTCGCAACGTTCTTCAACGTCAATACTCCGCATGACTTGAAGAAGGCGGAAATAATGATAAAACATCATGTTTATTAGCCAACCCCGCAAAAACTTCTCTACATGAACGTCATCCAAATACTTCCTATCACAAATCTGCCAATAATTAAAGAAAATGATGACATAGCAGAGCTAATCTGCGTTGCTGCCGAAAAACAGGAAACGCCAATTCGAAATGGCGATATAATAATAGTCACGCACGTACTAGTGTCCCGGGCGGAAGGTTGCACGGTAGACCTTGACACTGTGCGACCATCAAATTTTGCCCAGACCGTTGCTAGGAAGAGTGGCAAGGATCCCGCGGCCATCGAAGTCGTGCTGAGAGAAGCTGAGAGCATCATTCGAATGCGAAACAGCAGCCTGATAACTCTTACAAAACATGGGTTTATCTGCGCCAACTCAGGAATCGATAAAAGCAATGTGCCCGGCGAAAGAACGGTTGCTTTACTTCCCCAAGATTCCGACAAATCTGCCCGGCGAATCAGGCAAGGAATCAAGAAACAAACTGGGAAGACAGTGGCTGTAATTGTCTCCGACACCCATGGAAGACCTCTCAGGGATGGGGAAATTAACATCGCAATCGGCGTTGCTGGCCTAGTTCCCTTGCGAGATCGCAGGGGTGAAAAAGACCTCTTCGGCTACACTTTAAAAATAAAACGCACTGCAATTGCAGATGAGTTGGCGTCTGCAGCTGAACTTGTGATTGGACAAGCCAACGAAGCCATTCCGGCTGCTATCATACGAGGATACTCATATGAGAGATGCGAAAAGGCAACGGCAAAAGACATGCTTCGACCATTAGATAAAGAATTGTTTCTTTAACCTTTGCCATGCTTTCTTACGTAATCCTCAGTCTGCGCCAACAGATCCTCTACATCGTTTTCTGAATGGGCCGCACTGATAGCGCCAGCTTTACAGGGTAGAAAGAAAACCCCCTTCTCCATCAACGTCATGTGGTACTCCAGCAGCTTTTCCCTGTCTGCTTCAAACGCAACTTTGGCGTCAACAACCTCTCTCTCGGTGAAATGCACAAAAAATAATGAACCAGCACGGCTAATCGTAACACAAACGTGGCTGCGCTCAAAAATGTCCGTCAAATCTCTTTGAACTTTCTTGCCGCGGTGGTTAAGTTGGTTGATGAGGTGGCCATCCTCTAAGGTCTTGAGCATCTCCAACCCTGCGCTCAATGTCAAGGGATTAGCTGTGAAAGTGCCTCCCTGAAACGAGTA
>CP070835.1:190262-199257 GCA_020341775.1 Candidatus Bathyarchaeota archaeon
GAAAATCCCTGTGCTTGCCAAGACTTTTATCACGTTTGAGTTGAAAATCGCCATCTCCAGAGAGTCGAGAAATTCTTTTCGGGCTCCAATCAGTGGGTCGCCCATGATTATTGCATAGCCGAGTCCTTGTTCTTCCATCTCAGTTTTTACACGTTTTCCTGGTCCATCTGTGAAAACAATGGAGGGAACCTCCTGTTTAGATAAGATTTCTCGGGCCTTGGCAGGTCCTGGAGCAGAAGTGTTAGGTGAAATGAAAAGCACGAGGTCTGGAGCAAAATCGAAAATCTTCGTTATTGAATCCTCAACGGCTTCAATGTCCATTTTGGAGCCGGTGGTCACTGTTCGCACAATCAGGTCCTTTCTATCAGCCAGCTCGTCGAGAAGAAACTCAAGTAGTGGGGCTGTTCCGATATTGCCACACTTGAAAACTCCTACATTAACCTTCTCCAAGTAAATCCCAGCGTATCAGGATTATGTCTGGTACTTAAATAATTATTCATTCGCAATGGGGAGAGGACTATTTCGTCTCGGGAGCCCGTGCTATAATCATTGTTGTAGTCACGGTGATGTGGGGAATTCTCCGGAGGACGTTGTAGATAAACTTGTTTAGTTCCTGCAAGTCCTTCGTTCTGGTCTTCAGGATGATGTCGAATTCGCCATAGACCAGCGTCACCTCTTCAATAATGGGAAGCGCCCTTATCTTCGCTAGAACTTGAGCGTTTTTTTCGGGGGAAATTCGTGCAAGCGTGAACGCAGATATCATTTTGTCTTTGTTTCCTACTCAGTTTCTAACAAGGGTCGGAAAGAGATCACCACGTGAAAAGCAAGAGCGCGAAGCAGATCTCGTTGAGTGACTATTCCCACTAATTTCTCGTTTTTCGTAATCAATAGCCGCCGTATCTTCTGCTTCTGCATGATCCGAATTGCGTCAACTATTGCCATGTGGCTCTGGATTGTGGTCAATGATTTACTCATAACTTTCTTTATCGGCACTTTTGAAGCGTCAACTCCTTTCGCCACAACGCGCTTCACAATGTCTCGCTCTGTGACAATTCCAACGGGCTTTTTTCTTTGAGTGATTACTATTGAGCCAACGTTGTTTTTGCTCATAAGCTTAGCTGTGTCATGCACAGAATCACTCGCTTCGATAGTAATGACTGGTTTGGCCATGATACCTTCAACTGTTGAGGGGAGTTTCACGCTTTCCATTCTACATCCCCCTCGCCTGGTGGTTCAATAGCTATTAATGTGGTCGTTCTCTCAACTCCCTTTATTGTCCGAACCGTGTCAAAAATGAAGGCGTCGAGGTCATCCATTTGTCCAACTTGGATCTTCATTAGCAGGTCATAAGCGCCATACACCGTTTCCATGTCTTTCACTTGTTTAAGGCCGCTTATCGTTTGAAGAACAGATCGATCCATTCCAGGTTTAATTCGCATTAGGATGTATGCTTCAATCATGTTTCTCTTCCTCTTCGCTTCCGAAGTGTGGAAAGATCTCTGCTGCAATCATGTTGATAGACTTGCGTATGTTGGGTCCAATTGGAGACCCTGCAACTACCTGAGTTGTCCCCACTTTGACCAAGTCAGAGACTTTTTCCACGACGATTTCAGGAGTGCCGCATACTGAGAAAGCTTCTACCATTTCATTAGTAATCTGAGAGAAAGCGTCTTTCCATCTCGCTTGAATAATCGCTTGCCGTATTTTTGTGGCAGTTTCTAATGAAATTCCATGTTTTTGCAGGACAGATTCTGGACACCCTGCCACGATATATGCTACCACGGGAATGACGGCTTTTACAGCTTTTTTCTGCTCTTTTGCTATTGAAAATGAAGTGTAGGCTGCGACCTCCAAGTCTTCTATGCTCTTTCCTTTTCGGGCAACTCCTTCCTTGATAAATTCCATGGCTCGCGTTATGTCTTGCGCGTGTGAAGCATTTATGAGGACACCTTCGCCGATCTCTGCGGCCAATGCCAACATTTTCGGACCTTGGGCACCGACGAATATAGGAATCTTGCTTGGAGTTCTAAAATTAAGTTTAGCACCAGATACGGCGAAGATTTTGCCCTGCATTTCCAAGTTTTGCCCAGAAGATATTTCTCGAATTATGCGAACTGATTCTCGTATGGTTGCCAAGGGTTTGGAAGGTTTCATGTTGACCATCTCAAGAGTGGTTCTATCGCCAACACCCAGCCCACACAGTACCCGCCCTGGGGCAATTTCGTTAAGCGTTGCCACGGCTTGGGCTGTTACTATTGGATGTGCCATGTAAGGATTTGTCACACCCGGACCAAATCTTATCTTGTCAGTGTAGGCTGAAACTATCGCCAACGACACGTATACGTTTCGATTGTTGAAGTGGTCTGTTACCCACAGCGTGTTGAACCCTGTTTTCTCAGCTTGAATAGCATAGAACGTGGTTTTCCAGTAGAGGTCACGAGGGACAAACTCAATGCCAAAGTCGATCATTTAGGCAACCTCTCGCATTCCCAATCGTAGGGGAGATTGTCCGAAGCGACCTAAGTAGTTTGCGATGTAGTCCTGCTTTAGCTCTCTTCGAGCACAGCCACAAGTTCGTGTAGGCCTAGCTCTCTTAATACGCTGGCCGTCTTTTCAGGATCTACAAGCACAGAAGCTTCGAGAAGTCGCTGCAACCCGATTTCTGTGGCGAGTTGATCTCTCTGCCAATAGTACAGTATAGTCTTCGCCAAGCCACTGGGCATCTTGTTAGCATTCGGTGAATTGAGCACAATGTCTATGAGCTTCTCCGAAGTAGCCTCTAAAGCGGAAGATGGAATTTTCCTAACGTTTTCCTCTAATGTCATGTTAAATTCTCCTCTATTCACTGCCTAGAACTACATATGTGATTAAGGAGAAATAAGCCTTTTGGCTATAAAATTCGTCATTGGAATAAAAATTTCTGCAATGAAACAGACAAAAAAGGAGACGATGATGAAGAAATCCAGCGTTTATAACAACATTTTTGGATATTTTCAAGTAAAGGAATACCGCATGGAATCGTGTAAATGCGCACAGAAAACGTATAAATAAGTGAAGGAAATAGTTAGTATTCGGGTAAGAAGTGGTGGAATTGTCCGTTATCGACGCTTTGGATATGAAGATTATTAGAGCATTGCAGACTGATGCGCGGAAGCCAGTTGTACAGATAGCGAAGGAAGTCAATGCCAATGAGGCGACCGTTAGAAGACGCATTGACAAGCTTCTAAAAGATGGGATCATTGAGCGGTTTACTGTAGTGCTTGACTATCACAAGCTGGGTAGAGTCATCAAAGCTTTCATTGGGTTGCGAGTGGAGCCTGCTAAGCTGAAGACCATTGCTGAGCACCTGGCGAAGCACCCTGACACGCAGGTTGTTTACAGAACAAGCGGTGACACTGACATTGTCACAGAAGTCATCTTGGAGCGGATGGAGGATTTGAACGCTTTCCTTGAAGAAGAGTTAAAACTTGAAGGCATCGTGGGCACGATTGTCACCATCGTTATTGGACCCTACAAACGCTGCCCTTGGACCGGGCTTTAGAAGTTCTCCGACTTCATTCTTTGTTTTTTTTGGATCCTACAAAAACCATGCCATTTGACGGTGTAGATGGAGAATAGCTGAATTGATGCCCAAACATTCCTTCGAAGTAACCCCGCAAATAGTGAGGTGGAAGTATACATGACTCAACTTCGATTTTGTTTCCAAATCGAGAAAATTTTCCCCATCCCATGATTTCCATCTCCCGCAAAACGATAAGCCAGTTTTCCGGGAGTGAAAAGTCGACGTCCTTAAAAAAGGGGTTTGTTACCTTCCGTTTGAGGGCAGATGTTCGAGCAGCGTTAAGGATTTCCTGGTTTGTGAGCAGGTGGAAGAAATCTAGCACCATAGTTGTGTCCATGAGCATTGTGCGTCCGCCGCCCATTCGATAGGTATATGGAAGCCAGTCATGCATCGCAAGCATTTTATAGAACTCTAAAGCTGTGCTTAATGCTTCCTCTTTGCTTTGGATGAAGCGAGATTTCTCCAGAAAACTCAAATAACGATATAAACCGTTTGATATTGAAAATGTCACTTCTCTCAACTTCAGTTTCTTCCTGGCACGTGTGCGAAAAGAAAGAATGCTCACTCAACTTAAGCGTTCGTCTTTCCCTGCTGTTTCCACTCATATTGGAAATCACAGGTCTTTCTTGGGAGTTCTTCGCGTTAGGATGCAGAGCCATGCCTTATTTTGCCAAAATTTTGGCTCTGTTTCCTTCTCCAACAGGTCTTTTCCTTTCCAATCAATGCTTGTCGAAATTAACTTGACATATTTGATTCGCTCTTGAATCTTGAGCTCCCACTTGGCGCCGCAGTTTCCACATATGATGTAGTCGCAGCTACGCTCCGATTTCATATCACTCTCCAAGTGCTCTGAACAACAGAAGGGACACCATGGAAAATGCTTAGAAACCTGAATTGTTGCTTCTCGTTCTGAAATCTTTCCAAGCATCCCAAGTCCTCCCACTTCGAATAATCAGATTGAGTTTTAAAAACATTATTTTCTTCGCTACATTGCCAAGACGCATTGTCCTAAAGTCCAGCCCGCTCGATTATCTTCGGGACAATCCATTCGAAGCCAATTGCCATTGCGTGTACTCCGACGGCCTTTGTCGTTTTCTTAATTTCTCGCAGCAGCTCTCCAAAAATATTGATGTTCGCCTCGTAAACAGCCTGTTTTCCTCCAGCCTTCTTAGCGGCGTACAGAGTGTCTTGGATTTGCTGTGGCACCTTTATCCCTGGCACAAATCTGACCATCCACTTCATCATAGAAATCGACTTGAAAGGCGCAATACCGATTAGTATTGGCGTTTTCAGGTGGGAAACAGCGTTTAAGAAGTTCTTGGTTTGTTCCACACTGTAGACGCATTGAGTCTGAATGAAGTCCACACCCAACTTCACTTTTCGCTCAATTTTCAGGATCTCAGGCTCCAAGGGATCTGCGTTGGGAGCGGCAGCAATGCCGATGTTGAATTTCGCCGGCGCTTCTATTTCGTTGCCGTTCAAATCCACTCCTTCGTCGATCATTTTTCGGAGCATGTAGACAAAACCAGCTGAGTCTAGGTCGAAGACTGGCTTAGCTTGAGGTGTGTCGCCAACAGTCGTGTGGTCTCCTGTCAACGCCAAGATGTTCTTTATGCCCAAAGCGCCTGCAGCGAGGATGTCCGAGATTAGTGCGATGCGATTGCGATCTCGCGTGGTCATCTGATATACGGCTTCCACGCCGACTTCTCTCTGAATCATGTATGAAGGGACTAATGCATTCATGTAGCCGAACGCAGTCGGATTGTCGGTGATGTTGATAGCGGCCACATGGTCTTTTAAAACCTTAGCACCCTCAATGACCTCCTGCAGGTTAGTGGTCTTGACTGGCTCGAGTTCGCCGGTGAAGACGAATTTTCCAGCGTTTATCTGTTTCATCAACTCGCCATAGGCTTCCCTAGTCAAGCGGTAGCCTCCTCTTCTTCGGCGGCGCCGCTGAGCTCTCGAGGATGACCTGAAACACGGTAGTCTTTTGGAGGTCGAAACTTGGTGAAAAGATCCAAGCGATTCCGTTCCTTCAGGCGGTTATAGATGAGGATCCACGCACAGTCACTCTTCCACCCTCCGACTTCGCATTTGCCCTTGGCCTGTCCACCACAGGGGCCGTTTAGAAGACTTTTTGCGCACCGAGTAATTGGGCATATTCCGCCGGTTTCAAAGAGGATGCATTCGCCGCAGGCGCTGCAGACTTCGTAGAACTTGTCAGCTTTAGTATCATGAGTCCCGAGGAATTCGGTGTCGTTGGCAGGAATAATCAGCTCTGTGTCATAAAGATCGGAGATAGTTTGAACTCCCACTCCGCAGCCGAGGCAAACGAGCGCGTCATACTCGCCTATCAGGGGGTCAAGTGTCGTCGCAGCGATCTGGCGATCGCATTGACGTAAAATGGAGATGGCTTTTGCCTTCGGTGGTTCCTCTCCCCTCACTTTTCTCTCCATCTCTAACAGCGACTTCAGAACTTCCGCCTGTCTTTCGCCGCCAGCTTGAATTATGGAAGCACACCCATCGCAGCCCACTATCAACAGCTTCTTGAACTCTTTCGCCATTTCGAAGATGTCTTTTAGGGGTTTCTGCTTAACTATAATCAGGTGAAGACCGCTCCTTAGAGAAGGTCAGTGAAAGCCGAATCAATATATAAAAATTCCTACACAAACAGGTGGAGCCTGTTTTTTCGGCTTGTGCGCAAGTTTAATATGGCTGTTCCCTTCCCTTTACCTTCTCTTCAGATTGACATGTGGTCACTATTAAAGGAGGAACAAGTTACGTCGAGCACTTCTGAACCGCTTGAGGTGAAATATCCTCCTTGCCGCAAAGCCTGTCCGGCTGGAATAAACGTTCAAGCATACATCGCACTCATCGCTCAAGGAAAGTTCAAAGAAGCTTTAGATATCATCCGACAGTCAATCCCTTTCCCTTCTGTGTGTGGTCGAGTGTGCTTTGCCCCTTGTGAAGATGCTTGCGCCCGAAAAGATGTTGACAAAGCTTTAAGCATTCGCCTTCTCAAACGCTTGGTTGCCGATCAAGAATTTGCACTAGAACTCAAAGAAACGCCAAACCGAGTTCCAAGAGCCCAAGGCCCAAAGATCGCCATAATAGGCTCCGGCCCCACAGGGCTTACGGCGGCTTATGAATTGACCCAAATGGGATATCAAGTAACGATTTTTGACAGCGCCCCAAAGCCAGGAGGAGCCCTCAGATACTACATTCCCGAATATCGATTACCTGAGGAAGTGTTGATTGCCGAAATAAATCACATTGTGAAAGCTGGTGTGGACATGCGCATGGAAACAACAGTTGGGAGGGATATCACCATTGACGAGATGAAAAAGCAAGGATATGAAGCCCTTTTCATCGCCTCAGGCGCTCATCACTGTGTCAGCCTAAATATCGAAGGCGAGGAACTAAAGGGCGTCTTTCACGCTCTCGACTTCTTGCGGGACGTGCGTTGTGGAGCCATTACCGACGTTGGAGAAAAAGTGGCTGTCGTAGGAGGGGGAAACGTTGCTATTGATGCTGCCCGAACCGCTAGACGTTTAGGTTCCGATGAAGTTATTCTACTCTATCGACGGTCAGAGAAAGAAATGCCTGCCCACCGGCACGAAGTCGAAGATGCCAAATCGGAAGGAGTCAGGTTTCAGTTTCTCGTGTCGCCTAAAAGAATCCAGGAAAGAAACGGGGAAGCTGCTAGAATAGAATGCGTCAAAAACGAGTTAGGACAGCCTGACGAAAGTGGCCGCAGGCGGCCAGTGCCAATCGAAGGCTCGGAATTCACCATTCCAGTGGATTCTGTGCTGCTGGGTATTGGCGAAATGCCTGATGTGACCTTCCTACCAGAAGAAGTTGAGGTGGCAAGGGGAAACAGGATAGTTGTAGACGAAGTTACGCTTGAAACAAAACTGCCAGGTGTGTTCGCGGGAGGCGACGCTGTCACCGGACCAGCCTCTGTGATAGAAGCCATTGCAGCGGGCAAGAAAGCAGCAGTCTCTATCGACCGGTACATCAGGGGTGTCGACCTCAAAGCTGGGAGGACAAAGGAATTTCCCGAAATAGCTTGGATGTCAGAAGAGACTACGCTTGAAAAGAAGCCGCGGCAGACAGTGCCTTGCCTAGACCCAACAGCGCGAATACGTGGCTTCAAAGAAGTTGAACTTGGCTTCACGCGGGAAGTGGGACTTTCAGAGGCGCATAGATGTCTGTTTTGCGGTCCATGTTCAGAATGCTTAGAGAATGAGAAACTGTGTGACGCGGATGATGTGTTAGTCGACGAAGATAGATGCATCGCGTGCGCCAATTGTGAGAAGGTGTGCGATTATGCCGCCATAAAAGTAGCCAAGTCCGTGGCAAAGGTGGATCCTCTCCTGTGCAAAGGATGCGGAACATGCGTCGCAGAATGCCCAGCCGAAGCCTTAGCCATGCAGAACTTCTCCGATGACAAGATTTCTGCTCAAATAAAGGGTGCTGCGACGCACTGGTCTACTGGAAAAACCCCACAAACTCTCGTTTTTGTCTGCAACTGGTCGTGGGATGCGGATGCCAAAGGCTTTGAATGGCCGCAGAATGTTTGCGTGATCCCTGTGCGATGCAGCGGCAGAGTAGACCCAATACATGTTCTCCAAGCATTTCTGCTTGGGGTTGACGGAGTCATGATAATCAGCTGCGACACAAAAGACTGTCATTACGGTTTCGGCAGCTTTGCCGCGGAAAAGCGGGTTGGCCAGATGAAAGAGTGGCTGCACGCTGCAGGCATAAACAGGGAAAGACTGCGGATTGCACCGTCGCGGGTCGGGAACGAGCGACACCTTACAGAAGTTCTTAAGGGCTTCTCGTCCGAGCTGGAAAAGATTGGTTCAACTCCGCTCAAAGAAACTTTAAAAGCTGAAGGGGTAAACCTCTCTTCAAAGAAACTTATGTGAGCCTGGTCTCAAAGAATAATGTCCTTGAAGGGTTGAGCATGCAGAAGAAAAAGTTAGGCTTTGAAGAGTCCTTAGATAGGGAAGTGGTTCTGAGTGGCAAATGTGTAGGCTGCGCGTCTTGTGTAGTGGTCTGCCCCTTCGTTTGCTTAGAATATACAGAGGAACAGCCGAAACTTGTGAAGAACTGTGAGAACTGTGGCATTTGCCCCAAAGTCTGTCCAAAATATGAGTGGTCTTGGTCAAAAGCCGAGGAGTTTGTATTTGGAAGGCAAAGGAAAGAACATGAAGAGTTTGGACTCCACCGACGCCTCGTTTTAGCCCAAGCAAAAGATCTTAATATATTAAAACGGGGCCAAGATGGAGGTGCAGTCACAGCACTCTCCTCTTATGCCCTACAGAATGGCCTAGTTGAAGGAGTGGCGCTTTCAGGCCTCTCAGAAGAGAAGCCCCTCCACCCCGTGCCAAAACTCGCGACAACTCCCGAAGAGGCTTTGCAATACGC
>CP070835.1:199357-200503 GCA_020341775.1 Candidatus Bathyarchaeota archaeon
CACAATCTTGTTGATGGAGAATTTCAACACGTAATCCTCGAAGGTACATCCTACGAAATCGGCAAGATGCAGAGACAAGCCATCAAAGACAATCAGAAGATGCATGCACGCATTGAAAAAGCAATTTCATCATTCTTAACCTCAATAGGATACTCTTCATCGAAGCCCAATCGTAAGCATATGGGATTCCAAGATTTTCAGGAAGTGCAGACTTTTTTTGAGGAACACTGCCCCGGATTGAACGAAGAGATTCAAGGGTTCGCTGACGGTCTCAATATAGATGTTACCGAGGTCCCCTTCTATGGCGCCACTTACCTAGTTCCAAAGAACTGTAGCCAATTTGCGGTTCTTTCATCTGTGACGAGTGATAAGCATGTCTACGTTGGAAGGAGTTATGAATGGATTCATACTGCAGATGATCTTCGCCTTTGTACGACAAGAGTGAAAGGCAAGGCGAATCACATTGGCTTCTCAACATTTCTATTCGGGCGTGCTGATGGCTTAAACGAACATGGTGTCAGTGCGACATTTACTGGTGGAGGGATCTTCGATATTCCGTACAAGCAAAAGGGTTTCGAGAGTTGTCTGGTCATCCGCTCCATCCTAGATAGCTGTAAATCCGTGGATGATGCAGTGCAGTTGATTCAGAATATGCCGCTAACAGGTTTCTTCAATCTTCTAGTCGTGGACAGCAGAAGCAATGCTGCACTAGTCGAATTTGCTGATGGCACCATAGACATGAAAAGAATAGACAACAACTCGGAGAACAGGTGTCTATTTTCAACCAATCACTATGCTTTGCTAGCAACAATGAAATCTAACGAGCTCAACTGTGGCATAATCAATAACTCCAGGAGACGGTATCAACTTCTAGAATCAACATTAGGAGAAGCTGCGCCGAGAATCAGCAAGGAGACTCTGAGGACAATCTTGTCTAGAAGATTCCCTAAAGGTGTCTGTGATCATTATTATTCTGAGGCTTTTGGCACTCTATGGTCGGCGATATTCGACCTAACCTCCCTCAAAGCGGATGTATGTTTTGGCGCTCCAACACACAACGAATGGCGATCATTCGCCCTTGACGAACCGGTTGGTGTCAAAGAATATCCAGCGATCTTCCCAGATGCAAGAGACGAATGGGCATAC
>CP070835.1:200603-206213 GCA_020341775.1 Candidatus Bathyarchaeota archaeon
AACTTTGGTTTTTCTAACGATACTAATGCAAGCAAGCCATCTCGTCTTCATTGCCATGACCATCAAACCTACCGACATAAACTCCGATGGAATCGTGGACATAAAAGATGTCGCACTCGCAGCCGCAGCTTTTGGAAGCGCTTCTGGACACATAAGATGGAACACTGACGCTGACATAAATGAAGATGGTCGCATCAGTTTAAAGGACATTGCCCTAATTGCCACCGACTTTGGAACAACATTCCCATAACCTCAACAACTCCAATCCACTCCTTTTTTTCTTACACACCACAGAAAAAAGTACATGCGCGCTGGAGGATAGACCAAGCTGTCACGTATTGAAAGAGTCGCGAAAATAGGTTACTGCGTTTGCAAATCAGTGAGAGATTCTAGATAGACTCCTTCGGTCTTCTTCTTCCCGCATCTTCAATGGACTGCAATCCCTTCAACTCCTCAGCTTCCTTCAGCTTCGCTTGCGGTATCAACTCATTCAGCTTCTCAACCAGCCGTTTCGACTCATCAGGCTCCGTGGGAATGACTATGTCTCTCCTCAATGGAATCGCTATCTTGAGCCTCCCTTTCTTGTCAACTTCCACATGTTCGATCTCGTGGAGAGCAACATCCAAAGGGATAATAGTCTGAAACAGAACTCCCAGACTTCCTCGAAGGATTGAATGAGCCTCAACAACGTCCTCAAGCTCCTTTTTCGCCCCTTCCTTTAAGTCAACTTCCAGAGTATCCTCATGAAGCTTAACAGTGAAATGGGGTTTCTCAATTTCTAAGACTGGTTTCTTGGGCACCTGAATCACCACAATCTACCTCTTTGTATTGCAGAGTTAAGCTTTTCTGTTGCCCCGGCAACTCCAACAAATCGCGTGCACTCATCAAGTAGAATATGAAGTTACTGTAGTTTTGACACAAAGCGCGTGAGGGCTGCGAAAGAAGCATGTTGCATGCAGGGAAAACGATAAATGGCTACTAAGAGGTAGTTAGCATTACATCGGATGACGTTGGAGGGTGTTTGCCATGGGCTGGGAAATTGATAAAAGGTTTGTCGAGCCAATTGAAAACGCCTCTCGTCCAGCTACATTAGCTGCTTTGAGCCTAGCTGTTCTATCGATTGGTGAAGAACCCCCACTTGGATTAAAACTCGTCTTGTTGCTAGGAGCAATACTGTTTCTTTTGTCAGCATTTTTCATATTCTTCTATAGCATCTACCCAACCAAGACCAAATTGTGGACTTTCACTGCTATAACTTTTCTTCTGGGATTAGTATGCTCGATACTATCATCGATACTGTTGCTGCTCCTCATATAGCCCGTCTCCCTGTCTTGGCAAATAATGGCTTATACAGGAGTGGCCTGTTCAAACGTTCGAAATCCAGCTTCCAAAGAAATATTTGATACCTTTTCATCAATACTGAAGTGGATAACAATGCCTCCTGATCCGGCTGCGGCAGTTTCATTAAAAAAGGCAAAAGAAGAAGAGCAAAGATATAATTGGCTTGAAGCTGCTAAGTCTTATGTTCGGGCTCTGAATTTCGAATCCAAAGATCCCTCGTTTGTCGCTGAAACTTGGCAAAACGCAGGCCTATGTTACGTACGCGCTTCCAGACAGGCTGAAAACACGGAGAAATTCAAGAAACTCACACAGGCTGCAGTGGAAGCCTACGAAAACGCCACTGAAATTCTGGCGAAGGAAGCAGGAACCACAAATAAAGGAAGAAGCATTGAATGTAAAGCAATCGCTGCGTTTTTGTCATCTTGGCTAGCGGCAGATCCACTCGAGAAACGCGAGCTGCTTGACAAATGCATTGCTTCGGGAACTGAGAGTCAAGAAACCCTCAAAAAGTCGAGAGACGAGTCGAGCTATGGGAAAATCTGCCCGACTCTTTTGGAGTGTTTCTTAGAACGTTTTGAGATCGCATCAACTGCAGAAGAAATGCAGCATTTTGTACAAAAGGGACTGCGCTGTGCTGTTGAAGCGGTTGAGACGCTCACAAAGCTTGGAAAGGTTAATGAACTTGCGTTCGTCTACTCGGTAGCAAGTCTTCTAATGTGGCACGGCGCACATATAGATGAAAAAGAAGAGAAAAGAAACGAGCTTGCTCGAAAAAGTCTCCAATACTCCGAAAAAGCATTGACGCTCTCCGAGGAAGCTGGGGATCCTTATTCTAAGGCGATGTCAAGGTGGGCCGCAGCTCTTTGCACCCTTCTCTTCACCCCCAAGATCGAATCTGCTTTGAAGCACGCAGAAGAGATGCTGCAACAGGGGACGATCATAAAAGATAATTACATAAAAGGTATAGCCAACTACATCCTCGCGTTTGTTACCTGGTGGGCTGTGCTGAGGGAAGCAGACCCTGAAAAGCAGAAGCAAGGATACCAAAAAATAATCCAGTACTCGCAAGATGCAATAGTGCATCTCCAAGTGGTCGCCCAAGACTTAGAGACCGCGGAAGCCTACCGATTCTACATCGAAAGCTACACCTCTCTAGCAAGCGACGTTCAAACTCATCGCGAGGAAAAGGTAGCCTTGTTCGAGAAAGCAATTAAGAATGGGCGAAAAGGATTCGAATATGCACTCCGTTCAGGATCAGTAGATGCTATTGGCTCTGTCCATCACGCTTTGAGCAAAGCCCTCCACAGCTATTCCAGCCTAAAAACGGAAAAAAACGATAGAA
Organism: Candidatus Bathyarchaeota archaeon; assembly: GCA_020341775.1. Taxonomy (GTDB): domain Archaea; phylum Thermoproteota; class Bathyarchaeia; order Bathyarchaeales; family SOJC01. Next base: position 203,287 of record CP070835.1, read on the forward strand.
CAGAGCTTTTGCAAGAAGCCTTGAAACATAGAAAAGAACTCTACAAAGTCATCGAAAAAGCATACCCCTCAAACGATTGGATGCATGGCGTCAGCAAAAACTATGAAGGAATGATCAAAGCAGACATAGCTAGACTAGAAACTGATAGGGACACAAAATTGAGCATATTGAGAAGTGCTGTATCAGATATCGAGGAAGGCGTCTCTCACTCAAGAAAATGGATCTTGTCCCGTTCTACCCCAACCCAGCTCTCCGCTGTGGCAGGGTATGAAGACACGCTCGGAGAAATGTTGAATGAACTTCACTCACTAACTAAAGATAACAAGATCCTAGCCAAAGCAGCCAAGGCTTTCGAAGATTCTGCGCAGAAATTCGAGAAAATTAGCTTGTCAGCGCGCGCTGCAGAATCTTACTGGAAAAATGCTCGAATTCAAGATCGACTTGGCAAGTACATGCAAGCCGCTGAGGTGTTCGAAAGTGCGGTAGCGAGATATAATGACGCAGCGAATAAAATCAGCTATTTCGCCGACTTTTACTTAGATTATGCCACTTATATGAAAGCATGGAGCGAAATTGAGAGAGCAAAAATCGCACATAGCAATGAGGAGTATGCCACGGCGACAAGACACTACGAGAAAACCGCGAGCCTTCTAAAACGCGCAGAACCTTGGAGCTACCTTGCTCCAAACTTTCTAGCTTGGTCATTTCTGGAACAAGCAGAAGATCTGAGCAGAAAGGAAAGAGTCACCGAAGCGATCAAAGTCTTTCAAAAGGCAGCCGAGCTGTTCAAAAGGGCACAAGAAAGCTTTGCGGAAGAGGTTGCGAAGATCGAAGTCCCCGACGAGAGAGAGAAAGCAGTGGAACTCGACAAAGCCTCATCGCGTAAACAAGACTACTGCGTAGCAAGATTGCACGTGGAACAAGCCAGAGTATACGATCAAGAGGGGAATTATGGGCGGAGTGCAGCAAAATATAACAATGCAGCTAACGTGTTGGAAAAGCTAATTGGACGTCTCGATATAGAAGCCGAACGCAAAGAGATAGCCCCAGTCATTTTCATGTGTCGTGCATGGAATAAAATGAAAACTGCTGACGAAAGAGATCTCCCTGAACTCTACAAGGAAGCCTCAGAGTTGTTTCTGCAAGCAAAGGAACGAAGCACAAATCGTAGAACAAGCTTGTTAGCCGAGGGAAACAGCGCCTTATGCAAGGCGCTCGAGTTTGGAACTAAATTTGAAGCATCAAGAGATAAAGAAGACTTTTCTAATGTGAAGAAGTTTCTAGATAGCGCAGCAAACTACTACTTAAAGGCAGGTTTCGAAAAGGCGTCTTTATGGACAAACGCTACGGAAATTTTATTCGATGCCTACAATTTCATGAGCAACGCTGAAATCGAAGTAGACCCCGAAAAAAGGATGAAAACTTATCTCGTCACAGAAAGATGTCTCAAACAATCAGCTGAACTCTACGAAACAGCAGGCTATATCGGCAAAAGAGACGAAGTTTCCCACATATTGAAGCGAGTGAAAGAAAAACGTGAGTTCGCGCTTTCTCTAGGCGAACTGTTAGCTGCCCCCAGTGACGCTTCAAGCACCACGTTGATTGCGGCTCCAAGCCTCATAGTAGAAGAGCCTGTTGGTGTTATGAAGTTTAAAAACGAACTCCTCCAGACAAACCTCATTGCCCGTAAAAGAGAGCTTGTTGCTGGAGAAAAACTCGATTTGGAGATTCATCTTGCCAATCTAGGGAAGGGTACAGCTTTCTTAACTAAACTGCAGGGCTTAATTCCAGAAGGCTTTGAGTTAGTGGAAAAACCTGAAAAATGTGTTGTTGTTGATGGCGTCCTTGAATTTAGAGGGCGAAGAATCGCTGCACTTGACACATTGGAGATAAGGCTGGCGTTGAGAGCAAAAACGAAGGGCCAGTTTGTTTTTGCATCAAAAATCTTGTATATTAATGAGGCTAGTGAGGCGAAGTCTCATGAGCTCGAATCCCTAGTGGTGAATGTTAAGGGTACGGGAATTCGGGAGTGGTTGAGAGGGCCAGGTTAGATGGCATCTGTGGACTCGCGGTGGTGCCGCAAGAGGTTATTTTCAGACGAAAAGCCCGCCGAATTTGATCACTCTCAATATCATCGACTCTCGTTCATTTAGCGCGGAGCGCTCTTGCCTTTGCGATCGTCTTCCTATCAACATCCAAACTCAAGCGTTCTATGTCGGCTTCCCAAAAGATTTCTTGGGCTGTCTTACAGATTGGTTTGCCTTGAAAATCCGTGATTAGAAAGGAATACGCATTCTGTTTTTCGCCATTGCTCGCAACATAGAAGTTCTTGCACACAAATTGAAACGCCTTGAGTTCAATACCTAACTCTTCCCGCATTTCCCTTCTCAACGCTTCTCCCAGGCCCTCCCCAACTCTCACATGGCCCCCAGGCAAGCAGACAATGCTGGGATCAACGTCCTCATCTGGGCTTCGCCGCTCAACCAAAAATCTTTCTTCATTCAAAAATACTCCGACGACGACGTCAACAGCCAAGAATGATCACTACCTTTTTGTCGATTGGAGGAGAGAGATGATTTTAGGACACATTTAAACCTGTTGTTTTTCGCTGCCACTCTGTTCAACATCTGGATCTTGAATAAAAATTATTAAGAAAAGAACTCAATGTAAGGAGGGAAGAAAAGAAAGCGGGTGTTGTAGTTGTTTGACAAGAGAAAGGATCAAGCAGCAGACGCGCTTGTTCAAGGCGGCGTAGCTATTGCTGCAGGAGTAATGCTGTTTGCATCCCTGTTTCTACCTTGGCTGACTACAAAATATACAGCAATCGCTGGTATGACCCATGCTGAGAACCAAGCTCAATTAGTCATTCCCTTGACGTTGATTCTCCTTGCTGTTTTGACGTTTTTTGGTGGAGGCATCCACATTCT
>CP070835.1:206313-208100 GCA_020341775.1 Candidatus Bathyarchaeota archaeon
AAATTTGGAATAACTATGCTTCCCGCAAGGTGTTAAGCTTGGCAAGAAACCACCATCTGCGTCTTCTATTCGTCCTATTCATCTTTGCTAATCTAACCGCAGCCTTTCTCACTCACATCTCAGCTACGGCACATGCTACTCAAGCCACATCAGAGCCAATGGATATCCAAGTAGACCATACCGTGCAAATTCTAAACGGCGGGCTAATTGTCATAAACGACACCATTAGACTGCTACCGAGCAACGGAGAACACGAACTAGAAAGTTTCGCCTTAGGATTCCCTTTCATTTATAGGTCTAACCTCATCCATGTTTATGCCTATGATGCTTCAAACCAGAAACTAGATGTAGAGCTTGATACGGGATTAGGAACACTCGGCCTCTACGGTGTTGAGATAAGATTTCCTCAATCAATACGCATAGGCACTGGAGAACCCTACGAGTTCAAAGTCGTATTCGTCTTTTCAGATCTCATATCCTCTGAAGTTCTCCCCTTCTCCCCAGAACCCGGAATAGAGCTGGTTGAGTTCAACGCTACCTTTCCAGCGTATCCCAGTCTGACCCAAGCAGCTTCCAGAGTAAACTCTGCAATTATTCTACCAAGCAGTCTCGAATTCTCAAGCAGTTCATTTGCAAGCGAAGACACTGAATTCACAAACCAAACAATCGGAGCGTTTCAAATCTTTAACTACACGAAAAGCAATCTGGAGCCATTTGCTTACAAACCCTTCTGGTTTTCATTTGGGGGAACCAGCGAGGATCTTCTCGTTATTGAAGCATTAGAGATTCGGCGGAACATCAACATTGAGAGTCTAAAGCGAATCCTCATATCCGATTTCTATGAGATAACTACAAAGGCAGGAAGTCTTACCGATTTCACCTTACAATTGTTACCCGGCGCATACGATATATCAGCCTGGGATGCATTTGGATTTCCCTTCGAAGGTGAAAACCTGAAAGTCGAACAAGGAAATGTGACGACACCAACATATGTGACTTTGACCTTCGCTCTTCCGCTTGTACAGGACGAATCAATAGAGTTTCAACTCAGCTACCAAGCTCCATGGGAAAACATCATTGATCAAAGTGATTGGCAAAACTACCATGTAACGTTGGCATCTTTCGACAGTTTCAATTGGAAAATCAAGAAACTCGTTCTGACCCTAACCTTGCCGGAAGGCGCCGAGCTTACACAATCACCTGATTCCGGCTTGATTCAAAGAAGCGCATTCCAAGAAACTCTAACCCTCGTATACTTCAACATCACAGCTTTTCAACAGGTTTCCCAAGAAGCCGCCTACGAATACACTATCTTCTGGGCTTCTTTTCGACCAACTCTGTGGGTTGGAACAGCTGTCGCCATTTTTAGCGTTTTAGCTCTCTTCTGGCACGCCCCCCGACCAGCAACTCCAATACCCACCATTCTGGTGAAACCAGAAGAACTGAAGAGCTATGTTGATGCCTACGAGCAAAAAAGACGAAACATCAGCGAACTTGCAACGCTGGAAGAAAGAACACGCAAAAGGAAAATTCCACGCCGCCGCTACAGAGTGAGAAAAAGAGCGTTAGAAAGTCGGCTTTCAGTTTTGTCCAAAGATCTAACTAGACTCAGAGAAAAATTGCAGACTGCTACTTCCAAATATGCAGACATGATGCGGCAAATCGAAGTTGCTGAAGCAGAGCTAGAGGGAATTGAGGCAGGTATTCGTCGAACTGAAACCAGGTACAGGCGAGGCGAAATATCCACAGCTGCATATCACAAGTTACTTGAAGACTACTACCGAAGA
>CP070835.1:208200-209765 GCA_020341775.1 Candidatus Bathyarchaeota archaeon
AACGATCACCCGAATCCATTCGGCGCTCACCGTGTAGCCGAACATCACCGCAAATATTGAGCCTATCGCACCTTTATGATGAAACAGACTGTCGCTCGGAATATCCAAGGCATAGGCGTGCTCACCTAGCCAGCCAAGTTCAATCCCGACATCTTCGGAATACTCTGCTAATTCGTGTACACCGTAGCCGACCAATCCTCCAGCTAAAAGCACTAGCAGAATGCTGGTGAAGTAGAAGAACCTTCGAATGTTAATCTTCATGCCCGCAACAAATATTGCGTAAGCTAAAGCCAATGAAGCTATTACGCCAAGAAATGCTCCAACCAAAGTGCCAGCAACATCCTCTACTAGGAAAGGAGTCAAAAAGAGCACGGTTTCAAGCCCCTCGCGAAATACCACAATGAACGAAAAGGAGGTTAGAGCAAAAGTTGCTTCTCGCGTTGTAATAGTTTCTAGCTTTCTTTCCATTTCCATTTTGAGCGACTTTCCTTTCGTGGACATCCAGTAGATCATGGATGACAAGACAAAAACTGCAATTGTGGCTGCAATTCCTTCAAACAAGGCTTTGGCAGATCCAGAGAGCCCTCCGTAGACAAACCAGATGGAGGCTCCGAGAACAAGACTTGCTGCGACTGCAACGTAAACGCCGTACCAAGCATAGCGTGTTAACGGGTTTCTTTTTGTTCGTGTGAGATACGCTAAGATTATGGCTATTACTAGTGCTGCCTCTAATGCTTCCCTAAAGGCTAACAGAAATTGACCGATCAATGAAAGTCACGTCACCTGAGTGTTTTACCTACAAGGTTCTTCTCTTGTTTGTAAGCGGCAGCGCAGTGTTTGCAGCAAAAGGTTGTTTCTTTTCCATCTATGGCTTCATGGTAGCCTCCTTCATAGACTTTGCATCCGCAGTGGGCACAGATTTCTAGGCTTGGTTCAATGGCTACTGAGATTAAGTTGGCGAACCTTTTGAACAGTTTTGTGCAGAGTTCTCTTCCTTCTTCAGTGAGTTCGAATACTTTTCGTTCCTTTTCGCCAACTGGTTTTACAGTATGCTTTACTAGACCTTTCTGCTCAAGTTGTTTCAGAAACGGATAGACAAGGCTGGGGCTGATCTCTCTTTCAAGGCGTTTTCTAAACTTGCTGATTATGCTGTAGCCATGGGCTGGTTTCTCGTATAGTATTGTCAGTATGTAGAATCTTGAAAAGTCTGAAATTAAATTATCGACTTCAGATGCCATGTTTAGCACTCCAAGAGATATATCTTCAGAAGAAATATTTATATGTTTCTTCCACGGAGAAACAGGTAGAAGAGGAGATAACACTCAGATGTCCAAGTCCAAGAAAAGCAGAAAGACTGTTCTCAACATAGACCGTATGACGTGTGCCTCCTGCGCCCTAACCATTGAAAAAACTCTAAAAGAACACGCCGGAGTGGAGAAGGCAAATGTCAACTTCGCCTCAGAAAAGGCTCACATAACGTACGATCCAAAGGTAACCAACAAAAAAGAACTGATAGAAACCGTCAGAGCCACCGGCTACGATGCACACTTAAGGACAAAAAAGAC
>CP070835.1:209865-211506 GCA_020341775.1 Candidatus Bathyarchaeota archaeon
GCCCCCTCCTGGCTACCACTTCGTTGAAGACCTGGTCGGGAAATATCACTTTGCCGCGATGGCTGGCTATGGTACCCCCTACGCGTTAGTAGAAGGGGCCAGAGGGTGTGCCCACAAATGCACCTTTTGCTCTCAGTGGAAGCATTGGGGGGGAGTGTGGAGACTCAAGACCCCTGAACGAATTGCTGATGAGATCGAATATTGCTATAACACCTATGGGAGTAGGTTCATCTGGTTAACGGATGACGATTTTGGTCCGGGGGACAGAGCTGACGTTTTCGCTGACGAACTCTTGAAGCGTTCCTTTGGTGATGATTTGATGTTGTTTCTGCAGTGGAGATGTGATGATGTGATCAAGAAGAAGGATGTGCTGCCCAAATTAAGGAAGGCGGGATTGTATTGGGTTATGATGGGTGTTGAAAGCTCTAGTGATTCAACGCTTGCTAGTTTTAGGAAAGGGATACAGGCAAAACAGGCAACTGAAGCAGTCCAGTTGCTGAAGGAGAATGGGATATTCTCCCACGCCATGTTTGTCATTGGTGACAGGAAAGAGACTGAACAGTCGATAGCTGATGTACGAGCGTTTGCGAACGAGTTGGATCCAGACTTTGCGATCTTCACAGCTCTCACACCGTTCCCTGGAACGGAGATCTATGATGAAGCGAAGGCGAATGGTTGGATTGAGGACGAGAATCTGTCGAATTATGATATGGCTCATGCGATTATGCCTACAGAAACCCTGTCACGGATGCAGGTGCAAGAGGAACTCTACAACTGCTATCGAGACTTTTATGGATCCTGGAAGCGAAGATTGGGAGGGTTATTTGCGGGGAACAAACTGAAGAGACAATTGTACAGGCACATGATGGGCCAAGGTGTTGTCAGACAGTTCAGAAATCTTATTCAGATTCCAATTTAGCAAACCATCTACCTGAAAAAGGGCTACTTTCATTTTCAAACCTACTTGAAGTATCGGTGTATAAATTAGAAAGTGTCTGGAGCAAAATAAGGAGAAAGGAGAAGGAAGAAATTTCCGATGCTCCAGACCTTGGCTTTCTATATCGGTATTAGAAACACAGCCTTTCATGTCTAATAAAAAGCATCGGACAAAAGATGAGGGAGAATCGGACAAATTTCGAATTCACCGCATGCACATGTGCTTATTGGTCTTTAGCCAGTCTATCTTCTCTCACTTGGCGAAATCCTGTTTCCATCCACAAAGCAAGAACCCTATCAACAAGTTTATCTGTAAAACTGCTCCTGTAAGATGTTAGGGCTCTAATTATCCGATTCTCATCTTTCACGGTGTAAATGTTCTCCCGACCAACTCTATGTTTTTCGAGAATGTTGTGTTCAACCAAGAATTTTAGATAATGAGAAAGCGTAGAAGAGGGAACACGAAGATCTGTCATTAGATCGTGGTACTTCACTTTCCCTTTCAATAACACTCTAAGCGTTATTTCCCTCAATCTTTTCTGTCTAAGTGATGCTAGAGTCTTTTTATCTTCAGAATCTAGTTGTCTGACATAGTATCTTGTGTAGCTCCGATCTCTTTCTTTTAATATTACTCTCTTTCTCACTAGATAGTCAACATGGTATTCCAATGAAGAAAGCGGGAGATTTAACTCTCTTTGAATATAC
>CP070835.1:211606-214035 GCA_020341775.1 Candidatus Bathyarchaeota archaeon
AAGGTGAACTGTTTCCAGTCAACCCCCACGAAGATTTCATCCTTGGACACAAATGCTACTCTTCGCTGACCACAATAGCTGGAGAAGTCGAGCTAATTGTGATTGTTGTGCCCGCAGCGATCGTTCCTAAAATTCTTAAGGACGCCGCTGCCAAAGGCGTCAAAGCTGCAGCAATAATTTCTGCAGGGTTTAGCGAAGTTGGAAATACTCAACTCGAAAACGCTATAACCTCGGTTGCAAGAGAAGCGAATATTCGCATCTTGGGACCCAACTGCTTAGGCGTGTACGATATTAGCACTGGTGTTGACATGCTGTTTTTACCCGAAACGAAAGTGCTGACAACTGGAGACGAATTTGTGGCAACTCCGCGTCCTATGGCGGGAAACATTGCAATGGTCACCCAAAGCGGCGCTTTCGGTGTAGCAGCACTTGACTATCTAAGTGGAAGGCAGATGGGTGTAAGCAAATTCGTAAGCTTCGGAAACAAGTGCGACATAGCGGAGCCAGAAATGCTCGAATACTTTCTCTATGACGAGGAAACTTGGGTGATTCTCCTCTATGCGGAAGCAATCGAGGCAGGGCGAGAATTCATGAAAGTGGCGAAGAAAGTTACGCGGAAAAAGCCTATAGTTGCCTTTAAAAGCGGAAAATCTAAAGCTGGTGCAAGAGCTGCCGCCTCTCACACTGGCGCAATAGCTGGAGCCGACAAAATCTATGATGCGGCCTTTGCGCAGGTGGGTGTCATGCGTGCCCAAGATATGGAGGAGTTTTTTGACGTTGGTAAAGCCTTTGCCTTTCAACCTCCTGCATCGGGGAATAACATTGGAATTCTCACTGATGCTGGCGGACCAAGCGTGATGGCTGTTGATGAGTGCGAGGCTAAAGGACTGACTGTTAACAGATTTTCTGACGAAGTGCTTGAGAAATTCGAAAAATTAAAAGAAAGGGGGAAACTGCCAAAGTTCGCTACCAACTTGAACCCTGTCGACATAACCGGCTCAGCAACTTCTGAAATGTTTAGACTCTCTGCGGAGATTTTATTAGCGGCATCTGAGACTCACGGTTTGATCGTGTTAGGTCTACATCAAACACCGGCCTTACAAGAAGATTTTGTAGACCAAATAGCAGATTTGGTGAAGGACTGCTCGAAGCCTATTGTTGCTTGTGACATTGGGGAAACGGAGATGGCGATGTTCATCCGTTCAAGATTCGAGAAATTAGGAATTCCTGCGTACTCTTCGCCGGAAGACGCGGCGCGCGCAATGGCGGCTTTAGTGCATTATGGGAAGTATCTGAAGGAAATTGGAGGTTTTCGCGAATACATGAACATCTGCGTGCAAAGGCGTACTGGAAAGGCTTAATGTTCAACCTTTAAAAAAACCGTTATTTCGACTTCGTCGCCATCTTTGAGGCGTAATTTTTCGCGCAAATGATCTGGCGCGATGATTTCTAATACGTCAGATGGGTAGTTGGGTTTCTCAGGAATAATAACAGCGCCCTTCACTGTATTCATTATTGACGCTGTGAAACAGCGTGCTGGAAAAAAGCTGGGTGCTGGCGAAATTTCGATGCCTTTAAATCTCTTTCGAAGATCTTCTAGCTGTTTCTCTTGTTGGTCTTGAAGACGGATGTTCAACGTGCCGAAATAGGGGCTGAAACCAAGCTTTGCACGAATTTGCTTTTGCACCCAAGGGATTTTGATGTATAGGCTTCCAATTCCGCCGCCAGTGAACACAGTCCCTTTCGTTGTAATTTGGTTCATCGAGCCGTTTTGGGAAGTTGAGAAACTTCGTGCCTGATTCGGGCGTGCGTTCATTGTTTATTTCTGTTTCTTCAGCCATTCGGCCACTTTTTGGAATAAGGGATTATTTGACATGTCGAGAACTGGAACAATGATTTTTTCTTTTGTTTCGATTAAGGGTCGGTATTCTGGCATGGATGCATAACTTAAGAAAGCCCAGTAAACTCTTCGCTTCTCTACCAGTTCTTTTGCTGCTGTTTCGGTGTTTATTGAAAGTGGAAAATAGATGAAAGCCATGCCGCGAGACCAGTAAATGCCTGCAGTTTTTCCTCCAGCCACAATGTTTGTAAATCGTGCCAGGTAATCTGGGTTGGGAAACTGGGTGCGTTCCATTACTATGATTTCTTTGAATGGTTCATATTTTATCTCAAGCTCATTCATTTTTCCTCGCCTTGGTTTAGTATTTATTGCAGCTCTGTTTTTATTCTCTTCGGCAAGTTCTCTAAATTCCCAGAAGTGATTCGGCGATTTGTTTGCTTATGACTTGGCAATTTTTGAGAATCTTTTCGTCTGGTCGATATTTCGCCAAAATTGGTGGTTCAATGATTTTCATTTGGAATTTGTTTTGCAGAATTTCTAAAATCTGTCTAGGTGCTTCGCCACTCCAACCATAAGAGCCAAAGGCCGC
>CP070835.1:214135-219769 GCA_020341775.1 Candidatus Bathyarchaeota archaeon
ATCGATCAGAGGGCATAAATTGAGTGAAATGACAACCCAAATTCTTCAAGAGAGTTTGGGAAAAGCAGTACTCGTGCGCTTAAAAGGTGGGAAAAGCCTCCGCGGAAAGCTACGAGGATTTGATCAACATTTGAACTTAGTTATTGACGATACAGAAGACACCACTGATCCAGAAAACATTAAGAAACTCGGCATTCTGATTGTCAGAGGCGACAACGTCGTTATAATTTCGCCACCTCCTAGGTGAAACATGTGGGAAAAGGAACAGCGTCCTTCGGCAAACACGGGAGAAAGCTTATACACTTCAAATGCAGGCGGTGTGGACGAAGAGCCTATAATCCTCGGAAGAAACAATGCGCGGCATGTGGATATGGAGCATCCCCAACTTTGAAAACCTACGCTTGGCGAACGAAGACCCTTCAAGGTGAGAGAACAAGATAGTCCTTTGATGCCTTTTTTCAAACTTAAAACTGATCAGTGAAGTGCAAAGTATTTTCTATCGACTTTGACAAAAATAAGAGGCCCGCTGCTGTGGGATAGTTGCCTAGCTTTTCTGAGAGTGGTGTTAACGAGATTGACAAGTTTTTCCTGCTCGTTGCTCCTGCATTGCTTTTCTCCATTAGCCTCTAGCTCAAGCTTCAAAAGGTTTTCTGCCATTATAGCTGTTCCACAAATTTCCCCGTTTCTAATCAAGGACTCGACGACAATATCCTTCATTTCTTCGCGTTTCTTGAGCTGTCTCCAATGTGGTTCTGCATTGTGTAGTCGCTTGTTTACTCTGGACCATTGCGGAGAGCCTTCGTTGCCTATCAGAAGCTTGACTCTTTCACTCCACTTCTTAATCCAAAGACCTGACCAAATGCTAACAAAGTCCGAAAATTCTTCAGAATTGTCTTCAAAGTGCTTTTGAACTTTGTCAATCAGGTCGTAGTCACCTTCATCGCAGCCGAACAATTGCCAATGAAATTTTAGAAAATTGATTAAATCCTCACAAGCAATTTGCAAGACTCGCCGGTCTGAGTTCTGGAGATCTAGCAGTGGGTAATGGTCTTTCAAGCTCTTTGACAACAGCAGCTCAAGAAAGTTCATTGGTTCCTTCTTCCCAGAGCCTTCTCCAATAAGTATTGGACCAACCGCTGTAATTAAGCGTTATTTACGGTATCTTCTATAACATTTTTTAAGAACTATTCTTAATATCGACATGTAAACAAGAATTGTGTCGCTTCTGGTTGGAGGCTTTCCAGTATCATCAATTCAGATTTCGCTTTCATAACTTACTTATCTGGAATCTTTGTAGGTGCATTATTAGTGAAAACTTCATGAGCCCAACAGAAATTGAAGAATTGCAACAGAGAAAAATTGACTTGGAAAATGAACTGCAATCGTTGGACGACAAAGAAAAGACTTTGAACCAGAAAATAAACACACTCGAAGAGAAGTGGGTAGTTCAGGAAAAGAGATGGGCGGTTCAAGAGTTAGAAGAGAAGGTCAACGCGAGGCGCGAGGCAATTGGCCAACTTGAAGCAAGACTAAACGAACTCGAAGAGAAAATGAAGACTCCTCCAGCGAAAGAACATGATGAGGCACCAAAGCCCCCAGAGCCAAAAGTCGGAGAAGAAGCACACCAAGAAGAGATAGTGGTAATGGAGCCAGAGGCAGCAGCGGAACGTGCTCTAGAGTCTGCAGAGGAGCCTAAGAAGAAACGAAGATTCTTCTAGCCGTAATTACACGTCTAGTAAAACACATGCGCGCGCATCAACCTATCAATTTTCATACGGTACCAAGCCATTTTCACAGATCGTCGAGTAGTATTCGACGGGATATTCTGAAAAGAGGATTTGCCCCTTCTCCTGGAGATCAGCCTTTTCAGCTCATCTTTCCCAAACGAATCCAAGAGAGCAACAACAGTTGCACATGTTAATCATCAGCTTGACAAGCGCCTTCGCTGTTCACAGTTAGCAAAACCTACCTTTTTGCGCGCGCGCGCTTGAATTCTGCTATGGTTCTCGCTGGTCAATAGCATGTACAACAAAGAGCAGATGCCAAAATGTACTGGGCGCATGCAGCTACTTCTTGTTCTTTCTATACCTTTTTGGTAGTTCAGCTTTGGTGTTCCGATTATACTTTCGTTTGCTCCTCATTACTCCACGTTCCTTATGTTCTCACGTCTTCTCCCAAAACTATTGTATAAACATTTTGTTTTTGCTTGTGCGCTGTTCGCACGGTTTGTTTCATGCACGCCCATGCACGCGCGCGCTGAATAGGTAGGAGACAGGTTGAGGGTCATCCCGGTCGCACCCGCGAAAGAGTTTACTTTCGCGCGCGACTTCCCCATTTTTCTAAGTTTTCGGAGATGCTTTTGTATCCACTTTTAGAGGTGCGACATTTCTCGGTCATATGCGTGCGCGTACATGCATGCATAAATATCCTGAAAACCAAAGCCGTTCCATAACGCATAAGGATAAAGACTGAGATTCAAGGAAAAAGTATTTAAAATATGCTGAAGTGGATAAAGAATCACTTGGAGAGGCAGCTGGTATGGCAAGAAAAGCGCGGATAAGACTTACAAGCACTAATTACAGGAGGTTAGAGGATGTGTGCAACGAATTGAAGGCTATCGCTGAAAAGACAGGGGTCAAGATGACTGGTCCAATTCCCTTGCCGACAAAGCGGCTTAAGGTTCCGGTCTTGAAAGCTCCTTCAGGAGCAGGCACAGCGACTTGGGACAGGTGGGAAATGAGGGTTCACAAACGGCTTATTGATATTGACGCAGAAGAACGAGTGATGAGGCGAATTATGAGAATTCGGGTGCCTGAAGAAGTCTATGTAAGCATTGAACTGCTTTAGTTTTCGAGTTAGACCAAGAGAAAGCTTGTGATTGCTAGCACAATTGAAGCAGAAAAGCTAACTCCCCAAATGGGCTTGTTCCAGCTGAAAATTTTGAAGCCATCCATTATGCCGAATGGAATTAGATTAAAGATCGCGATGAACGAGTTTATCCAGGCTCCAAAAAAGACCATGCTTGGGTTGAGTTTGAAAAAATTGGATATGAAACCTACTGCAAGAAATGTTGTGGCAAGGACCATGTTTGTTGATGGTCCAGCGATCGCAGTTTTTCCAATGGTTTCTTTGGATCCGACGCCCGCAATCATGACAGCGCCGGGAGAGATGACTTTGAATAGGGGGAGAAGAATCGAGATCAATGTTATTAAAGCCCCGGTAGGTGTCAGACGAAACTCCGCCCACAATCCTTGACGTTGCGCAGCGATTTTGTGGGCGATCTCGTGGATTAAGAAAGATGAAGTGAGAATCAGCGCTAGGAGCAGCCCGCTGGTTAAAGACACGCCGAATAGAAACATGGAAACGCCTACGCAGAAAACTAGCAAAACTCCGATACTGAGATGTTTGAATTCTATTGAGCTAAAGGTTATGACTCTGCCTAGTTTTTGTGGCATCATAGTGACTGTGTAATCATAGGTGGGTTCAGTTCCTACCGGTCGAAAGGTTCTCGTGGGACGTTCTTTGGGAGCTCGGGCACGCCAATACTCTGGGCAACTATGATTTTCTGGTAGCCGGTGCTCAGCACAGAAATATTGGTTGCAGTAGGGGCATTTGAACGGCATATAAGTATCGGTGCTGCATTGGGTGCATTTCAATGGTTGGCACCTTTGGGTTTGTCTTTAGTTTTGTGGTTTATATGTTTGCTGTCATGGTGAGATCGCCAGACGTCTCTAAATAGATCGTCCTTTTCGCCAATAACCAAATCTTTGAAGGTGTGCTCCTCGCTGAAGCTCATCCCGTGTGATCCTTTGATGATGGCGACTGGTACGCCCTCTTTTCCCTGCCCCATCACAAGCTCGGCTGCACAAGCCAGCTCATCGGCGATGGCAGTGAATTTAACTTGCATTACATAGCCAAATAGGTCTTCTGAACCCCGGTAATCAAAAAAAGGAGCGATTCCCGCGAGACCAATGGCAAAGTTCACTTGTCCCCTTCTGAAGGCTCGGCTATATGTGTCTGATATGATGATGCCTACTCTTCTTCCTGTTAATGCCATTATGCGGGAACGTAGATGTCTCGCGGATTCATCTGGATTCTTGGGCAGGAGCGCGTAGCACCTTATGCCCTTTACGTTTGATTTGTCGATGCCAGCGTTTATATTAACTATTCCCCGCTGGTCTTCAACGATGATGGTCTGCTGGGAGGTTTTTAGAAAGCGTTTAGATTCGCGCAAAATTAACTCAGCAAGCTTGGGATTTTTTCCGGTTTCTGCAGCAATTCTCCAAGCTTTTTCAGATGGATTCACTTCATCTAATTGCACGACGCGATTTTCAGCTTTCGAGACCACTTTTTGGGCAATGACGATAATGTCTCCATCCTTAATTTCGATATCATTACTCTTTGTCAATGATACAATTAAATCAGCCAAGTCGTCTCCGGGTTTAATGAGAGGGAGCCCTTCAAGCCCGAAAACGCTCATTTTCTTCACGTCGGAGACCTTCCCTTCGAAAGTGTACGTTTCCTGCTATTTTCCACTTTGGAGCGTGTCCTCCTGAAGCTCCTTCCAGCTGCGAATGACTCTTGTGGCGCCTTTATCTAAGTACTGGCGAGATTTGTACTTCAGCGAATGGAGAAAGCCGATCCGATCAGGGATTTTTAATCGCGTGAAGACGGGGAAATAACCTGGATAGTCATCAATCACTCTTACGACTTCAAAGCGTTCACAAAGCTCTGCGCATAGACGTGACTTTGTTTCTATAAGAGTTGGTCCAGAAGAATTTTCTCCTTTGGGCCTCGCATAATCTTCAGGGCGGAACATTACGAGCTCAATCTTCTCTGTGGGGAATCTGAATCTCTTCAATTCATCAAGGGTCAAAAATCTCATATTTTCGGTTCTTCCTGTAAGATAGGCTATCCTTGTGTTTCTGCTCCACGTGTGGAGTACATCAGCAGCATACGGGATTGGCTTATGGAGTGCCAGCGATTCAATGCCCTCTTCTTCTTCGCACAACAGAGTGCTCCAAAAACGTTTCTGGAACCCTCTTGCCTTCGCTTTCTGGTCTTGCGAAGCAAACTTCATAAATATCTGCTCTAAGCCTAATGTCTCAATCGCCTCTATTGGGATTTCACGACTCAACAAGAGACTCCAGATTCTCTGCATCCTGAGTCTAGTGTCGACCAAAGTGTCATCAATGTCCACAACAACAGCATTCATGACATTCACAAACTTTTACATCATGTTCATTGTGTCTAATTGCAGTTCTTATGACTTTTGGAAAAGGCCTAAAGGACATCGGCTATACCTCGCATCATTAGCATCTGGAGTGCCACAACCTTCCTGCCTGCCAATGCGCTAAGTCAATCTACCCCGAAGAAACAACACTGAAGCGAAAGATAAATTAGTTTAGCTCCAACAACAAAGCTGAGCGGATTATGGAACTAAAGCTGAATCCACATTTAACGCCCTTCAATCTGGAGCATACGCTCCAGTGTGGACAAGTATTTCGATGGAAAAGATATAATGATTGGAACTATGGCATCGTTGAACGACACGTTTTCAAAGTGAAGCAGACAAAAAATACTTTAGAATTCAGAGGAGTCAACCTTGACTTCATTATGCGCTATTTTCGGTTA
>CP070835.1:219869-229000 GCA_020341775.1 Candidatus Bathyarchaeota archaeon
GGCGATATGGCTGCCTCTCCCAAAGCGCCGAATCCCGTTGTCACGCCGTAGATTGTCTTCTTGTCTTTGACGAGTCTTTGCAAGGTTTCACGCGCGTTGCTCACTCGTGCTTCAGCGTCTTCAGATATGATGACGGCAGCGTTGTGGCGAGCAACAGCAACTACGTCTTCGATGGTTAATGTTTCTCCGTCAATGATTACGGTTCTCAGCTTTTCCGCCCCCTAAGAGTGCATGCATTAGTGACTTTGGGCCGAATGCGGTGATAGATTCCTGTGAAGACTTTTTTCATGTTGTTCACTTCAACGCGGGCATCTTAATCGAGTTAGCCTTCGCCATTCTTTGGGCTTTTCTGTAGCCTGCATCTGCGTGTCTGACAATCCCAATTCCGGGATCAGTTGTTAGAACTGTCGTTAAACGTTTCTGCATCTCCCTTGTTCCGTCGGCTACGATGCACATGCCTGCGTGAATGCTATAACCGATTCCGACGCCACCGCCGTGATGAACTGAAACCCACGTTGCGCCTCCCACAGCGTTGAGCAGCGCATTCAGGATTGGCCAGTCTGCGATGGCGTCGCTGCCATCAATCATGCCTTCCGTTTCGCGGTTTGGACTGGCGACGCTTCCGCAATCTAGATGGTCCCGTCCAATCCAGATGGGCCCCGAAAGCTTGCCGCTGCGGACCATGTTGTTGATGATTTTTCCGAATTGGGCTCTCTCTCCAAAGCCTAGCCAGCACACACGAGCGGGCAAGCCTTGAAACGACACCTCTTTTCCTGCCTTGCGGATCCAGCGGCACAATTCTTCATTGGCGCTGAATTCGTCGAGGATGACATTGTCTAAGGTGTAAATGTCTTCCGGCGTGCCCGTCAAGGATGTCCAGCGGAAGGGGCCCCTTCCCTCGCAGAACAATGGCCGAATATACCGCTTCACAAAGCCTGGATAACTAAATGCGTCGCTGCATCCGGCATCATAAGCTTGCTGTCGCAGGTTGTTGCCATACTCGAAGGCGACGGCGCCCTTCTTAGTCATTTCCACCATGGCTTCCACCTGAACTTTCATGCTGGCCTTTGCTTTCTTGACATATTCTGACGGGTTCTCCAGCCTCAGCTTGTCTGCTTCTTCTATGGCGAGACCTTGGGGATAGTATCCGCTGAGTGGGTCGTGAGCAGACGTTTGGTCTGTTACAACGTCAGGGATCACGCCCATTTCCAGCAGTTGCGGATGGACTTCAGCTGCGTTCCCCAAGAGTCCAATGCTGACCGGACGTCCGTCCCTCTGGGCCTCCATAGCCCTGTTGACGGCGTCGTCAAGGCTCTCAGCCACTGTCTCGAGATATTTATGTCTCAGACGTCTCTCGACGGCTTTCTTGTCAACCTCCACCACCAACGCGACGCCATCATTCATCGTCACCGCAAGCGGCTGTGCGCCCCCCATCTCGCCCAGCCCTGCCGTCAGAACGAGTCTCCCGCGCAAGCTTCCTCCGAAATGTTCTCTGGCAACTGCTGCCAACGTTTCGTAAGTGCCCTGCAAGATGCCCTGAGTGCCAATGTAAGACCACGATCCGGCTGTCATTTGGCCAAACATTATCAGGTTCTTCTGCTCCAACTCGTAGAAGTGATCCCAAGTTGCCCATTTTGGCACCAACATCGAATTGACGATTAGGCCCCTCGGCGCGCCTTCGTGCGTTTTGAAGGTTGCCACCGGTTTGCCGCTTTGAATGAGCATGGTTTCGTCTGGTTCAAGTCGCTCCAGCGTCTCGACAATCTTTTCGAAGCAGTCCCAGTTTCGAGCAGCTTTACCCGTTCCTCCATAAACAATGAGGTGTTCCGGATCTTTAGCCACTTCTGGGTCAAGGACATGGTGGAGCATGCGGTAGATGCCTTCGATCTGCCAGTTCTTGCAGTGCAGCTCGGGTCCTGTTATACACCTCACGGTCTTTCCGGCCACTCTTACACCCCCCTGTTATCCACAACTATCTTTCCATCTTTAATCACTTTGTCTACAAGGTTCACTCCAAACCTGTAGCCGAGGAACCTGTAATTGGGCGCGTCAAGAATAATTATGTTTGCCCTTTTTCCCGGTTCCAAACTTCCCACCTCATGAGCGCGATCAACAGCGTGAGCTGCGTTTATTGTTGCTGCCGTGATTGCCTCCCCAACTGTCAGCCGCATCTCTCTACACGCTATGGCAATTGTCATCTGCATGCTTTCGGCCCAGCAGCTTGGATTGAAGTCGGTTCCCAAAGCAACCGGCACCTTGGACTGAATGGCTTTTCGGGCGTCTGCATATCTGCCAGTCATCAATGCGAAAGCGGCTGCGGGAAGCAAAACTGCAATCACCCCTTTCTTCGCCATCGCTGTCAACCCGTTGTCCGACGCGAAGAGCAAGTGTTCCGCAGAAACCGCGTTGATCTCTGCGGCAAGCTCGGTTCCTCCCTGTTGGGTCAACTCGTCCGCATGGATTTTAGGTTTTAATCCGTGAACTCTGCCAGCTTGTAGAATCTTTCTCGACTGCTCAACGTTGAATACGCCTTCTTCACAAAAGACGTCACAGAACTCTGCGAGTCCTCGGTCGGCGACTTCTGGAATCATTACCTCGGCTACGAGTCTTACATAGTTGTCAGGTTGGTGCGCGTGCTCGGGTGGAACAGCGTGAGCCCCGAGAAAAGTCGACACGACCTCGACGGAGTGGGCCTTGTCCAGTTCCTGGGCAGCTTCTAAGCATTTTACCTCATCCTTTGTGGTGAGTCCGTAGCCGGTTTTCGCCTCCACCGTAGTTGTGCCATGTTTCAGCATCACGTCAAGGGTCCGTTTTCCTTGGCGAACAAGTTGCTCCCGAGACGCTTTGCGTGTCCATCGAACGGTGTCTAATATGCCGCCACCTTTCGCGAGGATATCCCTGTAACTTTCGCCCTGCAATCGTCTGTCGAACTCTTTTTCGCGTGAACCTGCAAACACTAGATGCGTATGTGGATCGACAAATCCCGGCATCACAACTTTTCCAGAAGCGTCTACTTCCATTTCCGGCTTAAACTGGTGTTCTATTCTGTTTCTCGGACCTGCTGCGACGATCCTATTTTCGGCGATGGCAATTGCGCCATCTCGTATGATGCCTAAATCCTTCATCCGATCCAGTTTAGCGGGCTCGTGGCTATCGCTGCGAAGGGTTATGAGTTCATTGGCTCTCGTTATAAGCAAGTCGACGTGTGCCTTAGTCACCAAACTCGCCCTTTTCGATTGCTTTTTGCACAGCGATTTCCATGATTCTGTCCTCGCTTAAATCTGCAATCTTCAAGTAGTACGCTGCTACATCGAGTAGGGATGTTAGCGGAGCCATGCCGCAAAACTCTGAATCCACGATGGCTACATTGTATCGCGCAGCTTCCAACTTGATGAGCTCAAGAATTCTGTACAGCGGCGTTTTCTCAAAGTCGGTTATGCTCATGCCTATCTGCGTGATTTTCTTTTCTGGGATTTCAACTCCAATGGCTTTCACAGTTGCAAACCCGCCCTTCTGCGCGTGTAAAGCTCTGGCAATCTTCTTAGCGATCTTCACGTTGGGCGTGTCCAAGTTAACATTGAAGCCAGCCATGATTTTGCGAGCCCCGGTGATTGTTGCGCCTGCTGTGGGATGAGCTTTGGGTTCCCCAAAATCAGGTTTGCGTTCGGGCTTCTTAATCATTCGAGCAAGAGCTTCGTACTCCCCCCTCCTTATCCAGTCGATGTCTCGTCTTTCAGGCTTGGAGGCAGCAGCGCCATAGAGGTAGACAGGAACTTGGTGCTTATTAGCCAGTGAGCGTCCAAACTCTCGGGCTGCTTCAACACAGTCATCTATTGACGCGTTTCGTATTGGGATGAAGGGAACCACATCAACTGCTCCAAGACGGGGGTGCTGCCCTTCGTGGCTGTTCATGTCAATTAATTCAATGGCTTTGCCAGCCGCTTTCAGCACAGCCTTCACCACAGATCCTGTACGACCTATAAAAGACACGACAAGTCGGTTATAGTATTCGTCATATGTATAATCGAGGAGGAGGACACCTCCCACCTGCTTAATCTGGCCTATTATGACATTCACATGCTTTGGGTTCGAAGTGCTGAAGTTGGGTATGCACTCAATAAGTTTCAAGTGGGTGACACCTTTCTATCTTCGTTAGTAAGGTAAAGGAATATAACTTTGTGGATTGGAGTTTTTAGGGATCACACACCTTGGCTAGTAGCGTAGGCTTTCAGTAAGAGCGGCTGCAGCATGCAAAAATTATATATACCATAACGGTTCAACCAAACCTTGTTCTTGAGGGAATGAGATGAAGAAAGTCACTTTAGCGACGTTGAGTCTCTTAGCCTTCTTACTGATGTCGACGCTACCGATAAGACCTTCACAAGCAAGCATTGAAGCAGTAGTCTGGAACAATCCGACGTATAAGGGCTACGATGATTATCTAGATGAGTGGGTGGTTGCATATGAAGAGGGAGCAACATGGGAGGTTTCGGTGATGGTGCATAACAACTATAATCCTCCAGGTCCAGCGGTACGTACACAGATTAACATTTCAACACTCATCGTGTGGTTCGGATGGGGTAAGAACTACACACACAGGTTTGCCACCCCAGAAGCAATCGGACCTGATGAGACCCGGTTTTTCACCTTCAGCAACATTACGCCTTCAACTGATGAGGCTCCTGAGTTTTGGACTTATCAGTATCGATTAATCTTAGAAGTAGTCAACGCCACAACTGGGCCATTGGACTTCGTTTTCTATTGGAATTATTGGAACTGGGACAACCGTTTCGCTGTGTATTCGTTGGATCATCTTGAGGTTCAGCAACTCCGCGACAAATTAGAGAGCTTTTACAGTATGATGATGACATGGCTACCAGCGAATGCTACTCGCGCAAGAATACTGCTCTTACAAGGCTATTGGGAGTACTGGCAAGGCTATCAAGTGCACGAACGTGGAGATATGTCCTTGGCCAAAACTCATTTCGAGGCTGCGGATAGTCTGTGGAACCAAGCACTTAGTGCCTATGAGCAGGTGGGCACAGCGTTGGAAGACGCTGAAGTTCTCTACAGAGAAGCACTCGCCAACTCGACGCGTGACAGTGGTCAAGCCAGTCTAATATCAGCTAACGCTGCTCTAATCAACTCTTACGCGGTGATGTTCTTTGGCATTGGTTGGGTCCTTATTGGCATCGGAATAATTGTCTACGGAATGAGAAGACCTCAGTCACCACAATAACAAGCCTTTTCCCCCTTCTTTTTTCTATTTTCATCATCGGCTGCTTGTAAAACCTTTAAATTGGGTTGCTTCTTCCTAGTTTTCGGGATTGCTGAAAATCGTGACGTTGCAGCAAAACGAGGGCTTTGAGATTCCGACGTGGAAGCAAGTTTATGCTATGCTTCTAGAGTTAGCGCAAAAAATTCGAATAGACGCATTTAGTCCCGACATAATTGTGGGAGTCTCTCGAGGCGGGTGGGCTCCTGCGAGAGTTTTGTCCGATTTGCTTGAAAACCCAAACATGGCCAACGTGAAAGCGGAGTTCTATTTGGGCGTCGCGGAAACTAAGAAGACACCGACGATCACTCAGTCGGTTTCTACCGATGTCGTGGGTAAGACGGTTCTTGTGGTCGACGACGTCTCCGATACTGGCAGAAGTCTTCGTTTAGTCAAATCTCACCTGATGAAAAAAGGAGTCAATGAGCTTCGAATAGCCACATTATACTATAAGCCATGGAGTGTTACGACTCCTGACTATTATGAGAAAACAACCCGCCACTGGATCATTTTTCCTTGGGAAAGAAAAGAAGCCTTTCGAAAAGTCGCTGAGAAATTCGCGCTAAATGGAAAATCTGCCGAAGAAGCCAGTAATGCGTTAACGCAGTACGGGTTCGACTCGGAATTGGCAGACCGTTTTCTCAGAGAATATTCTGAGGGCTGAAAATGATTGTAAAAGCTGAAGGCTTTGAAAAATACATCTTAGCAGCTGGCTTCAAAGACGTTTGCATCGACAGAATCGACCAAACTCTGAATTCAGCCCGAAAGATGGTGAATGTTTCAGCGGTTCAGTTGTTTGACGCTAAGCTAATTGGAGGCGAACAGCATCTCCTTTTTGCCGCGCTAAACGCCTTAAAAGCTTTCAGAAACCAAACCAACATTTCTAAGAACCTGGCAGTTGAGTGCCTTCTCTATGCCTGTGCCCAAAGACAGATCAGGGTGGCCTTGAACCTGATTGGTGTAACAAAGACCTCTACAGAAATTGCCGTGCTAATAGTTGCCGACGAAAAGCAAGATGCTGAGACCGCTTTGAGAGAGATTTCAAGACTGATTCTCGGCAAACGCGATGATGCGGTCCTCAAGTTGTCGAATGAAAAGGCGGCGTCAATTAAAAGGCTCTTCGGCATCTCGGACCTCGAATTGGAAGCAACCAGGCGAAATAAACAAGGCAAAGAAGCCCTTCAAAATTCAGTTATTGAACATATTGCCCTCCTAGTCACGCGTAGATAGTGATGGCAGTGGCCATCCTGCAGTTTCATGGATCGATTTTTTCTTTTACTACAGAGACTATTCTTGAAGGTTTAATCACTGAAACTCCAGTGCGTCCACCCACAACCTCGATCAAAATAATTTTGTCTGGGTTAGACAAATCCACTTTTCGGTCAACATTTTCTGCCGCAACGTCGATAATGTCTTTGCTTGAGAGACGAGAAAAGCGCTTTTCAACAGTTACACGGAAACTTTCGTGTTCACCGATGTTTTTTAATAGTTGTGCGACTACGCCTTTTATTTCGTCCAAGTCGGTTTGCACCACACGTTGAATAGGAATTATGCGAAGGCTATAACGAAATTCGTAGGCGCGTTCTCTCAAAATTTTGCGCAGTCTTTCAACAGCATCCAGAGGGGAAAGGGAGGTTTTCGCAGCGATGAGTCCGGACACCCCTGTTTTGTCGACTTGAGATTCTTTGTCTCCAATCTCGCCCAACAAATACCAAATTTCTGAGCAGACGTCAGCTTCGTTTCCTCGAGTCGTAGTCACAAGCAAATTAAATTCTCGAAGCATGATATATACTCTGCATGCGATCCCAAAAGAAATTTGCCCTGTCAGCAGTTTTGGTGACGCAGATGAAATGAACCTACCTCGAACTGGACATACAAAAAGCTTCTGTATCCACAATTCACAAACGTTATTTATAAAATCAAGGGTAAAACCAAAATCGTTACTTCAGAAAGAAGGGTGAAAAATGAAGAACGCTGCCAATGTTTACGTCGTTGACCTCACAAAGATCGACGGTGACGGCGACTTTCTCTGTCCCCGTTGTGGAGCACTAATTTCGCCTGAAGATGAGACAGAAGCCACATATGTGATTCAGGAGGTCAAAATGAGAAAAAGTGATAGGCTGGAAGAGCTCGTAATAAAATGCAGAAAATGCGAGAGCGTTATCCACATAACCGGATTTTCCGGTGTCTAGGATGCTACTTTTTCTGATTTTCGCCAATCTTGCTTTTTGAGAGCGACTTTTCCACCCATTTGAAGCTCAGATTAAACACAATCCACACGACAAATCCATAAAAAACGCCATTTACAATCGCACTCACTACGGAGATTTGGCTGGATTCAGAAATCCCCAAGAAGAAACACACAATGTTGCCGGGAAACAACGGTGACAAAATGAAAAGGGATGAAGTAAGGAAGATGGCGCAAAACACGGTGAACACCGCTAAACCACGCATCAATATTTCTGCTCCTTTTACGCGTTTCTTTTCTAGTATTGATTGCTAATCAATTATCAGGTATCGGAATATTTAATAAACCTTTTCGTCGAAATGTTCAACACTAATACAGCACACTTAGTCCATTCCATTACGTTTTTCTTGGAGAATTCAGCAATTAAATGCGTGAACACAATTGTCTATTGAGAAAGTTGAAATCGTCCCAATAGGTTTTGTGGAGCGAACCTCCCCAGACAAATACGTTAAAGACAAAAAACTCCTCTCAAAGATAGTGCTCAAAAGCGGTCTGCGTACGGCTTTAGAGGGTATTGAAGATTTTTCCCACATTTTTGTCGTCTTCTGGCTGAACAAAATCTCAGGCTCGGAAGGGATTTTGAGAGTGCACCCACGGGCTAGAGCTGATTTGCCTCTCGTTGGAGTTCTTGCCACCAGAGCTCCCACGCGCCCGAATCCTATAGGGCTGACTTTGGTCGAACTCGTGAAACGCGAAAGAAATGTTCTCTGGGTAAAAGGCCTTGACGCTTTTGATGGCACTCCCGTTCTGGACATTAAACCCTTTGACAGTTGGGATACTGTTATTAATCCTAGAATCCCGAAGTGGCTAGAGGACATAAACAAATGAGACCGAGACTACGCTCGTGACCTTC
Source organism: Candidatus Bathyarchaeota archaeon (assembly GCA_020341775.1). GTDB lineage: Archaea > Thermoproteota > Bathyarchaeia > Bathyarchaeales > SOJC01. The sequence continues at coordinate 228,246 of CP070835.1, forward strand.
TGTGCTGCAGAGATGCACACACGCTCGTTGTCGGCTATTTGTTTATTCTGATTTTTATCTCCTTCCAGTCGTCTGTGATTCCTCTTAAGGATTTCACGGCGCCCACAAGCATTCCAATAAGAATCTTCTTAACAAAGTCGTTGAGTGGAATTTCTTTCTGGTCGATGATCAGTTCAATATTCACCAAGTCTCACCTCGTCATAGAGTTGGCATTAAAATTAAAGAATTTTATGCGAAAAAGCAGGCATGTTTTCTCTGTTCGACTCTCAGCCGAGGGCTCAGGTGTTGAGATCAGAAAAATGGTGCAGAGTATTGGCTTAGATTGAGAAAATCGACTTCTTTTTCTCTTTGCCTTTGCTTTCTACTGGAGGAAGCTCAGGCTTAGGCTCTTCCAGCGGCATCACAACTTCTTCGATTGTTTTTTCGGGTTCTTTTTTCTCGTCGCGTTCAGGGGTCTTTAGCGGTTTAGGCTTCTTAGGCTTGGTTCGTGGCGTCGATTTTGTTTTTTCACTTAGCCAAGCTGGCTCGAGATGCAATGCTTTTTTGTCGTCAAATTCGAAATACTCCCATCTGTAAAGGTCCATTTGAATTCCATGCATTTGAGCTACTACGTCAACTAGCTGTTTTGAAAACGCTGGCGCCAAGAAGATGAGTCTAGGAGTGTCTGAATCGCTTATTTTAAAGTCCTTGTACGAAAACTTCAACATCGGCTTCACGTTGTTGACGTAGGTTAGGTTCTTCAGTCCTTCGAAAAA
>CP070835.1:229100-230250 GCA_020341775.1 Candidatus Bathyarchaeota archaeon
AAAAATTAAGTCGATGTCTACGACATCTGCGAATTTTCCATTGAAGTAGATTCGATCTCCAATCTTGAAAGGTCTACTTACCATGATAATTATTCCGGCTATCGCATTACCGATTGTGTTCTGTGACGCAAAACCTATGATAGTTCCGCCAGCTAGTACAAATAACCCAGCGATTATACCTATGTCAATACCGAGTTGTGCAATAATGATTCCCAGTAGGATTAGTCCCATTACCCATTGGAAAACTCTCTTCAGAGTGATGTTTGCATCCTCGCTGATCTTTCCTCGTTCTTTCAACCTCGCCATTTGCATTGTTAGAAGTCTATATGCGACATAAACTATGATTATCGATGAAATAGAGAAGACAATGGACCACCAATTTGAAAAAATCCAATCATAAAGGAAATTTAGAAAATCGTCCAACATACGATTGGCTTTTCTCCATCGTAGGAAGTACAGCAGATTCTCTTAAAACTTTTCTGCCGTGTGCGCACGTCTTTGGTGTGCATACAGCTGATCTGCCACAACTCAAGCATCATCAGAGATTCCCAAGGTTAGAGGAGTTGGGTGTTGCAGTGGGGGCATTTCCACTTGTTCTCGATAGCGCAGATCATGCAAGCTCGTGTATTGCATTTCGAGCAGACGTAGCTGATAACAACTTCTTCGAGGCAGTGGTGGCAGAGAAACAGAAGTTTTGGCAACGGTGACATGTGTTAGTGGTATTTTTGTGTTGGAATTTAAAAGGCGTGAAGCAACGACTAGCCAGCGAGTGGTGAGAGGGTTCAGTGAAACAGATCCTTGTTCTAGAAGACGCTACTATTGTTGCATGTTAAGCGCTCTCAGTGATTTTATATAGGGGAATTGCGAATCGATTTTCTTCCAACAAGAGATAGGTGATCATTCGTTGAAAGAAAACTATGAAATTTCCATTCTCAAGAACTGGAGAAGGCAAAAGAAGCTCTACCAGCTTCCCGCCTTTCTCCTTCCCAAAGAGCAAAAAGAAGCCCTTCTTCGCGCGCACGCGATATCTACTGAATAAGAGTTCTAATTTTGCTGAACATACTCGTTGTGATTCGTTCACCGTAATTCTAGCCCGCGCTCTTTCTCATACGCTGGCTGAAGTCTTCTCTAATCTGTGGGTTGACCTCGT
>CP070835.1:230350-231958 GCA_020341775.1 Candidatus Bathyarchaeota archaeon
ACAGCCAACGTCGGTGGTCGTCGGCGACGAGGCATTAAGCTTTTTGGGAGGGTAACCTTCGCAAGGGAGGGCACGTTCCGAAATTGCATGCATGCATAGCAGTTCGCCAGATTATAAACGTGAATCGTATGAGGATTTTGCGGAAGATGGACGCGGAGTTTGGGTCGTATTGGCTAGCGATGAGCCTAGACGTTGGAGGTTTGGTCGTAACGCCTAATGATGATAGTGACTTAAAGTGTCCGTTTTGTACGTGCATTTTTTCGTCTCAACGGGATTTAGATTTGTATTTGAAGGCGTTTGGCAGCGTTAAGCATGGTCGGCTGGTGCTTTGTGTCGCGATTTTGTCAGAGGTTGAGGGGCACAATGCAGGTGTTGATGATCATGGTAGTTGGCGACGTAGAAAGCGTGACCGTCTTTTCAATCCGAGGACGGTTAAGGCATGTCGGGATTTGGTTGAGAAGAGTGGGTTGATGAGAACAAAATAAATGAGTGGGGAATCAAATTTTAACTGCGCGCGTACAGTGAAATAGACGATGAAGAGAGAAACGGGCAAACTGATAGGATTTGTTCTAGTCTTAGCCTCTATCAAGATTTTCATTATTGGGGGAACGATTCAAGGGATCATTATCGCGAATAATGAATTTGAAGAACGTTTGAAATCTGAAGGATTTGAGGTTTTGCGCGACGCTAAACTTATCGACAGCGCAAACGAGACATTGGTTGTAGGAACAGCGTCAGAATTTATAGAATTGGCACGAGGGAAAACGGTCTATTTCACCCAAGTGCTTTTTTATGTACTAAAAGACGTAAATGCGACGTTTAAAAGAGCATATCGTTTCGCACCGAATTCATATTGGAGGTTGTGGTAAATGGAATTTTGCAAGGAGTTTAAACCCGAAATAGAAGCGCAAAATGCTCTTGAGGGTCTACCCAAATGTGCGCGTGGTGTGCATGCATGCATGCATGCATGCGAAAAAAGCGAAGGGATGTGGTGGAGGCGGGGGTTGGACGGGTGGGCGGAAGCGACCAGCTTACGCCTAAAAATGGAAGAATGGAAAGAGTGAAATATTAGCTGAACTTAGTCTTTATTCATGGGGAGAGATGTGAAGTTTAGATTTTCATTGATCTTGGTTTTCATATTCTCGTTGGTGTTAATTTTGGGGCTTTGCATTCCTATGGTGGTGGGTGAGGAGTGGATCCCTTGTGTGCCATATCCTGAATTTACTGATTTAGAGTTTTGGATGGAGAACGAGACTGCGTTTGTCACTGTAACTGTAATATTCAATTCTGGCGGATTCAACACTTCAGACTGGGGCACAGTGGAGACTAGCGGCAATGTTTTCTCTGCGAACTCTAAGTTCTGGGTTTGGACAGGAAAACATCAAGCTGTAATCTTAATTGTATCGCATAATTACAGTCTCGGACAGTTAGAGGAAGGAGTCTATGTTTTTGAGTTTTGGGGATGGGCAGAACCGGTTGAGAGCATTGTATTTGAGGTTGGGTATCCAGCAGACATCAACGATGATGGTAAAGTTGACATAATGGACATTGCCATCGTAGCCTTAGCCTACGGCGCACATGCCCCAGATCCCAATTACAATCCTGACG
>CP070835.1:232058-235648 GCA_020341775.1 Candidatus Bathyarchaeota archaeon
TTACATCCATATCGATTGGCGAATATTTCCCAGAAAGAAAGATGTAGTAGTCAATTCTAACCGGGTTGTTTTCTATGATTGAAGTGGATACTGAATGATTCTCGTTTGTCTGGATACCGTCTACAGGACTATAAAGAAACATGAAAAGCAATGAACCTAAAAGAACTGGGACCAGTTTGGCGTACTTCTTTCGCACGTTGCAGCCTTCCGTCTTCAGATATTTTCAGCGCTTCATTTTTTTTTGCATTTCAGAAACCATTCGACAAACATGTCTAGTCCTTGGTCCAGGTTGACTTTTGGCCTCCATCCAAGAATCTTTTGAGCCTTCTGGGTATCTGCTAGTGTGTGGGGAAATTCGCCTTTGTACGTTTCTAGGTAGTTGGGCTGGATTTTGTCTTTCTTGCCTAGTTTCTCAGCGATTTTCGTGAAAACTTGGTTGATGGTAAATTCCTTGCCATATCCAATGTTGAAGATTTGTCCGGTTGAGTCATGGCACTCGGCTGCGAGGACGTTTGCTTCGACTATATCGGAAACATATGTGAAGTCCCTCGTTTGCGAACCATCACCAAAGATCCGCGGCTCTTCATCTTCACTCATTGTTGCCGTAAAAGCACGGATGACTTGGTCGGGTCTTCCTCGCGGACCGTAGACTGAAAAGTACCGAAGTGAAACCACGTTCAACTCATATACTTTGTTGAAGGCTAAGCAATACTTTTCGGCAGCCAATTTGGTTACTCCATAAGGCGAATTGGGATTGGTAGGATGCGTTTCATCCATCGGTGATTGATGTGGCGCTCCAAATATCCCTGATGAGGAGGCAAACACAACCTTTTCCACGCCGATTTGCTTGGCTGCCATCAGCACGTTTAGTGTTCCAGTCACGTTTACATTGTGAGCTTTCATGGGATTGTTGATGCAATATCGAATTCCGCACTGAGCTGCTTCATGGAACACGAGATCTGCTCCTGCCATTGCAGAAGTGAGACCTTCATAGTTGAGAATGTCCCCCTTTACGAGCTTGAAATTCTTCTCTTGAAGATTGTGTTGTATGTTCTGCATCTTTCCTTTGTAGAAATCGTCGAAGTTGTCATAGACAATGATTGTGTTTTCTCCGTTGAGGAGTCTATCGACTAAGTGGGAACCTATGAATCCCGCTCCGCCTGTCACCAATATTTTTTTCCCTTTTATCATCAGAATCGCCATTTTAAAAATTTTAGACCTTTTCGATCATGATTCGGTACTAATTTATCGTTGGCTTCCAAGTTAACAAAACTTGCCCATTTCTTTGTTCATAATGCTTTTTTATTAATTTGAGCTTGGCCAAATGACCCAGACTTTCGCAGAATCCTTCTAAGTCTACATGTTGAAGGTCTTTGTAAACATTAAGTATTTCTTCCCCCGTTTGCCCTCTTTTTGCCCTGATTGCTGTCGCCAATATGAGGGCTTCGTCTTCTTCTAATGACAGAATTTTATCGAGAGTTTGGGCCTCTTTGTCGTCTTTGGTTTTTCCCCAACTCGCGAATGAGAAAATGAAAACCACGGCAGCTACGGTGTAAAAAAATCGCTCAATTTGTGCGTAGAGCCCCAGGAAAGTGGAGGCTCGAAGTGTCCATAGTTGGGACTGCTCCCACCTGCTTGTGATCGGTTCAGCGACCTTTTTTAGTTTCTCGGTGACTTCTGACATTTCATTTTCAGCAAAATCTGTGAGGTTCATGAAAATGCTTAGTCCAATATTCTTTACTTCGAAGGAAGAATCACTTCTGAAGAATAGGCTTATGGGGTGCGCGTGGGGATTGTAGAGAGCAATGATCGTATGGTTTTGCCTTTTCAACGTGATGAGATCCCACATGTTGTTGCCTATATTAACCGTGTTTCTGTTTCTAGTCCACCCTTCGATGTGCCAAGATTGCATCTTGTTGGGAATTAAATCGTTGTTGGATATTTCAAGTAGAATGTAGAGCTTGTTTTCGGCGTATCTTTTTTCAGCGTAGCTGCTTAGAAGCGCATAATTTTCTGAATGTTCGATCTCATAAGAAGTTAGCCTTGTTGAGGATTCCAACACCCAGTCCTGCGGGGTCGCGATCATGGGTTGAATGTGGGGGCCATTTGCCATGAATAGTGTTATGTTTGGTCTATCATCAGCTAAAACTAGAATTGGCAATGAAGTTGAGGTCAATATGATTACTATCGCAATTGGAATCAGGAATCCCGGCAAGGTTTGCCTTCCGGATTCATGTTGCTGAATGGGACTAGCGGTCTTTTGAAGCCGTCCACAAAAGTGGCAAAACAATGCTTTTGTTTGGTTTATTTGGCATATTGGGCAAGGCCTTTTAAGAGAAGCTTTTGCACTTCTTGCCTTCAGTCCACCAATCACAATACTGATTGCGAGGGCGACAGCGTAAATTGCTGATAGGAAATGGATTATTGTGTTGCTGGAAAGCGCTTCTGTTATGGAAAAAGAGGGGACGAGCCAAAGTGACACCACTACGAGGCCTATGAGGGGGAAGAATGCTAGTTTGGCAATTCTGTAATCTATTCTTAGGGTTAAGAGGGCTTCTACAAAAATGACGAGTGAAATCAAGTGAAGCCATAGTCCAGCTTCATGATATGAGCCGAATGTGTATAGGATGATGGCCACTGCGATGAGTATTGTTGCCAACGCGTCTTTGCGTTCTGAGAGCTTCGCAAAGGCCGCGAGAGCCTCTCTCCTCTGATAGAGGAAGGTTGAGGCGAGGAGTACCGCTGTGATTGTGAAGCCAATCCAACTGAGGGAATGGGCGGCGTATGCTAGTGCAGAGAGGTCTCTCCAATAAACTAGTGTCACCAGAGCTAGCAAGGAGAGAATTCTCGGTATTACGTCAATATCTCTCAAGTTGTCGCCGACCCGTTTTGGCTGGTTTTTTGGAACTGCTTTGATCGTTCCATTTTTTCAGCCGGTGGACCTATTCTGAAAATTGTCTCAGATGTTTTAGCATCCGGATCATTGATGCAGCTTTTATAAAAGATTATTCGCCCCGTGTTTTTGGCGATTGCTTCTGCCACTGAGCTTATCAGTGGGCAACCTACGAACCTGCAAATCTCGGCATTCTTGGTGCTTTGACATAGGGAATTGAAGGCTGCGTCGGCGAGTTTTACGTGTATGATGTCTTTTTCTTGGGTTATCTCCAGTTTTTGGACAATCCTGAGCTCCTCCTTGTAGATTCTTGGAAGCCAACCTATAAGGTGGTCAAGGGTTAATTTGCGGACATCTCCGAGTTCCTCTTCGACTACGTTAAGCAACCCGTTTCCAACCGAAGGTACTAGGAAGCCGTTTTCGCCTAGAATTGGTGTTGTTGGCTCGCTTGCATAGATTGAAGTGTCGTTCGAGCCTTTAGAAAGGAATATGGCGACTGGTTGGTCATGTTTTTTCGTTGTTGGCACATAAGCTCCTGGGCTTTTTATTCCCAAGCGTTGTAGCAAGTCACAAAGTGTGGAAAGGGGAGAAAAAAGTGCCTTGGCTACTCGTAGGTCAACAGTGTTTCTGCGTCCGCTGAGGAGGAGAAATATCCCTAGTAAGAAGGCAAAGATCGAAGTTACTTCGAAAGCAATAA
>CP070835.1:235748-237094 GCA_020341775.1 Candidatus Bathyarchaeota archaeon
ATACAGGAATGGCCGGTTCAATCGTTCGAAATCCAGCTTCCAAAGAAATATTTGATACCCTTTCATCAATACTGAAGTGGATAACAATGCCTCCTTATCCAGCTGCGGCAGTTTCATTAAAAAAGGCAAAAGAAGAGGAGCAGAGATATAATTGGCTTGAAGCTGCTAAGTCTTATGCACAGGCGCTGAATTTCGAATCCAAAGATCCCTCGTTTGTTGCTGAAACTTGGCAAAACGCAGGCCTATGCTACGCACACGCTTCCAGACAGGCTGAAAACACGGAGAAATTCAAGAAACTCACGCAGGCTGCAGTGGAAGCCTACGAAAACGCCGCTGAAATTCTGGGGAAGGAAGCAGAGACCGCCAATAAAGGAAGAAGCCTTGAATGTAAAGCAATCGCCGCGTTTTTATCATCTTGGCTAGTGGCAGATCCACTCGAGAAACGCGAGCTGCTTGACCAATGCATTGCTTCGGGAACTGAGAGTCAAGAGATCCTCAAAAAGTCGAGAGACGAGTCGAGCCATGGAAAAATCTGCCCCACTGTTTTGGAGTGTTTATTAGAACGTTTTGAGGTCGCATCAACTGCAGAGGAAATGCAGCATTTTGCTCAAAAGGGAGTGAACTGTGCTGTTGAGGCTGTTGAGGCGTTCACAAAACTTGGAAAGGTCAATGAACTTGCCTTTGTCTACTCAGTCGCAAGTCTTCTAATGTGGCACAGCGCACATATAAATGAACAAGAAGAGAAAAGAAACGAGTTTGCTCGAAAAAGTCTCCGATACTCAGAAAAAGCATTGAAGCTCTCCGAGGAAGCTGGAGATCCTTATTCTAAGGCGATGTCAAGGTGGGCTGCAGCTCTTTGCACACTTCTCTTCACCGCAAAGATCGAATCTGCCTTGAAGTACGCAGAGGAGATGCTGCAACAGGGGACGATCATAAAAGATAATTACATAAAAGGTGTGGCCAACTACATCCTCGCGTTTGTTACTTGGTGGGCGGTGCTGAGGGAAGCAGACCCTGAAAAGCAGAAGGAAGGGTACCAAAAAATAACGCAGTACTCGCGAGACGCAATAGTGCATCTCCAAGTGGTCGCCCAAGACTTGGAGACAGCGGAAGCCTACCGATTCTACATCGAAAGCTACGCCTCTCTAGCAAGCGACATTCAAACTAATCGCGAGGAAAAGGTAGCCTTGTTCGAGAAAGCAATTGAAAATGGGCGAAAAGGATTTGAACATGCACTCCGTTCAGGATCAGCAGATGCTATTGGCTCTGTCCATCACGCTTTGAGCAAGGCCCTCCACCGCTATTCCAGCCTGAAAACTGAAAAAAACGATAGAACGAAGCTTTTG
>CP070835.1:237194-240818 GCA_020341775.1 Candidatus Bathyarchaeota archaeon
CTAGCAATACAAACCGAAGATCACCCTCTAGACTATGCTGAATTTGAAGGAACTATCCCTGAGGGCCAGTATGGGGCTGGGATGGTAAGGATATTGGATAAGGGGACCTACAAGGTCAAGAACTGGAGAAAAGATAAGATTGAGTTCTTTTTGAAGGGAAGTAAGCTGTCGGGAATGTATGCTTTGATCAAGCTGAAAAAGACAAGTATGAAATCCTATAAGCAGAATGAATGGTTGCTTATACGGATGAAAGAGTAGAACATGGTCTTCCTCTCCTTACACTTCTACGATGTTAACCTGCCTGTGTGCGTATTCACTCAAGTAGTTGCGTGCGCGCGCAGCGTATTTTCGACGTTTATCACAGGGTCACCCTTCCTCTCGAGATTAGATGCGAGATCAGCTTTTTAAGAGTTGGCAGACGCGTGGAAGGTTGGCGGGGTCTCTAGAGCACTGAGATCAGCAGGAATCAAGTGCGGGTCTTGAAATATTCTACGATCTTTTTCATACAATTGAACGAACTCCGCATCTTGCTAACGTCGAAGAAGAATGTCATGTTGCAGAGTACTATGTGTTGCATCCCGAGTCTCGCGAATTTTTCTATTTGGCTTATGATCTCGTCTGGAGTTCCATGCATATAGTGATCTTCGCACATCTTACGTGGAATCTTGCTGATTGCATTCAGCACTGTTTTCTGATCATATCTGGTAGGGATATAATCTAATAGCCCGTAGAAGTCTTCGCCCAAGGGATGCTGAATGCCGTAGCGCTCGAATATTTCACTTGGCAAGGTCAGCAGATAGTTTTTTGCGAGTGGCGATTCGAGCATCCTGAGGCTTTCGCTGTGATCTTCATCTAAAACTGAGTAAGCCCATAGTGCCGGTGTTATCTCGTCTTGAGTTCTCCCCGCTTTTTTGGCGGATTCTCTGATGGTTTTCAGCCCATTCGCGTAGAAGTCGTCATCTAAAATTGCGGGTAACCAACCGTCGCCCAATCTTCCAGTTATATCAAGCATCCTTGGCCTGTGAGCGCCTATCCAGATTGGGGGATACTTTCCTTCTCTATAGGGCTCCAAGCCTAAGACCGCGTCTTTGAGTTTCCAGAATTTTCCGTCGAAATCGACTTTCTCGCGATTCTCCCAAAGCAGTCGAATTATCTTGATAGCTTCTTCTAATCTCCCTGCCGGCTTGGACCACTTAATCCCATAGGGTGTGATGTTTTCACCCTCTCCAGCACCGATTCCGAGGATCGCCCTTCCTTTCGAAATGTGATCCAACGTTAAAAAGGCCTGAGCAAGCATGGCAGGATGTCGCCTGAAGGTCTCAGTAACACTTGGTCCCAAGAGAATGTTTTTGGTATTCCATGCAGCGACCGCAAGGGTGCAAAGGGTGTCAAAAAAGACGTGGGGACTACTTTGATAGCGAGCGAGTTCAGTAATTTCAGGAGTCCATATTGATTCGGGCACCCACCCCATCAGGTGATCTAGCCACCAAGCAGAGTCATAGCCCGCGTTTTCGATTCTTTGGACTGTACTGATGCCTTTGTCAAATGGAGGAAGGAACGCGCTCATGGTTCCGATCTTTATGTTGTCGACATCCAAAATCAATCGCCCTAGTTTATAGATCAGTTACTCAGAGAACCATATATGTTCAGCGGGTACCTGTGTCACTTGCTTTCTGTCCTGTCTGACTGAAGGTGACCGGGTTGGGAGGTTTTCTGCCATCCTCACGCGCGCTGCGAATATTTCCTTACTCTTATTTGCTCTTGCAAGAGCTTTTCGAATTCGTTTCCACCTGGTTCTTTCAATCTTCTTTGCACTCTAGTTGGAATATTGTCGATCGTAGTGCATCGGGTCTTGAACGACTTCTAACTCGTTGTTGTCTGGGTCTAGAAAGTCTGCAACTACGCCGCCCCAAGGCATCTTGGTTGGCTTGAGGGTGAACTTTACCCCCGATGCTTTGAGCCGCTTGTAAAGCGCATGAATGTCGTCGGTGTCGAAAACTATCCCTGTTCGCTTTTTTCTCTTATGTTTCTTGCCAGTTGCATGTAAGCCAATCTTGGCCAGTGGCTCTTTTGGTCCAACCTCAACATGGTTAAACTTTCTAGCATCCAGCTTTATGGGCAAACCAAGAATGTCGTTATAGAATCGTATGGCTCGTTCCATGTTAGATACGCGAATCATAGTCAACCAAACTCGGGTTATTCTACCATTCATTTTCTTCAAGTCATAACACTCGGTGAGTGTTTAGTCGATGTTCTGTTAAAAACTTGGCGTTTGACGTGCGACCATGAAGAGGGCGAGCCATTGAGGTCTTCGCTTGGCCGTCAGCCCTCATCAGCCGGCGCGCGCACGCGGTCAGGCTTTCTCCTTTGTATCAAAGAATCCAATGGGGAACTTAACGCTAAGACACAATTTTTCGCTGTTTTGGAAACTCTTCGTATTCTTTGCTGTCGATTATCTCCCTCAAGTGTTGAATGAATGTCCAGACTTGGAAGTAGGTGTTGTAAAGCGGCGTTGGAGCTGATCTTATAATATTGGGGGGTCTATAATCTGGAACCACTCCTCTAGCTCTCAAGGCGTCACTAATTCTTTGGGCCTCTTCATGTTCAAGTGCAACATGTCCACCTCTTCGTTGAGCCTCCCGAGGCGTTCCTATTAAGAAGTTGTAGGGATCTTCAGAGAGCATTTCATCAGCCAAATACATGAGATACGAAGTCATCTTCAGAGATTTTCTTCTTATCTCGTTTATTCCGGCTTGGAGAATTAGTTTTAATGAGCCTTCAATGGGCGCGGAACTCAAGATAGCGGGGGATGAAATCTGCCATCCTCCTGCAGTCTTGGAATGTTTAAATTCGAGGGACATGTCGAACTGTCTGTCTTTAATGTATCCAAACCAACCTGCAAGTGCGGGCTTGCGCTCAAAGTGTTTCTTGTTAAGATATAGGAATGCTGTACCTCCTGGTCCACCATTGAGGTATTTATAGCTACACCAAAGTGCGAAATCTAGCCCCCATTTGTCGAAGTGGTGCTCCACGATTCCAACAGAGTGACAGCAATCAAATCCTATAGGAATTCCCCTTTTGTGGGCTTCTTCTATTAGGTATCGCATATTTAAGAGCTGCCCGCTTCTGTATAACACAGAGGGGAGGAAAACCAAGGCCACTCTTTCATCCATTAGGTCAACAATCTTATTTTCATCTAAGAAGCGGCCGTTCTCGCTTGGAGCAAGGATAAGGTTTGTGTTGACATTCAATCCTCTGAGTTCTAGAGCACTCTTCAAAGCATATATATCGGAGGGAAAATCAAGCTCATCTGCAATTATCTTCTTCCTCTTTCCTTCAGGTTTGAAAAACGTGTTCACGAGTGAATGTATGTTGACTGTGGTTGAACCTGTTGCGATGACTTCGTCAGGCTCTGCACCTACAAGTTTAGCACACATCGAGCCAAGGTTCTCAGCAAAATAGAACCAAGGAATTTCCGAGTCAACCCATCCCTTTATTCCGAGAGTCCTCCACTCATTCAATACACGCATAATTGAGCCCTCGGACTCCTTTGAGAGGAGACCAAGAGAATTTCCGTCCAGATAAATAGTCTCACTCGGCGTATGGAATCTTTGTCGGAACCGC
>CP070835.1:240918-242381 GCA_020341775.1 Candidatus Bathyarchaeota archaeon
CCATTTGAAGTGTTGCTTTTGTGAAACAGCTGCCTCGACCAATTCTCAAGGTTTCCGAGGCGGTTTGCCTGGGATTGACAAAGGCTAGCGGTATCTTGTCCCTAACGAAAAAGAATATCCTAATTGCTGCGTCCCTGGATGTCTCAACATGCCTCGTTATTAACTCCGTAACTGTCTTCACCAGAGGATTATCCGAGTCACACAGCTCAGAAGGCCTCAGAAAATCTTCAAGTCGCTGACTTTCGCGTTTCTGATGCTCTTCCACATCCCCCACTAGCCCAACGATCATAAACATTTCTCCTCAGATTATTAATCTTACGATGTCAGACCTCAATCTTCCATATGGCACACATGCCAGATGCTAGCACGCGCAAGAGTGTCGATCGCAATCAGAAGCAGGATCACGTTATGTTGGCTCGTGGAAGAAACTAGAAAAAAGAGGAGGGCGGATGCTTATGGATGTGCTTGAAGGACTTGCTCTCTTCTCTGCAACTCGTTGTAGAGGTTTTCAAACCACTCAAGCGTTCTTGGTTCATTGAACTGTCTCCTCCAACCTTCTATGACAGGCTCCATTTTTTCCCATATTATTCTAACTGATATGGGGCTGAAGAGCTCGTCGATTAGGCTAATGTTCAGCAGCTTTCTATGTAAAAGAACGCCCATTCCCTGAAAGAACATGCACACTTGGCTGACCGCCTCGACTCGACCAAACTGACCATACTTCTTCACATAATCACTGTAATCTCTAAATTCCAGATCCATGACTGTTCTCCTTGCTTCCAGAAATTCTTTGCTACCAAAATGTGAATACAACCTCAAGGCGAGGTCTGTCTGTCTAGTTTTAACCAGGTTTCTAAGCTCCAATACAGCAAAGACGACACCAACAATCACGCCACCAGCTGCAACCACGGCTGAAATAGATGCTATGTCCAACATTTTCACCTGCAAAGAGGTCAACTGCCCTGAGTTTTATGGCTTATGGAACAACTCTCTGTATCCAGCGCACGCGTCCATCCCAACAGTCCTTTTTTGAGAGGTCTACCCTAACCTTCCCTACACAAAAACACCAGCTTGGCAACATCCCACATGCACACGCAACGCAGAAGAAGGAGCAAACTCTCCAAGCACAGCAATAAACCAAACTCCTCTCCCACTAGATCGAGTTTCTTGCACACGCTGTGAACAACCTTATTACATAAGAGTTATAAGTTTGGGATTCAAATCCCAAAAGATACTGTTAGAGGTATGGAGAATGAGTGACAACTTCTGGAAGACCAAAATCCGTATCACATGCGAGGAAAAACAAGGCAAATGCTCTTCTCATAAGGTCGGAGATTCATTTGTATATCCACATCCCGGCGGCTACATAAAGGAGTTGTGTCCCGGCATACAGGACCCAGCCCACATGTGGGTGTCTCTTTGTGCCGCGCGTGGTCCCTCTTGGGAAGCCGATGACCCGAACA
>CP070835.1:242481-252006 GCA_020341775.1 Candidatus Bathyarchaeota archaeon
ACTCAAGTGCTTCCAAGTATTCGTTGATCCGCTCCCTCTTATCTGTCGTACTGACACCATAAAGATCTGCTGTGAAGTCGAGGTACTCTAGGCCTGTTAGAAATTCGTATAAGCGGGGAACCTCTGGTACATATCCAGTTTGCGCCTTTATCGCAACAGGGTTTTTCTCAACGTTTGTGCCTAGTACATTTACAGATCCTGCGTCAGGTTTAACTAATGCCAAGATAATCTTCAGCAAGGTGGACTTGCCAGAGCCGTTTGGGCCTAGAAGACCAAAGATTTCGCCATTCTTCACGTCCAAATCAATGTGATCCGCAGCCACTACATCAGCATATCGCTTAGCAACACCTACAAGTTTCACGGCTGATCCAGAACCTTTGGCCATAGATGATGCCCCAATCATTAGACACAACTGTGCCTTGACTCTTAAATCTGCTTTTCCATCTGCGGATTGTCTAAGTTTCCAAGCTTGCGGAGTACATGTTGTATCTTCCTGTAGCCTTTTGCTGGGGCTTTTCGCAGTCTTCCCTGCAATATTTCTCGCAGTTTTCTAAATGGTGGTGGCGCGGGGGTGGGATTCGAACCTCTACCACAGCGGAGACATCACTCGCAAAACTCCCATTTTTAATGCACGCGCTGGTGTTGGCGAGTTGCAATGATCGAATCAGCGCATTTTGCCCAATTAGAATGGGCCATGTTCTGTTCCACTCTCCTCTAGTTTCTAGAGAATGTTTTTTCTTCTATAGATTTTGACTGTCAGTAGTGTTACTATCATGAACAGCGGTAGAATGATGATTGATGGGAACTCCGGAACTATTGGGTATTGGTCAATGTTGTCTGCGTTGATCGTGTATTGGCTGTCCCAGAAGTTGTCACTTCCTGTTTCGTTTTGATAGGGACCGCTGTAAACATTGTTGACATGAGGATAGAGGTATTTGAAGTTATCCCAGTAGTTGCCACCTTCGGGATAGCCGTCGTCCCAGTTGTTTGCGGATGCCACGTCAATTTTGACGTGAATGTAGTTGTCGGTGAAGTTGTTGCCGAAAAAGGTGTTGTCATAGGACTCCACGACTCCTACGCCCCCCCAATTCCCGCAGCCTGTTATGACGTTTCCATAGATCGTGTTGTTTGAAGAATATTCGAGTTGGATGCCGATGAAATGTGAAACGTAGTTTTCATTGATGTAGCAGTTTGAAGAATTCCAGAGCCAGATGCAGTATTGAGTGTTGGTTATGTTGCTTTCAGCTATTGTTGCGTTTGTTGTGAGAGCGAAAGCTACTCCTTGCCAATTGTGGGATATGTTTACATTTCGGATGCTTATGTTGGTGCAGTTTGCGAGGATGACGCAACCCGCATCCGACGGGATAGTGGAATCATGGCTGTCTACCCAATAGTAGATTGGTTTGTCGTCTACAGTATTTGAATCGTCAACATCGTTAAGGAAATTCGGAAGGTTATAAGCCCTAATTAAGAAGTTATACCTGTTGTTAGCCATTGTGTTATCTCTGAGCGTGTTGTTTGAAGAATGCTGGATTGAGATGCCAGCGTTGCCGCCTGTTATAATGTTTCCGTATATGCTGTTATTCGAAGATCCAACTGTGATACCGTTCCCACTGTCTGTTATAATGTTTCCTGATATGCTGTTGTTGTTTGAAGGATCCGAAAGCATTATGCCACTGCCATTATCTGTTATGTTGTTTCCAAAAATGCTGTTATAGTCTGAGTATCGGGCGTGGATGCCTTCGCCGTTCAATGTCATGGTGTTCCCAGAAATAGTGTTATAATGTGAAGACCGGCTGAGTTCAATGCCTTTGTAGTTGTCTATTATCCTATTCCCAGTGATGTTATTGTAATCCGAATAATAGTCAACAATTATGGCGCGGTTTGTACCTGCCATGATCTCATTTTCAGAAATGGAATTGTTTGATGCCCTTTCAAGTTGGATGCCGTGCCAGCCGCTTGCTGTTATGTTGTTTCCAGATAATGTGTTAAAATCTGCACGGTCGAGCCAGACGCCTCCTCCAACCTGTAGACCTCCATTGTCTGTTATGTTGTTTCCAAAGATGCGGTGGTGACTCGAACTCTGGAGGTGGATACCAGCTTCGCTGTCCACTATGTTGTTCCCGTAAATACTGCTGTTTGAAGAATAAAGAAGGAAGACACCATCTTCGCCGTTGTTTGCTATGTTGTTTCCAGTAATGTTGCTATGCGTTGAAGAACGAACATAAACTCCTTGGTCGCTGTTCGCGGTTATGTTGCTGCTGATAATGGTGTTGTTTGAAGATTCATAGATGTAGATGCCGTAGGTGAAGTTTCTAATGTGCACACGCTTGATTGTTACATTGCTCCTTTCGTAAAGTGATATCCCGGTTAGGCTTCCAGCGCCTTGAACAGTGAAGTCTGCTCCATCAATGACAATGTTGTCCCTCTGCACCGCAATGCTGTCATTAACATTGCCGGTGAAGATGTAGGTGGAGTTGTCGACGCTCGTGATGTTTGCTGTTGGAGGATCAATACTTCCGTCAGCTTTGATGTAGATGGTTGCTTCAACCTTCGGAACCCGGATCGCTAAGCCGAACACTCCAATGAGGATAAGAGCCAAAATTAGTGAAGCCAGATTTTTGCTCATTATATTCACCTATCAAATTGTTGCGAATTTCATTTTTATGGCTTGTGGAAAAAACTTCGATTTAATACCTTGGCACGAAATTAATACTCAATGATCAGCTTTAATCCTTAAAAACCATAAAAGACGCTGCACGCGTATCTAGCTAGAGAAAAAGACAAGCTGATTTCGAATTTCAGGAGCACACTCTAACTGTCAGATAGAATCTAAGCCTTTTTGCTTCTTGTTTGAAAAGGTCCAGAAAGGCTTTGCTTTGTAATCTCTGTCCTTTGATTTTTATTCTAATAATTCCAGCTAAGCCGTCTCGGGGTTTGTTGCTGTTCGACTTGTAGGTCGAGTGAAAGTCATACATTTCTTTTAGCGCTTGGTTAATGTAGTCATTTATAGAAGACTTTGAAAGATCCCAGATAGTGTATATCATCTTAACTGCAGATAATTCATGAAACTGGTATTTCAGATTCATCATTCCGAGTCCTGTGGTTGATGGTTTCAGTTCTCCAATTAGGTATCCTTTCGGTTCGTTTCTCTCCATAATGGATACACGTTCAAGGGAGCCAGCATAAGCTATTACGGGATTTGGAAAATGTGAGTAGTTACTGTATTCATCATCAAAATGCCAATTGCGGGCCCTATAATCCTGTTTAACTGAGTAAAACCTGTTTGCTGATTTCCACAAGGATGATCCTTTTTCGTAAAGGAATTGGAAACGATGAACATGACCACAAGCGATGTAATTGAACTTCCTTAATGCTTTGAGCATTGGAACAACATCACAGCCTCTACTAAAGGTATAGTTTTCTATGCGAGACCCCGTAAGAAGTTGGTGAACCACCAAGATGGAAAAATCATATTTCGTTGAACTGTAGCTGAAGTAGTTGTTCCCTGCTTTCTTTAGAATCTCAGAGAAAGTATTTCGAGCTTTGTGTCTAATATGAGGAAGACCCGTTATTTTGATGCTTATCCCATTTTTCTCAAAAAGGTAAGAACATGGTTGAGCAAATAGGTTAATATTTTCGTTAGAAAAGGGAAGAAGACCGAGAGGAACTCTACTTCTCTCATGATTTCCGGGGATTATGAAAACGGGAATTCCCTTTCTAGCAGCAAGTTGAAAAGGTTTCACTCCTCGGTTCACAACCTCGGGTGGAGGTTTACTTCGATTAAAAAAATCGCCAGAATGGATAATGAAATCAATCTTATGAATTGAAATTGCTTCACCAATTACCTCTTCTACCTTTCGAAAAAACAACTCACCATAGGCCCTTCGAAGCAGATTCCTTGGCCTTAATGCATAATGGACACCAAAATGAGTGTCACTGAGATGAAGAAAACGAATAGAATCTCTACCCACTGGAATGAACCCTCGTAATGATATAGTTGCACGCGCGAAAGGCAGTGCTGGCAAAGCCAGACAAGCTTCCGCAACTGAGACATGGAAGCTACTTCACTTAATTCTGATTTAAGGTGGTTGAAGCAACGAAAACCCATAAACCACAGTGACGGGTGAAACAGACATTTTCTCTAGCGCGCGTCTACAGGTTGCATGCATGCTCACAGACAAACCCGTTGTTGAGTAAACAAAAGTTAAGCCAACGCTCGCGCTTAAGTATAAATCGACACATCTATGTCGTGTATGCCAAAGATAGATGAGAGGAGAAACGATGCCCACAAACCGATTTGTACCCGATGATTTTAAGATCCCCGTCTCGCTCGAGACAGACCGTTTCCGCCTTCGGATGCTGTCTGTAGATGACGTCGAAAAAGACTACGAAGCAGTAGTCGAGAGCCAGGAACTTCTTCATACGATGTTTGGTGGTCCATGGCCGAGACCAGGTTTCACCCTTGAAGAAAACCTCGCTGACCTGGAAAGACACCAACAAGAGTTCCTCAGTCGCAAGGCTTTTACCTATACGGTCGTGTCCTTGGATGAAACAAGGATTCTTGGCTGTGTCTACATCGACCCTCCAGAAACTGCCGACTCAGACGCTGTTGTGGTCATGTGGGTGCGCCAGACCGAATACGACAAAGGATTGGACGATATATTATTCAACGAAGTACGGAATTGGATCAGCTCAGAATGGCCCTTCAAAAAGGTAGATTACCCTGGGCGAGCGCGAGAGTAAAAGGTCAAATGCCGCGCTTGAGTGGGTCAACATTTTAGGGTCGAGAATAAGTTATGCTCAAATCCATTATAACAACGGGAAAAAAGATGAGCATTTAGCCATAGGAGAAGGCTGTATTCCCATTAAAAGGGTGTTGGATGTAATAGAAACTCAGTCGAGTGGCGCGCTGTGGGCAATTGAAACACTTGAAGATGGTCTCTTACGTTCTCTTGAATGGGTAAAGGAGAATTATGTTACGCGCGTTCGTGGGTCGGGGCTGCGGCGTACATGAAAGGCTAGTTGGAATGGGTAGATGTACTCCGCAAAGCCTTGAAAATTCACCACTGTAAAATGTGTGCATGCATTACGTACAGGAAGAGATGCAGGCAAACGGTTATTCCAAGTCTTTTTCGTAGGCCATGTCCTTCTTGGCAACCTTGAAGCCTGCTTTCTCGTAGAGTTTCATCGCCTCCGTCACGTTCCAGTCGTCTACGCCCAGCATCGCGGTGGTCATTCCCATAGCCTTGAGCCTACGCATCCCGTGTAGCATCAGTCTAGTGCCAATTCCTCTTCTCCTGTGCGGTTTGAGTACGCCGATGTCCAGAATCCAGCCGCACTTCGTGTTCCTCTCCACGTTGTACTTTTCGTCCACACCCAACCCAATGTATCCCACGTGCTTCTTCTCTGAGAGGGCGAAGAACCACTCCTGCTGCTTAAAGAATGGGTCTTCACGCACGAAATGGATAGTCTGCTCTACAGGGTTTGGTCTCCAGTTGAAGTGCTCCTTAAAACACTCGTTGTCAAGCCAGTTAATCATCTTCAGATCTTCGTCTGCGTCTTTCTGTGCAGGTCGAAGAGCAACCTCCAAGTTCTCGTCAATGGTTGATTGAACTTGGGCAAGGCTGCTTGTCATCAGGCTAAATATTCGGACTAGTTTAAATCCTAGACTCTCCCACAGATGAATGACCTCTTCTTGATCATCGTTGGCACTGCTCTGAGCAACCTTCATTCCACGCTTCTTGAGTTCTCCTAGAGCCGTATCCGCAAGCTTCTCCTCGATTCCTTGCCCACGATGTGTGGGAATGACCCCGAAAGACCTCACGAAACCCCTCTTCTCTTCCCTCAGCTTATCAACATAAGCGAATACGATTCCCACAGGCTGACCGTCAAGTTCAGCAATGAACCTCCCCTCCGCATCGAAATCCGGCGCCTTTTCGAGAGCCGCCATCTCTTCCACAGTCATAGACCTCCAATCCCAACGTGTACCGTAGACAGCATTCCACACACTGACCCAAGCCGGTTCATCCTCGCCTTGAACAAAGCGCCTAACGTTCAGCAACTCGCTTCCTCCACGTTTCCTACAGCACCATGCTATTCCTAGATTTAACTATTTTCATAGGACAACGGGTACATTGTTAGAAAGCGCTGATCCAAAAACCGTCACTGCCAGCTCTCTCTGTGAATGCATGTTAGGTTTCACAAATTCTTGCGCGAACGAATCCCTTCTAACATTGAGCCTAGGTGCAAAGATGCCAACAGAATTCTATTCCTCTAAGATGAACCTAACAGATTTAGCCAACGTTTGGTCGAAATCATCTGGAATAGAATGACTCAATTCCGGGTAAGAGTAGAACTTAGTAGGAACTCCTTTCTTGCTCAAGAATTCACAAACTACTCTAGTATTCTTGTAGCGCGTGTCCTTTTCCCCTGCAACTATGCAGCCTTTCAGACTTTTCTCCCCATGCTTTAGGGAACTTCTCTTAACGAATTGTTCTATAAACGCCCCAACCGACGGGATTACAGAAATGAATCCTCTTGCAGGAACAGAATTTGAGAAGATTGCTATGAGCGCGATTTCAGCTCCGTGGGAAATTCCTCCAAGAATCACTCTTGAGGGGTCTATTGGGTAGCGTTCCACGAGCACCGAAAAGGCGCTTTCCACATCTCTGAGAGCTACATCCTCCTCATTCCATACACAATGATTGCCAGAAACCATCTGAGAAGATTGAAGTGACGCAAGGAACAATCTCCTCCTGCGAAGAACACTCCGCCAATACGGTTCAGAATCGAAGTTGTTGCTGTAGGCCCCATGGAGGATAAGGAGTAGAGGATACATCTTCTCGTCAGAGTATTCCTTTGGAGTCCTCACCACCAGTTCTGCCTCAGCACGCTGTTTTGCTTCGTTGAATCTTTCTTCTCCGATTTTGAGAATCTCGGAAAATGTCAGATCGTCTTCTAGTTCTTTGAGTTCTAACCTCAAATACTTCGGTGACCACCAAGCTCCTCGACGAAAACCTTGTTTCAGCATTTTCATTACTTTTTTCTTTCTTCCCAGAGACGTGTAAAAGTCGATGGCCCACGAATGGGTCAGAGTTGGTTTCTCCGGGAAGCGGTAGATTGCCTCCAAAGCAATCTTCAGTCCTTTTTGGAAGGCGCCATCATTCAGACAATCTATCATCTGCCTCTGCAAGTTATGAAGCTCGACATCCTTGGATTTGTGTTTTGGATTCTCAAGGATCCTAACTGCTCTACGTGTTTGCAAGGGGTGGCCTCTGCAACGGGTTAACTGCAACAGGAATATATGTGCTTTGAGTTTTTCAGAATGCGTGCGCATACGCGCGCGTGGAAGAAATCTCAATCATGTGCGTGTGTGTTCCACAAGTCATTAAAGCCGATGCACGTGCATCGTAGTTAGAGACTGGAGAGAGAATGGAGTCGCGCCAAGCGCGTGCACACCCGGACGGCGACCTCCTCACTTATGAGTGGGAGTTCGGAGATGGCACTTTGCCTGTACCAGGCCCTACAGCCAGCAATACCTATTCAGCTGCGGGCACCTACTTCGTGAGACTCGAGGTTCGAGACGGGACGGGATGGGCAGTTGAGACCACCATATTAGCGACGATAACCGAAGCCACTGTTTTCCAGAATTTCCATTGACACTCCAGTCTTGATGTCGCTGGCTGCAGCTCTATTTGTCTATCCGAAAACGGACAGGAAACAACTCGGAATAGCAGCATTCCTCCTCCCTCTTTTTCATGAATGTAGCCCAGAATTCGTTTATCTAGACAGAAGATGTGGCACTACTCAAATTGGGGAATCGTCATGTGCATGCATGACAATTCTCATTTCAATTGGAGAGTCTTCTGAAACATCAACTCTCTTCTCTTGTTTCCTACATTTGTTATTGCACCCATTTTTCTTAGACAATAAGTGATCTTTCGTGCTAAAGGAGTTGATACTCCTGCTTGATTCGCCAGAGTCCGATTGGTGAATGGGGTTCTCAAATCATTTGGTAAGAATGCAAGAAAATCTCCTCTATTCTTGAAAAGCTGTCTGCTGTTAACGTTGATCAGCTTTGCATCTTTGATGCTTACTCCCTTTCTTCTCCAGCTTCCTTTACCATCGTTACATCTTATCTCCTCTTCCTCAATCATTAAAACCTCTAGAGAAAAATTCTTATTGCCAATGAGATCTGAGATACTCACTAGTTCATAGAATAGGTCAGTTAATCTTCCTTTCCTTGGAGATTTTCTCCTACCTACAATTTCACCTGTCTCTGTGACCCGGACTATCCATTTTCTTTCAGGAATTGGATGAACCAGTCGGACTTTGTGGTTTTCAACCAAATTGGATAGTTTCCTCTTGATGGCAGAGAAATTCCTTGTCTGTATTTCAATCAGAAGGGTTCCTCTAGCAATGTCAATAATGAAATCGTCTATCTTAGCTTCAATTCTGTCTCCTGGAATGGCATACCATTCTTTGATTTCCGAATGGAGAGAATGTTCGTTCATTAGCGTCAAGGCATATGGTCACAAGTGAATAATAAGATTCCCAACATGGATAGATATGGCTACCTAACACTTTTCCCAATTGTCTGCGCGTGCGCATCAAAGGTGTCTTTCTAAGAATTCGAAGATAGTAGAATTGAATTCCTTGGGTTTTTCGATCATGGAGAAATGTCCTGCACCTTCAATGATTTTTAACTCTGAGGATTCAATCTTCTTATGTAGATATTGTTGATACCATGGCGGTGTCAGAATGTCTTCGCTTCCTCCAATAATTTTGGTAGGTTTAGCGATTTGAGAAAGTTGGTCCCGAGCATCAAACTTGTTGCAGGCCTCAAAATCAGCCAATCCAATGGCCGGATCAGTCTTTAACATTTCACTTATCACCCAGCTTGTGTCCCTCTTTTCAACCGTTTTGCGTTTTTGACCCAGTGTGTTTTCGAAGCCCATTTTCAAAACTTCACGAAAATCCCTTCTCATCAATGACAACAACGTGGGATCGACACCAAGTTTTGCGCCTGTATTGACCAGTACAAGACATTGAACTTTCTCGGGGAAAAGAAGGCAAAAGCTGAGGCAGACAGCACCACCCAACGACTGTCCAATCAATGTGGCCTTCTCAATATTTAACGCTTCCAAAAAACTGTTGACAAATTCCGCATATAATTTAATCGTGATGCTGGTGGCAGGTATTATAATTTCTGACTGTCCATGCCCCATCAGATCAACTGCAATCATGCGATACTTGCTACCAAAGAAATCACGCTGATGTCTCCACATAGAATGGTTGCCGGCGGATCCATGGATGAAGAGTAGGCGGCGACCCTCTCCTCTTGATTCGTAAAACGTCCTCAACCCATTCAAGACAATATACGCCATATCTTACTCTCACAACTAAAATGTATTCCGGGTCGTCTTAAAGATTTTCAACTTGGTTAATCAAGGTTTTGCGTGGGTGCGCGTCTATCAAAACACTTTATAAACCTGCGCGCCCGCAAAGCGTCGACGTGCAAAT
>CP070835.1:252106-254226 GCA_020341775.1 Candidatus Bathyarchaeota archaeon
AGTATCGAAGGGTCGTTCCTTCCAACTCGCTTGGTCTCCTACTTTTGAAGGGTTCCATGACCCTGAGTGTAACTGACGGCTTAGTGGCTGTGATCCACACAGCTCTCTTCTGCAGTAAGCTGTACAAGATTTCAGTCACTATTATGTTTGGAGACTTGTCTAAAAGGTAGGATGCTTCGACGGCAGTAAGACCTCTTTTTATACCCAGTGTTTCTATGCTTAGCACAGGCTTAAGATAGGCTTTCTTGTGAAGAGCAACTCCAACAAGTGTAGTTATCAGCAAGAAGATTGCAAAGAATGCGATCCATGGACCATAAATCTCAAGCCAATTAGGTTGAATCTCATAATATTCGACAAACTGCTCCGGGAACGAAATCCCAAACATATATTCCTGGTTCGGTGGAATACTGAAGTACTCCCAAAAAACAGCGAAAGGTCCGTCGTCGTAGTCAGAGCTGTGCCATGGCATACCTGTAAGAGTCTTAAGATTGCTTTGATTGACTCCTGCAGGCGTGACAATTCTGACGCGAAGATTGTCTATTCTGACTGGATACCAGCTTGGAGGGAACTTCATTCCCACGTTGCCAGGGTTTGTCTTGTCCTCTGTTAACATTTTGCCGACATTGGTTGTGAGATTGAATCGAACGCTTTCACCGCCGTTGAGATCTATTAGGTCAACTCTCACTTTGTAGTCGTCTTGAGTACTCGTGTCTATGATAGCTAATTCGTTGTTGTTTTCGTCGAAGGCTTCTCCGATGGTGAAATATTGATTGGGTTGGCCGACCTCAACCCAGTGCAGTTCACCAGAGTCGCAGACGATTCTGACGTCATAGAGAAGGTCAATTGTACGGTCCTTGTTTATCCAGACTCTGACCCACTCATGCTCCAAGTGATATACAAGGCTTTGAGCTCCTGCAGCACGTATTCCAAATGGCAAAGCAAGAATCAACAAGCAAACAGCAAGAAGCCGCGGCTTCACCATTTTGGTTCCTCAGCCACCTCAACCGTTTTTCCGCAATAGCCGCAAGTCGCATACGGAACACCGCCTACGATCTTTATCTTGTCTGGCCGAATGGAAGCCCCACAATTAGGGCACTTAATTGGGACGGCTTTCATCTCTCCAGACAGTTCAACCCGTTGAACTATCTGCTGAGGCTTTTTGGTTACAATGTATACTCCAATTATAAAGCCAAAACCAACAATAAACAAAATCGCAGAAACTGCCAACCTAATGGGTGCATACACCGATGCAAGAGCAAAAATAATTCCAAAGAAGAAGAGAATGATCGCAGCAGTTACGCCTAGAATGACTCTGTAGTCCATACTTGAAAGGCACATAGTTCCCATAATTCAAGCTTTCGCATTACGACCGCAAAAGGGAAGAATTGCGAAGCAGAAAAAGGGGAGTTTGCGGGTTATGTCTCCATTGTAGTGGAGGGTTCGATTCTCACCCAACCAACCACCAACATTCTCAAGCCACTGGGTCAGGTCGGCGAGCTTCGTTTAATGCTCTATATTCATCTTCAAGAATGCTCATCATGATGCCGTCGCTATACTCGTTGTCATAGTAGTAGTTATCTCTCCGAACGCCTTCCTTCTTGAACCCGAGGCTTTCCCAAAATTTCAGTGCTCTCATGTTGAAACCGACCACTCCTATCGAAATTCTGTGAAAACCCAGTTGTCTAAAAGCATAGTGAAGGAGTAGATGACCCACCTCAGTTCCGTATCCTTTTCCCCATTCATCTTTCTCTCCGATTATCACGGTCATGTCTGTGTTTCGCCAAGGCCTGAACATTCTCAACAATCCAGCCTCCCCTATCACTCGGTCATCTTTCTTGAGAACAATCGCAAACCAAACCCGGTCCTTGTCAGCCAGCAATTCTCTATACCATTTCTCTGTGTCCACTCGACTCATCGGCGTAACTTCTCCTATCAGCCTTCTAAGTTCAGCGTCATTGGACCATTTCTGAATGTAAGGCAAATCATCTACGCTAAAAGGTCTTAGAAGAACCCTTTCACCGACAAGGGATTTCTTTTTCACAGCCTTCAAGGTCTTACCTTTAGGCAACTAAATTCGCCAATCCGATGAGTAGGTTTCTTTTCAGCTTTAACCTTTCCTC
>CP070835.1:254326-255490 GCA_020341775.1 Candidatus Bathyarchaeota archaeon
TACGAAGCTTTTGGAAGATGTCGGTGTCAAGGTCTACAATGACACAGCGTTGAGGCTACTTGCCGATGCAGGGGTTGAGGTCGACTCCAATAACAAGCTCGCTCGTATTCCTCAACATCTCGTGAAGGAATCTGTAGTCAAGGCGCCCTCGACCATTAGGCTTTACAGTCGCGATGGAAAGCATGACCGAGTTCTCGAAAGAAACAAGATTACTTACAATCCAGGATCAGCAGCATTGTTCATTCTCGACTCCAAGACAAATGAGGCTCGCCGCCCATTGTCAAGAGATTTGGCTGACCTCGTTAGATTGACCGACGCTTTAGAATATATACAGGCTCAAAGCACGGCGTTGGTAGTCTCGGATGTCCCTGTGGCTATCGTCGATCGATACCGCCTATTTGTTGTTCTGAAGAATTCTCCTAAACCAATAGTTACGGGTACATTTAGCGTTGATGGCCTTTATGATATGAAACGGATGCTTGAGGCTGTGGTTGGAGGCGAAAAGGAGTTGGCTAGAAAGCCCATGGCAGTTTTTGACACATGTCCATCAGCACCGTTGAAGTGGAGTGAACTTCTTTCCCAAAACCTAATTGACTGCGCCAAGTTTCGCATCCCCGCTGAAATTGTCCCGATGCCCCAACTAGGCGCTACTGGGCCAGCAACGCTGGCTGGGTCTCTTGTTCAGCATAACGCTGAATTCCTTAGCGGTCTCGTGATGGCTCAGTTAACGAACCCAGGAGCTCCAGTCATCTATGGCGGTTCACCAACGACATTTGACCAAAGATACGCCACAGCTCGTCTCGGAGCCATAGAGACCATTATGCTCGGTTGCTCCTACGCTCAAATTGGGAAATATTATGGGCTGCCGACTCACATGTACCTTGGACTTAGCGACACAAAAGTCGTTGACGCACAATGCGGGTTTGAATCCGGAATTGGGATAGTGCTTGGGGCACTTGCCGGAATTAATGTTATGTCGGGGCCGGGCATGCTAAACTTTGAGAGCTGTCAAAGCTTAGAGAAGCTTGTTATTGACAACACGATTTGCGGTATGGCCCTAAGGCTGGTGAAAGGTGTCAGAGTTGACGACGAAACCCTTGCTGCCGACTTGTTAAGGAAGGTAGGTCCAGGTGGAATGTACTTAGCTGAAAAACACACGCTGCA
>CP070835.1:255590-256604 GCA_020341775.1 Candidatus Bathyarchaeota archaeon
AGGAGTAACTGAGTTAGAACCACAAATAGTCGATTCAACGTGGAGCAGAGAACGTGGCGGTTCAATCAATATAAATTCCGAAAAGGAGGATCGGGATTAGAATGAGTCCTTCAAGGACTATGAGGACTTCAGACCAGCCACTATGCGCGCGCAGAGAGAAATGGGGATTGTGATGAATGGGTAGGATTTTTGGAAAGAAGAAAAGGCTTCTAGTGAAATGCACGTTTGGTTACATCCCGTTTCGCGTCAACTACTATGATGGCTGTTCTAACGGCTGCATCTATTGCTGTGGCTGCTTGATGTGTGAACGGTTCATTCATAACTTCGATTACCAGAAATGGTTGAAACCAAAATTAGTGAAGAACGCGCTTGAGATTTTCGAGAAGAATCTTGCGAGTTCGAGAACCAAAGGAGAAGTATTCACACAGAGCCTCTCAGATTCTTACATGGATCATGCTGATCCCGATGTGACTAGAGAAATGCTGGAGTTGATGAAGAAATACGACTTTCCAATCCTCCTCCTTACCAAAAATGTTTCTGTTATTAGGGACTTGGACTTCTTCAAGGAATACAGAGAGAAGATGAGAGTGGGGTTTACCATCGTGTTACCAAAAACAGATAGATCAATAGAACCTTATAGTTCGCCTGTAGAGAAGAGGATTCAAGTTCTAGAAGAGATGTACAATGAAGGAATATACACAACCGTTTCATTGGAACCCTTGATACCGAACATTGACCTTGACCTGGTTATAGACATGATTGAGGCTATCAATCCTTATGTGCATGATTATGTTTTCGTGGGGAAACTGACTCGTGGAAGCATTCCAAATGAGTTCAAGGCCTACACACAATGGAAAACAACAGAAAAGGGATTCCATGACTCCTATTACAAAGAACTGTTTTCAGAGCTGTTGCCAAAGTTAAAGACATACTATATTGCCAGCCATAGCCGAAAGTTTCTGCTAAAACACAGAATCCCATTTGAAGAATGCATGCATAGCGGGGTGTGATTCC
>CP070835.1:256704-258963 GCA_020341775.1 Candidatus Bathyarchaeota archaeon
GAGTTGAGCACGTCTTCAACAGTGATGTTTGCTGCGAGCTGTGCACATGGATGGTCTAGGGCGTTTCTCTTGTTTTTCACAGACACAAGCGCGATCTGTTCCTTTTTGATGCCGTGGCGATGCATGTAACGGTGCATTTCCAAGGCGAATATCCATATGAGTGTGGTGCCTAATGGACGACTCATTATTGGGTCAAATATTGTTGTAAACGCGTGGGCAGGGTGCGGATAGCAAGATGACATTTTTTCTTCAGCCACTACTAAACAAGTGTCAAAGAGCCCAGAAGCAACATGCCACCAGCCCGCGTTGGCCGAGAAAACTCCGGTCCCGCCGCCGACAAACACCCTAGAGAAGGGCTTGCGCCATCCACCAGCGCCATCTACCATGTTTTCGCCTTTCATGTGAATCCCGTCGAAAGCGTCAGGTGCACTGCCGAACGCTACACTGTCAATATCCTTAGACGCTAGCCCAGCTGAGTCCAGCGCCATCTTCGCAGCCTCATAACAAAGTTCTTTGCCAGTCTCCTTTAGGTTTCTTCGGAAAAGCGTGAGTCCAGCCCCCACAATGGCAACTCGTTTCTTCCCAAACATTTTCACTTCACCTCCCGGCCAAGAACCGCCACAGCACCAGTTGCGGTAGGAATTCCCCGCCAAGACTGAGCTACAGCAGTTTCCACACCGCATAGTTGTCGTCTGCCAGCCTGTTCACGCAACTGCAAAACTGCTTCCAAAGCTCTTTGAAGCCCTAGGACTTCGGGCGCGTACCCCATTCCAAGTGCGCCTCCCGAAACGTTCACAGGCAGTTCTCTATCCCTTTGGGTCATCCCCTCTTCAGTTAGTCTGCCCGCTTCGCCGTGTCTGCATAGTTTTAGGGCTTCGAGGTGTTGAAGTTCCTTGTAGGAAAACAGGTCATCGACTTCTGCAAAATGGATTTCCTTGCGTGGATTCCTAATTCCCGCCATTTTGTAAGCCATGTCTGCAGCCAGTTCTATGTAGATTGCTCTTCCCCACTCTCTTGATTCCAGCCACGAGGTGTCCGAGTTCCAACCGACTCCGTGAAGCCAAACTGGCACGTCTGTAAGCTTTCTTGCTGCTCGGCTAGAGGCCAAGATCAAGACGATACAACCGTCAGCGAGCGGGCTTATGTCTAGGCGATTCAGTGGATGAAACATGGGTTTAGACTGTAATACATCTTCTACTGTTAGCTCCGCTCCATAGGATGCGTGCGCGTTTGCCAAGGCGTTCTTCCTGTTCTTGACAACAACTTGAGCGCATTGTTCCTTTGTGGTTCCAGTTTCATGCAGAAAGCGGTTCATTTCCAATCCAGCGACATAGTAGGGATGTCCTCCGAGAGGGCGGTTGAAGATTGGGTCTAAACCAAAGGCAACGATGTCACTGAATGTTAAGATGTCGGAAGCTTTGCTGTGGGCCTCAACCATGACTGTATCAAATTGACCGGTGCGTATGAGCATGTAGGCGGTTGCCATTCCTATTAGACCGTCGGCTGAGACCGTGAAGAGATGTTTTAGTACTGCACCTACTTGGTCGGGCACAAACTCGTCGAAGATGCTGTGGCCATCCCAGTAGTCTTCACCGCAGGTAATGAAGGCATCGATGTCTTTCCGAGGATTCACGTTTGCATCCTCATAGGCTCGGGTTGCTGCCTCGAACATCATCTCTTTGTATGAGACCTCAGGTGTTATTGGTCTGAAGCCAGTACTTCCCGCTCCAACAATAGCTACGTCTTCCAACTTTTTCACCTAATTCTTGTTGAGAGAAACTAATAGTGTAAGGGTTGACACTATAAAACTTTCGAGCAACGCGGCTTTGGTTCATTCTAGAGAAGAGGCACTGATGGTTGTCCTTCTGTACGCGAGTGCACGCGCGAGCTGCGTCGGCAGTATATGATCGCGCGCGCAGGTTTGCGCAGCTTAGAGTTCAACGAAAATTATGGAACGACAACAGCTTGCAGTTGTTTGCGCTTAAATACACGTTTCAACTATACTATTCGCTCTCTTCAAATCAATCTATTTCACTCGATTGGAGGACAAATCATTGAGGGGAAAACCAATAGTTTCCATAGTGTCTGCTGGCTTGTCGAAATTCGGAAAACGAGAAGGCCTATATGGAAGAGAGCTTTTCATTGAAGCCACAAGCGAAGCTTTCGAGCGATGCCCTAACCTTGACCCTCGAAGAGACATCAAGGCTGCTTTCATTGGCATGATGGGCGAGTCTTTTGAACATCAAGGCCACACAGGAC
>CP070835.1:259063-260259 GCA_020341775.1 Candidatus Bathyarchaeota archaeon
ACTTGAATCTTCAGTTAAATGATTATATTACTCTCAAAATAGGCCCTACAACTTTGAAGCTAAGAGTAGTAGGCTTCTTCGGTCCTGAAGTCAGTGGGGGTTCTCAACCTGTTTTCAGACCTAGCGAATCTTATCTAAGTTCTTTATTCTGGTCTTATGTGCCGGCAAACCTATATCACATGCTTGAAAGCAGTATGTATGCATCTGGCAAAATCTTAGTCAAGCTTGAAGCTGACGCGAATGGAACAAGTGTGGCTTCTGAGATCCGGAATCTCAAAACCGGCGATTTTAACTACGTTTCCTCTGTTGCGGAACAACTTGAGCAGCGGGAAACTAATTTGCTGCTGACCGGCACCACAAGTGTTCAGAGAGTAGGAGTTCTTTTTGCTGTAGTAGCAGCTTCAGTGGCTACAGGTCTGATAGCAATGGTGAGTCTGCAAGAACGTAAGAAAGAACTTACCATAATGAATGTTCGTGGTCTCTCCTACAAGCAGTTAATAATAATGCTTCTGGCAGAAAACCTGTCCATCATAGTTTTCTCTACAGCCCTGGGCGTCATTGTTGGCCTAATCATTGTGCATGGCAGCATAGTTGCTCTCAACACAACTCAATATGTCACGCTAGTAGCTCATCGCATGATATTTCCACCAGACGCTATACTGACGCTGTCGGCATCTTTGATTTTAGTTTTCGCATCATCAATAATCCCAGTAATCATCATTACAAAACGGTATGTATCAAAACTGGAAAGGATTGTGAGAGCTTGAAAGGCATGAAAGTGCTAGTCAAAGATTTGATCCGGGTGTATCGGCTGGGGAATGTTGAAGTTCAAGCACTTAGAGGCTTAAATGTTGATGTGAGAGAAGGAGAATTGGTCTCCGTTATCGGGCCCAGTGGAAGCGGTAAAACTACACTGCTCAATATATTGGGAGGGCTTGATCAAGCAACCGCAGGCTTTGTACAGGTGGGTGACGTTGAAGTGACTGCTCTGCAATCTTCACAGCTGGTTGATTTTCGAAGGAAGAATGTCGGTCACATTTTCCAAACTTTGAATCTAATTCCAACACTGACTGCTGCCGAAAACGTCGAATTGCCCATGATAGCGATGGGAGCTTCACGTGGAACCCGGCGTGGAAGAGTCGAACAATTGCTGGATGTAATAGGCTTAACAGAACGTGCCAACCACAAGCCAGGGG
>CP070835.1:260359-264132 GCA_020341775.1 Candidatus Bathyarchaeota archaeon
CGTTCCGATCCAATAGGGCCCTTCAGGATATATGAAGGATCGTCCAGCTTGACTCATCTCTCGCCCCAAAATTCTGTCAGCTTCAATGGGGTGACCGCAGGACTCATGGGAAGCGATGCCTGTGACCTCAGTTCCACAGATCAGATCCATCTTTCCCGCTTTGACAGCTTTTCCTTCCTTGATTAGTTTCTGGAGCACTTGTGCATCGTGCAGCAAAGTCTCAGCCACCTTCCACTCATCGAAAGCTTCCCATCCGCCACTGCGCCCAAATTGCTTGTAGGCTTGTTCGGGTTTACCGTTCTCTACTACAGTTATAAAAGCGAAGACACCGATTTTTGGCACAAACGACGAGATAGCTGAACCCTCAGAGTTTACAAAGTACTTCTCTATCAGATCAATAGAGGTCCCAATTATCCGCCCAGGAACCTTTACTTCTGAGGATGACAAAGTTTTGTCAACCTTCATCAGCTCATCTATCTTCTTCTCTGGTGGGATGTCTTCTATCTTCTCTTTCTGTTCGACACTCCACTTCGTTTCAACTCCTTTTTCATCTGTGAAGGTGATTTTTTCTTTGCGTCCTGCACTTTTCGCAAATTTATACGCTGTGTCGGCGACCGCCTTTGCCTCATCTTTGGTCCATTTGTTAGTTGACGCAAAGCCAAGTCCGCCATCAGCTAGAATTTTAATGCAAAATCCGCTGTTGATCGTTGAGAGGAAAGCATCTAGGGTACCGTTTTTTATTACCAACTCGTCGTGATTCGTGCTTTGGGCTCGGGCTTCCACGTATTCAACTTTTCGGCTTCTTGCGTAGTCCAACGCATAGTCTACTATGTCTCTTTCCAACGAGCTTTCTCACCTATGCCTACGTTAGCTAGCGTAAAGTGGTAAATATCTTTCTGTCACGCGGGTAGCGCATTGGCTGATTCTGATTCAGAATCGTTACACATTTTTCATAATGATTATTGCTTTCACAAAACACCTGTTATAGAAGGTTTGCTTTGCGAAGGATTCAGCTTTGTTCAGGAAGTTAGCTAAGACGCTCTTGTTTCTGCTTCTCTTAGTCAGCGTCATGCCTTCATGGTTGACAATGGCAGCGTCGGGATTTTTTATTGAAGAGAACGAGGTTTTCACCTACATCAATGAGCCCCCTCATGGCAACTGGACGTTCACTCGGAGGCCAGCCATTCCCATGAAAATCAATGAATCACAGATTCGCATTGGTGCTAACTGGACTTTTGTCTACACCATAACTGCTAATCGTTCGTATCACATCTACTGCTATGGTGATTGGATAACTGATGGTCCCGCGCCACACACTGATTATGATATTTATGTCTATAATCCTCTTGGAGAGTTAGAGGGTTATCACACTGAGGCTGCAGGGCTGCCTGAACACTTGGGAACTACTGTCAATGGGTCTCTCTTTGTACCCAAGTACACGGGCAACTACAGCTTTGTAGTCAGAAACGATCCCAGGGAAAGTCAGGCTTCGGAGCCTGCCACGTTCATGGCTATTGAACACATTGAACCGAATGTGTGGCATAGCCAATTCATCGAAGGAAAACAGGGAAACGTCTCAACTGGAAACACTGGCTGGGCTTACGAGTTCACCACTAGCAGCGAACACGTCGAAATCCAAACTCAAGTGCCCGACACTCTTGACATGTATGAAATGCGGCTGTACCTCATGGCGGATCCGGGGAACAATAAAGGCGAATTGCTAAATGGTGCACCCTTAGCGTGGGAGCCGGGGCTCTACGGAGAAGTAAGTGGTATTTTCGGCGGCTACAATTTAAAGAGTGAAGGCTTCAGAGGAACAGATTTTGCGAGCTGCGAATTTTTTGGGCAGGACATGATCATCAACTACACAACGCCCTTTAAAGGAGAAAAACTGTACCATCTTGCCCTCATCGGCGAGTTCGGCGCTGGCGATGTGAATTTCAGAGTAAAAACAGATTTCGGCAACTCAGAATTAAGGCTCGCAACGCCTATTCAACGGGTCTATCCGCATAACGAGACGTTCTTGACCGCTGTTTCGAACAGCTCCTACATTCATCGATCGTTCCTTCACTACTCCACTGACAATTGGAATACATCTACTGTCTCTGAGATGCTCGTTAACAACCGCGCGTGCAATGGCACAATCTCTGGACAAGAAGCTGGCACGATTGTTCATTATCGTGTGGAATCTTACGATTACCTCGATAATCTCTTGACGCTTAACGGTAGCTTCAGCGTGAAACATTCGACTTTTGTAAATGTCACTCTGGGGAGAGAGACAATTGCACTTGGTGAAAATCTGTCACTCAGTGGTTTCGTAAGGCCAGCACTTGGATCTACAGACGCGAGTGTAAAACTGATTTTCACCACGTCAAATGGATCAAAGGTAGTGCAACACCACCCAGTAAGGAATGGCAATTTCTCAGCAAGTTTCAAACCGTCTTTCATGGGCGTGTGGAGCGTCCAAGCTCAGTTTGATGGAGATTCGGCGAGATACGAATCCCTCAGCGACGTTGTGAATTTCGTTGTGGCAGAACCTCCTTTCATGAGCAGATATTCCATGTACATTTATGTTGGCATAGGCGCCATATTTGTGGTTGTAGTTGTTGTGATTGTGCTCCGCAGAAGACAATAACATAGGCTTTTCTTTGTGTGATTCACAGCTGACGAGACAAACCTTTAAGCTAAACAATAAACACATGCAGATTCACAAGGAGAGCCAAACGCATGGATAAACATCTGTCTTCTGGTATGCATTTTATGCAAGGAAACGAGGCTCTCGCCGAAGCTGCCATTATTGCTGGGTGTCGATTCTTTGCGGGTTACCCCATCACACCCGCTAGCGAAATTTCCGAGTACTTAGCAAAACGTCTTCCTCAAGTGGGGGGCATCATGATTCAGATGGAAGATGAAATTGCGTCTATAGGCTCGATCATTGGAGCAAGTTGGGCAGGCGCGAAGGCGATGACGGCGACGTCGGGTCCCGGTTTCAGCCTGATGCAGGAAAACATTGGATACGCCTTTATGACTGAAACCCCCTGCGTTATCGTTGATGTGCAGAGAGCTGGCCCCAGCACAGGGCAGGCAACGAAGTGTGGTCAAGGAGATGTCATGCAAGCCCGCTGGGGGACTCACGGAGACTATGCTGCTATAGCGCTGGCTCCAAACTCCGTGCAGGAGATGTTTAACCTGACAGTGCGCGTCTTCAATTTGGCTGAAAAATACCGCACACCAACAATTTTATTAGCCGACGAAATTATCGCCCACATGAGAGAGCAAATGTTTGTGCCACGCTTCGAAAACGTGGAGATATTTAACAGAAGAAAAGCAAAGCCGGGAGATTCGTCCTTCTTTGGCGGCGAAGAGGTGCCCCCTATGCCCTCCATAGGTGAAGGCTACAACGCCACAGTGACGGGCTCAACCCATAACCAGTTCGGAATACGCTTCACTGCTGACCAAGAAGTCCACCGAACTCTCGTTGGACGGCTGGTCAACAAAATTCGAAATAATGCTGAACTCTTGATGGATTTTGAAGCCTATAACGTAAATGACTGCGAGATTGGCTTCGTTTCATATGGATCCACTTCTCGAGCAGTTTATGAGGCCGTAGAAATTGCGCGGAACAACGGATTGAATGTCGGCTTCGTCAGGTTGAAGACCCTTTGGCCTTTTCCCGACGCCATTGTTCAAACAATGGCTCAGAGAGCTCAAACAATCATTGTGCCTGAGATGAATCTACAGCAGGTTTTCTTCGAAGTGAAGAGAGCCGTTAA
>CP070835.1:264232-265348 GCA_020341775.1 Candidatus Bathyarchaeota archaeon
AAGTCAATCAACCCCGAAGAAACAGCGCTGAAGCGAAAGATAAATTAGTTTAGCTCCAACAACAAAGCTGAGCGGATTATGGAACTAAAGCTGAATCCACATTTAACGCCCTTCAATCTAGAGCATACGCTCCAGTGTGGACAAGTATTTCGATGGAAAAGATATAATGATTGGAACTATGGCATCGTTGAACGACACGTTTTCAAAGTGAAGCAGACAAAAAACACTTTAGAATTCAGAGGAGTCAACCTTGACTTCATTATGCGCTATTTTCGGTTAGATGATAACCTGCCAAAAATAATGGCTGAAGTCAACCGAGACTCCCTCATAGGCCAAGCTATTAGAACATTTTCAGGCCTTCGCATAGTGAGGCAAAGCCCGTGGGAATGCTTGATCTCATTTATCTGCGCGACCTGCAAGAACATTCCAAGCATTAAAAACGTGATCCACGGATTGTCAAATCAGTTCGGCGAGAAAATATCCTTCGACAACCGCGAATTCCATACTTTTCCCACTCCTTCCGCACTTGCTGAATTGTCTTCCCAAGTGCTTCGAGACTGTAAGCTGGGCTTCCGAGCCAATTTCATTCGAGAAACCGCTGAGATAGTCGACTGTGGCAAGATGGACTTCGAAGCTCTGAGAGATGCAGATTACCAAACAGCAAAGGAAGAGTTGCTGCAGCTTCCAGGCGTTGGAAACAAAGTGGCTGACTGCGTCTTACTTTTCTCTCTAGAGAAACTGGAAGCTTTTCCAGTGGACATATGGATGAAGCGTGTGTTCCGAAACCATTATAAAAAATGCTTTGACATGCCCTTTGCCAAGAGACTTTCAGGGGAGCAATCCCTATCATCAAGAGATTACGACAAGATAAGTTCCTTCGCCCGAAGATACTTCGGAAAATTCGCGGGATACGCTCAAGAATACTTATACTATTATGAGCGTGCAAAAACTGTTTAGAAAGTTAGGAGGATTCTCCTGCTGCTTGAACGACATCGCCAATTTAATGTGGTGATCCGACGTTCAGCAGCGTTCTCTCATGGAGTTGCCCGCCGAATTTGATGTTGGTGTTGAAGGAAACAGCCAATTCCATGAGATCCTTTCATGGTTGGGAGGGAA
>CP070835.1:265448-268507 GCA_020341775.1 Candidatus Bathyarchaeota archaeon
CAAACTCGCCGACGCGCTTGCCAGTTTCTTGTGCATACCAAGACTCCCCCCCGAAGGCCTTAATTATTCAGAAACGCAAACGATCATGCACATTTCTGTCAATGCAACGCGCCATATTCACATCAAATTCCTACAGACTCCCCAAGAAATCGAGATAGGTCCTCACATTACAACCTCCCACCTCGTTTGGAAGCCACAAAAATGAAACGAAATGCAACAATTTGTTTTGAACTGCCCTCCGAAAAATTTGTCGAGGTGCTAATGAAGGCTCTCTTGCCAGAGACAAAACAACCAACAACATCCCGCGCAAGAGTAAAGATTAGTAGCCAAGGCAAAAAGCTAATCATACAAGTCGGAGCTACAGACACCTCAGCCCTTAGAGCGACGCTAAACGCATACCTTCAATGGGTTGGCCTCGTGAGAAATACCCTGGAAACTGTGGCGCAGCGGGAAATGCGCACAAACGCGTGAAAACACTTAATTAACACCAGATGATATTGCTGAAAAAGAGTTGCAGGCAACGTTTTTGAGGAACGAAAATGAGTGATGTTTCACAACTGCCCCCCCAAGTTCAAGAGCGACTGCTAAGACTACAGCAGCTTCAACGCAACCTTCAAGCAATATCCGCCCAGAAACAACAAGTAGAACTGGAGTTGACTGAAACCGACCAAGCCCTTACGGAGTTAGCGGGTCTCACCGAAAAAGCAGTCATCTACAAGTCCATCGGCTCTCTGCTTGTGAGATCAGAAAAAGGCAAGGTTGAAGCGGAACTGAAAGAGCGCAAAGGAGTGCTCGACACACGTACACAAGTATTAGGAAAGCAGGAAGCACGGTTACGCCAGCAATTCAACCAATTGCAGGCAAAGCTTAAACGCGACCTAAGCACGGGACCGACAAGCGGCGTCAGACCATAGCCCCTTTGGTGGACTTGTTGGGAGATATGGAGCCTCTGCCAGATAGGTGGACAGAAGACCAGATGCAAAACATGTCAGAAGCCGCAGAAAAGACGGTAAGAGAGTACATTCTATCGCAGGTTCCCCAACAAAGAATTTCAGACCTAGAAATCATCGTCGAAACAATAGGCTCCAAGCGCGTCACCGTCGCAATTGCCATTGATCTGGCGTTGTCTCCAGTAATAAAAAAATGCAACGCTGCAAAACTCGTTGACGAAGCTACGGAAAACGGATTCGTGGCGATAGAAGAATACATCGAGGAACTAGATTGCAGATTCAGGACCTAACAGCTCTCCTCGACAAAGTAAATGCTCGATTTGTACTCTTGTTGTGTCATCACAACGCGGATCCAGATGCAATTGGTGCTGCTTTCGCGCTTTCTAGGTTGCTTGAACGACTTCGCCCGCGAATACGGATTGAAATCGCCGCAGCAGAAGGTCCGAGTCGTCTGTCCCGACAGCTACTAACCGTTCTACCTTTCAAATTGTCTTTGTATCCCCCTATTGAAAATGCGGATGCGATCGTGTTGCTAGACACTAACACGATCCAGCAGCTTGACGACTGGGCCGACAGAGTTAAAGGGTCTGCGGTTCCGATCATCGTGATTGACCATCACGCTAGCCACCCAGAAACCGAAAAGTTGGCTACTCTGTCTGTTTCAGATGAAAATGCATCGTCTACATGTGAGATTATCTATAGGTTTTTCATGGACATGAATGTTCGGTTCGGAGAGGTTGAGGCAAAAGCCTTGTTTCTGGGGATAGCCTTCGATACGCGCCATTTCATTTTAGCAAACTCCACTACGCTCAAAATAGTTGCTGATTTAATTGACGCGGGTGTAAACGCGAGGGAAGCGTTAGCTCTTCTTTCTTTGCCGATGCAGACATCCGAGCGCATAGCTAGACTGAAGGCATCAAAACGTGCTAGGCTCGTTAGAGTCGGGGAATGGATCGTTGGATTTTCGCATGTGGGCGCTTTTCAAGCATCTGCGGCTCGGGCTCTAATCTCTCTAGGAGTCCACGTCGCCATTGTGGTTGGTCAGAAAAACGAAAGGCTGAAAGTTAGCATGCGGTCATCTCAGGTGTTCTACCACGCCACAGGTTTTCATCTTGGTCGTGACTTGGCAAAACCACTCGGTGAATATCTGCGAGGGATGGGTGGCGGCCATGCAGTCTCTGCTGGGGCAAATGGAGTGGGAGATTGGGAAGCGTGTTTTAAACGGACCGTCAGATTAATTAAAGAAAAGATTAAGACTGGTTGAAGACGCACGTGTGAAGTGAAAGGCAGACAACGCTTCCAAACGTGCATCAAGAAGCGCAGTCTCAAAGATACGCATATCTAGGTAGCTACTCTTAAATGAGAGAGTTTTTTGCAGTTAGGTGAGCGACACAGGTTGGCAGTCATCGAAGCTCAAAAGTTGACATATGCATATCCAAACGCTGCAAAACCTGCTATCAAGCAGGTTTCCCTAAGAATCGAGAAGGGCGAATTCGTCATTCTCACTGGTCCGAGCGGATGTGGAAAAACCACCCTTTGTCGATGTTTTAATGGCTTAATTCCTCATTTCTATCAAGGCAACTTAGCGGGTCAAATGCGTGTTGTGGGGCTAGCTGTTGCGGATCATCCTATCCATGAGCTCGCCCTTCACGTTGGACTGGTTTTCCAAAACCCGGAGAATCAACTGTTTGCCTTGTCTGTTGAGAAAGACGTGGCTTTTGGGCTGGAAAACTTGGGGGTTCCAAGAGAAGAGATGGTAAAAAAAGTTAAGTGGGCGCTTGAAATAACGGGCATACATGACCTCCGGGAGAGAGCGCCCCACGAGCTTTCAGGAGGCCAACAACAACGAGTGGCCATTGCAAGCATAATTGCCATGCAACCTGAAGTCATGGTGTTAGATGAGCCAACATCCTTTTTAGATCCTTTGGGCGCTCAAAAAATCTTCGAAGTAATTGGCGACCTGAACAGATCTCTGGGAATGACAGTCATACTTGTTGAGCATCGACTAGATTTGGCGGCAAGATACGCAAATCACGTTGTCGTCATGGATAAGGGAACTGTTGTTTTAGATGGTGATCCTAGAACCGTGTTGGGATCTGAAAAAGCCCG
>CP070835.1:268607-272082 GCA_020341775.1 Candidatus Bathyarchaeota archaeon
CATCTGAGCACTCTTAATCGATAAGCTATTCCAAGCACGTCGATGAGCATTCTCCACACATCCATAGGGTTAAACAACCTTCGCATCTTTACTTTTACTGGCAACTCCACAACTTTCAGGCCATAGAGGTTCGCAACCGCCAGCAACTCTACATCAAAGGCATATCGCTTAACAGCCAACCCTGGCAAGATCTTTGCAAGAGCTGCTCCTCTAATTGCTTTGAACCCAGTTTGAGTGTCTTTAAACTTAACACCAACCAAGAGTCTAACCAGCACGTTGAAGCCCAATCCGAGAATCTTCCGTATCAAAGGTATTTCAACGATCGACTCCGGATGCCATTTGGAAGCAATCGCTATGTCTCCATGTCTCAAAGCCTCAACGTAACTTGTGACCTTTCCAAAGTCTATTTCCAAGTCGCTATCAACGAAGACAACAGCTTCACCAGTGGACTCAACGAAACCGGTCTTTATCGCGTGGCCTTTTCCAAGATTCCTTCTGTAGCCAACCACCTTCACGTGTCCATTGTTATTAGCATAATTCGTCGCCCTTGACATTGTCTCGTCTGCGCTACCATCGTCAACCACGACAACCTCATAGCGGAGCCCAGTTTCTTTCACAACACGATCCAGCATGTCAAGAGCACCGTGTATAGACCTCTCTTCGTTAAAAGCGGGCATCACAAGCGAAAGCTCAACTGTCTCCTTAATCTTTGCTACTACTCCTTCTGATAGTTCTCAAGAAACTGGCAGATTGTAAAGCAGCACCTACCACTAAGGCGCAATATGCATAGACCGCCACATCATCAGCACAAGCATCTAAACCTATTGACAAGAAAATCGCTGCAACAATCAGGAATAGCATAAACCCCATTACAAAAGGGGCGCCCCAATTCTCCCGAAAGTAATCCCAAGTCTTTGCGAGGGCTTTTCTCACAACAAGCAGTCTATCAGAGCTTTTGGGCATAAGTCGGTTCACGTCTCTAACACTAAGGCTCGAGATTCAATTCGAATCCGAAAGGTCATGATAGATAGCTGGCTCATAGGTGTAAGCAGCGATCCTACCGCTTTCATAAACCTCTTTGAAAGAAGAAGGAACAAGAGGCTGCCCATGCCAGCCTTCTCCATTAGTCCACCAAATCAGATACAGGTGTTTAGCCGAAGCATTTTGCATTATTTCAAGTGCAATCCTCTCTGGATCATCATAGCCGATACGGACTACTCTACTTTCATCAAGAGCAAGCAGAGACCATCCATAGAAAGCATCATGAGCAAGCAGATTTACATCATCATGCATATTGTCCGCTAACCATTGAAGCACCTCAATTGTGTCTTGGCAATCACTTAGCGAGACAGTGTTCTGCAACATTGAGGTTGGCCCGTGATAAGGAAACATTGCGTAATATGGAAAAGGAGTCTCGTTGGGCAACACAAGAAATCCCACTGCCAACGTTGTCAACATCAAACCAATTGATATTTGGCATATGTTCACTCGGAGGTTGACAATGGCTTCTGTTGCATAGAAAGCTAAAGGATATGAGAGCATCAATGCCCAGCGATAAGATCCTGGAATGAAGGCAGTTGGACTAATCAAGGCAGAGAAAAATGCAACAAGAATCCAAGAAATCCAAGCTTTGATTTGAAGGTTGCTCCTAAAACGTCTAGCGCCTAAAATCACTAATGGAAGTAGGGGCAAGTAGCAAAATACCAGAAACCCCAAATTGTTTACCATCATGTCGAGGTAGGAGGAAAATCCGAAGAGCGCTAGCCAACCTTTAGACTCAATTTCAGGAAAACCACTAACGAAAGAGAAACCTGAGGACACCACATAATTTGCGAAGGCCATCACCGAAAATGACAACACTGCTGGAAGTGAACTGACAACGAGTCTTCGCGTTTCAGAGGGTTTGCCTTCAAGATGTGAGCGCATGCTTGAGGCAGCAACTATGACGAGCAGGACAACGGCCACAAGTGGATGAGCTAAGACAACTGAAATCATTGCTAGTGAAAGATACAGACTGTGTTTCCAATGATCTCCGTTCCTCTGGAGAAAGATTAGAGCTACAAAGAGAAACATCAAGCCCAGCTCGTTCCTGAGCATGTCCCAAGATATTCGCAATGCTACAAAGTATGAAGTTGCGAAGAAGGCTACAAGCAAGCTCTTTCTGGGCGACCAAGAGAAAGCGTTTCTGGCGTAGAAAAAGATGGCGAGAGCGAGAAGACCATGAATCAGCGGAGGCAACACCTTAAGGGAAACTACAATAGGAATTCCAACCGAAGTGGCTCCCAAAAGCATTAGGTAGAGAAGAGGGCCAACAGCAATCAAACGCCAGAAGTCTACACCTTCTCCAAGCCACATCAAAACATTTGGAACATAGTAGCCGAGCGTGTCAAACCCAACAATATAAGGCCCCATCAGGATTTCTGGAACAGCCCGCAAAACTAGCGGTACGAGAAAGGCTAGAACGGAAAACGTTCTAAGTCTAGTCAGGTAACTAGGGAACATAATTCGTCTCAGTAGCCACGCCTGATCTCGCAGTTTTCATCCACTTTCGAGGCCTCTTCAGCACTATCTGGGCAAACGCGCAGAGAGCCACAAGGTTCTGAACCATCCAATATCCATAAACAAAGGGCAACCACAGCAAACTGGTCACTTTCTTGGGCTTTGTCAAGTGAATCAGAGCCAACCCGATTAGAAATAGAGTCATTGTATTGACAAACATGAGACCTTGAGACATGATCGCCAAAAGGGAACTCTGTGAAAGAGGAAAGACCAGGGAGAGGAGTCCTAGGATGTAGCCTAGTATTGATGGGAGAAACATGAAGGGCCCAGTCAATGTCATTTCAGCATCGAAACTTGTCCTACTAGGGTTTCTGAGAAGCCTTCCATATTTCAAAGACACCTCCATGCTTCCTCTGAACCATCTGATTCGCTGGCTGAATAGCTGAGTAAGACTCGTCGGGTTTTCCTGCCATGATCGCACGTCGGGGGCGTATTTTATTCTGTGACCTCTTTCGGTTAGTTTAGCCGCCATCTCCATATCTTCTGACAAAGCCTGGTCCTCCCAACCGCCAACTTCGTCGAGAATAGTTCGTCTGACGCAGTAACAACTACCCGTTAAGGGCACAAAGAGTTTGAGAATGGCCTTACCTCGTATGTATGTTTCATATCGCACCGTTTCCTCGTAAGATATGAATTTTGCCAACATGTTTTCATTGGCGTTGATTGAACATGCTCTGCCTTGCACCGCAGCGATGGATTGATCCTCAAAATGCTTGGTTAGTCTCGACAACGCATCTGGTTCTAGAACACTGTCAGCGTCAAGCACTGCAATCATTTCCCCAGTTGCATGTTTCAGAGCATAGTTTAATGCAGACGGTTTACCGTTTGAATCAGGTTTTCTAACCAGCTTCAGTTGGTTCGAAAATTTACCAGAGTATCTCTCACATATTCCCACGGTTCTGTCCACGGATCCATC
>CP070835.1:272182-276394 GCA_020341775.1 Candidatus Bathyarchaeota archaeon
CTCCCCCCATTTTTCCCTGTCGAAATTGTTTAACGGGTATAGCGGCGCAGACGAAACTACTGCGTGTCAAGGATTTCGCGGATATCTTTTAGATCTCCAATTACATAGTCAGGCTGCTGCAGCGATTTCCCATCATCATGTTGAACAGTGAATGGTGACGAAATGAAAATCGCTTTCATGCCAGCCTCCTTAGCGCCATGAATATCCTCTAAAAATGTGTCCCCAACAAAAAACGCCTCGCCCGGCTCTATTGATAAGACTGACAAAACCTTTCTGAAAGGTCGACTACTAGGTTTTCGCCAACCTTCTGCATCTGAAACAACCACAGCATCGAAAAAACTGCCAATTTCAAGCTTTCTAAGAGCCGCGTAAATGACGGGGAAATATGTGAAGTTGGAGACTAGCCCCAGCTTGTATCGTTGGTGAAGTGTGACTAGCACTTGCCGTGCTGAAGAGCGTAGCGCTAGTGCAGCCAAATAGTTTTCAAAGAAATGATTCACCGCTGTTTTGATTTTTACATCGTCAGGCGCGACCTGGAAACCTAACTGGTTCAAGGCTTCGGAAATCCACACCGCATTAGTGACCTCAATGAGCTGTTGGTATCGGATTTCGCGATGCCGGCGATATGCTTTGTTGTACGCTACGAAGAAACGTTCACGATGGAGGTTAAGGCCGCTTTCCAGCAAGCTTCTGAATAATCTGTCTTCAGCTTTTTCGAGAGAATACCCTCTTAGATTCACCAGTGTTCCTATGAAATCAAAGATCACTGCTTTCGTCTCTGCCATCTTGTGAAACCTTACCGGAAGATAGATTAACGCAGCTTGATTTAAACACGTGAATCGCGCGTTTGTGTGTATATCGAAATTTTAATTTAAAAGCCCACTCTTCTATAACTAACTTTAAGCGGCTGTGGTCTAGCCTGGTTTAGGACGTCGGCCTTCCAAGCCGTTAACC
This sequence comes from Candidatus Bathyarchaeota archaeon, assembly GCA_020341775.1. Lineage (GTDB taxonomy): Archaea > Thermoproteota > Bathyarchaeia > Bathyarchaeales > SOJC01. The sequence continues at coordinate 273,137 of CP070835.1, forward strand.
CGGGTCCAAATCCCGGCGGCCGCACCACCACACCTTCTCTTGAAAAAGTAACTATGCAGAATGAAAGAACGAACGGCGCGCTCGCTGAGGGCGAGGGGATAGCCCATAGTTTCTAGGTCGCAGCGTTCTCGTTGTTCAGTGGAGCGACATTCATTCTACAGCAGCTGCGTAATGTAAAATGGCATCCCACACATTATGGGTATGTTTCTCCCAATTGACCAGCTACCAGAACTAGGTCTCTAATGTCTATCCTATCATCATGGTTTACGTCTGCTACAGGGTTCCATCTTGGATGACCAGGAAACGAACCGAAAGCTAAGGCAGCTGTTGTTATATCTTTTATGTCCACCTTTCGATCTAGGTTTAAGTCGCCAAGTATGGGGACATAAATATTCACGAGTGATACATCATCCCACCATGCTGATCCTTCACCATCGTTGAAATCGAATAAGAACCAAATTGCTGAAGCATCGCTTGGCATAGGAGGTAGAGTGAAAACATTGCTTTCATAGTATGTCCAGTTGGTCGTGTCAGTTGCATAACCTATTTCCTTTACATATCCATCTACAGGTGTCCACCCTTCATTATTGACATAATTGAGCGCGATAACAACATACCCCACAACATCTTGAGTTTTTATCCAACCTCCAATCTTGTACTTCTCACCAGGCTGAACTATGTCAGTCAAATCCTGGTAAAGCCTTCCTAAGCTTCCTCTATTGAGCTCCACACCTTTTGCACAGCATGTACCGTTTTTCGGATCTATATTGTCAGCAGAATATGCGGCCGTTCCTGTCGAAACATACCAAGAGGATAACCCATATTCAAAACCCGGGTTCTGCGCTATACTCTCATCTATGCTTGAAGCAAAAGCCCTAATGGATGCTGAAGCAGGTGTTCCTGTAAGGATTAAAGCCAGTAAGATTTCAGAAACTACTCTCTTCATTCTCACTTCTCCAAAATATTACTTGCACTATGGCATTTTATCTTTTATGAAAGACTCTTCTATAATGAAACCTAATGTCAATTCGCGTGCGCAAGAGGTGGCTTTGTCTTGCTCTGCTTGAGATCAGGTAGTTTTGACCATCTTTTGAAATCCGAACTAGGAGGGTGTTTTTCGAACAGCTGCTTTCTCTTTGCTTCCAAGAGCTGCTCTTCCTGCCCCAGGAACGCTGCTGCAGTGACCACTTCGTTGTTAGCCGCTTTTGCGGACTGGAAAACGTGTTTCATCGGTTCTCGCCAATCTTGATCTCTCAAGAGATGGTGGTCAACAATGGTAACCGGAACCATTTTGCTTAGCGCTTCCAAGTTTTTCAGGCTTCGCTGGATCCGCTCTTCGCTGACTCGAAAGCCAACAAGGTAAAGCGGTGGACCTCCAACAACCAACAACTGTGGCTTTTCCGCTTGAATGATGCTCAAAGTCGCGTTGTCTAGGGGGCCTTGCACGTCAGATGCAAACATCATCTTTTCGTCTTCGTGTTCAATGGTGGTCATGACTAACCAACCAAGCGGGGAATTCGGCGCACCATGTGGAACTGAGTGAGAAAAATTCAGTTTAGTTTCGCCGAACGCAAAAGTTTTGCCATCCACGAATTCCAGATTTTCCGCGTGTTTCCCTCCTGTTTTTTCGAAGGTCCAGCCGCGTCGACGTTGACTTGCATTGATGTTTTCGCGATAGTTTTTTACAAGTACAAGTTTGCCCTCATAGATTTGTTGTGCGGTTTCTGTGCTGGTCCAGTTGCAGAGCCAATCTTCGTAGGATGGTGTGTGGTGGTCGAAGTGATAGTGGCTGATTGTGACAACATTGGCTTTTTCTGCAAACTCCGCGATTTTTTGTCGCGATTTTCTTATGGCTTCAAATTCAAGAGGGTGGGGTGGCAACCGGAACCGTCGAGGCGGAATCGACACGCCTGCATCAAGGAGAACGCGTACGTCAGGTGTTTCTACGTAGGTGCACAAGGACCTTACGCCAAGGCTTTCTGCAGCCAAGGGCACAACTTTTATTCGGCGAAGCATTGTATCCACGGTTTGATTCAGGAATTACGTTTTTATGGAAGCGTGCCTTTAATGGTTTTTTGGTGGGCAATGACGACTCTGGCCCCCTGACTTTGGAATGATTGGGATCTTGAGAGGAGACTGGCCTTTCGTACATGTTGAGTGCGATGCGCCTCTCCCAAGAATACGATGAGCCCGCCATCAATTGGCTGTCGTAATCACCTGTGTGTGTCTGCTTGCAGGTTCGCTAGTATTTGCCGAAATGTGATGCTACAATTGTGATGTCTGTGAGATTGACGTACCCATCGTTGTTAACGTCAGCGTTGGCGTTCCATCTAGGATGCCCGGGGTAGGATCCGAAGGCTTTGGCCATTATGCCGAGGTCTAGAATGTCGATCTTTCCATCTTGATTTATGTCATAGAGACTGAAATTGTTGAAGTAGCTGCCGGCAGTCGAATGGGGGATAGGCTGCCCGGTTGTGTCGAGAAGCTGCGTACTATGCAGATTCAGCGCTGTCTCACCTATAGTTAGAATCGAAAATGTGACATTGACTAATGCCATCGGCGAGGATGTGGTAATTGCTGCGTGGTATGTGACATTCAGCCAAAAGAAGCCCTTTGTGTCGCTCGTCACTACCGTGGGTTGTGGGCCATAGCTGAGTGCTTCTAAGGAATGGCTTCGGAAGCTAAGGATTAGAGGTTCATAGCTAATGTTGAAGGTGACTAAGCGCAAATTGCTAACGTTGGCAACGAGAACGCTGATTGTTATGTCTGAGGTTGGAACAAGATGTGATCCTTCAAAGTTGGCGGGGGTTATAAGAATTTCTGCATTTTCTGATGCATGTATAGGGAGGGAAAACACGGTCATTAACATTGAAGCAAGAGTTGCTAGAAAGATACAGTGTGTAACGTTCTTTGCGTTCAAATACTCCTTTCTCCGTCTAATACAATTTTCTGAAATGGTTAATAACCTTTCTGATGCGACACACAATCGAGAGTGATTTAGAGTTCTTAGCAGAAAAAAAGAGGGGGGGAAGTGGTTTCTGGTTATGGTTCGACGTAGCCGAACTCTTTGGCCGCTAGGGCGACGTCTTTGATGTCGATTTTACCGTCGCAGGTGAGGTCTTTGTCCGGGTCATACAGAGGGTTGGGGTAGTTTACGCCGAACAACTTCGCGATGGCGGCGATGTCTTTGATGTCGACCTTCTTATCGTTGTTGATGTCGCCAGTGTACACCATGATCAAAGTTCGCGGGTCGTCAAA
>CP070835.1:276494-278000 GCA_020341775.1 Candidatus Bathyarchaeota archaeon
CATGGTTGATAATCAGCTGGTTCGAAGAATCGCATGAATAGTCACAGGTGGATAGCCCATATTAAATTTCTATTTTCTCAAGATTCTATGTCGGGTGTTCGCTGACTACAGACCGTTTCAATCGCGCTGTCTGAACAGAGAAAAAATGCATGCATGCATAGTTATTTTCAGCAAGAACTGCGGTCCTACCATTCCGACATTCTGTTGACATGGCGAATCGTGCATGCATGAAGTTTGTGGCGAATAAATAAGACGACTCTTGTGCGTGCATATGTCTGAAATCTACAAGCGCGCGCTTTCTATGCGTACACGCGTGCGTCTGATGTTTTTACGGATCAAGCTATAGGCAATTACGATGAACAAAATCCATACAACACAAGACGCCAGTGCAAGATAGAATAGATTCCAAAGCAGAAACATCAACATTACGGACATACCTAACAGGCTTAAGCCAATGAACATTAACATGCTAAATGTCGCTACTTCCATTTTGAAAACACGCGAATATGAAATACCCACGATGCGAGCTGGTGCACAGCTTATAATAATGGTCATTTGCCACACTGATAGGAATAGGAAAAACTCGAAGAGCAGTGTCAAAAAGAAGAGGGTAACCTGCGACATGACACTGGTTGGATCTGGAAGCTGATTCAGAAATATGCTGATGACTGTGAATGTGAATCCGGAAAGAAAGGTCAATACACTTGCGCGTACTCTTGACAGATTTAAGAGGTATGTGTAAAATTCCTCTGTAGGTTCAGGTTCAGACATCTGCCAATCACTAGTCAGAAAGTTATGTTAGCACGTATTTTAAGCTAAACTCCAAAATCTATTGCCTATTCATGTATGCACGCGCGCCTCTTCGGACATGCTTCTTAGTAAGTTGTTGGGGCTATGAAAGTTCATTTCGTTGAGCGCGCCATCACTACTGTACGCCGCACTCTCTAGATTCTTATTCCATAAGTGATAAAAGAAAACGCATCTGCGCGCGCGCAATGGGTTGAATGTAGTCCATGAGTCGTCGCAGGAGTTCACACATGCACAACTTTTTAACAGACTTGACTCAAATTAGCCACGGATGAGAATGGAACCTCCAATTCAGTCTATTGACAAGGCTATTGAGTGTGGTATTCTTCTTCTGACAGTTCTAGTCGCGTGCGCGCAACGTAAGATGACTTGTACTTGGGACAATGATGCAGATTGTTCAAATTGCGAACTTAAAGGAAAACTAGACTGTAAATGGGATAGAAGATTACTACTGAGATTCTATAAGATTAGCTGTTTAGCTCTAGCATCCGGGTTTTCTGCGTTTATATTTACAGGGTTGATTCATTCATGGATTCCCCTAATTATTTACTTGGTGTTCTGGATTTTTTTCTTTGGTTTTTTTGAGATTCGTGTTCTCTGCAGTCATTGTCCTTACTATGCAAAGGAGAGCAGGATGTTACACTGTCTCGCGAATCATGGAACGATCAAAATATGGAGGTACAATCCGGAACCAATGAA
>CP070835.1:278100-287470 GCA_020341775.1 Candidatus Bathyarchaeota archaeon
AGAAGCAAAATTAGAGACGCGCTTAGCCTTTTTCTTCAGTTCATCGTCTTTGATTAGCTCTTTCATGACGGTGGCGTGGTCGATTTGTCCTGTTTCAGTAGACAGAGCCAACACTTTTTGATAGGCTTCCCACTTCCACTGCGATGCGGTGTAGTAGAACACTTTCTCGGGCGTTGTTTTTATTACTTGAATTATGTTCAATGTGTCGTTCAGGGTAGATTTGATTAAATCTTCGCTTTCCTCTACTTGGGAGTCGACTTTTTCAGGGTCATACTGGGGCCACTTAGCCAGAGACACAAAATTCTCTCCGCCGATCATGCTCCAGACTTCCTCGCAAATGTGAGGCATGAACGGCGTCAGCAGTTGCACCCAAATCTTCAGAGCTTCTAGCAGGCTTTGGGCTTTCATGATTCCTCTTCTCCGAGTATACCAGCGGAAGTCGTTCCAAACCTCAAAGAGGGCGCATTCCAAGGAGGTGCGGGTTTTGAGCGCTTCAACATTTTCTGTAACCGTCTTTATTTTGTGCTGAAGCGCGCTAGTTAGCCAGTTTTCCATCTGTCCTTCCTCTTTGTCCGTGGCTTCTGAGATTATTGTTACAGCGAGCCGATAGAAGGATTCCAGCTTGGTCTTAATGTCTCGGACGTTTTCGCTCCGCCAGTCGGGGTCATCCATGCCTTCAGCTGCCAATAGCAGCGCACAACGTGTCGAGTCAGCGCCATAGCGTTCAATGGAGGTTCGAAGAGTGGCAAAGTTGCCTTTCGACTTGGACATTTTTTGTCCTTCAATCATTAGCATGCCGTTTGCTCCGATCATTCTCGGCCAATGGTTTGGAGGGAATAAGGCAACGTGTTGGAATAGAAAGAAGGTTAAGTGGTTTGGTATTAATTCTTTCGCAGAGTTACGCATGTCAACTGGGTACCAGTAGCGAAATTCGCTTCGCATTGATTGTAGCACTTTTCTGTTGATGCTGCTCTTGTTTATAGCAGTGTCCAAATCGCCTGCTTCATAGATGTAGTCGAAGACTTCGGGTTGCAGTTGGTCATAGGTTATGTTGTGTTGTTTGATGTGTTTGTTGATTGTGTAGAAGGCCATGTAGATGGTCGAGTCACTGAGGGTTTCGATGACCCATTCTCTATTCCAAGGTAATGGTGTTCCTAAGCCACTTCGGCGGGCGCATGGCCACTCTCTTAGCCAATCGATTGTTCGTAGGAACCACGGCTTGGCTGTTTTAGGGCAGATCATTGCTTTTGTGACGGCGTCTTTGGTCAGGCGTTTCCATGCTGGGTCGCTGTATTTCAGGAACCATTGGTCTTCCAAGATTTTAATTATGCAGGGTGTCATACATCTGCAAATAACTGGCTGAGGTAGGTCATACATCGTGTCTGCGATGTTTCTGTTTCTAAAATCGGTGATGAGTGTTTCTTTGATTTCTTGAACCCGTTTTCCAGCATATTTACCGCAGGTCTCTCTGAGGATTCCAGTGTGGAACTCCTTTTTGTAAAGCAGTTTTGTCGCTTCTTCCGCTTTAGGGTCGCACTGGTCTTCTATGCCTAAACGGTTGACAACTTCGACGGCTGGATGCTCGCCGAATCCTTCAACTTGAAGGATGGATATCGGCTGGATGCCTTTTACTGTGGACGGTTTGATTCTGAACTCTTCCAACGAGGCCTCTTGAAGGTTTTTCAGCGCGAGCCAATCAACCGGGGCGTGAGCAGGAACGCTGTAGACTACTCCGGTTGCGTGTTCAACGTTGACGAATCGTGCTGGTAATATGGGTAGTGGCTCTTCGCTGATGGGATTTGCGACTTGTTTCCCGATCATCTCCTTGCCCTTGAAGCGTCGAAGTATGGCTATTTCCCGTTTCTGTTCCTTCAACTTGTCTGCTGCTTCTGCGCTGACTATCCATGTTTCGTCGTCGACGGCTGCTTCCACGTAGTCTGCATCTGGATTTAGCCATAAGTTCGTGACGCCGTAGATGGTTTCAGGTCTAAACGTGGCAGCCGGCAGATAGGCATCTCCATACCTGAATTTGATTAGTGTGTAGTCTTCGTGGGTAACGCCTTCGCCTTCTTGGCGGTCATGATCGCCTGTGGGGCTTTTGCAGTGCGGACACCAAACTACGGGGTGCGTTCCTTGGATGACGTAACCTTTCTCGCGCAGTCGTTTGTATTGCCACTCGATGAACTTGCTGAAAGCAGGGGCGGTCGTGTGGAATTCTCGTCGCCAGTCGATTGAAAAGCCGGCGCGACGCACGGTGGCTCTGTTTTCGTTGGTGTAGTAGGAGGCCATGTAGGTGGGGTCAACAAATTTCTTTAATTCTCTTTCAGGAACTCCATCGATTTCTCGCAACGCTTTTATGAAGTTCCTGTCGCCCAGCTTTACGCGTTCGCTAGCGCCTGCAATGGTTTGTCCCGTCCAGTGCCAAGCCCAAGGGAACAAAACGTTGTAGCCCTGCATGCGCTTCAACCGGGCATAGGCGTCGACTCGGGTTGCTGTGAAAGCGTGTCCAACGTGAATTGGACCGTTGGCGTAGGAGTATGGAAAGGTGACGAAGCACTTTTTCAGGTTTGTTTTGGGGTCTGCTTCGAAGATTTTTGCTTCTTCCCACGCCTTTTGCCACTTGGCTTCAATTCGACGTAGAAGCTCCATGAAAGTTTCTGAACTGGGCGGTGCAGTATAAAAGGTTTTGTCAGCGGCTGTTGAGGAATCGATCCCTCATTAGTTCCACCATTAAATCAGTGCGTGTGGAGGCTTTTATTTATTTTGGCTTCTTCATCAATTTTATCTTTAAATCTTCTTCAGCTCTCGAGAGTGCTTCATGCAATCTGCTTTTTTGGGGACCACCTGCTTGGGCGAAACTTCGAGTCCCACTTCCACCTCCACCCAGCAGTGCGCCAGACGCAGAGGCGATTTCACTTGCGGTGACGCCAATGTCAATGGCGTTTCGTCCCACTGAGATCGCGATTCTAGCATTGTCGCCGATAACCCCCCCGACGACAGCAATAGTGTTTGCGCCCGTCTTCACAAACTCGTTGCTAGTAGAGATTAATCCCTGTTCGTCCGAGATCCAGTCAACTGTCCCAATCAAAACGTTAAATTCCGATATTTTTTGCGGCTGCAGAGACGTTGCTCCTTTTGCGGCCAGTGTTTTTTGGAGGCGTTCTTTTTCGCGACGCATTTCTTTCCATTCTCTGAGAAGTCGCTTCGTTGTGGGCAAGAGTTTTTCTAAGGGAGCGTCAAGCGTTTCGGAAAGTTTGCGTAGAAGTTTCCCGTTTCTCTGGCTGGCCTCAACTGCATAGCGCCCAGTGCTATAGACTAGACGTTCCACTCCATCTTGAATTCGTGCTGTGTGAAGGATTTTTATGAATCCGACTTCGCCTGTGTTCTTGATATGAGTGCCCGCGCATGCTTCAACTTCCCAATCATCCACCTTGACCACGCGGATTTTCTTTCCCGGAACGGCGCCACCTTGATAGAGTCTGAAGCCGTAGCTAGCCTCTGCTTCGTCTCTAGGCAGCCATTCAGTCACAACTGGGATCATGTCGATAACCGCTTGATTGGCTAAAGCTTCAATCTTATCCGTTTCTTGAGGCGTCAGTCGTCGATAGTGGGAGATGTCCAGTCGTGCTTGCTCCACGTTTTTCTGAGTTCCCGTTTGCCAAACATGTTGGCCGAGAACTCTCCGTGCTGCGCCCATAACAAGATGGGTGGCTGTGTGGGCTCGCATTAGGTAGCTTCGCCGCTGCCAATCTATGCTCCCCTTAACGAGTATCCCTTCTTGGGGGGCCCCATTTTTTAAGATGTGGATGATGACTTTGCCAACCTTCTGAGCGTCTACCACCTTCGATTTTCTTCCATCAAACTCTAGAAAGCCTGTGTCTCCTGGCTGCCCTCCGCCTTCGGGGTAGAAGTTTGTCTGCTCCAAAACGACTTGATTACGGTCTAACACGCGTAGAACTCGAGAATGAAATTCGGTCAGATAGGCATCTTCGTAGTAGAGCATCCGAGTTTCAGGCAGGTCAGCAACTAAATTTGCCCTTTCATCGACAAGGACTGTTTTTTGGGGTGCTTCCAAGTGGCGCTCAGCGACCATTTTGTAGAAATCTTCGGTTTTCTTTACTTGGACACCTTCCTTTTCAGCGCTGTCACGCACAACCTCAGGTGGAAGACCATGCGAGTCGTAGAGTTCCACTAAGGTTTCTGTTGGTATTCGCTTTTTTCCCTTCCGTTTCAGGTCATTCACGATTCGCTCTACTAACTGGGCGCCTCGTTTCAAAGTGTCTTCAAACTTTTGCTGTTCCACGAGAAGCATCTCGATAATCTCATTCTGCATGTCCTCGAGATGAGGAAAGTCTTTGCCCCACTCCCTGATTTGCAAGTCTATGATTTCGTCCAGCCGGTTTTCAATACCCAAGGCTTTTAAAAGCCGGTAGGTCCGTCGAATCATAAGCCGGGTCAAGTATCCTTCCTGAACATTAGAGGGCACGACTCCTTCAGCAAGCATAAATGAGAGACTTTTCGTGTGGTCAGCCACTGCAAAGGCATTTTCTATGGGCAGAAGGATTTCAGCCAGCTCATGGGCTTTCAAGCCAACATGCTCTGCCACCTTCCTCTGAGAGCTTCCTCTGAGGGATTTTCCGAAGGTGCCAGAAAGCTTTGCCACTTCTGCCAACAACTTGAAATCAACGTGGTCAATGTCTGCCATCTGGAAAATTCGATCCAAAATTGGTCCATAAATTGCGTGGAATCCGCTTATGACACCTTGGGAAATCCAAGCGTACCGTTCCATGCCATAGCCCGTGTCAACCGTTCGGATTGGCAGCTCTACGAATTCACCATCGAAAACCTTGAATTTCATGAAAACCAAGGTTGCCAGTTCAAGTCCTCGAACAATGGTTTCTAAATCTGGCCCTGCATTGCCGCCGCCACTCCAGACGTCTTCCTTGTAAATCACTTCTTTGGAGGGAATGCCAAGTTCCTTTGTCACAAATTCGTGATGATACCGGACTGTAGCGTCTTTCCAATAAACTGCGCTGTCGGGATAGTTGAAAGCATGGTGTCCCCCCATCTCGAAAATTGTGAGGTGTCGCCCAAAGGTGGGGCCCGTGTTATCAATGTCGACTAAGCGAATGCAAGGCTGGCTAATAACAAGCGGATTTGCGGGTGGTGGAACTATGCCGTTTGTAACATACGGCTGAAAGTCGACGATGCTGGCACTCGTCAAATATAGGTCATCTCGCCATCGTGCCACCACAGGATACGGCTTCATCCTCGCATGTCCTCGTTTCTCGAAGAAAGACAAGAAAGTCTCCCGCATTTCCTTTAGACTATATGGTTTTCGAGTTGGCGGTCGATTGATGAACGTGTATGAAGCACAGCCTTCAGGTGTGGCTTCCCCACAAGTCTCCATGTCCTGGATCTGGGTCCAGAAATGCTCCCGACATTTCGGACACAACTTTCTTACGTAGTCTTCTTCATCGAAAAAGGGAACATGATACTCCTTCTTCGGAAACCGCTTCTTTCTCAACCGTTGTCCCTCAAATCGAAAGCAGTTGTTTCAGTGCTCAAATTAAGGCTTCATTGATCATTTAAATTATTATGTGGCAGTCTTGCATCGAAACTTCTAATGCAAGGAAAATACAGGCAAAAAAAGAAAGACACTAGCAGTTCTAGCCAAACAAGGCGCCGAGTCCTTCAAGTGCTGCTTCTTCTTTCTCTTTTTCTTCTTCTGTCTCCTTCTCTTCTTTCTTAGCTTCAGGCTTCGCGTCAGCTGGGCTTGGTGGAGCAGCCGCGGGCGCAGCAGCCATCAATGTAGGAGCAGATTTTATGGCTTCGTCTATATTGACATCTTCTAAGGAAGCGACTAGGGCTTTCACTCTGGCTGGTTCAGCGTTGATTCCAGCCGCCTTCAGCAGCTTGGTCACGCTTTCTTCGTCGATTGGTTTTCCAGCGTTGTGCAATAGCAGCGCAGCATAAACGTATTCCATACTTAATACACCTCTTTCCTTCTTTTACAAACTTCCTTTTCAACCTTTCTGAGCCTTTTCTTTGGCCAGACCTAGTTGCCTTTCTAGGCCAAGCATGTGCAGATGAGCTTTTCTTAAAATGCCTTCAATTGTTGCTTTAGTAGGAATGTTTTTGCTTACCCCTAGCTTGTAGGCGTCTTGATGAGCCTTTTGAAGGAGAAACGTTATGTTCTGATGAGTGGTATACGCGCTATTTACTGAGAGAGAGAAAGCGTTTCGGAAGGCTTCCTCAACGTTCTTTCGGAATTCGTCTATGTTCAGCGCCAACTGTTCTTCAGTTATTATGAGCCCATCATCGTAGGCCGCTCTTAACACGAGCCCAACTTCGACCGGTTTGATTCCGAGTTTTGACAAAACCGCAGCCAGACGTTCCGAGATGGGTTGACCTTCCTCTACTACCAATGTGTCTTTGTTTACCCAGACGCTTCCCGACTCTATGCGCGTCTTCAACCCTACCGCGCCTAATTGGCTGATTATGGGACCCGGGGGCTGCCCTGTGTTTCCTGCTGGAACAACCACGTCAAAAGCAGCTACATCCCCAGCCTTTGCGGTAGTTCTGACTTTGCTCTTTTCTAAGAGCAAGACAAGCTTAAAGGGGTTCATGCCAGTAAATAAGAAGATTGTCGAGCCAGTCAAATGGTCTTCAAGTTTGTCCAAGTTTGGCTTGTTTTCGTATTGGCGGATTACGCGTTTCATTAGGCTGTTTTTTATCACTCTAAGGTGTGCAACGTCTTGCAGTTTTTTTCGAAGTTCTTGCAGCTGAGCAGCGCGTACCTTATGAAGACCGGCGAGCGCGATTACTTTGCGCTCTTTCAGGAAGTCTCGAATTTCGTCTTCTTTTTTCGCCTTCTCTTGCCATACTTGGCGCTGCTCAGTCATAGAAAAGTCACTTCTACAGTTTAATTTTTGCTGGTTTACCCATTGTGGTCTTCAGGTAGATTGACGTAATGTTTTTGAGGCCTCTTTTAAGTCTTCCTTCAAGCCGCTTGATCACGGTACTCACGTTCTCTACTATTTGCTCGTCCTTCAAGTCTTCTGTGCCGACTGCGCATTGAAGCACAGGTTGGCCGCGCAGCCGAAGAGTTACAGTTTTCCTTGCGCGCGCGATTTGGGCTTCAATGTCTGCTGTGGGGGGGACAGGTTTAGGCATTTTATCTCGAGGTCCAAGTGTAGAGCCGAGAGTTCGCCCTATTAAGGGCATTAATGGAGCTTCGGCTATGAACGCGTCGAAGTCGTTGGCCAAATTTTTTCGCCTCTTTTTATCCGTGGCCAACTCTTCCAGTCCAGAGCTGTCGATGATAAGGTCTGCGCCGGCTTTTTTCGCTTTCAGCGCAAGCTCCCCTGTGGCAAATACACAAACTTTTCCGAGTTTGCGAGGAGCGTGGGGGAGCTCAATAGTTTCTTGAATTTTCGCTTCAGGTTTTTTCATGTCGACGTCTTGAAGGTTAACGATTAGCTCTATCGATTGATTGAAATTCTTCTTTTCAGACTGCTCTCTAGTCTGCTTGACTGCGGCCAGTATAGTTTTTGCGTCTAATGACAACCTGTGGGCCTCTTGCCAACCTCGTATAAAATCCGTTATAAAAAGATTGTTACTGCTCTTCAGCGAAGAGAGCTTCATATAGGCCTTCATTAACTTCCTTTTGCACTACTCGCGGGTCTTTGCCCTCCACAGTTACGCCCATGCTCACGCAGCTGCCTAAAACCTCTTTTGCTGCTAATTTGAGCGACTTAGCAAGCAACTCGTGTCTTTTCTTTTTGGCGAGAGTCACTACTTGGGACATTGTAAGGTCGCCTACTTTTTGCTCGTGAGGCGTACCTGAGCCTTTCTCAATTTTTAGGGCACTCACGATTAACGCTGAAGTTGTGGGTGTTCCTACTGAGATTTCGAATTCTTTCGTTTCGGGGTCCACAACGATTTTTACAGGCACCTTCATTCCCGCGTAGTCTCTGGTCAGCTCGTTTATCTTGTTCACTATAGCCAGAACGTTGACGCCTAGTGGCCCCAAGGCAGGACCTAGGGGTGGTCCAGCAGTTGCCTGTCCACCGCTTATCAATGCATCAATGGTTTTGCTTTCAACCACTCTGTTCGACTCCTTTCGCTTTTTCCACGACTTTAACATAATCTGCATGAACTGTGATGGGAAGTGTAAATGTTGCTTCCAGCAATTCAAGAATGACCTCATTCTTTGTTTTATCGATTCGAGTGATTTTCGCCCTCATGCCTTTGAAGGGCCCGCTGACAATCTCCACTGTGTCGTCGATATCCAGTTCTTCAATAACTGGTTTAACCACGATGTACCTTTCCACCTCTGAAAAACTCACAATTCCAGGAACGCGGGATCTGACGTGCTTGATTCCGGCAATTGCCTCCTCTACAGAGTGTGGGCCTTCAGCCTCGACAAAAACGTAGCCTTTCAGCATTTCTGGCACTAAAATAGATTTAACCTCTAGTTTGCTGCTGCCAACTCTGACAGCGATTAAATTCGCAACATTTTTCTCTTGTCCAGCAGTGGTGCGGACAGCAAAAATGGAGGTTGCCGGGGCATTTCCCAATTCGTCGGACACATCTGTTCCTCCAATAGTTAGAGACCTTGCATAAATATGGAAATCAGCTTGATGACAAACCCGATTACGCCCACAACTATGACGCCTAGAAAGCAAATTTTGATCGATTGCCAAAGCTCTGACCTACCAGGCTTCGTGGCTAGTTTCAGTAGCCGATTTACGGAGTTGAGAAAGGATCTGATGCCCAAGGTTAACCGCATTCAAAACATAACTTCTGATATAAAAAGAAATCGCCACGTAATGGCATCCAAGTTGTAGTGTTCAAGAACAGGCTCTCTAACGCCCAAGCCGGAACGGCAATGTTAAAGTGAAAGAACACGGGTCTGTTCAAAGAACCAGATGAGAACAGCAAACAAGAGAATTGCCCTGCAGCGGATTCACCGACTTTTCAGGCTAGCCAGAGTCATGATTCATGAAGACGAAGAGTTGGCGCAGCGGTACATTGCCATCGCCAGAGAGATCTCTATGGCGTGCAGAATCCCCATTCCAAGAGAGTATAAGCGTCAGATCTGCAAAGCCTGCAAAAGATTTATTCTGCCTGGTGTCAATTGTCGTGTTCGAATTCAACAACGCAGAGAGCCCCATGTCGTCATCACTTGTGGCTACTGCCAAAAGAATATAAGGCTACCAACAAAGAACCAGGGAGGAGAGAACACATGATAACCACTCGAAGGAAACATCGACAAAAACATGAGTTGGGCGCAGACAAGCCAACCGTTTGGATAGGTAAAAATGGAATTACGGGAGACGTTCTCGCTGAAATAAGCAAACAATTG
>CP070835.1:287570-289768 GCA_020341775.1 Candidatus Bathyarchaeota archaeon
ATCGGGCTACACCTAATGAAGTTAGAATCCTTTGGAAGACCTCCTCAAAGAATTCAACATCATATTTGATTAGAGTATTTCCCACATCAAACAAAACTGCCTTCACCGTCAAAGTGGTCACTCCTTCTCCATTTTCCATTAAATGATCTGAGATTCTGTACTTAGACAATGGCTAATTAAGACTCTGCTCTCAATAGTGTTTCCTCGCAGCTTTTTCTCACAAAAGGCAAAATCCTATCCAGTTCTTTTTCTGCGCGTATACATTATAGAATTTCGTTTTGTGGCTCGCTCCTTCTGAATGCACGCGTTTTTTTGGTTACTTTCCAGCTACTAGGATGACTTGTCTATCTGGAAGCCTCACCTTCGATTGCACAGCCATACCTTTGCGTGGGCGAACAGGCGTGGTGTTATAGACTAGAGCCTGTTTTACCTTGAACCCAGCTTTCAGGAGACACTCCCTGAGTTCTTGTCGAGTGAAGGGCGTATGAGTCTCATGCATCTCTTCCTCCTCCAGACCTGTATTTAACGCCCAAATCTTAGTGAAAAAGTCGTAAAAATCCCGCATGCTTATGCGGATCAACCTGTCACCGCGATCTTGGAAAGTCACTTTCCGGTGCTTGAACTTCGTTTGAAATTCCTTAAGCTTTGCCAGTCTATCATTAGAGAATCTTATTAGAATAGGGGCATCTCCAGGGCTGACATGATCAAACAAGATAAGTTCACCACCGCTTCTTAGAGAGTTGCAGACTTGTTTTAGAGTATGGATCAAAGCATTTGCGTCTTTCATGGATACGATTTCGTGCAAGACTTGAATGGCTACTGCTACGTCGAAGACATCTTCTTTCACGGGTAGGTTTGGAATGTCAGCTAGAATGGTTGAAGCAACTCCCTTCTTCTGTAATTTGCGAAGGAGATACTTTGATTTGTCCACTCCAACGATTGATGACGAAGGAAATTTCTCAGCTAATTTTATTGTTAGAGCACCCACCCCGCACCCTAAGTCCAAAATAGTGGAAGCGTTAGGGTTAACCCTCTCTATTACTTTGTCGAACCTACTGGAACGACTAGGTCGCGAAAGAAGTCTAGCCATTCCTTTGTCTCTTGATGACATGCCATTCATCACAGGTGTGCACGAAGCTAAAAAGCATTCCAGTTGCGTTTCTGGGGGTGGAGTTGAATCCATCACCGTGAGATTTCGCTCGAATCTGGATGCATTTTTCGGAAGTTAGAAAAAGAGGAGACGGTTGTCTATTGGTGTGCGGGCAGTGTTTGTTCTCTTTTCAGCATTTCATTGTAGAGGTATTCAAATCCCTTGTAGGCGTCGGGCCACAGGCGTTTTCTGAATTCTAACACTATTGAGCCAGATTTTTCCCAATTCAGTTTGATGCTGGTGCCCATCAATTCATCCACAAGAGCAGGGTCTATCAGTTTCCTCTTCACAAGCACTCCAATACCTCTGAAGTACGTGCCCATCGAGTCCCACTTGCTGAAGCTTTCTGGGTTCGTCTCCGGTCCATACTTTTTCCAGAAGTCATCAAAGTCCTTCCATTTCCACTGGTATAGAATCTGGTTCTCATCACTTAGAAAGTCTTCTTTGTAATAGTGGCTGTAAATCTGCATGAACAGCTCAGCTTGCCTCGTCTCAACATCTGTCTCCCTCTGTTTGGCAAGGTTTCTAACCTCAAGATATGCAAAGGCAACACCTACCAGCACTCCGCCAGCTGCAACCAAAGCTGAAATAGATGCTATATCCAATCTATCACCCTCCTACGCATATTCTACAAGCAAGTCGCCCGCTTCTAGTCTTATGACTTGTGGAAGGATTCTCAGTGCGTCCGCGCCTGTTTTTGGTACATCACAAATTTGACTCGCCAAAGTGGATTGCGGTGAACGACACATCTTTTATGTCCACTTTGCCATCGTAGTATATGTCTGCGACTGCATCGTATCTTGGGTCTGGACTGTGTGTGCCATAGGCTAAGGCTACGATAGCAACGTCTCTTATGTCAACCTTTCCATCATCATCAATGTCAGCTGGAAAACCAACTTCAAAGACCGTGCTCCTGTAGGACACACCCCAAGACGTTAACGTAAAGGTGTAGACACCCTCCTCCAATTTTCCAAGACTAAAATCATTGACCACTTCCCAATATATGGCAAGGTAAAACCTGTCAAACGGTCCTACCCAAATATACGAA
>CP070835.1:289868-297525 GCA_020341775.1 Candidatus Bathyarchaeota archaeon
AACCCTGTTGGCGTACGTGTTCTACTTCGTCTTTGGAATGGGCGCTGCAGGCATTTGGGCTGGCATGACAATCGGAAACCTTGGAGCGGCCGCGCTCTCGATTGCATGGTTGTCCAGGGGGACATGGAAGAGACGGGTCATCGAAGAACCCCCACCCATGATGAAGCCCCAACCCGACCTGCCGACAGCAAGCAACCGTTAAGACCACGTCTACATGGACCCCACAAGCGAAAATCAGAATCAGAAGATAGGTTAGATCAAGAAATCTGCCAGCCTCCAAGAAAAGGCGCGCGCGCTAGTCTCGATTAAAGCAGTTTAATTGCGTCTTCCCGGGGAACAGCGACCATCGTTTCTATATCAACCACGTCTAT
Organism: Candidatus Bathyarchaeota archaeon; assembly: GCA_020341775.1. Taxonomy (GTDB): domain Archaea; phylum Thermoproteota; class Bathyarchaeia; order Bathyarchaeales; family SOJC01. The sequence continues at coordinate 290,240 of CP070835.1, forward strand.
CCAGGGGAGTGTCTAATCCAAGATTCTGACGAGCAGCCTACTCTTCCTTAATAGCTGCCTTGATTTTTTCCTGCATTTTTGGATCACTCAGTTGCTCATCGGTGTAACCGTGAACTTCTTTAGCGTGTTTCGCAGCATTCGCTGTGAGTTCCGCCATGGTTTCACCATGGGCGACAAACGGGCAAGTAGTTCCCAAATCTTTGCAGGCTAATCTAAATCCCATAACATGATCACCTCTTGATTTCATTTTTCACTTTAACAATTGTCTGCTCCGAAGTTATGCCTTTCCCGAAAATATTCGGGATAGCCACCGCAAGTATGCGCATACGCCGCGCTCGCCGTTGTCAAGAATCATGTCACACACTGGGAGCAGCTAGATGAGGAAAGGCGGCGTAGCGGTTTCACTTTTGGTGCATAGTTTCGGTGCACATCGATGGTGCGGTGCCTTTTATTTGGACGCTGGCGAAGATTTTCGTGTTGATGATGGTAGGAGGTGAGCTGTAAAGATGAATGGGAAATTGAAGGCGTTCAGTGTGGCTTTAGTGGTGATGGTTGCGGGAACGTTGCTCTACACGCCGTTGACTCGTGCTGTTCAGTCGGGTAATGGCGGTGTGGAAGCTAAGCGTGATGGAGACTTTCGGGGGTTGAAGTTGATTTGGTGGGTACTGAATAATTCTGGGACGGTGGAAATCGAGGGGGAAGCAATGACCTATCACGAGGATATGCTAATTGTGAATACTGGTGAGGGACATGTGAGGATTGCTTTGCCAGAGGATTGGACGGTGGGGACGAGTGTGGTGACGCGGGAGATGCTCTTTGGATGCGGCTACTTGCGTCAGGGTGAAAATGTGACGGTTAAAGCTTTAAGGGCGAACGTTATCGATAAAGAAGGACTAAGCATCTATTTCGCGATAGGCTACGAAATCGTCGATGACGCAGATGTACACGCGTACGCTGCCATGCCCCTAAACATAGAAGCTAGGGGCCTCACCGCCTCTTCTTTTGTTGTTGAGACGCCTGTGCGACCGAACAGCAAATGCGGATCCCGCAGCATGCATGCGTGGTTAGCCTCTTTGAGCAAAGCCAGAGATGGCTAACGACGCTTGTACAGTTGTCAGGTTTAGATTTTCATGACCAGCTTTCCGTTGAACTTGTTGTTCTCTCCGAAGTAGCCTCTCGGATTTGCGATTACTTGGACTTTTTGATGCGTGTAATCGATTGATTCATGTGTGTGGCCGTGAATCCATAACGATATGCCACCATCCATCAGGTCTTCGCAGTTGCAGCAAAAATAGGGGTTTAACACGTCGCCAGCAAACCGAGAATGAATGGACTTTGGGCTGGGAAGGAAATGTGTTATCACAACTTTTTTGCCCCCGAATGCTGCGTTAACTTCCTCTTTCAAATATGTGCGACTCGCCTGATTCAGCCTGATACAGTCTCGAGGGGAGAACTTGCTATGTGAAGATTTATCGATGACGAAAAAGTCGCTTACCATTGTCTCCACTAACTGCGCAAATCGACGAGGATTTGAAGCCAAATCAAAATCGGACCACAACGTGCTCCCAATAAATTTGGTATCCCCGATAATGACCGCTCGGTTGTTAAGGAAATGAAAATTGGGCAACCTGGCATCCATCTCTTCTAATCGCTCGTTGACTTCGTCAAAAGTTCCATAATAGTAATCGTGGTTGCCCGCTACAAACACAACATCCTTGGCAATCAATGATACATAGGTTTCTAGTCGGCTCAACGTTTTGGCCACGGCAACGTCGCCTGCCAGCAGCAGAACGTCAGAACTCTCAACGGGTTTGATTCGGTAAGGGCTGAACTCTGTGTGGAGGTCGGAGAGAACTTGGATGCGCATCTTCTTTTATCTTCAGGTATTCCAGTATGTCCGGACTAATATACGAGTTATTACTTCCAAACTGAGACTCCAATTTCACGCTTCGAACAGCATTTATCCAAGCCTTGCTACCCATAAGCTATAATAAATGAAATAGAGCAGAACTAGCCTCAAACAGGAAGTAGGGCACATGAGCACCGACGTGGTTAACATAGTCTTGCTGAGCACCGTAGCAGGCTTAGGCACTGGGTTAGGAGGACTTTTAGTGTTGATCCGAAAGCCTGGAGAAAAGCTGTTTGTGTTCTTAATAGGATTGGCAGCGGGCTTGATGATTATGCTGTCATTTATGGAGCTTCTTGCGGATGCCATGCAGATATCAGGACTCTTTCCTGCAGCAGTGGGCTTCATTGCAGGTTTGCTCATCCTGTTCATACTGGACTTTCTTTTGCCTCACAAACACATCATCAGTGAAAGGGGAGTCATCGATGGGAAGATGCTTAGAACAGGCATGCTAATTGCGATTGGAATCTCGTTCCACAACCTTCCCGAGGGGATTGCTGTCGCGTCAGGCTATTCCTATGCACCACGAATCGGGGTGATTATAACAATTGCCATTGCCCTCCACAACATCCCGGAGGGCATGGCAATAGCCTTGCCGATTCGGCTGAGCGGAGCCTCAAGATGGGGTGCATTTCGCGTCGCCTTGCTGTCAGGATTAACGGAGCCAGCGGGCGCTGTGATAGCAGCTGTATTCCTCTCCACGGTGTCGGAGCTGATGCCTTTTGCATTATCCTTTGCAGCAGGAGTAATGGTGTTTATCACTGTGGATGAGCTGATTCCTATAGCGCATGAGCACGGACACGAGCATTTCACATCTTTTGGATTGATAGTAGGGTTTATCTTGACCCTTGGATTGCTTGCCATGATTGCGTAGCTTGAATACATCATTTCTCGCTCTTGAAGCAGATTGTGAAGGCGAAGCACACGTGATTTCCCCTGTGAAGCAAAAATGAAGGAGAAGGCGATGCATGCATGCTCTTGGTTTTTGGCTATTACTCATCGAGTGGTTCTACGGAAATGCGTTCATCAGTTTTTGTGAGGTGGAAAAAAACATCTTCTAAGAACTTGTCCACAATTGTCGCTTTGGGCGTGTCAGCGGGTAGATGGAGGTGTTTTAACTTGCTTCGCATTGCGTCGATCACCTCTTTGGGCAATCCTAGTTTGAAATACTCTTTCATTGTCTTCTGCTTTCCACTTGACAAGTTCTCGTTGAGTATATTACGCTTTTTATTGTTTTTAATCGTTATCCGCGTAGCATTTAAGTGAAGGCTTAGCCTAGACATCAAACGGGAAACGTATGAGTCTCGTGCAGATTATGTCAATTTGTGGGATGCTTAGTCCAATCGTGTATACGGTCATGTGGGTTCTTGGGGGCATTTTGCAGTCGGATTATAGTCATGTTCGAGATGATATCAGCTCATTGTTTGCAGTTGGCGCTCCTAACAGGAGGTTAATGCAGTCTTTCATTATTGTTTCGAGTGTCTTGCTGTTTGCCTTCTATCTTGGGTTACCTGAGGGGATAAACAGTGAAGGTGGTTCGCTTGTAGGGCCAGTTTTGTTTTTAACGAGTGGATTTCTGGGGATACTCGTTGCTCTCTTCTTCCCTCTTGACGCTGGTGGCGAGATTGTGACTCTCAGGGGGAAGCTGCATCTGATTCTTGTGATTGGTTCGGGGTTAATGACCATTGCGGGGATGGTGGCACTGTGGTTTCGACTACAGCCGGTAGAAGTCTGGAAGACATTTGCCGTTTATTCACTCGTTTCCGCATTAGTTGCACTCATCCTTATCATTGTCTCCGGGATATTCATCAAAAGCAAATACAGAGGATTGCTTGAAAGATTAGGTGTCTACCCCTTCCAACTCTACTACTTCACCCTCAGCCTGACGGTCTTTCTGAACAACTAAGCCCATTTAGCCAGCAGAAGCGCGCGTGGCTCAACGATGAGCTACCTAGCTTTGCCCTTTTTCGAAAATCCCATCAGGCCAATTTTCCTGTGAAGACTCCAATATTCTCCTTGGTTGTAGACGAAGGGAGAGAAACTCGTGAAATCGATTCTTCCTTTCTCATTTAGAATTTCTTGGTCAACGTGAACTTGAACTACCTCGCCCAGAAACAGGTGATGGACCCCTAACGGAATTTTCGTTTTGACGACGCCTTCAATGTTCACTGGGCACTCCTTAATGAGTGGAGGCTTAACGATCTCAGCAGGTTCTGGAGTTAATCCTGTTTGAGAAAACTTGTTCACATCCTTACCTGAAACCATTCCGCAAAAGTCTGTCTCCTTCACAATGTCTGTGGTTGGAATATTCACAACGAACTCTCCAGAACGTTCAATCAACCTGTGGGAATACCTCCGCGGTTGGACTCCAAAACCCAACATAGGCGGATTGGAACAGACTACCCCCACCCATGCCAAAGTAATTATGTTGGGACTTCCTTCAGAGTCCACACAGGTAACGAGAACAACAGGGCATGGAAACAAAGCAGCCCAGGGACTCTTTTTTATTTTCATAATTCGGTACTCTTTGAAGCCTGTAATTAGTCTTACTGGAGAGGTGCATCGTGGAGTGCACGCTTTCGAGAGGGCGCTCGCGCGTGCGTCTGTTTTTTCTTTGTTCTTGTCCTCCTCCTCAACTTCGAAAACTGTCCATCTTTGACAAAGTAGAGGTAAGCTCGTCCTCTGCATACCCACATGATCTTGTGTCCTTCTTGAGCCAGCTTTCCCCATTTCGAATCTTTTCGAGGATTTTGCTCAATGAACGTGTATCCTTCGATTTTAACAAACCGGATCTTTGATGCCGATGTCTCACTGAGCCGATGTATGACACCATCGACCTCTACAGCGTCTTGGTCTTGAAACAGGGCTTCATACACTTTCAAGGTTACTTCCTCAAGTTTTCTGAGCTGTGTCGCTTCGTATTCTTCGTGTGCTTCGTGTGAAGCCCTGGTGCACCGGCCTTTCGCGTCTATTACGTATTTCTCTTCATCTGCTCTGGAGATGTTCATTTGCCCGATGCTGCATGAGTAAGGATTGCCATATCCACTGGTTGTTCTGACGTTTTTCTGGTGAAGTAAGGGATCAAAAGCAGCTGCTACATCTGCCATATTGCCTTTCCCTCGAACAACCATCTTCACAGAATATTCATATCGGCGTGGTTTGCTCTTCTGGATATAAATATGGTCAACGGACAAAGACTCAACAACGAATTGATTCACAGTATCGCCTTCCTTCGGGAAGCCCATAATTTTCGTGAATTTCTTCGAGAATGGCATCAGGTTCACTCGAGTAAGATGGTGAATTGAGTGCAGTGTCACACATAATTGTGAAGTTAGGATTAAACTTTCCCATGTATTTCACAGTCGGGAGAGGGAATGAATTTCGGGTTCTATTCATACGACTCATCAAGCTTAATATGAGCTATTGCACAATGTCTCAACGAGGTCTTCATATGGATAAGATGATTGCCTTTTGTGGAATAACGTGTACCGACTGCAAAGCATTCATTGCTACAAAGGAGAACGATGAAGCAACAAAGAAGACTATTGCCGAGGAATGGAAAATCCCACCCGACGAAGTCAATTGTGATGGTTGCGGAGATCCAAACGGACGACACATCAACTACTGGATCACCTGCGAGATACGTAAATGTGGCACCGAAAAGAGCATTGACAACTGTGCCTTCTGCAAGGACTATGCATGTGAAAAGCTAGGAAAATTCCATGAGCACGCCCCAAAAGCCAAAGAAAATCTCGACGAACTTCGAAAACAGTGACTCAACTGCTACTTCACTTCTCTCTTTTTGCAGAAAATCAATTAACACAAGAAGCATTTGCCAAAACATTTAAATGTTACCATCCCTATAGATGGTTTAAGGATGTTTCAAGACATCCTAAAAACCTCTAAACGGCAGGTCGGGTTTAAATGTTTGAAGAACCCAAAATGGAAAAACTTACAATAAATCTTCCTCCGATCGAAATCGCCAGAATAGACATGCTTATTGGGGCAGGATTCTACCCAAGCCGCGCAGAATTCATTCGAGCTGCCATTCGAGACCGACTCGATTCGCATCAGGACTTCATCTCGAAGAAACTCGAGCAAATAACCGGTCCCTCGGAAAGAGAAGAAGAACAAGAAACGTACGCGGGAATGGGCGTCTATGTATTAGACAATAAAGCGTTTGAAAGAGCTCTCCAACAAGGCATAAAGATGAAGATTCGCGTCGTAGGAATGCTGAAACTATCGGATGACGTTCAACCTGAACTAATAGAGAGAGTCGTTGAGAGCGTGAAAATCTACGGCGTTGTGAGAGGATCTCACAAAGCGAAACAAGCGCTCCAGAGTAAGATGGAACGGGGGTGAAACACGATGGAAGGGACTCTGATCATAAATCTGCGATTCGTTAGAATTTGCCTGAACTTTAAAACTAAGAAATTACATTGAAGTAATCACTCCTAGTTTTTGTGTCGTTGGTCGGATCAAAATTTAGTTCTTAGCACTAGCAAATGGTGCTAGGTTCCAGAGAAATCAAACTGGAGTCCTCATTCTTGGAATGATGAATTGATCAAATATACCCGTACAGGAAGACTTTTTCTTAATGGGCAGAGAGTGCATGCAAGCGAAAAGTTATTATCATTCACGAAGCTGATATGCGTGTATTTCTGGATAGGAGGCTTGGTCTATGCCTCCTGGTAAGAACTGCGTGCGCATCAGTAAAACAGAGGAGGTGAAGGTGTGAGTTTTAAATGCAAGTGTGGTCGCGAATACAAGTTGGTACTCGTCCAAGAGGATGATACCGAACCGCGCGCTACGAAAATCGGTGAAGACAGCGGGGAAGCCCTTGCTCCGACACGTCCCAAGCCGACTGGCCCAAGCCTTGTGGTGAACTGGGACCCCGACATGCTAGAATGGGAAGAACGGAAGGGGAAGAAAGGCGTCTACTGGCAACATCCCGTGGAGGGATATGCCCCCAGCTATGACAGTGACGATTACATTGGCCTGCGCGATACGCTTCGCCACGTGAAATCTACCGGGAAGAACTATATGTTCCATAAGGCGACGAATGACGTCTTCTGGCTCTTCGACGACAACAAAACGATTGGCCGGAAAAAAGGAAAACCCTACAACAAACGGTGAATTCATACGCCCTAAAATAATAAGACCACTTTTCTCAAAGTCTTCTGAGAACCGTAAGCGTTCGCCTTCCTCGCCAAATTGCTGGTGCAGCAAAGTTATTAATCACTGCGTTCATAAGTTGAGAAGATGTGAACAATTATGTCTGTCCAAATAACACCTGATTATATTGATCTGTTGAACAATGCTGTTGCACGAGAACTGCAAGTCTCGATTCAATATATGCTTCAACACGCCAAGATGGAGA
>CP070835.1:297625-300783 GCA_020341775.1 Candidatus Bathyarchaeota archaeon
AATGGAAAGAGATAGGGGAGCACAATTGTGACTCCGGCGATGAGCCCTTCAAAAACTCCGCCCCACACCAACGTTTCCAGTGGTCCAGTGCCAAAGGTGGTCCAGAAGCCTTGGCCTATGAGGGCAAAGACTCCGCTCAAGACGCTCGACACTCCATCTCCAAAGGTGAAGATTCCGACGAACACAAAGAGGAGCACTCCTATCATGATTAGATACCCAAGAACATTGTGTGTCGTGATGGTGTGAAGTCTTTCCCGTTTCGGGGGTTTTTTCAATGGAACAATTTGTTGCACGTCTCTAGCTACGCATCCTGCTGCTTCGTACCGCGCAGAGGTGATTACAGTTGGGCACGCGTGCCCGTGGATGCCCTCGATGTCAAGGACAGCCTTTCGAATCTTGGATAGGATCAGAGGACCTAACTTTTGGATTTCGCTGAGGACTTGGTCGTCTCCTTCGAAGAGTTTGATTGCAGTCCATCTTGGCGGGTATGGCAACGAAAACTTCTGAACCTCTTTTGCGAGCTCCTGAATCTTCTCCTCAATCTCCTCTCCGTATCGAATCGTTGTGAGAGGAGCAGGTTTTTCTTCAATAGCAGTTGCTGCTGTCTCCAGCAACTCGTAGATGCCGGTCCGCTTTGGCGCGACGGTTGGGATCACCGGGACGCCTAACACTGCTGCGAGTTTCTTGTGGTCGATTTCTACCCCCTTTCTCTTCGCTATATCCATCTGGTTCAAGGCGATAATCATCGGCGTTTCAAGCTCTATGAGTTGCAGGGTAAAGAATAGGTTGCGTTCGAGGACGCTTGCGTCGACGACGTTGATGACGAGATCAGGCTGCTCTTTGGCTATGTATTCGCGGGTGATGAGTTCTTCCAAGGAGAAGGTTGAAAGAGAGTAGATGCCCGGTAGGTCGATGATGTCTATGGTGCGACCTTTAAAGTATAGGGTCCCTTCAGCCTTTTCAATGGTTTTTCCTGGCCAGTTACCGATGTGCTGATGCAGGCCAGTGAGGTGGTTAAATATGACCGATTTACCGACGTTCGCGTTTCCTGCAAGGGCGATAGTGACCCGTTCATCATTCACCGTTCGACTCTCACCAAGATTTTTCTGGCCATTCCTCTGCCTATTGCAAGTCGAGAGCCACGCACCTGAAGTTCTATGGGACCGCGGAAGGGGGCTGATTTGACCACTCGCACTCGTGTGCCTGGAGTGATGCCCATATCCTCCAGTCTCCTCTGAAAACTCCATTTGCGTTGACCGCTACGCGGAGGATTGCCTTGAGGTGAAATGAAGGAGAGGATGACTCCGCTCTCCCCGTCTCGTAGTTGCGTTAGATGTAGATCCACGAGGTCCATCTTCTGACTGCGCACAGTCAAATGCATATGTGTGGAAAGCTTAAATAAAGGTTTAGCTCTATATAACAAAGTTAGGTTGTGCTAATAAAGCTCAGTGTGTACCGAACGCATGAGCTGTAGCTGAAAGAGGATTGTTGGCGAACGAGTTGCAGAGGACCAAGCCAATTGGGCTAAGTGAAGCGGAGGAAGGCTACGTTGAAGTGATTTACAGCCTAATCAAGGAACATGGCTATGCTCGAGTCGCCGATGTCGCCGCTGCTTTGAATGTCAAGCCGCCCAGCGTCACAAATATGCTACAGAGGTTGGATAAACACAAGTTTGTAACCTACAAACGATATAGAGGAGTCGTGCTAACACGCAAGGGCATCCAGCTTGCAGAGACCCTCGAGAAGAGGCACCGTGCATTGAAGAATTTCCTAGTTATGATTGGAGTCAATGCAGAAAGGGCTGAGCAGGATGCGTGCGAGATTGAACACAAGATGACGCGAGAAACCGTAGAGAAACTGGCTAAGTTCGTGGAGTTCGTGAACTTAGCCCCTCAAGCACCCCCATTCCTCGAACACTTCAAACACTATGAAAAAACCGGAGAACGCCCCAAACAATGCTACAGAAAAAATCAGAAGAAAGAGAGCAAATAGCTGAGCTTAGCTATCCTACATACGAGCACGCCCCTCAGTTGTTTACCATGGGGGCTTTGTTCAAGAGGAAGGCATAAGAGGCAGATTTGGAAACTCAAAGTTGGGTGAGAGCATTCTTTTAACACCTGTTGACCTGGTGAAATATCCTTTTCTACCTGAAGCAAAAAAGTATGTTGCTGAATTAGGCATTGATCTCAACGATCTTGGAGAGCTTGAAAGCATTGTCGATCGTGCAAAAGTTAGGATAGCCGCCACTTTTGAATTCCTAGCACACATGCAAAACCAGGCGCCATACAAGAAATCTGAGGTTGAGATTGCTGCATTTCCTGTAGCTGCATTCGTTGTTGCAGGCGTAAAAGATAAAACCCTTGCTGAAAGATATGCTCTATCAGAAGCTAAAAAAATCTACAATTATCTCTTGGATGAGAAAGATAATGTCATACTAGGAATAGCAAAATTCTTTGAATGGGATATTAATCCTTCAAAACAAGGACCTTTTTCGTATACATTGCATTTTGTATACTACTTAAGAAACGCAACTAAAGGACGGCTAGTCCATTCTCCAGAGTGGAAATTAGTGAATAGGCAACTTGATAAAGGCCAGGTGTCTGTAACTAAAAACGAGGTTTGCAGACTTCTCCAAGAGGAGATAAAGAACTACATAGAAGACAGAACTAAGGAGGAAGTTACGAAAATTCCTCAGCTTCTCCAAGATGTGATTGAAGAAATAAAAGCTGAGTTTCTGAAAAGAAAGCCCCACTTGTCAGAATTCGATCAGAAGATCCAAGCTGAGGAGTCAGAGTATCCTCCTTGTATTATGGATTTCTTAGATAGAACAGCCAAAGGACAACACCTTTCCCATGCTGAGAGGTTCACCCTGGTGACATACCTGCTACATCAAGGCATTGGTGTGGATAGAATTGTCAACCTGTTTTCAAATGTTGCAGACTTTCGAGAGGACAAGACAAGATACCAAGTCGAACACCTAGCAGGTCAAAGGGGAAGCAGAACTCCATATAGAACTTACAATTGCTCAACACTACAGACTCATGGTGTATGTGTAAATCCAAATGACCCCGTCTGTAAAAGAATTAGAAATCCGCTGACCTATCATCTCAGAAAGAAATCTATCAAAAAACGGGAATAGCTTTCAGCGATAATGGATG
>CP070835.1:300883-312322 GCA_020341775.1 Candidatus Bathyarchaeota archaeon
AAAGCAAATAGTCAAGCAAGCTAAGGCTTCAACAACCTCTTTTTTTTCTTCCGTTTGAAGATTCTGGTGTATAGGGTGTTTTAAGTTCCATCCCAATTCGCGGGTTCCATGATTCACCTTCGCTTCGTCTCTTAAGTATCCTGCAAACAGAATGGCTTCTTCGTTGATCAGAGTTTCAAGTGCTTGCTTCTTTCCTAGATAAATCCTCGGGACCTCTACCTTCCTTTCGAATAGCTGGTTGATCTTGTTCATTGGATCATGAGTTTTTTGATTGATGTTTGACCTCTATGTTAGATCCCTGTAGCTCATTGCTACATCTCTGCATGCATGCGATTATAAGCGTGCACGCTAAAAAGAATACTGGGATGCAATGCTATGGGGTTCAGAGAATATTTGGAAAAGATCGGAAAGGAGGGGGCTCTTCAAAAAGTAGACGTTGGGGTGTCAAAAAAATTAGAGATCTCTGGAATCTTGAAGGAAGTTGAGCCAACCCCAATAATATTCAACAATGTCAGAGAATCTAAATTTCGGGTTGCTGGCAATTTACTTTGCACCAAAGACGTGATTGCCGAGTATTTCAGTGTGACACCGGCAGATCTTATCCCCATGCTTTCTCGGGCTATCTCTGAACGCTCGGAACCCGAGATAGCTGCTAAAGCTCCTTGTCAAGAAGTTATCGAATCAAGTGTAGATTTAGACAATTTGCCCATTCTATTCCATTGTGAAAAGGATGGTGGAAATTATATTAGCTCTGCTGTTGTCGTTACGAGAGATCCCGATTATGGTCAGAACGTGGATTTTCACCGTGCAATGCAGTTTTCTAAAGATAAATTTGCGATAAGAGTGGTTAGAGGTCGCCATTTTCACCAATTTTTGGAACGGAACGGCGAGTTAGACGTAGCGTTTTGCGTAGGGAATACGCCTAACATTCTAATTGCGGGGGCAACGTCTGTCGATATTGGCATTGACGAATTGGGTATAGCGAACGCATTGGAGCCCTTCAAAGTTGTCAAAGCGTATTCAACTGATCTCTTTATTCCTGCTGAAGCAGAATTTGTTTTGGAAGGACGAGTCTATTTGGAGGAGAGGCACGCGGAAGGACCTTTTGTCGACTTGACGGAAACCTACGACATGATTCGAGAAGAACCGGTTTTTGAAGTTAAGAAAGTCACTCATAGAAAGGATGCAATTTGGCAAGCTCTGCTGCCGGGCGCACTAGAACACAAAATATTAATGGGAATGCCTCGGGAACCCACAATTTTCGATGAAGTGAATGAACGAGGCGTAAGGTGCCTAGATGTAAACCTGAGCCCTGGCGGATGTTCTTGGTTACACGCAATTATTCAAATTGACAAAAAATCCGAAGATGACGGAAGAAAGGCCATAGAAGGCGGTTTTGCTGGACATCGAAGCTGTAAACACGTTTTTGTGGTAGACAAAGACATCGACATCTACAAACCTCTCTCTGTCGAATGGGCAATGGCAACGCGCTTTCAAGGAGACACTCGAATGGTCATCAAAGACAAAGAACAAGGCAGCAGTCTAGATCCTAGCGCTGAACCTGACACAAAGATGACAACGAAGATTGGGTTTGACTTAACCAAACCGCTCGTGGCCAAGGGAAAGAATTTTGAGGTCGCAAAATTTCCACAAGTCGATTCCAAAAAATACCTTCCTCAAACGGATTGAATGGCCATGAAACTAACGCCCGAAGAACAAGACATGCTGAATGGTAAGCATGGAAAAGCAGCCAAGAAATCCATGGAAATATTGACCACACTGGGGGAAATTTTTGATGCTAATTGCATGGTCGACGTCTCTAGTGTTCAGATCGCCGGCGTTTCCTACGCCAACCTCGGCGAAGCCGGGCTGGATTTCCTAGACGAAATGGCAAAAGACGGCAAGGTTAAAGTCTTAACAACCCTGAACCCGGCAGGAATGGACCGCGAAAACTGGCAAACATTAGGCATAAGTGAAGCGTTCGCTACAAATCAGATTCGCGTTATCGACGCCTTTGCTAAGATGGGCGTAATCACCACGTGCTCGTGCACACCATATTTTGTAGGAAACGTTCCCCATTTTGGACAACACGTCGCATGGGCCGAAAGCAGCGCTGTATGCTATGCAAACTCCGTCATTGGTGCTCGAACCAATCGAGAGGGAGGACCCAGCGCATTGGCTTCAGCTCTAACGGGAAAAACGCCGAAATACGGCTACCATTTAGACGAAAATCGTCATGGCCAAGTTTCAATAAAGGTGGCCGCTCATGTCACAGGCACCGACAGATTTGGCGTGTTAGGAAAAATAATTGGTGATAAATTAATTAGACTAGGAAAAAACACACCATTCATTACAGGAATCCCTTCTGCCACTGTTGAAGAGCTTAAGTCATTTTGCGCATCGGTTGCCACTTATGGGGGAACAGCATTATTCCACATGGAAGGCATCACTCCCGAGTTTGAGAGATACCCGAAACCAAGTGGTGGTGCTTTTGAGATTAATCAAGAGGACCTAGAGAAAGCCAGATTTACACTTATTGATGACGAACTGGAAATCGACTTTGTCAGCGTTGGGTGTCCCCACGCTTCAATCAGTGAAATAAGAAAAATCGCTGGGTTGTTGAAGAGAAAGAAAGTTACGAAGGAGTTTTGGATTACCACCGCTCGACCTATAAAGAGGGTCGCCGATGAAGCAGGATATTCCAAAATAATCGAAGATGCTGGAGCAAAATTCGCAGCGGATACATGCTGCGTTGTAGCTCCCATAAAAGGACGCTTTAAAAGCATGATCGTCGACTCTGCCAAAGCTTGCTATTATGGCCGTGCAAGAAACAAGCTCAAAGTCAAGATTGGCACAATCGAAGAATGTGTCGAGGAGGCAACCAAATGAAGCTAAAAGGACGGAAAATCTACAAAGGCGTCGCAGAAGGAGAAGCGCTTGTAACCAGAGAGGGAATATCATTCTATGGAGGCGTTGATCCTGATACTGGTAAGGTTGTGGAGGTTGGGCATGAACTCGAAGGACAATCATTAGCGGGGAAGATTTTGGCATTTCCAACGGGCAAAGGTTCAACGGTTGGATCCTATACGTTGTATCGGATGAAAAAAAACAACTTGGCTCCCGCAGCAATAGTCAACGAGAAAATCGACACAATCATCGCTGTAGGCTGCATAATCAGCGAAATTCCCTGCGTGGACAAGATTGACGTGGCTGAACTCAAGACTGGACAGAAGATGGTTGTCAATGGTTCAGAAGGGACTGTTGAGGTGAAATAGGTGGGCACCGGGAAGGGGTATGGAAAGACTATCCTTTTCGGAGAGCATTTTGTGGTCTATGGACTGCCATCCATCGTATCAGCATTAGGAGCCTATACAACCGCTGATGTTAACTTGTTGGAAGGAAGCGGATGGACCGTAAGCGATCAGAGACCTGCCACTCCCGGCTACAAAGAACTGAAACACGTTGAGGCGATGCAGGCGATTGCCAACATAATCAACCATTTGAAAGTGGACATTAAAACTCAACGAATTGAAATATCTTTTTCTGGTGATTTAATTGCGGCGAGTGGAGTGGGCGCCTCTGCTGCGCAATGCACATCTTTGGCTCGCGCTTTGAATGAAACCTTCAATCTTAATTTAGATGACGAAAAGATAAATGAGGCCGCCTATGAAGGCGAAAAAGCATACCATGGAACACCCTCTGGCATCGACAATACAGCCTCCACCTACGGCGGTTTGATTTGGTTTGTGAAAAACTTGGGTGCGGGAAAGAACACAATTGATCTACTGCAATCGCCAAGAAAGATGCTGATAGTGATAGCAAATTCGGGAATAACAGCCTCAACAGCAGAAGTAGTCGCTGACGTTCGACGGTTAAGAGAAGAAAGCCCGGAGAAAATCCAAAAGATTTTTGGCGCATATAAGAAATTAGCAGAAACCGCAAAAGAGGCTCTGCTTGAAGGAGATATCGCCACTATCGGAGATTTGATGAATCAGAATCACAAAATGTTACAACAGATAACGGTGTCGGGAGAAATCAATGATGAATTAGTAAAAATAGCTTTGGAAAATGGAGCATTGGGCGCGAAATTAACAGGAACTGGTCGAGGTGGCTTGGTAATAGGCTTGACTGAAAATGCGGGCATACAAGAAAAAATTATCACTATCATAGAAGAAAAAGGATATAATGCCTGGAAGGGAACGATAGGCTGAGTGGCAACAAAGCTAGCAAGCGCCTCAGAAGTCAAAACGCCCTCCCTATTCTTTGAAAGCCACTTGTGTTTCCTTGCAATCTTAAGGCCATCGCACGTATTCGAGTCTAGCTTGATAGCTGCCCATCCTCTGCAACACTGCATGCTACTCCCAAAGTAGTTGTATCCAAAGTCGATGACCCGAGTAGACAAGCGTACTTGAAGTTCAATCCTCCCCTGCTTACATTCGGAATCATTAGAGTTGCGGGAGCTTTTGAGTGCTCCATGCGACTAGAAAAAAAATTGGTTAAGCGACTAATCGTATTTGAACGCGCTGTAATGAAGATTAATAAAACAAAACCTGTTAGACATCCCTGCGTTGCATGCATGCAAGAAGCGTCTATCCAGGAAAACCGTCCATCCACCCAGACTCCGAACCTGCAGAAATGACCACGGACTGGTTTTCCAATCCAACAAAGGGAAATAACATGTCTCTAATGTTCAGATTGTCATCAATGTTCACTTGAAGATTGCCATTTCCCACACACAACGTGCGAGGCAAAGTCGACCACCTAGAAAGTATGGCGCTCGATGAGGTGGCGATACTGCTCTGGCGGCATAAGAGAACGGAAAGCCCTCTCCACTACCTCGTTCAGAGCAGGATGAATATGCATTCCATTGGTAATTGGCGTGGCGCTTTGTTCAGGGGTGTACATCAGATTTACGATCTCCTGAACAAGGACAGAGGCATACGGTCCAATAATGTGCGCCCCCAAGATCTTCTGGGTTTCTTTCTCAACGATTACCTTGACAAAATAGTCTTTCACAGCCATGGCTTCTCCTTTGGCGGTGTCTTCGTATCGATACATCCCGATTAGCACGTTAGCTTCCCCGTATTTCTCAACGGCTCCCTTCTCACCAAGCCCCACACTTCCAATCTCGGGATACGTGAAGACGGCATGGGGGATCGCGTGGTAATCCGCTTTTATCCTCTTCTTCAACACGGCGTTGGAGTAGACTACTACTGATTCGTAGTTTGCCGCATGCTTGAAGAGATGTCTGCCGTTGGCATCGCCAAAAGCCCAAATATTTGGTTGGGAAGTCTCTAAATACTCGTTAACGATGATCCATCCTCTTTTGTCCGTTTCAATTCCCGCTCTTTCAGGATGAAGAATGTCTGTATTCGGGCCTCTTCCAGCTGCGACTAGTATCTCGTCAGCCGTTATCACTATTTGTCCTTCGCTCTCTCTGTTCACGGCAATAAGTTTCTTCTCACCCATCGAAGTTTTCTCTGCCTCATGCACCTCGTGGTTAGTGAGAATTGCCATGTGCTTTTCCAACTCTCTCTTAGCCAGCGCCGACACCTCCGGTTCTTCTTGTTTGAGAAATTGCGGATTCCTGCCTATAATGGTAACTTTTGATCCCATAGCGGAAAAGAAGTGGCCATATTCGGCAGCAATGTATCCTCCACCAACTATGGCGATACTTTCAGGCAGTCGACTCATGTTAAGAACTGTGTCGCTGGTGAGAAAACCCACTTCCTCGAGTCCCTTTATCGGGGGGATTATAGGCTTAGAGCCTGCGCACAAGAAAATCATCTTTGACTTGACAGTTTCATCACCGACTTTCAGCGTGTAGGGACTGATAAATTCGGCAACAGTCGGGTAGTAATCGATGGCCTCAGCGTTGGAGAGCCCCCGACGGATCATGTCGATGTCCTTACGGATGAGAGCTCTCATCCGGTCCATGACTCGTTTGAAATCTATCTTTCTCATGTTGACGTCGATGCCAAGATCCTCCGCTTCTCCAATGATTCTGACCAGCTCAGCGGGATACAACAGCAGCTTCGACGGTATACAACCGCGTGTCAAACAAATACCTCCAGGGTCGTCTTTGTCTATGACAGCCACCTTCATCTGGGGGTTCTCCTGAACCATACTGCTAACAATGTTCATGGCGGAACCTGTGCCGATTGATATCAGGTCATATTCCTTCACATCAAACCCAGTGTTAGTGGTGGAGTTCAGGCTTTTTAATTTGTGTGGTGGTTAATTTGCAGTGGAAAGGGGCCTAGAACAGGACTCCGACAAGGTAGGCAAAAGAGCCGATCTGCATCGTCGCGCACGCGCATTCTCAGGTTGATTTGTGAAGTTATAGCGCACGCATGCCCGCATCCTTTATTCACGCTATATTTCTCTAGTCCGTGGCTCCTTGACGGCGAAGAACACAACAAGACTCACAGTAATTCCTGTAAAAATAGTGAAGACAAACGGTAAGACTGGGCTAAGGCTGTACAGAAAACCTGCGATTATTGACGCAGGAATCGTCGCTAGAACGTTCAAGGTTCCAATTGTGCCCATAATCCGACCTCGCTTTTCTCTGGGAATCATATCCGCCTGTAACGCTTGATAGGCTGGCATTATGAGACAGAACCCCACACCATACATGATGAATACTAGCAGTACTTGCGTGAAATTGGTGCTGACGATGAAGAGAATGTTGGCAGGTATGAAGATAAAGTAGGAGAGGATTACTGCTTTCTTCCTCGCGATCTTATCCACGACTTTTCCCATCGGAAATCCTAGAATAATTGTGACTGCAATGGAGACTGCGTTTACCAATCCCCAGTTGAAGTCGCCAATCTTGATGACGTTCGTCACGTATAGCTGGGTGAACCACCTGAACAGAGGTTCTTCGAAGGCGCTGATTAGAAACGCTGCAGTAAGAAACCTCAGACTCGGTGACATGGATTTCCACGCTTCGCGAATCGCACTGGACGACTCCTTGAAAGCGTTTTTCATCTCGCCTAGCTTGATCTTTTGCGGCTTGTGAATAGTTTCCTTTAAGAAAAAGAGCCGTATTAACGCTGCTGCGATGCAGCAGAAGAAAACTATTGTATAGACAATGCGCATGCCTGGAATTAGGCCTTGGGTTTCTACCAAAAAGCCTGCGACCGCTGGGGCAAAGATTGTGGGGATGTTGGGTATTACATTCGAGGCTGCAAAGCCCATTCCACGCTTTGCTGGGGGAATCGAGTCAGCGTGAATAGCTTGGAGAGCTGGTTGATAGATCAAACTTAGATTGGAGACAACCATGCCCATAAGAACGAATCTCCAATCAGGCGCAAAGATGTACAGGAGATAAGAAAACGCGATGGAAAACGTCATTGTCACAATTATTTGTTTTCGCCCGTACTTGTCTGCAATGTAAGCGCCTGGAATCCTCGCTAAGCTTAACATGGCAGCGCCAACCGAGCCTATGAAACCAATTATAATCGGCGGGGCGCCTAATCCTTCGATGTAGAGGGCTTCAAAGGGCGAGACGATCGAGAAGACGAAGTAAATAAAAAGCCAACTAATGATCAGAGTAAGCAGATTGCCTCGGATGAACGAAAACTCTTCTCTTACACGAGATGTGATGCCTTCTAGCATGTGGTTCTTGCTCAAACCGTTTTTTCTTGAATTTAAAACTTCCCATCGCCATAGCACTGCATTAATCCACTACGGAGGATAGAACACAACGGCACTGATAGCCACTTGGCTACGCAAGGGCGCTCTAGGAGAACGGAGGTCGCCATTCACCCCTGCAAGAGTTGCTCCGAAACGCATCTCAACGAGAGCGCTGACACGAGACCCATGGTTTCTAGTTGAATTATGGGCTGCATCTTAAATCTAACAAGCTGGATTACTAAGTGGGGTTTAAAGTTGGTGAATGAAGGGGAAAAGGCTCCCAACTTCACGTTGCAGGCAGATGATGGAAGACACGTGTCTTTGCAGGAATTTAAGGGTAAGACGGTGGTGCTCTACTTCTATCCCAAAGATGGGACGCCCGGGTGCACTCGGGAGGCGATTGAGTTCAGGGACATGGCGGAAGAGTTCGAGGCGGAAGGAGCCATTATTCTGGGAGTAAGCAAGGACAGTATCCAGTCTCACCGAAAATTCAAGCAGAAACATGAGTTGCCCTTTACGCTGTTGAGTGATCCCGAAGGCGTCGTCCTCGATCTTTATGGCGTGTGGAAGAAGAAGAGTCTCTATGGTCGAACGTTCATGGGCACAGAACGAACCACGTTCGTGATTGATGGTAGCGGAGTCGTGAAGAAAGTGTATCGGAAGGTGAAGGCTAAGGGGCACGCGCAGATGTGTCTCTTAGACCTGAAAGCAACGTAGAAACTGAGCTCTAGTACGTGTATGTGGGAACTCAAGCCTCTACATTTTTTTGAGGTTGGAGCTGAAGTGTTTTCGCAGCTTTGCGAGTTTTGGCGGGATCATTCGCTGGCAGTATGGTTGATTGGGGTGGCGTTTGAAGTAGTCCATGTGGTAGCTCTCTGCCTTGTAGAAGGCTGTGAAGGGTTCGATCGTTGTCACGATGGGATCACTCCACACGTCTGCTTGAGTGAGGTCTTCAATTAACTCTTTAGCAATCTTTTCTTGTTGGTCGTTGTGGGGAAATATGACGGATCGATATTGAGTGCCCAAGTCAGGGCCCTGCCGGTTTAATGTGGTTGGGTTATGAGTGGCAAAGAACACCTCCAGGACTTCCTTAAAGGAGATTACTTCAGGGTCGAAGGTGATCTGCACAACCTCAGCGTGTCCAGTGGTTCCAGTGGCAACCTGTGCATATGTCGGATTTGCCAGTTTTCCGCCGCAATAACCGGGCTCGACTTTTTCTACGCCTTTCAACTGGCCGAAAACAGCTTCGGTGCACCAGAAACAGCCCCCGCCAACGGTTGCCGTTTCTTTCCGTTTGGAAGGTTGGGCTTCGGAGTCGCGTAGAGCCATAAGCTTCGATTACTCTCTTCGCGTCAACGCATAAAACCGTTGCTCCAACGTGTCCAGCTATTTCGAAGTGTTCGACACACGCCTACTCGCGCAACCGTGCGGCAGGGCAGGTTTGACTGCTAGAAGAGACAGTCTTTGAGTCTTGCGGGCTTGGATCTTTGAATTTTCAGCTGTTCACATCCATGAAAGGCCTTGAAAGCTGCAAGCTCTGCGCGGGTCGCGTCTACGGCGTCTTTGTATTCTTTTTTTGCCACCGTCAATTCCAAGTTTGCTAATGTTAGCGTGCTGGATTTGCGGTCTGCTTTGGGGTCGAGTCGGCCAATAATCCGATTTTTCCAAAGGATCGGCATCGCGAAGTACCCAAACGTGCGTCTTGCTGCGGGAATGTAAGCCTCCAATTTGACTTCTGTACCAAAAAGGCGGCGGACGCGTCTGCGATCCCAAACAAGGTTGTCAAAAGGGCTGAGAAACCATGCCCGATTTCTCGATGCCTCGTGATTCTGAACGTCTTTCATGAACGCGAGATTGTCGCTGAGGACATAGTGGGGCGTCGACTCATCTTCAGCTTCAACCTCGGAGACGGTGTCTTCTTGTTGAAGGATCTGCAGTTTCTTCATAAGAGCTTTCCTCCTAGATCCTCTCCTGTCTAAGGCGAAGATGTGAAAGTTGAAGTAGTTTTGAATGTCGCTTATTGTGGCGACTGCCAAACAGTCGACAGCGCGTTTCAGGTAAAACCGCCAAACCTCTTCCGATTCAACGTGTCTATCAAGATACTTGCTGGGGACGCCCCGTTCTGTAACGTCGTACACCCGCTGGAACCCTACGCGGTCCACCACGACGATTTGACCAGTCCACCATAATAGTTCAAGCGCGTTCTTGGCTGGTTTCCAATCCCACCAGCCCCGTGAGTGATGTTTCGGATCTTGGAAATCACGGCTTGTCAAAGGGCCTTCATCCTGGATTCTTTGGCGGATGGTTTCCATGAGATCACGATATCGAGGCATGGCTTTGCGCAGCCAATTGTATCCATGTGTGGGAAAACGTTGCATACAATGCCTTACATAGGGGAAGTCTTCGATTGGAATGAACGAGTTTCCATGTACATAATACTCAAACAGGGCTCTTCTGCGAAGGGCAGCCCACAGCCGTTCCGGATCATAACGTTGAACACGCGCTCGCAAAGTTAGATGATGGCTTCGAGCGACCACGGCAATTGTATCGATCTGGACTGCGCCAATTTGGCTGATCGCCTCATGCACTGAATGCCAAGCGGCGGCTGGTGCGAGTCCCTGCCGGACAAGAAAAGCAGCCCTCACATCTGCGTAAGACACATACACACTGTAGCCCCCTGACAGGCTGAGGATAAACTATGTTCTCAGATTCCTATAAACGTGGAGTTCGCTAAGACTTCTTTTGAAACAAAGTGAGGTGCAAACTCTCGACCGCCTCTCTGTTGACCCAGGAATCGAACGTAGCTGTTTTTCGGGGGTGTGCAACGCGATGTATACATGGTGAGTGGTGTGAGCCAAGCGTGAAGGCGTGTCGGGAAAGAGGAATCGAGTCAGCTGTCTTGCTGGGGAAGTTGGGTTTTCTTCCTAGACGTGTAAAGGCTTAGCCCAGCGAATAAAGCTAAGGCCAGAAGTATGGTGCTGGGTTCTGGGACTGCGGAGAAACTTGGAGGTTCTGGAGGCACCCGGTTGTCAAAGAATGGCCCGCATTCAGCTGTGGTTTTGCCGATGGCAAGAACCAGCATTTTCGGGCTGGTCGATGGCAAGGTGATCGTGAACGTCTGATGCGGTGTGGTGTGAAGTGGCGCACTCAAGAAATCACCTACCACCCAGTACACTGGGGCAGTCACGTCGACTCCAAGGTGGGTTTTGAGCGAATAAACCGAGTATCTTCCACCCTCACTGGCACCGCTTAGGGGAATGTATGCGCCGTAAGCTGCGCTGAAGTCACTCTTAGCAAAGGAGGTGGTGTCCCCCGCCCAGCTGACTCCAACTGGGCCTCCGAGGCTTTCCCAGCACTCTTGAGTCATTGCCAACAAGATGTGGGGAGCATAAGTAGGATCATCTTCTTTGTCAACCCATATTTCGTAGGTTGTGGGGCCTCCAACCGTCATTAAGGTTGAAGGACTAATCCTAATTGTGCCCATCTCAGCTCTAACGGAGCTAATCGCCAGCATAACTAGAACTATAGTCACAACTGTGATGGCCGCCTTTTTCACCTTAGAGCTTCCTATAGTACTACCCGACTACCGCACCTAAAAACATACATGGAATAAGAACCTAGAAATCCACGCCGATTTTTCTATTTGCGGTCCCGTTCGCCCGCATAAGAAAATCTGAAGCTTTGGGCACTGGACTGATCTCCAATGTTGATCAATTGGGTCCCCAGAAAAAGTAGCGTGTTGAGCGTTCAGCCACGGATGGCCGCTTAGAATGAAAGGACTTTCTGGCTTTTTTTTATCCA
>CP070835.1:312422-314919 GCA_020341775.1 Candidatus Bathyarchaeota archaeon
CATGCCCTCTACTTTCTCTTTTCATCGCCTCCCTCAATAGCGGGAAAGCACATGCTCCGAGACTGTTGAGGAGTCAAACGTCACCTCAACGGGTTTTTGCCCATCTACCTATCCACCATCTAGCTCCTCAACGGCGGGAAAGCGCGCACTCAAGACGATAGTTTCTTAGCGATTGTTGTCAAGTGTTTGCCCAAGCTTCTTGCCAGGTTCAGGTCGTTGGCCGTCGGCATGCGCGTGTACGGTGGACCGGCTCCTGCAACGGTTGAAGCTCCGTAGGGTGAGCCGCCGGTTATTTCTTCCATTGTCATCTGCTCTGTGAAGGAGTAGGGCAAGCCAACCAGAACAAACCCATGATGTAACAGCGTAAGATGGGTCGAGACAATAGTCGTTTCCTGTCCACCGTGTTGAGTGTTGGAGCTTGTGAAGGCTGCAGCTGGTTTGCCGATGAGACTGCCTTTCACCCAAACTCCTCCGGTTTGATCCCAGAAGTTTCTCATCTGGGCACACATGTTGCCGAAGCGAGTTGGCGTGCCGACAATAACTCCGTCGATTTCTTCCAGATCCTTATTAGGATCAGCGATCGGGATATCCTTCATCAACTCTTTTACCAGTTTTATGTCCTCGTTCCAAGAATCTTCCGGAACAAGTTCGGCAACTTGTCCAAGAGCTGGCTTACCTCCTGCCTCTCGGACGCCTTCAGCTACTGCTTGTGCCATCCTCAAGATGTGTCCGTACATCGAATAGAAGAGAACTAGAATCTTTGGTCTATCTTCCCTATCTCCTCACCCCCTTCTTGATTCATACATGTATGCGTGCGCCTATATGGGCAAATACAACATGATGTAGATGTATATACCCACTAACAGCTCGATCAACCATAGGATCACAGTGATGCGCATAACGTTCTTCCTTTTGGCACAAGCCCTGATTTTGTTAATTAGCCATACGCCCACTAGCCAGATTCCCAAAATCTCTACCACGGTTCCCATAATGCTGTGTGAAAACACAATTAAGGCGGCATCGGAAAATGGCGCCGAAAACAAGCCTCTGAAGCCTAGCAAAGAAGGAATCATGACGATGGCCATGGAAATAGTGTTTAGGAAAACAGCAATACCCATCACGGTTCCGTGTCTGTTGAATCCACGTCTGAACTTAGCAATTACAACTCCTCCAACTAGGAGAATGAAAATGAAAACCTGAAGCAACAAGTTCAAGTCAGATGCTAGTGGAGCATTTGCATTGAAAAGGCCCATCTTCCCCAGCGACCCTTATTGATTTATGTGAGGTGCATTCCTAAAAGCCTTGTCACGATTCTGGAATAACTATTAACCGTCCATGCTGCCCAAGAAACTGGCCATTCCTTACTGCTTGGACCTAACCAGCAATATTGCGATTGAGACAAATGCTAGAAACAGGAATAAGTAGATTGTCGAGAATTCAGGAACCACCACAGGTTGAGACCAGGAACTCCAGCCATGCCAGGTACAAAAAGCTCTAGCTTGAACTGCAGGAGTATCCGTCACTTCGCCCATGTTATATTGAGCAAGGAAAGTCTCTGTTGACTGACCCTCGAGATAAACCGCTTCAACAGTTCCGTCTATGTCAACCTCAACGGCGTCCACATAGTGGGTAGGTGTTGGTGAGGCATGTCTAACAGTTATGTTTAGGATAGTATCAGTTCCACTTGTCCATGGTTCAACACTCGTTACATCCGGAATATCAGCCAATACAAGATTGGTCTGAAAAGCGAAGAGTACTGCCAAAGCCAAAACCAACAGGATGGTCAAAGTTTTCGGCTTTTTCTTCAATTCACTAATCATAATTGCACCCATTAAGCTACTTCTTGAACCCAATATTTAAGTATGAAAGTGCACGCCCGAAAGTAAACAAGTTCCATTGAATATTCGTTTAGGTTTGGAAAAACCTATGCTTCTTTTTTTGCATGCATGCGAAAAGCTTAAGCTAATGGCGCACCACAAATGAAATTGTGGTGCTAGATGAAGCGGGAATGGGCAGAACAATTAGGCTCCAAATGTGACATAGACTCGGAGACTTTGGAGCACGTAATAGAAGAATTGAGTGAAAGCTGCTATGGTGATGCAAAAACTGCAAGGAAAGTCGTTGAAGAACTCACGTTGAAATGCAGCTTCAAAAAGGGGGAACTAACGAAGTTCATCCGTGAAGTCTCACAAAACTGCCCCATGGACGCAAAGAAATTGCACAACGAAATTCTTAAGGCTGAGGGTAAGAGAGAGCAGGCCTTTCAAGCAATATACAGAGCAGCACGAACAAGGTTCTGAAAACTCTGACATGCGCGCGTATTGCCGTTTCCTACACACAATTCTCCAGGTATTTGGATCATCTAGTGTTGGTGATGCTCGATGAGTTGATGGTATTGGTCCGGCGGCATAAGGGAACGGAAAGCCCTTTCTACCACCTCGTTCAGAGCGGGGTGGATGTGCATTCCGTTGATTATTGGCTCTGCGCTTTGTTCAGG
>CP070835.1:315019-317881 GCA_020341775.1 Candidatus Bathyarchaeota archaeon
AGATAGATTGTTAGATTCAGTGAGCAGTTAATGAGCGTGAGCTAATCATATGGAAAAGAGTGATGTAAAAGGGAACGATGAAATTAAAAGTGAAGCTTCTTGAATAGCATTTCCGGAGCTTGCAGAATCTGCTTGTTATAATCCAAGTGTGAAAAAAGCTAGTCCTAAAGAAGGTGCACGCCTTTTTCACACTGCTTGATGAACCTTTGAAGAATGAATGAGTATTCAGAATATACCATTTGAATGCTTCCATAGAAAACCGAGATCCCGATTTAGTGATGAAGGAGAGAAAGATGCCAAAGATTGACATGAGTAGTGAAGCGAGAAAGGCCTTATTCAACTCGCTCCAGCTTGGGGAAGGCGGACTTAATGCTTCTATACTGTCAATTCCATGCAGTATTTTTGCGTTGGTTAGAATGTTGCGGATTACTAATTTAGATGGAGCAAAGGGAAATAAGATTCGACCTAGAGGGAGGTCGAAGCCTTTTCCTTCATAGAACATGCTCACATAATCCATGTTTTTCAGGCTCTGCAATCTCAAGATGAAGTGCGACTTGAAGAGCGCAGTTCGCGATGCAAAGATGCTGAAGATTGGACTTTCTTGTCCGAGTCTCAAGAATCCGTGCTTTGCTTCGAGGGATCTCAGAGCTTGCTCGAGTTTGCCTTTTTTTTCCTGCGGGCACCTATCATCAATTATGAATAGCAGGTCAACATCACTCGCATCATCAGTAAATTCTCCGGAAGCTAAGCCCCCGAAGAGGTAAATCGATACGAGGTGCTTTCCACAGATTTCTTTTGCCCGACTTATCGCCCTCTCGGTGAACAACTCCACAGTCTTGGGCATCGACCTGATATTCAATCCCGTCTCCACACGAGGTCTATAGTTCAAGTTTAATATATCTTGCACAAATAATAGTCGATTGAGGACACGGTATGCTACCGAGTGCCCATTACTTTTCAGGTGTAGTTATATTCGCGTCGATGAGCCTTATAGGAATAATTCCCAATAATTTCCTACACCTACTGCTAATCGTCAGCTGCTCAATTCTCCCCGATTTTGATCTCTTGATTTCGCCTTCCCATCGAGATTTCTTTATTCACACTCCGCTTTTTTGGCTAGGTGTTGTAGCAGTGATAGTTCTTGTTATGCCAAGTGGTTGGATTGTTGCGCCGCCCTTCTTTGTTCACCTTTTCCTTGACACAATAGATTGGGGTCTCATGGCTTTGTATCCAATTTCACGAGAAAAGTATGGAATAAAACTCTTGGGCGACGCAAATCAGACGAGATTTACTGGTTTGTTTGCTTCATTAAAAGAGTATATTAATGATCCGCGACTTCTTCGAATAGAGATTGTGATTATGGGTCTATCATTGGTGGCTTTGCTGGGGGTAGCTGTATGTATTTAAGATTATTCCTCGGAATTAACGTGGTTGTTTTCGTTGCTCTGTGCATCTATGACATATTAGTAGGGGATATTCGGCAGTCTTTTTTGGCAGAGACTCGCGAGGAGAGATTTCTTTCCTTCGTTGACTCTTCCACCGAAGGCGTAATAGGGTTACTCTCATTTTCGTCAGTTGTATTCTCAATTTGGGCGGGATTCGGATTCACTGCTTCCACAGAAATGAAGCAGCTTTACGGAGAAGACATATTCATCATTCTTGTCACCTGTGCCCTAGCCATCCTCTTATATGGATTAACAATGTACGCGTATCACCTCTCGCAATACATTAAATTCAAGAAGACCGACATTAAAAAAGAAAAAACCTATAGGCAGGAGATCTTTATGCGAGGAGAAACTTTTTTCATTTTCGGGACAGCGTACTTCTTACTCACCTGTCTCTACTCCTTGATAACAATGGCCTCAGTATTAGCTCCATCTACTGATTGCTTGTATGCCTCAATAGCATTCTTTGTTGTTGCCCTTGTTGCATTAGCTATTCTAACTGGAAGAAAACTCTGGAAAATATTGATGGACCTTCGCGTAACAGCAACAAACTAGTCGTACACGCATTTTTAGGTCTAGGTCCTGGCGGAATGGAACTTAGGATAATATGCCCTGCCTCACGCGCACGCGCAATTTTATTATCCTTTGAATAATCAGTATGGGCATATGCATGCATTTTTTCCCAAGTAGATTCTTGGGATTTCTATCTTCTTTTCGAATAGCTGGTTGATTTTGTACATTAGATCATTGCTTTTTGCGTTGCGAGCGCCCTTCACCCCAACCACGAACAAAATAAGGAATGCCCATTAATGAGGATAGGACTCTGGCTTTTTTTCAAGAAAATATGCTTGCGTGGCTCAATAGCCCACGCTCTTCTAAGTATAGACTGAGAAAAAAAGGGGGTTATGGGTTGTCTTTGATTTTCCATATGCGGACGCGTACGTAGTTCCAGTGGATATCATCTTTACCTCTATACAGAGTGATGGTGTCGGGTGTGGAAGCGGTCCAAGCCATCCACAGCTGCTCAGTTGCGGGCGCCTCTTCACATCCATAGGTCTTAATCAGCCAAACGTCAAGGTCTCCAGCGCCAAAAGACTGTGTATAGCCTGTTACGACGTACGCTCCGTCCGACGTCTGAACCACAGAATAACCCGAATCCCCGCTTGGTCCTCCGAATTTTTGTTTCCACATGTGGTTTCCATCTGCATCAGTCTTAATCAGCAAAGCATCTCCGCCCGCCATGCCGGCGAGTGCATAGCCTCCATCCGACGTCTGAACCACAGAATAAACATATGCTCCGCATGTTTGGTTCCACATGTGGTTTCCATCTGCATCAGTCTTAATCAGCAAATATTCTGCGGCGAGTGCATAGCCTCCATCCGACGTCTGAACCACAGAATAACAGTTGTAAAGGTCA
>CP070835.1:317981-319168 GCA_020341775.1 Candidatus Bathyarchaeota archaeon
AGACAGTTTCACTCTAGGATTCCCTTTTATCTATCGGTCTAATCTCATCCATGTTTATGCTTATGACGCTTCAAACCAGCAACTAGATGTAGAGCTTGATACAGGATTGGGAATACTCGGCCTCTACGGAGTTGAGATAAGATTTCCCCAATCAATACGCATAGGCACTGGAGAACCCTACGAGTTCAAAGTCGTATTTATCTTTTCAGATCTCATATCCTCCGAAATTCTCCCCTTCTCCCCAGAGCCCGGAATAGAACTGGTTGAGTTCAACGCTACCTTTCCAGCGTATCCCAGTTTGACCCAAGCAGCTTCCAGAGTAAACTTTGCAATTACTCTACCAAGCAGTCTCGAATTCTCAAGCAGTTCATTTGCAAGCGAGGCCATTGAATTCACAAACCAAACAATCGGAGCGTTTCAAATCTTTAGCTACACGAAAAGCGATCTGGAGCCATTTTCTTACAAACCCTTCTGGTTTTCATTTGGGGGAACCGGCGAGGATCTTCTCGTTATTGAAGCATTAGAGATTAAGCGGGACATCAACATTGAGAGTCTAAAGCGAATTATCATATCCGATTTCTATGAGATAACCACAAAGGCTGGAAGTCTTAACGATTTCACCTTACAACTATTACCCGGTGCATACGACATATCAGCCTGGGACGCGTTTGGATTTCCCTTCGAAAGCGAGAACCTGAAAGTCGAACAAGGAAATGTGACGACACCAACATATGTGACTTTGACCTTCGCTCTTCCGCTTGTACAGGACGAATCAATAGAGTTTCAACTCAGCTACCAAGCTCCATGGGAAAACATTATTGATCAAAGTGATTGGCAAAACTACCATGTAACGTTGGCATCTTTCGAAAATTCCAACTGGAAAATCAAGAAACTCGTTCTAACCCTAACCTTACCGGAAGGTGCCGAGCTTACACAATCACCTGATTCCGGCTTGATTCAAAAAAGCGCATTCCAAGAAACTCTAACCCTCGTGTACTTCAACATCACAGCTTTTCAACAGATTTCCCAAGAAGCAGCCTACGAATACACTATTTTCTGGGCTTCCTTTCGACCAACTCTATGGGTTGGAACAGCAGTCGCCATTTTGAGCGTCCTAGCTCTCTTCTGGCACGCCCCCCGGCCAGCAGCTCCAATACCCACCATTCTAGTGAAACCAGAAGAACTGA
>CP070835.1:319268-322212 GCA_020341775.1 Candidatus Bathyarchaeota archaeon
AGACCCAGCCACAGCAAGCTATTATCTTGTCAATGTTTTGCTCAGTTGGGATGTGGAGTACGTAAGGCTCTACACGTAGTTTCTTTGGCTTGTTGTATGGAATGTTGTTGGCATTGCAGAGATGTTGATAGGCATAGAACAGCTTGTTCTTGTAGTTGTTAGAAACCTTCAGGCCATAGACGTAGGCTTCAACTTCACTGGGCTTTTCCAGGTTTGCTCCTCTGGAGATTCGTTTGAGTCTTTGGATTACTGTTTTCTGACTCGTTTTGCTTAAATGTTGGATTCGGGAATAGGTTTTGAATATCAGCCCGAGCTCGGTACGTGGGGGGCCTGGGCTAGGAATTTGGGGCTGTCGGCTAGTTTGGTCCAGGCTCTTAGCCTCGGGCGTTAGGGACCCCGGTTCAAATCCGGGCAGCCCCACCAATTTCAATATAAAGACTTTTCTTGCGCGTCGTCATTACAAGTGCTCCATAGACCATGCTCAACGGGGAAAAACTATTGCTTCAAACGTTTAGAAAGGATCTGAAGCTTCTCACTCGGTACAGACAGCTTTTTCCTCTGTGTTTTGCAGTGTTCGTAAGCATGTTGGGCTTTGGTTTAGTTATGCCTCTCCTGCCCATCTACGCGAGGGACTTCGGCGCCACCGGAGGGCAATTAGGCTTCCTCACAGCATCCTTTGCGCTGGCCAGAGCCATCACCACCTTTCCGGGAGGCTGGCTGGCTGATAAAGCAGGGAGAAAGACACCAGTGATAGCAGGGCTGCTCATCTACTCCATAGTGATGACGCTTTATGGATTCTCCCAGGAGGTCCACCAACTCATCTTGCTTAGAGCCCTGCAGGGCACAGCCTCAGGCATAGTTTGGCCCGTGATAAGCACCATGGTAGCAGATCTCACGGCACCTCAAGACAGAGGCAAAGCCTTGGGACTCTATGAAATGACGTGGTTTCTAGGCATGGTCATAGGTCCAGGCTTCGGAGGTATATTAGCAGGCAGTCTCACCTTAGCCGTCCCCTTCTTCGTCTGCGGAGCTCTAGCCTTCGCAAGCATGCTTCTAGTGATGTTCACCGTCAAAGAAACTATAAAAATAGAAACCATTCAGGTTAGACCAGAAAACAAGCTAAAGCCAAATCATAGCTTCTCCTTTTGGAAAGATTCTGCTAACAACATTCTATCTCGCATTACCCCTTATCCACATGTTTTCCTAGGGCTCTGCATTGTAGGATTCACCATATCCTTCTCCCACTCGATGATTCAGCCAGTATTGTCAGTCTTCGCTAACGAAGAACTCCACATCAACGTCACTGATGTTGGCATCCTCTTCACTATGATGGGAATCGTAACGCTTCTTACAACTTTGCCTCTAGGAACAGTAGCAGACAGAACAGGGAGAAGAAACACCTTGACGTTTGGAATAATTCTCCTAGCCCTATCTGCTGTCCTTATTCCCCTTTCAGGAAGTTTTTGGCCCCTACTTCTTGTCATCATGGTAAGAGGTGTTGGCCGAGCAGCCGCAAATCCATCGCTTTTAGCCATGTTCTCCAATGTAGCACTCGCTTCCGGCAGAGGAAAAAGCATGGGTATCTTCAATGGCTTTCGAAATGTAGGTCTGGTCGCAGGTTCTACGCTGGGCGGTTTTCTCTATGATGCAGCGTCTTCTCAATCGCCGTTCATAACATGCGCCATCGCAAGCCTTGTCGGAGTCAGCATAGTGTTGCTGACTGTTTCTGAGTCCCGCGTAGGAGTAGAGTGAGTGGATTCACCTTCGTAAAAACTCAACAGTCAGCGAAGGTCTATGAAATATCGATCGTTGAAGTTGTAAATTGCAGTGTAGTCATGCAGTGCGACAAAATCGCCGACAAGTGTGTTCCACCCGTCAAGTTGCGGTTCAATGTTATACCATCCAACTAGTGGTATCCTTATCTTCACCCAAGCGTGATAAGATCCAGCTTCATTTTGTCCAATCACGACATAAACGTCATCTACACTCCACTCATCAGTTCTCAACAAGGAGCAAAGAAGAATCGCGAAGTCTTCACAATCGCCTCTTTGGCTTTCTAACGTTTCTCTTCCCAACTGCCAAAACTCGCTCTCACCATGCGAATCAGAATCAACTACATATTCAATGTTTCTCCCCACCCAGTCTCGAATTGCAATCCAGTGAACAAACGTGAAAGGCAAATCTTTGCTGAAAATCTTCTTGTAAGTCGACTGGATTTGCATTTCATCGGGTGTTATGAAAAGTTTTGACACACGCCAAGATGGATGGCGGGGCAGTTCTGCGTCCACATTACAGAACAAAGAAGCTGAAGTATTTCCACTCAAAGCTCGAATTTCGACTAGATTTGACTGATCATAGTCCACGGAAAACGAAAATGAACCGGTGAATTCAGAACTCGGCAACAAGTTCTGGACAGTCCTAGTGGAATAATAGACTGAATCGAGGAAGATCTCTACGGATACAATGTTTGCTGAAACTGTGCCAACATTCTCAACAACATAGTAGATTTCTGCAACAAGCATCGGCAAATCAGCGGTTCCTCGTTCCCAAAAATCGTCCACTAAGGAACCATTTATCTGCAGCACCACACCGGAAGCTTGGAAGTCATCGACGCTATGGTTTTTCCTCTGTGAGTCATTGGAAGCCTGCTGAGCTTCATCGAGACTTAGTTGCTCATCGATTAGAATTAGGGCTAACGCGAAGAGCAACAGCCAAATCAGCCCAAATACAGTAAACTTGCCCATGACTCTCTCAAAAGGCTAGATTGAAAGGAGTTGTTTAAAAATTCTTGTGCGTCAATTTCGTGAGCCAGAGTTTCGACACGGTGGGTTCTAAATTCGCATGTCGATGCTTTGATGCAGCTTCTTATAAACGGGGTGACCCGTGAACCTCAACATCGTCTCAGATTTTTCGTAGGACCCACTTGGCAGTCTGACGGCGAGCG
>CP070835.1:322312-323964 GCA_020341775.1 Candidatus Bathyarchaeota archaeon
CCCAATTGCTGAAATGGGTCCATTTTCTTCTTTCAGATGTAACTCGTTCAGCTTTTAGCTTTTTCTCGGCATATACGGTATGCCATCTGCGAAAACGCTCACCCAAATGCTTATATGGTTGGATTATCCCTCCAAATACTATGTTCTTCACAACACGCCAACTCGCGATTTTTATCATCCTAGCTTCCCTATGTGTAGCTATCCAGCTAACACCCAGAATCGGGAACGTAGAATTTACCTCCATTATCACTTTTACTATGGGCGTGTTCTTCGGAGGGTTTATTGGAGGGGCGTTTGGCGCGACCGTGATGTTCATCAATGGATTCCTCTCACCTTGGGGCGTCGCAGGATTCATCATGCCCTTTCAAATGGCGGGAATGGTGATTGTCGGTGCTGCTGGTGGAGTATACAAGAGATATGGAATTGAAGAAAATCCTCGTCAGCTGCTCTTGGAATCGGCAACGTTGGGCGCGTTTCTAACGCTAATCTATGACATCATAACTAACAGTGGAGTGGCGATTCAAGCTCAATCCGCCTTCCTTCCTGTTTTCTTGTTTGGAATACCCATGTCTATATTGCACGTTGTTTCAAACACAGCACTCTTTGGATTTGCCCTTCCACCACTTACGAAGGCTATACAAAAGTTCCTATGAGGGATAAATCGGATGGTGAAAAGAAGAACAGTTGTGTTCATAGGTTTAGCACTCTCAGTTTGGGCAATATTAGCCACAGGGCTGGCAGGATACTACTACCTCCGCTTTGAAGACACGCTGAGAGCCTTTCATGACGTTGAGAGCTCGATAATTGAAGTTGACTTCGTAATTGATTATGGAAATGGAACTGCAACATGGCATAATGGAACACAGTTGATCGCTGGGTCAACGGCGTTTGATGCTTTGCTTGCAGTGACGACAGATGTGCAATATAAGTCTCACAGCTTTGGAAAGCTCATAACAAGTATCAATGGAAAAGAAGAGAAAGAGAACTCTGGATGGATCTGGTTTTATTGGGACACTGAAGGATCAGCATGGGATTATTCTTTGGTCGCCATTGACCAACACATTTTACACCCAGATGATATGTTGAGATTCGAGTTCACAAGTTGGTAGCTAACCTCAGCAATGCCTTCCCCCAGTCTGCGGCGCACACATCATAGCAATAGAATTTCTCTTCTCAATTTATGAACATTTGAAGCAAAAAAGATGCGAAAGAATGAAATATTTCGATGACTAATTGTTATCTGTGGGGAGAAGAATGAAGAAAGGGCTTGCTGTATTCTTGACCTTTTCATTGCTTGTTATGTCTCTTCTTTCGTTGCCTGTGCCATTGGCGGCAAGTGCACCTGACGAGTATGGACATGGAGGGCCCTATTGCAAATATGTGTGGATAGAGTTTTGGACCGATGAAAATGGGACAGTCTTCGTAACTGTAACCTTAGGGTTTCCCAGCACCCGATATTACTTTGAAGGTTGGGGAAATCTGACGAGAGACGGAAGCGATTTCTATGGCGATTCGTATATTTGGGTAGGACCGTTTGACAGGTTTTACCTTGCCATATATTGGGAAGTGGTCAATGATTTTAGTCTTGGAAAATTGGAGGAGGGTGTCTACACCTTTACGTTAACGTCTTGGGGTGTGTCCTACAGGAGCAC
>CP070835.1:324064-326128 GCA_020341775.1 Candidatus Bathyarchaeota archaeon
CGTCAACTTGATTAGACAGCCTTCAGCTGTAATGGCTCGCTTTATCCAACCCAGTTTTTCGAGTTCTATTAGATGACGGGAAGCTGTCTGTTGGGAGACTCCAGTTTTTTCCGCTAAGAACTGAGTGGAGACTTTCACCGTTCTGTGGTATGCCCCCATTTCAGCGAGTTTGAACAACATGAATTGCCGGCTCCATGCTTTGGAGTTGATGTGGGAAACACTCACCTGAACATCGCCTACTCAAAAAAGAGAAGGTACCCACCTATAAGAGTGACGTGGAAGCTCAAGCAAAAACTTGGCATGCGCATATTTCACGCTGGTGAAAGACTTCTTCGAGAAGACTGGCTGGAAGTCGGTGACAGGTGATAAGGGGGAGACATTGACCGCTTTCTGCTTTGTGTTCAATGCAGGGGCTATTCTTAGCGTCGTTACTATTATATAGCTGCTCTGTACCTTTAATCCATCGACGGGGAGCTGGGGTTAGAACTCGGCTGAGAAGACGAGTGAAGCTCGTCGACCCTTTGAACCTGAACCAGATAATACTGGCGGAGGGATAAAGTTGAGCGAAAGCGCAACCACATTTCCAACTAAGGTTATTGCAGAAATAGCTGCCTTTGTTGCGGTTTCAACCGCATTAAGCTATGTGAAAGTGTTCAGTCTTCCTCAAGGGGGCTCGGTGACAGCCGGGTCAATGGTGCCCGTGATATGGCTGTCGCTGAGGCGAGGAGCTAAGATAGGGCTGTTTGCGTGCATGCTTTATGGACTTGTTCAGCTGGTGATTGAAGCTTTTATCTTTCATCCCGCTCAAGTGTTGCTCGACTATCCTATCGCCTTTGGAGCCTTAGGACTTGCCGGCTTCTTTCAGAAACGTCCTTCTCTTAGACGGAACGGCTTAGCCGTTGACGTGGACCGACTAGTTTCAGTTTTGCTCTGCATCGCTACCTTCGCACTTTTTAGTTACGAGCTGGCAGAGCTTCGACTGAGCGAAGCTTTGTTCTTCGCTTGGCTGTTTGCTTTCAGTTTCGTCTTCCTGCTGTGGCTAGAGGACAGAAGGAGAACAAACGAAAAAAAGGATGCATCCAAACTTGTTACTCCAGCGCTTTTCGGAGCAGCCATAGGAATCTTTGGCCGATTCTTAGCGCATTTTATTTCTGGCGTCGTGTTTTTTGGCTCCTATGCTCCTGAAGGCCTGAGTCCCATTATATACTCGGCTCTTTATAATGGGGCTTACATAGTTCCGGAGCTTCTGGTGAGTGCATATTTGATATATTTACTTGCCAAAAGCGGTCTCATAGGGATCTACAAGTAGGTCGCAGAAAAGGCGTGAGGGTGAAACTCGAAAGAGGCATGAATCGATTGGCTGATCTTGCAGGAATAGATGGGTTTGATCCACGAAATGGCTCTCAAACCATTAGCACGTCCAGAGGATTAGCCATTAAAATTGCAGATAAGAGAATTTCGATGTCGAAAACATAGATCTTCGGCTGGATTGAGTTGGGAAAACTGCCAAAAGAAAAACTCCAAGAACTGTTGGAATGCGTCAAGAGCCACCCCGAGGTCATCATTCCGCCACGGTCAGGCTACGATTCTGGAGTCCAATTGCTGAACGAAGACGAATACCTCGTGGTTTCGACAGATCCATGCATCGGCGTCCCAGAAAAATGGCTTGGATGGCTGCTCGTACACTACGCAGCCTCTGATGTAGCGTTGTTTGGCGCAACGCCGCGATTTTGCACGATCACGTTGTTGGGGCCTGCAGACACAAAGGCAAACGCTTTCTTGGAGATCATGAAGCAAGTCTGCATTGCCGCGGAAGACCTGAACATGGCAGTAGTAACAGGGCACACGGGGACTTATGGCGGGCTTTCAAGCGTTGTCGGGGTTTGCACTGCATATGGAACAGTGCGCAAAGAGAAGCTGATCACCCCGGGAGATGCTCGGGCGGGAGATGTTATACTATGCACTAAGCAGATTGGCCAGGAATTAGCTGTGAACTTTG
This sequence comes from Candidatus Bathyarchaeota archaeon, assembly GCA_020341775.1. Taxonomy (GTDB): domain Archaea; phylum Thermoproteota; class Bathyarchaeia; order Bathyarchaeales; family SOJC01. The sequence goes on from CP070835.1 coordinate 326,064, forward strand.
CGCTTACTCATAGGGCCCTTGCAGAAAACCTCTTCGATGTCATTCGAACGCAAAAGCTTCAGAAC
>CP070835.1:326228-329199 GCA_020341775.1 Candidatus Bathyarchaeota archaeon
AGGTTTCATGCGGCATCTCCTTTATCACTTGGAAAAATCGGAAACGCATAGTTTCCTCAGAAAAGGACTGGAAAAGCTCGTCAAGAAGGAGTTCGTCCTCAGGTTTTATTGGTCGAAGGACTATGGGCGTCCCGTTTTTCAAGGTCCATTTAGTGACATATTTCCGGGGGTATGGGGTGATGACAAGGTGTTCGTGAGGTTCGGCCTTCATTTTAATTTTAGTTTCATCTAATACAACGCGGGTATCCACGGCCACGGCGTTCTTTCCATCAACGATCAGAGGATTTATGTCCATTTCCTTTATTTCGGGAAAATCTATGATTAGTTGAGAGAACTTTACTAGGATTTCTTCCAGTAGTTTAAGAGCCGCGTGGCGATTGTTTTGCTCCAAGATTTTGCACACGGCTGTCATCTCCATTAATCTTCTCGCGAGCACTTGATTCAACGGCGGGAAACCTATGCTTACATCTTTAAACAGCTCAGCAGCCACGCCACCCATTCCGAAACATATAACCGAGCCAAAATGGGCGTCCTTCTTGGAGCCAAGTAGAAGCTCATAGCCACGTGTCGTGACGAGTGGCTGAACGATTACACCTTGAAATTGCGCTTTAGGTTTAAGCTTTGCGACTCTTCGAGCCAATTTTTTGAATTGGCCTATAACCTCTCCTCGTGAGCGCACGTCCAAAACAACGCCATCAACACGTGATTTGTGAGTTATTTGAGGTGAAAACGCCTTCATTACCACTGGGTATCCAATTTTTGCCGCAGCGCTTACAGCATCCTTAGGAGTCGTAGCAAACGTAGACTCGATGACGGGAATTCCGTAAGCTTCAAGAAACTGCCTTGATTCCAGCTCCGTCAAGACTGTGCGACCTTCTTCAAGCGCTTTCTGAAGCACTTCTCTGAGAAATGCTGGGATGGAAAGCTCCACTGGCAGCTCTTCAGGCATCTCGTATAGAAGCTCCAAGTTTCGGGAGTAGCTCCACATGTACATGAAAGTGGAGACTGCTTGTTCCGGGGTGGTGAAGGCTGGAATGCCCTTCTTACGCAGAATGTTTCTCGCTCTCCAACATCCATCTTCCCCCATCAAAGAAGTCAGAATTGGTTTTGTCGTCGTCTTGGAAAGCTCCACTATTACCTTCGCCGTGTCGACTGGATCTGAGGCGCCTTGTGGAGTATAGATAATGAGAAACCCATCACTGCCGGAGTCTTGGAAGCAAATTTCCATAACTCTCCGGAATCTGTCCGTAGTGGCTTCTTCCAATATGTCAATGGGGTTTAGTTTACTGCAGTAAAACGGCAAAACCTCATTTAGAGCTTGAATCGTCTCGTCGCTCAGCGATGAAAGCCTTCCCCCCTTAGCTATCAAAGAATCTGTTGCCATGATCCCTGGGCCTCCCGCATTGGTGATAATTGTGAGGTTGGAACCTTTTGGGTTTGGCTGCATAGCCAAAGTTTCGGCACAATTGAAGAGATCATTTATTGCTTCCACACGCACGATTCCCGCACGTCGAAAAGCAGCGTCATAAACAGCGTCTTCTCCGCACAACGCACCTGTGTGACATATGGCTGCCTCCGCGCTTTCATGGAATCTTCCAGCCTTCACCACCACAATGGGTTTGGCCCTTGCAAAGCCTCGAGCCGCACTCATGAACTTTTTCGCGTCTTTTATGGACTCGACGTACAGTACGATGCTTTTTGTTTTAGGGTCGGTGCCGAAGTAGTCAATTAAATCTCCAAAATCTACATCTAGCAGAGATCCTACTGAAGCCACAGCGCTGAATCCTACGTGTGCTTCTGCAGCCCAATCTAAGACTGATGCGCATAATGCTGCGCTCTGAGAAATGAACGCGATTTTTCCAGGGAGAGCAGCCTTGTTGGCAAAAGTGGCGTTCAGCCGGACGCTGGGTCGCATGAGTCCAAGGCTGTTCGGTCCAATTATCCGCAGGTTGTATCGATTTTTCAGTGTTAGGATTTGTTCCTCGAATCTTCTTCCTTCCTCTCCCGCCTCTTTAAAGCCTGCTGAGATTATCACAAGCCCCGATACGCCAGCTCTTCCACATTCTTCCACGATTTGTGGAACCGTGTGTGCGGGGGTCGCTATGATTGCAAGGTCCACTTGTCGGGGGATTCTTTCGATTGCGGGATAGGCAGCTATGCCTTGTACTGTTGGTCTAAAAGGATTGACAGGGTAGACGACTCCTTTGTAGCCCACGCCGATTAGATTCCTTAGCAGTTTTGCGCCTACCGAAGTTTCTCTGTCACTTGCTCCAATGACAGCTATCCTTGTAGGATTGAAGAGGCTGTCGAGATTTTCTACACCCACCGAAAGCTGCCTTCCCAGGATCCTGTTTTTTCTTATCTATGTAAAAAATAGCCACTTCATATTAATAAATAGGTCAATTCACCGCTATGGTGACTGATCTTGCATGCGCACCTAGTCGATTTTATTTGGGTAAAACATTAGTTTGTCCTTTATCTTGAGCCTACCGTCCTTCGCGTGTGGTGTTCGTAACAGTCGATCAGTGTACTTTTCGATTTCTCTTGCCTCTTCAGCCAAGTTGGCGCTGGCTTGAACTATTTCGTGGGCACAGGCAACCAGGGGGATATACTTTTCCTTATCCTTCTCGACGAAACAAGCTTTGACGTTGATGTCGGCAGCTTTCTTTAACATCTCGTAGGCAGCCATTGCCTTGGCCTTGGCGTAAGGATTTCTGAAATTCGCAGAGTCGCGGATATCATCGGTGTCGATGATCAGTTTAGGCAGTGAGGAACGTGATCCGATTTTCAGCGAATTAATAGTCGCGTCAATTGCCTGGAATATTGTTCTGAAAATCCCTGTGCTTGCCAAGACTTTTATCACGTTTGAGTTGAAAATCGCCATCTCCAGAGAGTCGAGAAATTCTTTTCGGGCTCCAATCAGTGGGTCGCCCATGATTATTGCATAGCCGAGTCCTTGTTCTTCCATCTC
>CP070835.1:329299-332708 GCA_020341775.1 Candidatus Bathyarchaeota archaeon
ACCTGCCTTCAAAAAGTGAAACGTGGTTATAAGCTGCAAGCAAAAATTTTGGGCGAGAAATTTAATCCTAAAAAACACCTAGGCAAAGTCGGTGTTAAAGCCATCACTTACCACAAGATGGAAATCATCAAAACGCCTTACAGGGTCACAGCGAAGTTCGTTCTTGACATTTAGCGACGAAATCTTAATGAAGCTCTTCCACTAAACACTCAAACGCCACTTCCCCTTCTCCCTCAGCTTCGATCAAAACAAACCAAACATATTAAAGATCAAAAACCTCACAATTCTCAAAGTCTTAGCGAACTCTATGCCAACTTGTCAGCGGGCTTCTGAACGTGTCGAACGTCAAGTCCAAGACCCAAATGGCAGAAACGCTGAGCCATGTGGCGGAGCTGCAAAATCTATGCAGCCCAAAATGGGGTCGTCTTCTTTCTCATCAATTCTACGTAGTCATTTAGCGCTTCAATTTCCTCAGAGGACAGGCGCTGTTGAAATCTCGCCAGTAACGCTTTTGCATGGCGTTCTGGAACTCGTACATAGAGAACATCCTTTTCATGAATGTGGCGCCCCACGATGGGCTTGTCCAAAGAGATGGCCACTTGCATTTCAGTTCCGGCTTCCGCAACAGTCTTCCCACGTTCTTGGATCTGCAAGATCTCTCCAACATCCCCACCATCTTCTTTGACGAGATCGGTTTTGGGCCTAATTCGGCCCGCCAGAACCTCCACTCCAACGATGGCGGGCTTAGCTTTTCTAAAAATGTATGATGGCAAAATTCTGAGCTTGCCTGGTTTAATGAGGTTGTCAAATTCAGCAAGAGCTGATTTATCTTGCTCACGACGCAGCCAATCCACAAATTCATCGATCAAGTGGTAAATGACGCTTTGTTGAAAGATCTTGACTCCGCGATCTCGCGCTTCCTCCTCTGCATCAGGCAAAATCTTAACATTGAACGCCAAGATGGCTCCATAAAATGGTTCGTGCTCCTTTACAATTCTAGCTTCTATTACGTCGCGTTTAGAAACATCGCCGACGTCTGCTAGTCGTATCGGAACATTTTCCCGTTTCAAAATCTCGGCAATAGCTTCTAATGAGCCCAACGCGTCAGTCTTTAAGACCACTCCATCTATGTCCGTGACTATTTTTGCTTTTTCAACCTCTTCAGAAACCATGTTTGCGTATTCTTCAACTTGCTCCTCCGAAGGAACCACATATAAGGAAGCCCCAGCCAGGGCTGTGTCTAAATTTGGAGCAGCAATCTTTATTCCTGCAGCAGCTGAGACAGAGTTAACTGAAGAAAACTTGTCGTGTGGATCCCGTATCTCATCCAAAGGCTTCGGCAAGAGAACTGCGCGAACTCTTGTTACGACAGGTTCTTCTTTGCCACCAATTACGATTGTACTTCCTTTTCGTAAGACACCATCATAAACGATAGCGTTGACGGTCACCCCGAGTCCTGGCTCCTCTTTGACCTCCAGAATCGTTCCCTTTCCAGGGCCCTTTGTCACTTTCAGTTGGATTTTGAGGTATTGCTGTGTCAGTCCCACCAATACTGAGAGAAGCTCGGGGATGCCTTCACCTGTTCTTGCGCTGGTGGGAACAAGAGCAATAGTGCGTGTGAAATCTTTCACCTTATCAAAGCGATCAGACTGGAAGCTTAAAGTGGAGAGAGTGCCCATTATCGTGTAAAGCCGGTTGTCAATGTCCTCTCTTACGTAGGAGTCTTGGGATTTATACGATTCCAAAAAAAGTTTGTCGTGTCGCGATATCCACCCTGGTATGCGGTCGATTTTATTCACAGCAACCAGAAAGGGAGTTTTCCTAGCCTTTAGGATGTCTAGGGATTCATAGGTTTGGGCTTCGAAGCCCTTCAAAACGTCAATAACTAGAATGGCTATGTCAGCTACGCCTCCACCGCGCTTTCTCAGATTGGCAAATGCTTCATGTCCCGGCGTATCTATCATCAGAAGTCCTGGTATCTTGATGTTTCCCTTCAAGTCGGTAAGCAGGGGACCACATATTTCTACAAGAGTGTCCAGAGGGAAAAAACTAGCGCCAATATGCTGCGTTATTCCTCCGATTTCACGTGCTTGGACGCTGCTTTTCCTAATTCTGTCGAGTAACAGCGTCTTCCCAGTATCAACATGCCCTAATACGCAAACTATTGGTTGTCTTATTGGCACAGCTTTCCCAACACAAATTTCCAGACGTAATTTTGAGCTCCATAGAAATGATTCTTCTTTAATATAAACTGTTTTGCTAAGCTTCGTGCGCACCTATCAACAGTTACGTTTTAATGCAACTAGCCTCTAAAGAAGAAGCAAAACCTTTCCTTGGTTGCTGAAAATGCAGATAGAGTCTCTTGAAAGCCTTCTGCTCTCCACGATAGTTAGCCCAGCCTTGAAAGCCATCATCTCAAAATTTGACATCACATGCGAAAAGGATGGAGACCTGATGGTAAATTCTTTGAGACAATTCCTGAGCGACGATCTCAGACTCTGCAAAAAATGCAGCCGACTGAGCAACATGATAGCTAAGCCTTTTTACGAAGCAGGTAGCAGAGTAATGCGGATCAATAAGAAATTTATGGAATCCCAATTTCTCGACCCAAAGCATGGCCAAGCGTGGCTGAAAGGCTTCATCTTAATGATGAAAGGCATCAGAAGATTTGGCGTTCGAATTCCCTTTACTCCTAGTGGCCCATTTGAAGTTGTGTGGAACTTCACACACGCCTGCAACCTCAAATGCAAACATTGCTACGAAGACGCAGGTCACCATAAACCTGAACTGACCACGGAAGAAGCCTTGCTTGTAATAGACAGGCTTTCAAGGATAGCGACAATTGGTGTTCCAGCGCTCTCTTTTTCTGGGGGCGAACCACTAATGCGGAAGGACTTTTTCGAAGTTGCTGCATACGCTAAAGAGAAAATCCCCTATCTGAGCATCGCTACGAACGGAACTATGCTCACAAAAGACAATGTAAAGCAACTAAAGGACATCGGCATAGACTATGTGGAAATAAGTCTTGATGGCGCGACCAAAACGGTGCATGAGGAATTTCGACGTGTGCCCGGATGCTTCGATAAAACTATGATGGGAATACAAAATAGCATCAACGAAGGGCTTGATACCTGTATTGCCACCACCGTCCAGCGAGAAAATGTAGGCGAAGTTGAAAACATCCTTGAACTTGCGGACAAGCTTGGTGTCCGATTCATACACTTCAACTACATCCCCACTGGAAGGGCTAAGGCTCACATTGAGTTGGACTTGACTCCAGAGCAGCGCCTCTCTATTCTGAAGCTGATGGGACAAAAGCTTGTTGCGCTTTCTGTTCAGGCCAAGATGGAAGAAGCTGAAACAGGGAAGAGCCACACGCAAGTAGACCGGCTATTCAGCACATGCCCCC
>CP070835.1:332808-334949 GCA_020341775.1 Candidatus Bathyarchaeota archaeon
ACGTTGTAGACATCTGAGATGCGTAATTTTTCAGTAGTTTTTTCCGCAATCGTATCCTCTGCAGGTTCTGCCATGCAACCAGTTCGCTTAGCTGTATGCGAGTCGTTACATAAAGACGTTTCAGACACATCTGAGCTAATCGACGTGCCTCTAAGAAAAACATATAAGCAAAGTAAAGTTTATGAGGCTACATTCATGGAACTGTTACTGAAACAGGTGCCTTGATATTGGGTGAATAGCATGATTCAACGAGAAGAGATGCAAGAAGTCGCCAAGTCCTATAAGCAGCCAATGCCTCTGATTCTAAGCTCCCACTCTGCATTAGATGCAGCTGAGGGTGCACGAAATTTTCGCTTAAGGCGTATCATATACACGACGTCTGCAAGAGCTAACATATACCTGCAGAACCCAATTGTCGGGCGTGATAAACCGAGGGCACGACTCTAAGTGACCACGTTCCAAAAGTTCATGACGTGGCGACTAGACATGGAGGGGGAACTAACACACACATGGGCATTGGGGCACAATATTCAAATGCAAAATACATATGTAGGATGAGCATGGGTGACCGAATCGCTCTGGAGCTAGTCAATGCACGAGAGAGGGGGCTGCTCTCAGAAATCGTGACTTGAATTTAACCAGCTCCACTGGACAGCTTTCAAGAGTATAGTCACCCTCCGATTACCGTGAATTTCGGAAGCAGACAGTGGACTGAATGGAGAACATAGAGAGAATTCGTGAAGACTTCCCCGTTACTAAGAGCAAACTGTTCTTGAATCATTCCGGCTATTCGCCTCTTCCGCAACCTGTTGCAGATGTTATGAAAAAATATAACGAAGATCTTTGCTGTTTTGAAGTTGACGAGACGAAATATGGGCTTGGGCAGGAATTTTTTGCAGAACTCATTGGTGCAGCAAAAGAGGAAATCGCGTTAGTTCCAAACACGTCTACCGGATTAAACATAGCTGCAAACACGCTTGACTATTCAAGAGGGTCCAACGTTGTCACGACTGATCTAGAGTATCCCTCGGTAGTGTACCCTTGGCTGAAGAAAAGTCTAGGCGTGAACGTTGAATACGTGAAAAATGTTGGTGGGAGGATCCTTGTTGAAGACATAGAAAAAGTCGTAACTGACGAGACCGTTGCAATAGCCGTTAGTCACGTCGAGTATGTTAACGGTTTCAAACATGACTTGAAAGCTTTGGCTGAAATAGCACATGAGCATGGAGCCTACCTGATCGTTGATGGCATTCAAGCATTGGGTGTGATACCGGTGGACGTGAAAAAGAACGACGTAGACTTTTTAACTGCAAGCTGCTACAAATGGCTTCTAGGTCCCGCGGGTTCAGGGTATCTATACGTCCGTCGAGAGCTTCTGGAAGAGTTGGAGCCTCCTTTCATTGGTTGGGCAAGCGTGAAACCCGAGGTTTTCGATACAAGCGAATTTTGGGACATCTGGCGGTTGCAGCTTTCCGAAACAGCTAGCCGCTTTGAGGTGGGAGCCCCAAGCTTCATCAGTTTTGTAGGGGCGGCCACTGCTCTCCAACTTCTCCAAAAAATCGGAATCAAAAACATCCAGAGACGCGTTTTAGATTTGACAGAGGTGCTTTTAGACGCTGTGAAAAACTTGGGGTTCAAACTCACTACGCCAGAAGATGAGGAATGCCGATCAGCCATAGTTCACTTTCTAATTGCTAATGCACAGGAAATAGCGGAGGAATTGAAACATAAGGGAATCATAATTTCAGCACGATCGAGAGGTCTGCGAGTCTCCCCCCATTTTTACAACACTGAAGAGGAAATTGAGAAATTCATCAGCGAGCTTAAAGCCCTCTAGAAGTTTCTACCTGTCAACCATTCGTATGCTTCTACATATTTTCGCGAAGTTTCCCGAATCACAGACGCTGGCAGCTCTGGTGCTGGGGGCTGTCTATTCCATCCAATCGACGTTAAGTAGTCGCGTACAAATTGCTTGTCGAAACTTGGTGGATCCTCGCCGACCTTGTATTGATCCTTGGACCAAAACCTTGACGAGTCAGGGGTAAGCAGCTCATCTATAAGCAAGAGTTCATTGTCAAGGACGCCGAACTCCAGTTTGGTGTCAGCCAATATTATGCCTTTTGCTTCTGCTTTCTTCAATG
>CP070835.1:335049-345116 GCA_020341775.1 Candidatus Bathyarchaeota archaeon
TGAGCCATGCTTTGCTGGAGGGCTGAGCCACACTAGAATCAACCTATGGTGGAACTCAGGAATGTTGGTTCTCAAACAAACAGCTTAAATCTTTTAAAACAAGAACTATTAGTTCGTCAATTAAAACGCTGAAAGACTTGTCCTCTTGGGTGAGTAGCGACTGTTACCTGTACGTGATGAAATCAGATCTCAAACAACTCCTCATGTAACGCGGGTGCTCTTGATTGTTAATATTGCAGTTTTCATTCCGCTTCTCTTGTTCATGTTTGTTCCACAGGACAGAACAATCAGCCTGTTTGTGGATTCACTTTATGGAAATTTTATGATGGTTCCTGCCGACATTGTACAAGGAAAGAATCTTCACACGCTCTTTACGTCTGTGTTTCTTCACGCTGATATCTTTCATTTGGGTGGGAACATGTTGTTTCTATACATTTTTGGAGACAACGTGGAAGATGCTTTTGGGCACCTTCGTTATTTTCTGTTCTATCTGATTTGTGGGTTAGTCGCGGATTTTGCTCATGTTCTGAGCCTTATGACAACTTATGATCTCCTCATTCCCACGTTGGGGGCCTCAGGAGCGATTTCTGGCGTATTAGGGGCATACCTTGTGATGTATCCCCGAGCAAAAATATTGACATTGCTTCTATTTAGACTCGTCTATCTCGTTCCTATTCCCGCAGCGATCTTTTTGGGCTTCTGGTTTGTCCTTCAATTGCTCTACACATCGCTAGGAATAGGTGGTAACGTGGCTTATTGGGCGCACATCGGTGGCTTTCTTGCAGGCATGGTGTTGGTTTTTATATTCAGAAAGGTGGAGCACGCTCGATCTCAGGGATTAAGAGCATCCGTGAACTCACCTGGCGTCGATTGACATTCTAGTCAAGAGCTGCAACTGACACAAGTTGGCCTTCCAGAGTAGCTAATTTGCATGCATGCTTGTGCTATGCGTAGCCACGATTTTTTAGTTCTAACGCGGCGTCGAGATCAAGACAAAAGCCTTTATCCAACCAAATAATGAGTACTTTACTTAGGTTGAAGGAACGAGAAAATGAGCAGTTTTGAGATCTATGTTTCCCATTCGACTGTCTTCGGTGGATTTGAGAATCTGATAGAGCAAGCTGATTATGTCGTCTTGGGAGTGCCCTTCGACTTAACTTCCACCTACAGAACAGGAGCGCGGTTTGCACCGTCTGCCATAAGGGAAGCATCTCTAAACATCGAAACCTATAGCTTCAGATCAAACCTTGATCTAGAGGACTTGAAAATTCATGATCTCGGTGATCTCCACATCAGCCACAGTGTTGAGATATCTTTGAAACGTTTAGAGGCATGTGTGGATGATTTGTTGAAAACTGAAAAGACGCCCGTACTTATCGGTGGAGAGCACACGATCACTTTGGGTGCTATGTGTGGTGTTGGCGGAGAGGATACTGCAGTGATAAGCTTGGACGCTCATTTAGACCTCCGCAATGAATATATGGGGCTAACCACTAGCCACACAACGTTCATGCGTCGGCTTAATGAGCAAGTCAAACCTGCGAGGATTGTGGAAGTAGGTGTCAGAGCTGTCTGTAGAGAGGAACTAGACTACGCGAAAGAACAAGGAATTGAATATTTCACAACGAAGTACATGCGACAGATCGGATTAGGCGCAACAACCAGAGCTATCAAAGATGTTGTGCGAAATTGCAGAAGAATCTATTTGTCAATTGATATGGATGTGCTTGATCCTGCTTTTGCCCCAGCTGTACAAAACCCAGAGCCCGATGGGCTTTCTATTCAAGAGGTCTTAGATTTGCTTTTCGACTGTTGTGACCGTCGCGTGGTTGGCTTGGACTTGGTAGAAGTTGCTCCGTCGTATGACAGGGGAGTAACTGCGGTCCAGGCTGCAAAAGTCCTTCTCGAAGCTTTGTGCCGAATTGAAAAAGACCGAGAAACCTAATTTTTCACTTCGTGCAGGCCTTGAGTTTTGCTACGAAAAAGCCGTTGCATTTGTGAAGGTGGGGGTATAGACGTTGACTATGGATTTGCCCTCTTAGGCCTGAACAGCCTAACCGCGGTTTTGCATCTTCAAGTGTGAAGTCAAGGTGCCATCTCAAAAATCGTTCAATTAAGTTTTCGTTTTCCTCGAGAGTGATGCTGCAGGTTGAGTAAACCAAGCTTCCACCTTCCTTCACAAATTTTGCGCAGCTATTCAGCATTTTCCATTGAATGTCAACCATGTGTTTTATCAGCCGTCTAGTTAGTCGCCATTTAGCTGAAGGCAGCCGACTGAAGACACCAGTACTTGTGCAAGGGGGATCCAGAAAAACAATGTCCGCCTTGACGTTGCCGATGGGCAGTGGGTTATAGGTATCAGCAATAATGGGTGAGGCGATTTCTACACCCATCCTCTCAATTTCGCGTTTCCAAACCTTAAACCTCCTCTTAGAATAGTCTATAGAAAGTATGGTTCCTCGATTTTCCATCAGCTGAGCGAAATATGTTGTTTTAGCCCCTGGGGCTGCACAAGCGTCAATCAGCGTCATACCGCTTCTTGGCGCAGCTACTTCTGACGCTAGGCAACTTGCTTTATCCTGAATGTAGAATAAGCCATCTTTGAAGCTGGAGGTGCGCACTAAAGGCTGCACTGCCTTTGTCACTTTATAAGTGTGCGATAGCGCTTCCACCTTTTCTAAGGTCACACCTTCATCATGCATCTTTTCCAACAGTTCTTCTTCAGACATTTTCAAAGTGTTGATGCGAACATAGGTGGGCGGGCTTGAAAGCATACTGTTGAAGTATTGCAGGGCAGTGCGGCGACCTAGCAGTTTGAAGCAGTATTTCACGAAAAAAGGGGGTTGAAACGTCTCAAAAGCCTTTTTTTGTGTATCTTTTAGGTCTTTCAAAACATCTTTCGGTTCTAAGCCGAGTATCTTGCCTAAGGCTTCTTCAGCTCTTTTCATTCGTCGCCAACCTAAGATTGAGCGGCCGATTTTAGCGATGCTTGCTGCCTTTTCATAGTTGCTGCCTTCTCCCATCTTTGTTTGGAAAGTGTAAAGGCGGAGAAAGGCGCGAACTTTCGGATCAGACTCCTTTATGAAATTGGGCGTGGAGGCATAGGTTACGAGATAGTCCAGGAAGTTCTGTCTTCGGACAGTTTCCATCACTAGCTTGTGCGCTAGACCTCTGGTGCTCGAATTTTCGATAGCCAGCTCTCTTGCAGCTCTGGTTAGAGCCAGTCGCTCGCTGATTTGCTTCTGGTCAATTAAGTATAGACCTTCTATGGCAAGGGCCCAGGCATCTCGTAACACGTGACACACACAGCATGATTCTATCTTCTAACTAACACCTCATGATCAGATGTTTTCGTTCTCGAGCAGGTAAGTCCGAAAGCGTTTCGTATCTAGATAATTGGAAGGCTGGCTTGTCAGCCCACTTTTTTCCGATTGGGCATAGGTTGTAGCAGTATCCGCACAGAAATTGCTTATTGCAGAGCTCCTCTCTTAATTTTTGGATAAAACCAACACAGCGATCTCTGGAATATCCAGTTGGTGGATTGCGGTGTTCACTTATGGCTCCAGGGGGGCATGAATTGACACATCGTTGGCAATTTCGACACGGATTGAATTTTCTCAATTTTTGATCTGGTTCAAGGCGAGCGTTAGTAAGAACCACTCCGAGGTTGACTCTAGGCCCATACTCTGGAGTTATTATGATGCCACATCGTCCATAAACGCCCAGCCCAGCTTCGTAAGCGGCCAGCTTCAATGATAAACGGTGAATTAGCCTTTCTTGGTCGAAGAGACCTGTGGGGATAACTGCGTTGAGTCTTCTTTCTTGAAGAAACTCAGCAACTTTGTATTGAATCCAGTCTCGGAAAATGTGCATTATTCTATTCTCTCCTACTGTCTTCCTTTCGAGTTGGAGGGAGCGATAATAGTCAAGCCCCACAAAAAGGCCAAAGACAATTACAGAATTACAATGTTTCCAGATATCGTGAGGACGACAACCAGGGATAGCGTTTTCAAAGCCGCTTGGGTCAGCAATCCGTATTTCATAAGCGCCAAGATCTTTGACGAGCTGAACTACACCATTTTTCAATTCTACCAAGCGGATTCTCCTCAATAATACGTTCAACTGTATTCTTTTTTATGGCTTTCCGCTAGCTTCTGAGATGGCTTGCATATGAAAAAATGTCTTAGCCAATCTCTAAATATAAAGACTGGACATGTATATGCAGCATTTGGAAACAATAGACAATGGCAGGACAAAAACGATTAGACGACTTTTCCAAGCATTTGGCTACTTCCGAAAAGAAAAATGAAGATCCAACAAAAAACTCATCGAAGGTTAACGAGAGAAGAACAGTGAAGACGAGCTCTTCACGAAGAGATGATCCTAAACAACTCCCTCCTTCCTATCTTGTTTCAGCTTCCTATGAGGGGCAACGAGGTAGAATTCGCCTTAAATTATATGAACCAGACACTAAGAAGATTCACTTCTGGCATGACATAACCGGACATCAACCTTACCTCCTCACCAACCTCTCTCCCTATGAACTTGATCAACTAAGCAAAGTGAGAAACCATCAGGGTCTTGCCCGGTTTGAACCTGTCGAAAAGTTTGACCCATTATTAGACAAAACTAGGACCTTAACTAAGGTAGTCGCAAAGGACCCCCTGGCTATCGGAGGCAGACCCCGAGGATGTCTAAGGGAAATCATTCCTGAAGAGCACGCGAAAGTTGCGCAACCTGAGCAACCAAAAGCCAAAGTATGGGAAGCTGCAATCAAATACTATCAGTGTTACATTTACGACCGCGGTCTAGTACCTGGCATGCTCTACTGTGTAGAGAAGGGCAACCTCACACGCGCACAGGTGGACGCCACAGAAGTTATCATTAAAGACATCCGAAACCTATTCAAAAACGAAGGAGAGAAGGAAAGAGAATTCATTGAACAATGGGCACGTTTGCTCGAGTATCCTGCACCTTTCTTTAGACGTGTAGCTTTAGATATCGAAGTTTTTTCGCCCCTAGCTACTCGGGTTCCAGATCCTCGAGAAGCACCATACAAAGTGATATGTGCCTCTTTAGTGTCAACTGACAACCAAAACAGAGTCTTGTTGCTGAAAAGAGATGGTGTAGAAGATGGGTGTGAAAAACTAGCAACCAACACGAATGTGGAGTTTTTTGATTCGGAAGAAGCTTTGCTTAGATCAATTTTTGAGGTTTTGTGGGACTACCCATTTGTCATTACATTTAATGGTGACGATTTTGATTTGCGTTATCTAGCCCATAGAGCTGAGAAGCTGGGTATCGGGTGGAAGGAAATTCCGATTGATGTAGGCCGGCGAGTTTGCTTGCTGAAAAGTGGAGTACACATTGACTTGTACAAGTTTTTTTATAACCGCTCCATCCAGATTTATGCTTTCAGCAACAGGTATCGTGACGTGACGTTGAATGATGTTGGCAAAGCCTTGATTAGCGTTCCTAAGGTTGAACTGGACAAGCCCTTTGCTGAGTTATCTTACTCTGAACTTGCGAGGTACTGCCTTCGTGACTCGGAGATTACTTTTAGGTTGACAGCTTTTAATCATAACTTGGTTATGAAGTTGGTCTTAGTTTTGGCGCGAATAAGTAAGATGCCTATGGAGGATGTGAGTAGGCAAGGTGTTTCGCGTTGGATTCGAAATTTTTTGCACTTTGAGCACCGTAGGCTTGGAATGCTTATTCCTAATACTGATGACATTTTAACCTTAAAAGGAAAGACAGCAACAAAGGCAATGATTAAAGGCAAGAAGTATAAAGGAGCGATTGTAGTTGAGCCAGTGCCTGGGGTGCATTTCAATGTGGCTGTAATGGATTTTGCGAGCTTGTACCCATCAATTATTAAAGTTTGGAATTTGGGTTATCAGACTATCAATTGTCCTCATGAATCTGATAAGAATAATGTAGTTCCCGGAACCCCTCATTGGATTTGTCAAGTGGATAGAGCTTTGGAAAGCATGGTTATTGGTTCATTGCGCGATTTGCGAGTGCGGTGGTACAAGCCCAGAGCGAAAGATAAAAGGTTACGGAGCGAATTGCAGAATTGGTATAGCGTCATTCAAAGTGCTTTGAAAGTCATCTTAAATGCGAGTTATGGAGTTTTTGGAGCTGAGAGTTTTGATCTGTATTGTCCACCTGTAGCTGAGGCTACTGCCGCTATTGCGAGGGATGCTTTGACGCGCATTGTTGACAAGGCAGAAGACTTGGGGATTGAGGTCTTGTATGGTGATACTGATAGCGTTTTTCTAAAAAATCCAAGTGATAAGCAGGTTAAGGAATTGGCGGAGTGGTCAAACCAGGAGCTGCGAATGGTTTTAGACGTGGATAAAGAATATCGTTATGTGGCTTTTAGCAGTCGAAAGAAGAATTACTTGGGTGTTTTTGATGATGGAAATGTCGACGTTAAAGGTTTGACTGGCAAGAAGCGACATATTCCATGGTTTATCAAAGACGCCTTTGAGGAGATGAAAAATAGATTGGGCAAGGTGGGCAGCTCTGCTGAGTTCGAGGCTGCAAAAAAGGATATACGAAAGGTTGTTTTGGACAGGTATGCAAGGTTGAGAAAGCGGGAGTGGCGTCGATTAGGGGATTTGGCGTTTCATGTTGTGTTGGGTGAATCACCTGAGCGGTATACAAAGACCACGCCTCAACATGTAACGGCAGCAAGGATATTGAAAGATAAAGACATTGAGATGAAAGCTGGGGATTTGGTCAGTTTCGTGAAGATTAAGCCTCGAGAGATGATGATTAGGGGAAGACGGGAGATGGTTAGTGTGATGCCTGTTGAGTTCGCCTCCGATAATGAGGTGGATGTAGAAAAATATGTGGCCTATTTACAGTCTACTTTCGAGCAAGTGCTAGACGCGTTAGGCTTAGAGTTTGAAGAGATCATTGGGTTGACAAAGCTGGAGCGATTCATGTAATTTGACGTTGAAGACCAAGATGATAAACAAAGCAACTTTCTTCTAGACCACTATAGTTGCGTGCGCGCACGCTGTTCAGGCGAGTCGTCTGTGTTAGGTATCACATAAAAAGGATTACACTATCTCATAAACATCCGCACAACCACCAAAACGAGTGTGAACGAAAACGATAGAACAGAGACCTTATGGTCAAGCCTACTTTGAGGGTAGAAGCTCCAATTACTGGTGGACTATCGGCAACTACGAAAATTTCAAACACTTCCCCCACTGGCGAGAAATGATTAAACTTCTTCAAAACTACAAACGTAACGGAAGGCTCCTTGACATCGGATGTGCGTATGGCTTGCTAGTGAATGCAGCTTCTGTGCAATTCGAATCCTATGGAATAGACATCTCTCAATTTGCAATCGAGAACTCGAAGAGATACTGCAAAGGACGCATTATGAAAGCCTCGGCATCTGAGCTTCCTTTCATAAATGGAGCTTTTGATATTATAACCGCTGTGGACACACTAGAGCATATTCACCTTCTCACCAAATGTTTAAAGGATATTAGAAGAATCCTAAAGAAAAGTGGAATATTGCTTCTTCAATTGCCAAACCCATCAATTTGGCATCTCTGCAAATACGTGAATTTGGTAGACAAGACTCATGCGAATGACCTAGGCTTGAAAGAGTGGAAAGCCATTTTATCCAAGAATGGGTTGAGAGTAGAGAAATGCCTAGGACTAGTTTCGTACGCTTTCAAGAAAAGACCGCTCTTTCTTAAATCGGAAAGGGGCGTAGTGCTGTTTCCCGAGTTGTGGATAATCGCCAAGAAATAGAGAAAGATCATTTCCTTCAGGTTTCAACTGTGTGAGGGAAGTCGTGAATCCAAGGTTTTTGATTCAGGACGAAGACTCTAAGATAATTTTTGAAATAGATGAAATAGTTCTTCATTTTTCCATGTTTTTTAACTCGCCTAAGCGAGGTGTGCGCCTTTGCTTCCCCGTTAACCAGACATTTGCCAACTTTTCCCATTTTCAAGGAGAAAACCAAGTCTTCAGCGATTGCTAAATTTTCGTCAAATCCCCCAATTTTGCGGAAGACTCGTTTTCGACAGGCACAACACACTGTTGGGAAGAGAGGGAAGCCTAGTTTTGCAGTCAATGCTGCCACTTTGTTCACAAGGCCATAATGAAAGAGTTTGAATAAGTTGTCTGCAATTCCTGATCTCTCAAGACCCACGAGTGACCCAGAAGCATAGGCAACCCTAGAATCGGCAAAGCTTTCATACATCTTACTTATGAAGCTTGAATCCAGAAGGGTATCTGCGTCTAAGAATATCAACAATTCCCCCTTCGCCTTTTGCGCTCCCATGTTTCGAGCTTTGCTGACGCCCCGCGTTTCTATGTTTAACACCTTGTTTGTGTATTGCTTGGCTAAGGCTTTGGTGTTATCTGGACTATCGCTATCGACAACGATGACTTCGATTGCGCCCTTTTGGAATTTTTGCCTTCGAATGCTTTTCAGACATCGCTCGATGTGTTGTTCTTCGCAGTAAGTTGGTATCACTATTGAAACAAGAGGTTGGTTGGTGATTGGTGGCCTCCCCCGTCGTTCCACTTGTTGCATTTCGATTTCAAGTCACAACTATATAAAGGTGATAGTCAATTAGCTTCCTATTTGCTTTCTGTAAACGATGACCGGAAGTGTTACTGAGATTATATTGGTGAAGAGTATCACGTTTAAAGCTACACTTGAGAGCATTTCTGCGTGGGGGAGACCATATGCAAGGGGCAGAGTGCTCATAGCGGCGGACGCTGCGCCTTTGCCTACGATGAGTCCGATGGCGGGAAAGTGAGGTGCTAACTCACTCTTCCACGTGCCTACTTTTACAGCAGCTAATCGTGCGCCATGAAGTAGCAGGCTGATGATCACTCCAAGCAATAATTCTTCGAAGCCTGTGAACATGTAAATTAATCCGATGAAGGTAAAGAAGAAGGTTGTCAAAATGAATGTCAGTTCTGAATGAAACCGCCCTATCAAATTTTTTAATTTAAACATAACGTCACCGTCAACCTTCATCCTTAATGAACCAGTGAGAGATCTCGAATTGCCTAGAATTAAGCCAAAAAGGAATATCGCGATGCCTCCGCTTCCGCCGAGCAACTCGGTTCCTGAGTATACTCCAAGAATTGCTGCCAATGTGAAGGTGTAAGTGTACTCAGTTTTTCTAGAGAAAAAGAGGAGATACAGCCAGGCAAGGCCTCCTGTGATGCCAATAAAGATTGAAATAGACAGGTTTCTGACTAACTCCAAGGAAATTTCATGAATGCCTAGTCCCCCTAGAGTTATATAGTTGAGCAGTGACAACGCGGAAATTAAAACGATTATGTCGTCAATCAACGATGATATTGTTAAGGTTGTGAAGGATTCTCTTCTAATTTTCAAGTGTTTGCAGACGACGCTAACGGTTGCCGTGTTCACTCCCCCCCATGCCGAGGCAAGTAGCAAAGCATAAGCCCACCTGATGGAAAACACGAAATGAAGAAGAATACCGACAACACTTGTACTGAAGGCAAAACCACAAACTGAGAGGAGAACTGCTCTTCGACTATGAGCCAACACTTCATAGAGGTCCATGTGTAATCCTGCGTTGAAACCGATGAAGGCGATTGTGAGTTGTGCAAGGAAAGGTACTACGGCCACTAGTTCGGCACGATTGAAAAAATTGAGAATTGGCCCACAAATTATTCCTGTGAAGAGTAATAGAATGACGTTTGGAAGTAAAATCTTTCGAGATATCCAGTCTCCTATGAAACTCAGAATCATGATTGCTGCGACAGTGAAGAAGACTGCTGGAATCTCCATCTTTCTATGCTCCAGATTAGACATTGCTGTTGCTGCTTAAAAGCTCAACATCCGTCCAACTGATTCGGAACTTGTGCGTGCGAAACTTGGGTAAGAACACTACGGCGCTGCTTTGACGCCATGTCTCCGACTTTTTGCATCGTAAAGCATTTAAACCGCCATCTTCTTCACATAGACGGCAGGCTATAATAATGGGCAAACGAATTCGTGTGCAGCGGCGAGGACGAGGAGGACCAACATTTCAAGCCTCCACTGAAAA
>CP070835.1:345216-346411 GCA_020341775.1 Candidatus Bathyarchaeota archaeon
TAGGTCTTTTCGACTTCTGGAGGAAAGTAACAAGCCGGAAGTTCATTGTGTGCTCTATGACTGCTTATACATTCACAACATCTACCCTTCAAGTTACAGCGATAAGTGCATGGACAGTCCGCCAAGTTGACTTGCAGATTTGGACATTCACTCAGTTTGTTCACCTGTCTCTATATCGAGAGATTGGGAATAGCTCTTACCTTACATGCCGTATAAGCTTTTAGTGTCTAAAGTGAGATGAAAGAGACAAGTCCTAATTCTAGCCGTTACCAAATGGAAGATTTCACTTTACTTCAGAAAAGGAAGGGATCTCATTAGCTCATTGAAAAGTAGAAAAGCTTTATTGAACTCGCTCTCATCTTAAACTATCAGCTGGGGAGTGATTCTTGTTGAAGACAGCAGTTATAGTCATCGACATGATAAACGATTTCGTAGCAGGAATCTTCAAGAACGAACGCGCAAAAAATATCATTCCTAGTATTAAGCAGCTACTCAATTTCGCCCATAATGACAAGATACCGGTAATCTACGCTAATGACGCTCACCTACCGAATGTTGACACTGAATTCGATGTTTGGGGACAGCATGCGGTTGTTGGCACTTGGGGAGCTCAGATCGTGGAGGAGCTTAGACCTGAAAGAGGCGATTTTGTTCTTCAGAAGAGAAGATACAGCGCGTTCCAAGGAACAGATCTGGACCAGTTGCTAAGAGAACTCAAAGTGGACACGTTGGTTCTAACAGGTGTGATTACAGACATATGTGTTCAACACACCGCAGCTGACGCCTTCTTCAAGGGATATAAGATCATAGTTCCCGAAGACTGTGTCGAAACCGCTAACGAGCAAACTCAAAAGGCAGCACTGGGCTACCTGAAAAGGGTCTATGGGAGCAAGATAACAAGAGCAAATGAAATAGTTAAGAAGTGGAGCTAAGAGGTAAGAAATATGCCGATCTTTCATTATGCAACTGACGAGCAAATAAAGAAAGGCGAAACAACCGACATCTACTTTGTAAGAACCAAGCAAGTTCTTGAGGCAAAAAAGCTGACTAAAATCCATGCTTACGCGGAAGTTACTCCAGGCACGCTTCCAAGAGGCTGGTCCTGGGGAATCCTATGCGGTATTGAAGAAGAAGCCCACCTGTTTGAAGGTTGCCCAGTAGACGTTTACGCCATGCCAGAAGGCAGCGTGTTCCA
>CP070835.1:346511-348575 GCA_020341775.1 Candidatus Bathyarchaeota archaeon
GCTCGAAAGTTTTATAGTGTCAACCCTTACACTATTAGTCTCTCTCAGCAAAATTAGGTGAAAAAGTTGGAAGAAGTAGCTGTTGTTGGAGCGGGATGTACTGGTTTTAGACCAATAACACCCGAGATCTCATACAAAGAGATGATGTTTGAGGCAGCAACCCGAGCCTACGAGGATGCAAACGTGAATCCGCGGAAAGACATTGATGCCTTCATCACTTGCGGTGAAGACTACTGGGATGGCCACAGCATCTTCGACGAGTTTGTGCCTGACCAAGTAGGTGCAGTGTTAAGACATCTCTTCACGGTTTCAGCCGATGGTCTAATAGGAATAGCGACAGCTTACATGCTCATCCGCACCGGTCAATTCAACACAGTCATGGTTGAAGCCCACAGCAAGGCTTCCGACATCTTAACATTCAGTGGCATCGTTGCTTTCGGTTTAGACCCAATCTTCAACCGACCTTTGGGAGGACATCCCTACTATATCGCCGGATTGGAAATGAACCGCTTTCTTCATGAGACTGGAGCCACAAAGAAACAATGCGCTCAAGTTGTTGTAAAAAACAGAAAGAACGCCTTGGCAAACGCGCACGCATCCTATGGAGCGGAGCTAACGGTGGAAGATGTACTACAGTCTGAACCCATGTTTTATCCACTAAATCGCCTGGACATAAGCCCGCTCGCTGACGGTTGCATCGTCTTGATCTTGGCCTCAAGCCACGCAGCAAGAAAGCTTACAGACATGCCAGTTTGGCTTCACGGAGTCGGCTGGAACTCGGACACCTCGTGGCTGGAATCAAGAGAATGGGGAAGAGCAATCTACACAGAGTTAGCCGCAGACATGGCTTACAAAATGGCGGGAATCAAGAATCCACGCAAGGAAATCCACTTTGCAGAAGTCGATGATCTGTTTTCCTACAAGGAACTTCAACACTTGGAAGCCCTAAAACTATGCAGACACGGCGAAGCAGGCAAAGTGACTGAAGAAGGGATAACCCAAAGAGACGGAGAACTGCCCGTGAACGTTTCGGGAGGCGCACTTGGAATGGGATACGCGCCCGAAGTCCTAGGGCTTCAAAGAGCCTTAGAAGCAGTTCTGCAATTGCGGGAACAGGCTGGCAGACGACAATTGTGCGATGTGGAAACTGCAGTGGCACAGTCTTGGCGGGGAATTCCGACAGCAACTGGCGCCGTGGCGGTTTTTGGCCGGGAGGTGAAGTGAGAATGTTTGGGAAGAAACGAGTTGCCATTGTGGGAGCTGGACTTACACTTTTCAGAAGAAACCTGAAGGAAACTGGCAAAGAACTTTGCTATGAAGCTACGAAGATGGCGCTGGACTCAGCTGGGTTAACATCCAAGGACATTGACAGTGTAGCCTTCGGCAGTGCACCTGACGCTTTCGACGGGATTCATATGAAAGGCGAAAACATGACCGATAGCGCTGGTGGATGGCGCAAGCCCTTCTCTAGAGTGTTTGTTGGCGGCGGCACAGGAGTCTTCTCAGCCAACGCGGGTTGGTGGCATGTGGCTTCAGGTCTCTTTGACACTTGCTTAGTAGTAGCTGAAGAAAAGATGTCATCTTGTTATCCGCACCCAGCTCACGCGTTTACAACCATATTCGACCCAATAATGAGCCGTCCGCTTGGCACCACTCTCATATGGATATTCGCCCTGGAAATGCACCGCTACATGCATCGCCACGGCATCAAAAAGGAACAGATCGCGCGTGTGTCCGTGAAAAACAAAGGAAACGCTCTCGATCACCCGTGTGCACAACTAGGAGCCAAGATCACAGTTGAAGATGTGCTCAACTCAGAAATAATGTGCTGGCCAGTACAACGCCTCGACATCAGCCCAACAAGCGACGGAGCAGCCGCACTCGTTCTGGCCTCCGAAGACACAGCCAAGAAGATTACGGACAACCCAGTCTGGATAGACGGCGTCGGCTGGTGTATAGACTCAACCTATTGGACTAATCGCGACCTCTACTACCCTGACTACGTCGAATACGCCGCCAGAATGGCTTACAAAATGGCTGGCATCAAGAATCCGCCAAAAGAAA
>CP070835.1:348675-349846 GCA_020341775.1 Candidatus Bathyarchaeota archaeon
GAATTCAGAGAGACACTGGCCAAATATAGCTGGGCAATACTCATCCAGATTAAGGAGCCAATACCAACTGAAATGACAAAACAGATACACCGCGCCAACGACGTTGCCGAACTATACAAGAGCGCCGAGTTCGTCAACAGTTACAAGAAGTCGTTTGATCCAGTCAAATTGAGACTACACAGTATAGTGCACAAAACAGAGGCTCAAGCATTCACGATGGGTTATCGCTTTGCCGCCGGATTTGTCGCAGGTTCGTGTTCTTTATGCCCCGAGTGCTCAGTAACCAAGAATCCACAAGCTCCATGTCGACATCCTTTCCGAGCTCGACCATCTATGGAAGCAGTGGGAATCGATGTGTTCAAAACCGCTGAAAACGCAGGCTTGCCTTTTAATCTTCCCGTGAAGACAAGTATTGTAAACAACGGGTTGATTCTGATTATCTAGCTGATCTAAAGCAGCTCTTACTGTTCTGATATCCGTTCTCTCAGCAGATCAGAAGTTTATTGTTTCGATTTGCGAGTAGTCATACGAAAGTGAAAGGTGAGACATTTCGAGAGGACTTCTTTCGTCACATTCACCCGTAAACATCAGCAAGAAAGCCTTTTATGGTCTACGAATGCATAGTAAGCACAAAACAGCGTGAATTATCTTCGAGAGATGAAACGCAAAGATTTACTTTCCAAACCTGTTCAACAGATAGAACTTCAGCCTAGCATGAGCGTGAATGAGCTCATTAAACAATTTGAGAATTCTGGAAGTTTCGGGGCAGGCAGACTTGCAACTGCTTGCGATGTTTTTGAAAATATGGTGCGCGACGAAAAGTGCACGGTCTTTCTGGCACTCGCTGGAGCCATGGTGCCAGCTGGTTTGCGTCATATCATTGCTGACCTTGTCCGAGCTAGGTTAATCGATGCCCTTGTGAGCACAGGAGCAAATATGGTTCATGATTTGATAGAGGCTACAGGTGGCCATCACTACAGGGGTCATTGGGTTGTTGATGATTACTTTCTATATAAATCTCACATATATCGCATCTTTGACATTTTCCTCCCAGAAGAGGATTTTGTGAAAGCAGACAAAGCACTAATAGAAATGTTCGACGAGATCGCAAAGCATAATGAAAAACATCTGTTCTCCTCAAGCGAGCTCATGCGGTCAATTGGAGAGCGCC
>CP070835.1:349946-355337 GCA_020341775.1 Candidatus Bathyarchaeota archaeon
AATGCCCACGCCCATATCGTGACAAGAAGACCAAAAATTACTGCAAGTATTCCAGTTACTAGAAAATTGGGAATAATTGTTAACGCAGTCTCAGTTGCATACTCCCAAAACCTTTGCCCAGGTCCAATTGCATCTATCATGAAGTCGTTTGCAGCAATATTACCTTGAAGTATCTCAAATATACCATGTTGAATACCTGCTAATCCTACAAGAACACCAAAAGTTGAAGCTACTGTTTTAATAGCACGATTATTATTCAACAACACATTCCTCTTCATAGTGATTTATTTTATGCATGCAATGTTATAAACTTCCTACAGTCAACGTGCGCGCGCGCTCTATATGGCGCCTGACAACTAATAATGCCACGCTTTAGTACAATCCGTTAAAAAAATGTACAATCTGCTGCGCGTGTGTTTGTGATTTGCACACTCCGCATGTGCTTTCAGGACTGCATTGTCTCAAGTTCTTTTTCTGTCCAGCCAGAATGCAGCTGCTATCGTGCCTAGGTAGATTGTCATTAACATGATTATTCCAGTCTGTACGCTTGCCGGCGCTGGCATGAATGTGACGACAGCACTCAGTATCAATAGAACCATGGTGAGGAATGGCATGCCATATTTTCCGCTTAGAGTCGAGCCTTTTGTGGATTTGAGGTAGACCCATAATCCAGCGAGTAGAAGTAGCGATTCGACAGTGTAGGAGACATATGTGTAGTTCCATAATCCTAAGCCGACTTTGTATGCGCCACTTCCGAGAACGTCCAAGTCTGGGTTGTGCACGATGAAGTCAAGAATAAAATGTGAGATAACAGCAGTTGACATGACTAGTGCCGTCTTGCTTCTTGACTGGCCTGATTTGAATGGAACTATCAGGAAAATAAGGCCTATTAGGGCTGCCCAGATGATTGTGGCAACTAGACTGTGAGAGTATGGGTAGAAAGCATATTCAATGGACGTGACGGTGTTTGTTCCAGCTACGATATTGATTTTCTCAATGCCCGCGAGGCCGGTGACGCCAAAGACCAAGTCAGAAAGCTGAGTGGCAATAAACAACAAGCCTAAAGATAGGCTTTTGTCTGCTCTCTTCAGAATCAAACCGAACGCAAAATGCCCAACAATCATAGCATTCTCGTCCGAGTCTAGTCTGCCCAGCTTTTATGGCTTGCGGATACATAAGTGTGGATTGAATCTTACTCAGCCAACCAACATCAAATGGGCTTGGAAATGCGCACGCGCCAGTGTTTGTGTGGCTTGGAGCCAGCAAGCTACCGTAATTTGAGCAACGTGAATCAGAATCCATGTTGGATCCACACATCAATTCTAATGCGCATACACTAGGTTTGTTTCACTTCTTGGTCCTCAGTATTGCCTATAACACTAACCCACTTTGTGGCCAGAATCTGGTCAAATGGCTTCAATCCCCTTTTTTATTTGGAGGATCTTCAAACGTGCGTGCTCCAAAAAGTGTCTACGGGGGAGACAGGAAGACACCTGTTGACCTGAAGCAAGATGTCCCGCTAACAGAGTCCCAAGCAACGCACGCGCTTGCTGCTGTAAGAAAATCAAAGCTTGAGAGTGTTTAAAACATACATGTGAGCAACGATAATACATAGGTTGTGTTGTCTCTTGACAGTTAGTCGGTTTCGCTGGGTGGTCTTGTTCTGTTTGTTCTACGCTTTTGTAGCATACGGGTTCGTCTTTCAAGCAGTCCCTCCGCTGATAGATGTGTTGACGGAGCAATTCAGTATTGCCAGCGCTGCTCAAGCAGGGCTGTTAATGACGATCGTTGTAGTTCCAGGCATCTTTCTTTCGTTGCCAGCTGGACTGATTGCTGACAGGTATGGCTTCAAAGGCTTGGGAGTTGCTTCAATTGCTTTGACTGTCGCGGGTAGTCTGGTAGCAGCAATCGCAGACTCGTTCCAGATCCTACTATTGGGAAGACTGATCTTAGGTATAGGAGGAGCCTTTTTGGTTACATCTTTGCCAGCCGCAATAGCACAGTGGTTTTCTCGTGGGGAATTGGGTAAGGCAATGGGTTTCTATGGAACTAACATGCCAGTGGCAACAATCGCGTCGTTTCTCGCAGCAAGCTTACTCCTGCTCTTTTTTAATGATTGGAGACACACTTTTCTCGTTGGAGCAATACTCGCAGGAACAGCAATGGTGATTTTCATATTGTTTGTAAGGGAGGGGCCTATTGCAAAGAGCCAAAATCAAGAGAAGGCCCCCTTTTGGCGTGCACTTCGGAGTCTTGAACTCTGGAAAGTGGGCTTAGTATGGCTACTTTTCCAGATGGCAGCTATATCATTCTTGAGTTGGGCTCCCAGTATCTTTCATAATTACAGAGGTTTGGACCTGGTGAATGCGAGTCTGTTGGCTAGTGTCCTAATGATTGCGGCTATACCGTTCGTGCCATTTTTCGGATGGCTGTCTGACCGTATACGCAGACGAAAGCTCTTCCTAGCTGCGGGGCCTTTCCTGATGGCTCTTGCCTTGGTTAGCTCAGCCTATAGTGCGGGTCTCGGTCTTGTGGTTTCAGTGGCGTTTTTAGGTTTTGCTGCTGCGATGGTGCCCTCAGTTGTCTCTGCTCTGCCCGTGGAAATATTGGAGCCAGAGGCGGTGGGTGTAGGCTTTGGGGTAATGGCAGCGTGTCTCAACATCGGCGTGTCCCTCGCTGCTCCTCTATTCGGATACCTCTTTGATGTCACTGGGTCGCTAGAAGTTAGTTTTGTGGGCATTGCTGCATTTTCAGTCGTCGGAGGCATGGTGGCGCTAACTTTAAAGGCGAGATAATTTTGACCTTACTTCAGTGAACAAGCCCTGTTGCATGCACGCGCGCGCATTTGGTCAGCTCAATATATATCAGTGCCGCACAGCGCTTGTGTAAATGTACAAGAGTTTGCAGAAAGCTTGGAATTCCCTTTTTGATATCCAGTTTTGGTTTTCTAGTTCTCTTAGACCTTCTTTGACACCTACTCGCAGCCGTTTTCTTAGCAGGATACTCGCTTGAATGGCAGCTTCTGTGATATCTTTTTCAAACATCGGGTTGTTTTCGATGAGCGCCACGAGTTGATTCAAGAATGCTGCCATGGCTTTTGAGCGGGATTGAAGTAGAGCATTTAGTTTCGCAATACCAAGGGCTCCCTTCATTTTAGTCAGGATTCCCATGTCTCCTACCGATGATGGAGGATATACCACGTATCTTTTCCTATCGCCTTTTTCATAGCGAGCGAGATAGAATGGAACATATACCAACTCGCGCAGTCGGTTTCCTCTGGGCATGGTTATTGTGTCGAACTCGCTCAGGAACACTCTTTTGGTCTGAACCATTTCAGCCATTAAATCTGTGACGTGGCGGGTGAGGTCTTTCAGCGTGGCTATCTCTCGTCGTTTCATGGAAATTTTGGCTTCTTTGGCCGCTTGATGGTCTAGAAATATTCCGTTAGCAACTTCGATGTGTCCTTCACATTCCGTCTTCTGCTGGGCTATTTCAAGTTTCATAGCAGTTTCAACGTTCCGCATTCGTCTGATGCTTACGTCGATTTTTTTCCGGAGAATTGGAAGCTTCTTCTTTATTCGTTTAAGCTTCAGGGCCCACCTGATTTTATCGCCTCGTCTGCTGGATTGTCTTGTCTTACATCGTTTTGCCTGCGTTTTCAGGTGTCTCAAAGTTTTTTGTAGCTTAATCTGATTTTCGTGGAGGCGCTCAAGTCTCTTCTTGAATCTTTTGGATTTTTCGGTGATTTTCAGATCGTATTTTCTATTGATTTGCCGTATTTTCCTCTTTACTTTAGGCTTGAGTTTTTCGATTTGTACGCCATATTTCTTCTGGGTTTCTCTGATCTCTCCTCGAATTGCTTTGATTCTATGCGCCGTAGTTTTGTTCAGGAGCTTCATGCTTTCCTCTATGCTTTTTATGTCTTTGTCGGTTCTGCTTCTTAGGTTTGAGAGCTGTTCGACGCCAGTTTGTATTTCACGGTCTTCAAGGGTAGCGGCCAAGACTGCTTTGGTTGTGTACTGTTCTTTTGCTTTTTTCATTTGATATAAGTAGGTCTTGAAATCGTCTATGAAATCGGAGATTGCGATTAGACCGTCTATCTTGATTTCTTCCTTGTCGTTGAAGTTTCTGAAGTAGTCTGTGTTTCTGGTGAGAGTAGCAGTGTAAGCTTCGGTGGTTTCTCGGTTTTCCTGTATGTTCTTGTTGAAAACTTCAATGTCAGGTATTGGCTCGTAGAAGAGCGTGTGTGAAGTGAGACCGAGTCCATCAAATATCAAGGTTGCGCCTTGGTAAGGAATCAACCAGATGGGATAACAAACTCCGGTTATGAAAACAAGTTTCTCGTCTGTTTTCTTCAAGACGCGGCTTTCGCCTTTTTCTCTTTTGGACTCGGCTATGTACAGAATAGCTGCCATTTCCATGTTTCTTGTAAAGTCTTTGAGTCTACTCGCAGTGGGTGTGGCAAAGGGTAGAATAAACCTTCTTTTTTGGCCTTTTTCCGTATGATCAGGCATAAGGGTGTTTCCTCAATATGAGTTCGTAAGGTTGACACAGTTAATGATTGTGAAACAACGATTAAGATTCAGATTCTGATTAGATAGACATGAGTGGCTGAGAAGCTTATGCATGCAATGTTTGCATCACAGGAGAACACCAAAAAAGGTTGGTTGGGTTGCGCGCGCGCAAAAAGCAGGCAATTGAAACCCTGATTAACGAGGAAACTTTGCTCTTTGCAGGATACCTAAGAGATAAAAGCGAATCATGGGTTCCAAGAATAGCATCCACAAATTAATCGAATGCATGATTATTCTTTCTCAACTGCTGCCTTCATTGCTTCCATCATTTTCGGATCTTTGAGTTGTTCATCCGTATAGCTGTGCACAGTTTTAGCGTGTTTCGCCATATCCGCCTTCAACTCTTCCATGGTCTCACCGCGCGCTACATAGGGGCACGTTGTTCCCATATCCTCACAGGCTAATTTAAACCCCATAATATTCTCACCTCCCGCATTTTACCGCTTCAACAGTTGGCATATATGCAGATATGTTTTTCCCGAATATCTCCATGCGCGCGTTGAGTAAGTATGGGAGTGAGTGTATGAGAAAGCGTGTAAACGTTTGGGTTTGGGTAAAGGCTTAATTGTTAAAAACTGAGAAATTAGATTGACAGGATAAGGAGGTAATTCAATTGGCAGCAGCAGCTTATGCAGGATGGGTATTGGAGCGTACTAAAAAGGCCCTCAAAGAAGCGGGAGCTACTTCTGAAGAGACTGCTAAAACACCCAAAGCACTCAAACTTGATGAAAAGTGGCTGAAAATGAGTGCCAATACAATCATACCTTCTGGTGTTGTTGCAACAAAGGACGGAAGATATTATTTAATTAGCAAAAAC
>CP070835.1:355437-359706 GCA_020341775.1 Candidatus Bathyarchaeota archaeon
CCAACACACTCGTATTCAACATGGTCAGGTTTGACCAAAATGGCTACCCATGATTTGGGGTGAAAACTCTATAATCAGAGGCTAGTCTATTAAGATTAAGACTTCTCCATCGTTGACAGGAGTCCCTTCTGCAACGTTAACCTCTTGTACCCTTCCAGTCTTGGTTGCTGCAATTTCGTTCTCCATTTTCATTGCTTCGAGAATACAAACGACATCACCTGATTTTACAGTATCGCCCTTCTTCACTTTGACCGCAACTATTTTGCCGGCCATAGGTGCTACGACTGCGCCATGGGCAGCAGCTGTTCTGTGTCGCGTTTCAACCCTTACTGCAGCTTTAAGGGTTGGTATTGAAGTAACCGTTTTTTTCGGGGGCTCCTTTAATTGTGCTCTGAAAAGCGCATTGTTAACTCTCAACGCAAAAGGTGCACGCGCATCAAGCTTCTCTAGTTCAATTTGATACGTTTTCCCTGCCACTTCAAGTGTCAAGGAAGAGGCGCCTTTTTCACTATTTTCGAGTTTCACTTCAACTGATCTATCATTGATTCGTACCTTAAAGATCCCTTCGTCCTCTTTTTTGGTAAGCTCTACTTTGTATGGTCTGTTTTCGATTAGTATTGTGTATTCAGGCACATTCCTCAGCTGCCTTGCCTGGTTAATTCTTGTCGTGCAGCTAGAACCCATGGCGCGATTGCTTTTGATTCGGTTTTTCGAGTGGGGATGACCGCCTTAGTTTTGTGTGTGCTTTTTAGAAAAGTTGCGATTGCTACTGACAGAGCAGCGACTTCTTCCAGTTCTTGTTGCTCTGATGTAGGGGCTGGAGCTGATGCTTTTCTTCTGACCTCCCTTTTCTTAAAAAACTCCAACGCAGCTTTTGGAAATAATGCGTAGGTTAGTCTGTCTTCTTCACTATGTATGTAGGGTTTCACATTTTCGGGTATTTTGTCAAGTTGTGGTTCAAGCAAATCAGCGGGGCGAACTTTGATGGGTTCTTTGTTTCCAATTATTTTCTTTTTTAAGTCTTCTCTGATTTTTGCAGGAGGCCTCCCGTAAAATCCTTTTAAGTAGTCTCTAACTTCTTTCGGCACGATTTTGTACCGTTCGCCTGACAACACGTTGAATACGGCTTGGCTACCAACTAACTGGCTTGTGGGGGTGACGAGAGGTGGATATCCGAGGTCTTCCCGCACGAATGGAACTTCTTTCAACACCGCGCCAAGCTTGTTTAGGGCATTTTGCTCTTTTAACTGCGAAATTAGGTTAGAAAACATGCCTCCCGGAATCTGGTGCGTTAGAATAGATGTGTCAACTCTTTCAGCCAAGGGGTTGATTAGCTGAAGGGGGTCGTAGTACTTCTCTCGTAGATCGCGAAAATACTTAGCTATTTCCACCAGTAATTCCATGTCAAGTCCAGTATCATACTGGGTTCCTTTCAGCCCAGCCACTATGCTTTCAACTGGTGGTTGAGATGTCCCCAAAGCAAAAGGGGAGAAAGCAGCATCCAGAACGTCTGCTCCCGCTTGGCAGGCGCTTAAATAGGTCATCATGACTACGCCGCTGATGCTGTGGCAATGCATGTGAACTGGCAGTCTAATCTCTTTCTTTAAGGCAGAGACGAGTTCGTCCGCTGCCTTTGGCATGAGCATGCCAGCCATGTCCTTGATACATATTGAATCGCAATCGAGTTCGGCTAAATGGTTAGCTACATGTAGATAGTAGTCGGTTGTGTGAACAGGACTCAGTGTGTAGCACAGTGATCCTTGAGCGTGAGCGCTACATTTTTTTACAGTCTTTATAGCCAGCTCAAGGTTGCGTGTGTCATTCAAGGCGTCAAAGACGCGAAATATGTCTATACCGTTCTCTGCAGCCTTTTCCACAAATTTATGTAAAACGTCGTCAGGATAGTTCCGATAGCCTACAATATTTTGTCCTCGGAGGAGCATCTGTAAAGGCGTTTTTTGAACGTGCGTTTTCAACGTACGGAGGCGTTCCCACGGGTCTTCATTTAAGTAACGTATACTGACATCGAAAGTCGCCCCTCCCCAAACTTCAAGAGAGAAGAATCCTACTTGATCTATCTTCTCTGCTATGGGAACCATAGATTCGGTTCTCATGCGAGTCGCCATCAAAGACTGGTGAGCATCTCTGAAGGTGGTATCAGTGATTTGAACAGTCTTGGCCAAGAGAAGTCCCGCTTGAGTTTTGCTGGATTAATAAACTGACTTGAGCTGATATTTTAACCCTACCATTTCTTTTCGGTTGAAAAATCGAGTTCGCCGTTTGAACCGTAAGCAACAATATCGAATTCTGCTTTTAGCCAACCATCAAGGCAAAGTCCAACGTGATGCAATGAGTCCAAAGTCTAGAGGGGGATGTTTGGGTGTTTCTTGGGCGGCCGTGGCTCGCGTTTGGTGACCAACATCTCCAAGGCACTAATGAGTTTTGGTCTAGTCTGTGACGGCTCAATGACGTCGTCAATGTAGCCTTTCTCAGCTGCAATGTAAGGATTTGCGAATTTCTCACGGTATTCTGCGGTCAGCTCTTTTTTCCGCTTCTCTGGGTCTTCTGCTTTTGTGATTTCTTTACGGAAGATAATGCTTATTGCGCCAGCTGGGCCCATGACAGCGATTTCTGCTGATGGCCAAGCGTAGTTCACGTCTGCGCCAGAGTGTTTGCTTCCCATCACGTCATAAGCTCCACCATAGGCTTTGCGAATTATAATGGTGATTTTTGGCACTGTAGCTTCGCAGTAGGCAAAAAGCAGCTTTGAGCCATGACGTATTATTCCTCCATGTTCTTGGTCTATTCCAGGCAAGAAGCCGGGTACGTCTTCAAAGGTGATTATCGGAATGTTGAATGCGTCACAGAATCGTATGAAACGCGCTGCTTTTGTAGAAGAGTTGACGTCTAAGGTGCCTGCGAAGTATTTTGGCTGATTTGCCACAACACCTACGGTGCGCCCATTTAGTCTTGCAAATCCTACTACTATGTTTGGAGCCCAGAGAGGTTGAACTTCAAAGAAGTCGCCGTTGTCTACCACGAGAGCAAATATGTCTTTCACATCATAAGGCTTGTCTGGATCGTGGGGCACAACCTCTTCCAAACTGTCCTCAGTGCGGTTCGGGTCATCGCCAGTTTCTTTAATCGGTGGATCTTCCATGTTATTGGAAGGCAAGTAACTGAGAAGCTTTTTAATGTATGCTACGCACTCTTGTTCGTTTTCAGCCATGAAATGGCAGACTCCGCTGGTCTGCATGTGGACCAAAGCACCACCAAGCTCTTCGAAATCAACCTCCTGTCCCAAAACGGTTTTGATGACTTCTGGCCCAGTGATGAACATGTGGCTCGTGTCCTTCACCATAATAATGAAATCTGTCATGGCGGGAGAGTAGACAGCCCCCCCTGCACAGGGACCCATAATAGCGGAAATCTGAGGGATCACACCGGAGGCCATCACATTCTTGAAAAAGATGTCACCGTAACCTGCGAGACTCGCAACTCCCTCCTGGATTCTTGCTCCACCGCTGTCGTTTAAGCCTATTACTGGGGCACCAGTTTTCATGGCTAAATCCATTAGTTTACAGACTTTTGTAGCAAACATTTCGCCAAGGGACCCGCCAAACACCGTGAAGTCTTGAGAGAAAACATACACTAGGCGTCCATTAATGGTTCCGTAGCCTGTGACAACACCATCTCCTAAGATCCGCTTCTCTGCCATTCCAAAATCCGTGCACCGATGAACAATGAATGGATCCACCTCTACGAAAGTGTCGGGGTCCAAAAGAAGATCAATCCTCTCCCGCGCAGTCAGCTTACCTTGATTGTGTTGTTTCTTGATACGGTCTTTCCCCCCGCCAAGTTTTGCCTTCCCTCGAAGTGTGCGCATCTGCTGGATCTTTTCTTTCATCGTAGGTTCACGTATCGTCAAACTAATCCACCTGTGTTCTGCTACACTGTTTTTCCTCAAATATATATTTGCTTCACCAGTTTAAAATAGAAAAAGATAACTTTCGGAAGATGTTTTGAAACATGGCGATTACTGATGCTGCGATTTTACAACACCATGACCCGAAAGAAAGAAGTTTTCACTCCTCTTGAGGAGGGAAAGGTTCGCATGTATTCTTGTGGACTAACCGTTTACGACTATGCTCATATCGGAAATCTTAGAGCCTATGTATTCGTTGACTTGCTTAGACGTTGGCTTGAATATCGAGGATTCGACGTGAAACACGTGTTGAATCTTACGGACGTAGATGATAAGACTATTCG
>CP070835.1:359806-362654 GCA_020341775.1 Candidatus Bathyarchaeota archaeon
AGTCGAGGTTTTGATTTGGGGCGTCTAGCGTAGTAGTGGTCTTCTTCGCGGCGATGGAGCCTCATCTGACTCTTCCTCTCATAGCTTAGCGGGTGTGGAGAGAAAAAGCTGTCGGAGCTACAGTTTTAGCTGTTTTTCGTGGCGTTCCCAAACGAAGCCGACGATTAAGAAGAGAATGCCGAGGATGAAGAAGTAGGTGAGTGGAAGCGTGAAGTTCGAGACTGCTTGTTCGAACGTTTGACTCGACAGGTGAGAATAGTAAATGGCCGTTATTAATAGCGCTGCAAATGTGGCGAAACATCCAAAGCCAAAACCTACTGCTAGACCGTTGGTGAAGGCGCTTTTTCGATGATACTTCCGCTCTTTTTCCAAAACCGTCACCGTCCTTCCGATACTGTAGTTTCGAGGAAGATTAAATAAGCTGTTTGAAAGCTGCATCTTGATTGAAATTAAGTACCTCGGCTCCTTCTCCACATTTTGGGATAAATGTCCCGGTCCATTAGTACGCGGATCGTCTTGGCGACAAAGCCGTGATTCATGGCTAAAATCTGCTCTGAGGACGCTGACGCCTGCGCGAAAGCCACTGCTTCGCCTTTCTGGGTGAAGAGGACTACAGAGTCTCGCGGTTTGATTTCAGTCTCGAGAGACAAAACGCCGGGGGCTGTTGCAGAGGCGCCGTGGCAAATGGCGGCTACGGCAGAGTCGCGGACTACGATTTTCGGGATGAGTTCCACCGCTTTTTCCATGGGGTGGACGATTTTTCTGAAGGTTTCTTCGTCGCCTCTGCTGCGTTTCAGGTCCGCATGGTAAAGCAGGTCGTATAGCGTGGTCAACGCCTCGCGTTCGGTGAATGGGCCAGCACGGCTTCGACGCAGCTCCTGCATGTGGGCGCCGCTGCCGAGGACTTCGCCTATGTCAAAACAGAGCTTGCGGATGTAGGTTCCGCCTTCGCAGCCGACTTTGAATAGGACCTTTCTCTCCTGCATTTCTAAAAAGTCGAGGTAATAAATTGTTCGTGTTCGCAGCCTTCTCTTCACGGAGGCGCGGAGTGGAGGTTTCTGATAGATTTTGCCATGGAACTCGCTCAGGGCTGCTTTGACTTTTTCTTCGGGCACCTCGTGGTGGAGCTTCATCACGCATACGTACTCTTTTCCGCTTGAGAGAAGTGCTTGGATGACTTTCGTGGCGTCGGCTAGCGCAATTGGTAGAACGCCGGTTACTTTGGGATTTCCCTGATTCCCTTAAGAAATCTCTAGGGTCCCGCCGTGGCCGGCGTGGGTGACCTGTATGATCCGTTTGACCCAAGCGGTTATCTCGTGACTGGAGGGTCCTGCCGGCTTGTCTAGGCTGATGATTCCTAGGCGAAGGTAGTCTTTGATGGGTCGCTCTTCAGGTTTGCAGCCGTAAAGGGGGTTGGTTGCTTCTTCGGCTTTGATCAGCGTTCTCCGCGTAGTGTTCCACGGTGCAACGACGTGTTTCACTCTTTTCGCCTCTGAGCCAAAATGGGAGTGTCTGTTATTAAAAAGTTGGGCTTCCATCGTGTGCGTCTTGATGTGCGTTTTCATTTCTTCTGCTTTGCCGCAGCTTCTAATTTTTTGGCCACGTCTTCGTCGCTTGCGCCTCGTTCAATCTCTATTTTATCGTCTGTTGGTTCGATGTGCGCCACGTTGGCTCTTCGACGTTTTATTCCGGAGAGTTCTTTGGGCCCGGTTATGAGGACGAAGTTTTTGTCTATCAGGTCTACGATTACGCATTTGCGTCCCGCTTCTCGTCCAGACTTTTTTACGCAGATTCTTCCGACTTCTATTGCAGGCATTGCTATCGCCCATGGCTTTGAATGAGATGCAGCAACTCATATTTATAGCTAATGGAGCCCGTCGACGTTGCTTCGATGGTGAGAAGCTCGCTGAGAGCCGGTGTGGATCGGCTCAGCCCGCCTGAATTTTGCAGAGGCGGCTGATGGCGAGGCTGAGTGTTCGAAAGACCTCTTCGGGGGTCAGATCGTTTACGTCGAGGATGAGGTCAAAGGGGGAGAAATCGGCTCCGAGGTCGAACCCATAGAGACGCTTGTAGATCGATTGGGTTCGTGAATCCTTCTCGTGGATAGCGGTGATTGCCCGTTTGATGTCGATTCCATCCCGCGTGGCGATGCGTTGAGCCCTCACGTCAGGGGAGGCCTCCAGCCAGATCTTGAAGCCTCTTCTTTTTAGGAGCCAGGGCATCGTCCAGCTGTCTAAAACTACGTTTCCCAGTCTTGCCCATTCTAACAGTTTTTTGTCGACTTCCTTGTCGAATGAAGGTTTTTCGGAGCGTTTTCGTAAGAATTTCATCCCTTCTTGGCTTTCCCACCACCCCCGTTCGAGGGGTTTGTAGCCTGTTTCTAACGCTAGAGCTTTCAGCGCATCGCCCCCGGAGAAATAGCGCAATCCGAATTCTTCAGCGATTTTTTTAGCAACGGTGCTCTTGCCGCATCCAGCCATCCCTGAGATGCAGATTATTACACTTCCTTTTGGACAGTGGCGGCTGTGTGGCATGGGCATTTCCCGCGTTCACGTCAACACGGTCGTGCCGCCTGTTTAATCATGGTTCCAGGACGTTTGTCGCGGCTCCGCCGGTTGCCGGGTGGGCGTGTTTTTGTCGGAAGTTTGGGTTCGAGGAGTGCGCACGCGCCCTCGCCCGCGAAGTTTAGACTAGCCTGCTGCGGTCGGCAGGTTGACCTGCTGTTCTTCGTTGAAGGTGTGCAGTGCTGCCCTGATGTAGGGCGGAGCATTCTAATCTACTCCTAATCCGACGCCTAAGATTCGAGAGAATATGGTGTTGAAGAATAGAGAGCAGAGGAGATACCATA
>CP070835.1:362754-364378 GCA_020341775.1 Candidatus Bathyarchaeota archaeon
TCCCAAGCCAGGTCTAAATCGGGTGTCAAACCCCAAGGATAAGGGGGAGGACTTAAGATCCTCTGGCGAAGGCCTTCGCGGGTTCAAGTCCCGCCCCCCGCACTCTTGACCACTCTGTTTCATCTCCACTGTGAGTTTCACGCGCGTGGGCACTCTGGTCGTGGATATACGAAATGAACGGCCCCCATGTTTTAATTGCTGATGGACCTCCCTCCAAGAACCCTTATCAAAGATGCCTGCGTTCTGACTATCTTCAGTCAGAATTGTTTCTTGACTCCTGAAGGTTCTGAAAAAATTGCTAAGTTTAATTCTGTCCCCACGTTTTTCAAGTGTTGTTGTTGCCTTTGTTCACCGTTGCTTTCAACGCTTGTATGTAGTCGGCAAAGTTATATCCTTCCTTAAATTTGAATTCTTGTCCAAAGCCAGTATAGAGATCATCTAAAATCACTTTTTCCACAACCTTCGCGCCTGAACTGAGAAATTTGTCTAGTCCTTCAGTAAAGAGTTCCAGCCTTTTCGGGATCTCATCCTGCTGTAATGAAAGGGCGTTCTGCATGTAGTCGTAGATGATTGATGTTCCTTTTTTTCCAAAAATCCGCATAAGCTGCTCATCAATAGTTTTCATAAGGGATTTCTCAAACTTGAACTCTTCACTCATCAGCCTTCCCAGCTGAGTTGTACTCTTATGCGGCATGTAACTTAACAGTTTCCAATCCCTCGTGCGTGTTTCTGGATTTTGCTGTATGGCTTCGGTATATGGAAGCGCATGCGTATGCGCGCGCGTCTGGCTAGAGGCAAGGCTGCTGATTACGCCTAACCTCGTGAAATTAGTAAAAGTTTTAATGTTTGGATGAGGAATTGAAACTTCGGTGGCGGGCCTTAGGCGGGGGGCTAGGGGTCCTCTGAGAGGCTTAATGCCTTGACCGTAAATCCTCTACATGATGGGCTGACATCTGAGGCTGAGACGTCAAAGAGCTTCGAGCTCCGCTTGTCCTTGCGGTGAATATCCGTCCCTTGGGGCTGGTGGTCATGGTGCTGTCTCTGTAGGGAGGCAGTTTCCGTGTCTGCTAGGTGAATCCGGCCAGGCCCGGGAGGGAGCAACCTAAGTCTAGACGCTTAGCGCTCAAGGGGGTGCGGATACGAGACAAAGATGAGTAGTGGGTTTGAAGGAAACTGGGCGCCGAACCTCAGTGGTCCGCTGCCTCTTCAATGCCTACATGACGTTACTTTACTTCAACCAAATTTCCCGAGTTTCCACGACTGTTGGTGCGCGCATCGAGAATGCGATGTTAAGCTTCTTCGTCAACACTCTTGTGGGTAAATGCTCTTATGCTTCGTCGACTCTGATGGCTTCGTGAAGTTCCAATTTTAAATCTCATCCACTTTTTAGCATCGAATAAGAGTAAGTGGTCAAGCTTCTGAATTTTTGAGCTGGTTGCAGGGATATTCGGGGCTTTCGAAGCCGAAGTTCTGTGCGGTGCGTGCGCAATACGGATGGCTGCACGCCTGCAGAAGCTTAATGAGTATAACAGTCAGGTTGGCGTTGCGGCGGTTTCTCTCTCTTCTATCACATTGTCCAGAATGAGAATAAACCTGCAGCTTTCACAGAGCTCATCTTCGCCCA
>CP070835.1:364478-368430 GCA_020341775.1 Candidatus Bathyarchaeota archaeon
ACAGTTCAATTCTTCCTTTTTCGTAAAAAAGGTCTATATTTGCCATTTTTCCGAAGCTTTTTCTGCCGCAGTTCCCGCAGTAATCTCGCATCTCGAAATACTCTTTTCCGCAGATTTTGCAGCGACACGCTTTCAGCCTGTCGCCAAGATAAGAAACCCTTCGTTCTATGGGCTCACTGCTCATTTCTCTCTCCCCAAAATGCTAACATATGCCTTGGTACCGAAGCCCTCAAACTCTAAAGCGCAACCAGTTAGCATTGAATCTTGATCAGTGGTAATCTGTCGCTCACCGGCTTCGCCTCTTAACTGCCTAAAAATCTCAAAAATTTGAGCCCCACCAGTAGCTCCCAACGGATTTCCGTCAGCCTTCAAACCACCGTTCATGTTAACATAAAGTTTTTTGCCATTCATTTCGTAGTAGCCCCCGTAATCTTCACAATTTCCACGTATTCTCTTCCAAGCTGTTCCAGGTTCGCAGAAACCTAAATCTTCCATAGAAACCATTTCCATTACAGTGGACTGGTCGTATACCTCTAAGACTGATAAGTCCAGAGGAACTTTTCTGGCCATTTTGGAAGCGTTTTTCATGGCGATTTGGGTAGAAGTGAAATGTGTTAGATCATCTCTCGCTGGAAAGTCCAGGTAGTCTGTGGCTGAAGCGCAGCCCAGAATGTAAACAGGTTTTTCAGTTATTCTTTTAGCTTTCATCTGGCTTGTGAGGACTAAAGCCGATGCCCCATCCGAAATTGGAGCAAAATCGTACAGTCCCAACGGTCTACGGGCTGCTTTCCTTGCGCTTAAGACTTGTTCAATTGTGATTTTTCGGTGGAATTGGGCGTATTCATTTTTAATTGCTTGTGCATGGTTTTTTACCGATATTTTTGCCAAAGCAACATTAAGCTTATCGAGGTTTTTGCCAATTATCCCGAATTTTTTTATGTAAGCCCTTAACATGAGCTCATGGTTAGCTTCTGGTGTGCCTCCAGCGTAATAACTCCAAGGGTCTCCGAGAAGCATCAAGTCATCACGAATTTTGTCCCAGCGGTCAGTCATCTTTTCTATGCCTCCAACGAGAACAGTATTGTACGCCCCAGCTTGGATGGCGTGATAAGCAGTTAGCAAAGCGGCGCTAACAGAACGTGTAACTTCCATAGGAATGTGAAGTTCTGTAAGCTCTGACAAAAAACCTTCTTCTAACCCTAACTTGTTTGTAATTGGGAGAAAACAGTCAGAGAGATAGCAAGCTTCCAGATCCCGGCGTTCTAAGTCGCATTCGTTTGATGCAGCAAGCCATGCTTCTTCAATAAGCTTTTCTGGCTCCTTTCCATAATGCTCCCCAAACTTGGTTCGGCCAACAGCAACTATGGCTGGGCGATTTTGCATGATGCTTTCCCCTTTTTGACAGCAAATACCCATTTCTAAGAAGACTATTAAGTGTTTGCCATATCCGCTTTGGTTTTGGCGGTATATTCTTAGAACGGTTCATTTCGTTTTCTACATGTGTAACATCATTGCTTATAGAAATAAATCAAAGCCATCATGAAGGCAGTCTAAACCATGCAGCTCTATACATTTCCAGAACATGAAGTTTGCGGAATTAAGAAATATATTAATATGGAGAAAGAAAAGTGAAAATTGGAGAGAGAAAAAGAGCATATCAATCGAAGATTTTACTGTAAAGACATTGCATTAAATATTGCGAGATTGACGATATGAGATCGTACATATATGCTACGAGAGAAATTCGCCGAAGGAAGTATAGAACCGCAGGCAACGTCGCAGGCTTCGTCATAGCAGTGGCAGCTCTCATCACGCTGGTTACGGCAGCCCGAGGCTGGGAAGCTTGCACAGCAGCTCCCATGAAAGCCATCGGCACAGATATCATCTTGATCTATTCAGCCCCAATAGCACCCTCACAGGGAGGCTGTTTCATCGCCAACCACCTCTTTGCGTACCCTTTCAACCAAACCGAAATTGCTAAAATCACCGAAGTTTCTGGCGTTGAACGTGCCGTTCCAATCCTGATGCATAGAAGAAGCGCCGTCGTGTTTACAGGCATAGACCCAAGCGAGACGGAGACAAACGCTGTGTTGCCAAACGCCGTTGTTGAGGGCCGCTACCTTAACCCCGACGACGGGCATGTAGTGCTTGTAGACCGTGAGAATGCTCAACTAAACAATCTTACGGTAGGTTCAATGATCAAGTATATACAAAGTTTTGAAGTTGTCGGCATCGTAGATGTTGCTGCCACGGATTTAATAAAGTCCCACATATACGTGAACCTACCTGTAGCTCAAGAAGTGTTGCCTGGATCTAATGAGGGATTAGCTAATGTAGCCCTTATTCGCGTTGATGATCCCAGAAACGTAGATGTAATAGCTGAAGCTTTAGCAAGCGAGTTGCTTGGCGCAACCACCATAACCTCTTCCGATATGGCTGCCACTGCCTCGGGAGTTATAAACTTGGGAGAGGCAACCGCTTGGAATATTTCAATCGTCCTTGCTGTTACTGCAATACTCTTCACCATTAAGTCTCAGCTGGGGGCTGTGGCGGAGCGTACAAGGGAAATAGGGATCTTGAAGGCCATAGGGTGGAGCAACTCCGATGTCGTAAAACAGATCGTTATCGAATCTGCACTGAAGGGTGTATTAGGAGGCGTCTTAGGCTGCGTCTTCGGCTACGGCTTCGCTTGGTACGTCCTATATACAATGGGGGGGGAGCTCGGTGGAGCCTTAAGTTTTGTAGCAATTGATCCCATTTTACTAACAATAGGTTTCGGGATCTCAGTGATAGGTGGCATAACAGCAGGGTTCTACCCTTCTTGGAAGGCGGCTAGACTTACGCCCGCCGAAGCCTTGAGAACTTTATAAAAGGAGATCAATATGGATGGAGAACAAAAACATAATTGAGACATATAATCTGTCAAAGATCTATCGGCTAAGGAATGCCAGTGAAATAAAAGCTGTGGATGAAGTCAACTTGAAGGTGCAAGAGGGCGAATTTCTCACAATTTTAGGTCCCTCAGGAAGCGGCAAGACAACCCTCCTCAACCTGTTAGGAGGCGTCGACAGGCCAACTACCGGCGAGATTAGAATAGATGGGCTGGAGCTCTCAAAGCTGACTGGAGGTGAACTAGTCAAGCTCCGGCGGGAAAAGGTGGGCTTCGTCTTTCAAGTTTTCAACCTAATCCCAACGCTAACAGCCCTCGAGAACGTTGAGGTTGCATTGGCACCCACAGTAGCTAATAGAAGTAAACGGCTTGAACGGTCAAGTCACCTCTTAGAGTGGGTGGGTTTAGGGAGGCGCCTCCACCACCTACCCGCTGAACTGAGCGCTGGAGAGCAGCAAAGAATTGCAATAGCTAGAGCTTTCGCTAACGAGCCAAAAATAATCCTACTTGACGAACCCACTGGAAACTTGGATACTGCAACTGGAAGAGAAATCATGAAGATGTGCCAGAGGGCCAACAAGGAACACTACCAAACTGTCGTGACTGTCACCCACGCCCGTTACATCAGGGAGTTCACAGACCGCTTGCTTCACATGAG
This sequence comes from Candidatus Bathyarchaeota archaeon, assembly GCA_020341775.1. Lineage (GTDB taxonomy): Archaea > Thermoproteota > Bathyarchaeia > Bathyarchaeales > SOJC01. Next base: position 368,027 of record CP070835.1, read on the forward strand.
GGATGGAAAGCTCTACACGAAGATACCAGAAGAGGAATTATAGAAGTCAACCGATAATTTAAGCCTATGAAAAAGCTGAAAGCTTGTATTAAGTACATTACGTCATGGAAGCCGCTACTTTTTTTAAAAAAAATATTTTCTTCATTGCATCCATTATGGAAGTCGGTTTTACAAACCTGCTGATAACGATCATTGCTTAACCTCAGTAGAAATGTGCTTAGCTGGGACTAAAAATCTTTTTTTGTTAATTTTTTCTTTAATTTTCTAATCAAGATCTCTAAATCTTGACTTAACTCCACAGGATACGTTGGCGCGCCGGAGACGGAAGCGGCGTCGAGGCAGGCTATGCAAAAGATAGGGTGGGCTATTGATGAAAACAATCGCCGAAATCAAACGCATATTAC
>CP070835.1:368530-375414 GCA_020341775.1 Candidatus Bathyarchaeota archaeon
GAAAAAAATGGGTTGCGCAGATTTTTTGCAAGATCCGTTTTTTCACAGGCCTAGGCCTTCTTCAGGCACCCAGTCAGGCTAGTCGGAGAGCCACGCGGGAGTACTAGCTTCTTTCACCCGGTCACACACGGGGAAATACGCTTTCAAGTCTACAATGGGAGTACCATCATACGCATCAATGTCTGCAGCTTCTATCGTTCCGCTCCCATAGTCAACATCGAGGATCCTGCAGGTAGTCACCGCTATCGGGTTGGGACGATACTCCGCCCTCGTAGCGAAGACTCCAGTCACCTTTTCCTTTGCGTAAGGCGGATTTGTCTGCAAGATGTTACGACTTCTTTTATTATCGTGCTTATCGGCCCACCAGAACACCAGAACATGGCTGAAATGGTCCAGCTGCTTCATTGCGGGTCGAAACGATTCCAAAATCTCAAGAAAAATCTGATTCCTCTGTCGGCGAATGTATCCAATTGGAACCATGCGAAATCCGCTTTTCATGCAATCACGCTCCAAAGATAGGTGCTTAAAGGGTTTATGGCTTGCGGAATGTCTGTTCTACGCCCTACGATTGACGCGCCTACTACTAGCCCTCACACAAACCTCAACATGCGAACATCAAGAGCCTGTAAAGAGTGAGACAGCCAACTCTGGCGCTGCGCGAGCTCCAACAACCACGCACGATCTCGCCCTAGCAGCCGACATAGCTAATTTACCAATCGTACGATTCATGACACCTAGAACAGAACCTAGAAAAATGGGCTTCTAGGTTTTTTCTAGGTGCACTTCTAGGTGCGACCCTTGCAGACCGTATAGGTTCTATACGGTAGCCGAGGCTGGATCTAGGGTAGGATGCACTTCTAGGGTGGGATGGGGTAAGATGAACGAGCTTGATCTTGGAGACATTGTGAAGCGGCTGAATCCCGAATTCTTCTCAGAGAGATGGGCACACACCCAACCTAACAATTCACCTTACAATGAAAGCATTTTGCCTGTGACGCCACTAATCGGTATGATTTTAGTTTCCCCTGTTTTTAGTCGCCGGCAGCGGGCCTCATATATGGGCGTGCAAACTAGGGCGTATTCGGTTACTTCGAATGTTTCTTCTGCGATCCTACCAACATCACGAGGTCTTGTTGCGGTTCTTTCTCGGATCTTGTCCAGTATGATGTCAGGTGAGATCTTGAGTTCTTTGACCCTGTCGGTGTCCCGTTTCAGAGTTTTCTTGGGTTCCAGCTCCGCCACGCCGGATGGCAATCTTGTTGGATTGATTTCACGTCCCGTCCGATTCAGAGCCATCTGCGTTGCAGCTTTATGAATCACTCTTTCTTGAGCATTGAAGACGATGGCTTTGTAAGGTCGCTTGAGGATTCCTTCTTTCGCAGCCTCGGGTTTAAAAATCTGCCCAAAGGCGATGACTTCGCTTACTTCTTCGCCAATTTTAATGGTGTAAGTCTTCTGCTTGTAGTAGTCCAAAAGGTAGGTCGCCTTTGCTGCTATGAAAGGCTCGTAGACTAGGTAAACCGACTCACACTCAATTTCTTCACGTCGAGGCTTGATGAAGCCTAGTTTGGCAAAAAACTGAGTCTTATTCTTCTCCACAATGTTTTTTGCAGCTTCCAGATCGAAGGCGACTTTATGCACGATGAGGCTCCTATCCTCGATTCTCTCCTTCATTTCTTCTTTGGCAAGAGTCGACACAGCCAAGACATAATCACCGCTTGTTAATACGCCTAAAACTCTAGTTGAGTTGAAATCCCTTTAGTTTTATGAACCCCCAATATTTTGTTAAAATATGGATTGTGACATTGCGCGGTTTCAAACCTCGCCAATCTTAAGTAGAACGCTAGGGGACAGTGAACTCACTTAATGCTGCTGTGCAGTATAGACCTATGGTTGATTTTTCACTAAGCGTGACATTTCCTGTCAATAGAGATTTCTTCCAGTTGGATTTTTAAGGCTCGTTGACTAGAGTTACCTACAGGGAGAAGGTATGCGAAACGTAAGTTCTGTAACTATTTTCACGTTGCTAGTGGTAACAGCACTTGCAGCGGCTTTCTACGTTCAACCCGTAAGAACGACACCCGCAACGATCTTCGTGCCCACTGACTATACAACAATCCAAGAAGCGATAAATAACGCAAATGAAGGGGACACCATTTACGTTCTCAACGGAGAATACTACGAAAACATCATTGCAAATAGAACCGTGACGTTAGAGGGTGAAAGCCGAAGTGGCACAATCATCAATGGGAGCGGATTGGACTACCTTGGACCTTTGGTTGCAATCACCGCCAACAACGTGAGCATGTTCGAATTCACTGTCACACAGAGTGGAGCTGGTCATGCAAGTGTAGAGGTTACAGGAGCCAATTACTGCGAAATTCACCACAATATCGTTTCGTTTTCTGGCGAGAGAGGCATTACGTTTACAGGTGGAAGCCACAACGAAGCCTACAACAACGTTGTCTACAACAGCAGTGCATTCGGAAGCATTGAAGCCATCTTCAGCAACAACAACACGATCCACAACAACATTGCCTACTTCAATGCTTGGGGAATCGCCACAAACGGAGCTTCGCACAATGCGATTTATAACAACACAATCTACTCCAACGGAAAGGGATTGAATATCGAATGGTCTTCCACACACAACACTGTCTTCAACAACACCGTCAGCTCAAATACTAATATTGGAATCCACGTTTCCCATCAATCCAACACTACCACGATCTTCGACAACAACATCCACGGAAGCTATCATGGCGTGAGAATCGAAGACTCCGTGGAAAACACCATCCTTGGAAACAACATAACTAACAACGACTACGGCGTTTCTCTCGATAGCTCCACAGCAACTGTCATACATAGCAATCTCATTAAGGAAAACAATATGACGGGAATCGATTTCTACAATTCATGGGATAATCACATTCTGCAAAACGCGATCGAGCTGAACGATCTCGACGGAATCACGCTTCGCGACGTGTATTGCAGATACAACACTATAATTGGAAATGGCATCGTTGCTAACATACAGAATGGCGTAGCGTTCTTGGGACTGGCAAACAACAACACGATTTTCCACAACGTGTTCATAAACAACACAGCCAACGCGTTTCCAGGCAATGAAACGAATTTTTGGGATGACGGTTATCCTTCAGGAGGTAACTTCTGGAGTGACTACTTGGGTAACGACATATATAGAGGGCCCTTTCAGAATGAAACTGGCTACGACGGAATCGGAGATGAGCTACATCTTCTATCGTGGGCGCCTAAGCCAAACATAGATAGGTATCCTTTGATGGGCCCCTTCGGCCCATTGACCCTGAAAGGAGCAAACGTGACGGTGCTTCCGACAGACGCTATCCACCTGATTTACGCAAAGGTAGAGCAAGAAGGGGAAACAACGGCAGCTCCGACGGACAGTGGTCCAGACCCTCCAGATGGACGCCACTGGTTATCGCGGTTTGAAATTGAAACCACCGCTGACTACTCCGGAAAAATCATGATTAGGATACTTTATAGTGACGAGAACCTCACACAAGAACAAGAAGTTAGCCTACAGCTAACCCATTGGATGCTGCAAGGCGACATAACCGGAGGATCCCCCAATCTGTACGACTTCATACCTGATGGGCAGGTCGACATCAAAGACGTAGCACTAATCGCAAAATACTTCGGCACTGACGTACCAGCTGCACCACCCAAATGCGACATCACCGGACCCACACCAAACGTGCCGGACGGAAAAATCGACATCCGCGACATCGCTCTCGCAGCCATACACTTCGGAAGCAGCCAGCTAGAATTGATCAACATCACAACCTTTCTTGACCTAGAAAACAATATGATCTTCGGAGAAACAAGCAGACTCTCAATATATGGCATTACCTTCTGGATATAGAAGTCGACACGCCCAGCGCGCGCGAACGCCCTGGAGCTGCGCATCCAATAGGCCAGAAAGTTAGGCACACGGTTGATTCAAATGTAAGTTCCGGGAGTTTGAGTATTTTGAATTTCAGATAGAATCTCGCCGTAGACAACTCTGTAAACGCCTATGAACTCCTGAACCTTTTCTTTCCCTGTCATTGTCCACAAGGGTCCAAATTCGCCGCCTTCAGCCTTTCCAAGGTATTCCAAGAAAGATTGGATTTCGGTTTTCACCGTTTCGAGGTTTGAAAGGTTAACTGTCTTTCCAAAGAGCAAGATTCTGAAGTGTCCTAACCTGTCAAGGGTGTCTGCATCCTGCAGTATCTTTGCGTGAACCGTCTTCGGACTTCGCTCTCCAACATGGCTCTTCACAGCATACGAGACATCTTCTACAAAGTCCTTAGGAAAGCCTGCGTTCAGCATGAAAGTCGAGGCTATTTCAGCGCTTTTTTCACCGTGTTTACGATAGTCTTTTGAAACGAAGTGTGAAATATCGTGAAACAGTGCTGATATCACGTTTCTCTCGATGTCAGCTTTTTCTTCCTTTGCTAAAACCCAAGCCCAACGGGTAACACGAAGAGTGTGCTCCCAACGGTATTGAGGGCCCCACGGCTCGTCTTCATGGTCTTTGCCAGTTTCCAGGATGTAATCGTGAACAAACTGTGAGACTTGCCCTATTTTTTCGTTCATGTGCGCTAGATGTTCTTGGATACCTATATTATTTGCTTGTTATCACACTTATTGCAGCGCAGAGTATGGGGTGGGTCGGCTGGTTGAGATACAGTAAAAATAACATACTGAGAGCCTTATTCGACAGCAGGGTTGTCTTTCCCTTTCTGCTGCTTCTAATAACACTGTTCATAAACCATTTCTTGGTGCGACCAATCTTTTCCGAACTCGACATATTGGAACACTTCCTATTTGGATTCGTTCTATCCGAAGCTGCAAGCCAAGTCGCAGCAGCCGCAGGTGTAGAGGAATGGCTGGCCCAAGGCGCAGGCAGGATCCATGTGCGCCAACTAAACTTGCTTATCCGCTTTTTCGGATTTCTCCTAATCGGCGGACTCCTCTGGGAATCCCTCGAATACCTGCTCCTTCCAGCATTTGGAGTCCCCTACAACCCGTTCTTCGCTTTGCCAATCACACTTCATAATATCGACGGCATGATAGACGTAACCGTTGGAAGTCTGGGCTGCCTATTGGCATGGTATACAGCTAAGAAAAGAGGTATACATCGTGCCCCCCGGCTAACAGCTTAAATATCACCGCTGCAAATCCGCACATCAAGGTGAGCATAGTGACGCTTTGTCGACAATGTGGAGGGGAACTTCCCAAAGACGCGAATTTTTGCCCAGTTTGTGGCACTCAAGTCATAGATGCTAAACCAGTCGAAAGACACCGCCTACTCAAGGTGACTGGAACACCAAAAGTTGTTGTGACCAATATCGCGCCAGGATCAGTCAAAATCGAATCGACAGCAAAGACCGACGAAGTAACTGTTGACCTAGACCTGAAATTGCCACAACACTTGGACTGCAACATTTCGCAAGATCAGAATGTTGTGACCGTTGCCTGCCGAGCAAAAGCAGGTGTCTGGAGCTGGACATTGGCTGCCTTCAACTCGGGTCCCCGAGCTAACATTCTTGTCTCCGTGCCTTCCGAAGCAAATCTCGACCTAGAAGCACGAGCAGGTCGCATTACAGTCTCCGGTGTGACTGGCACTCTTGCAGCCGAATCATCTGCGGGGTCGCTGCACATCAAGAACTGCGGAGGTACCATCAAAACGAGAACCCAAGCCGGATCGATAAACCTCAAAAGTGTCGATGGAACGGTCACCGCGCGGAGTGCTGCTGGCTCGATAAAATTCTCAGGCACGTTGTCGAAGGGCGAAAACTGGTTCAGAACAAGCGTTGGAAGTATCGACCTCTCGCTTGAAGGCCAATCCGACCTGACCGTCGACGCATCAACACGTTTAGGAAGCATCAGATGCACCCCGGAACTAGCCAACACGTATCAAAAGCGAAATCACCTCACAGGCTGCATAGGTGCCGGAGCAGGAAGACTAATTGCGGAGACAAAGACCGGAAGCGTAACAATCCGCCATTAAGAACCGAGTCTCCGCGAAGTCTGGGACGTTGATCGTGGAGGAAGCAGGTTGAAGATCAAACTAGCGAGCATATTTGTCTATGAAAATCTTCCCGTTTGCTCTACGTCTGGCATGAAGAGTAGACGTTGCAATCTCAACCTCACAACGCGCGCGCAGCAGGAATGACGTTTTCTATTTCAATGTCGAAAGGTTATGGGCACGATGAAAGCGTCTCTTAAGCAGCCTCGTTTTCTAGATGTAATATTTCTCATCGTCTGTCTTCTTTATTTCGCCAAGGAACACTCCCGCAAAATAATTAAGCCATTGTCGTTCTTGCAAGTCCAATTCAGCCTCTTCAATTGACACGGCTTTATCTTTTGAAGTGCCTCCGGCTCTTTCAATCTTAGAAATAATTCTATGGCGCATTATGAACTGAAACCCTGAAAGAGACAAATCATGAATTTCTCCTATACCCACATCAAGTCTTGATAGAGTTGAGGTCTTATTGTAGACATTCTATCTATCTTACTCAGCCACCAGTGCGTTAATCGCTCCAATTGCTTGTCGATTAATTTCAATTTTTAACCTCACAGCTCTCAGTAGAATGGCTAAAAAAACAAGCGACAAAACGCAGCAAAGCTTTCTGTCAATATTCTCTAGGAATTCTACCTCTAAATATAATACTCTTGGTCACATATTAAGCTATGTACACATGTGGTGAACACAACTGGTCTGACAGCATTGAGAAAATCACTCAAGACAGCCTCAAAAGCATTGTCACATGCATAGTTTTGATGGGCATTCCATTCATCCACGGCGAGTTACCAAGTTTTTAATACGGTACAAAGTCTAACACGCAGTCATTTAA
>CP070835.1:375514-377865 GCA_020341775.1 Candidatus Bathyarchaeota archaeon
AATCTTGGAAGATGTGCGAATTCGATTCAGCGGAGAAACCACCATCAGCGAGCTCGCTAGGAAAGACGCTCAGGTAGTAATCTTAGCTCATCAAGGGAGACCCGGAGGACCTGACTTCACTCCACTAAAGCAGCATGCGGACGTTCTAAGCACAATCCTCAAGAAGCCGGTACAATATGTTGCCGACCTCTTTGGAGCCAAAGCAAGAACAGCCATAAAAAAGCTAAAAGCTGGTGAAATTCTGGTTCTGGAAAACGTTAGAACATACCCTGAAGAACAAAAGAAGGGAACACCGGCGGAACATGCACAAACAGATTTTGTCAAGTCGTTGGCACCTCTGGCAGACGTGTTCGTCAACGATGCTTTTGCTGCTGCTCATCGTGCTCATGTTTCAATCGTGGGCTTCACTGCAGTATTGCCCAGCGTTGCAGGTCGTGTTATGGAGAAAGAACTTAATGCTTTGAACATGGCTCTCGAATCGCCTGCGAAGCCCTGCGTCTACATTCTAGGAGGCGCCAAGGCTGACGACGCGTTGAAGATTTCAAGGTTCGTGTTAGACAATAACATTGCGGACAACGTCTTGACAGGCGGCGTTGCTGGACACCTATTTCTTGCAGCCAGAGGTTACAACTTGGGCAAACCAAATGTGGAGTTTCTCGAAAAGAAGGAATTGATGGGCTTCGTCTCAGGCATTAAAGAGCTCGTGACTCAATATCCAGCACCGATTAAAACGCCTTCCGACGTAGCAGTAAACGCTGATGGCCAACGGAAGGAAATTGCTGTAGAAGAACTCCCAACCAACTATCCAATCCTCGACATCGGAACTAAAACAATCGAAAACTATTGTGAAAGCATACGCAAAGCAAGATCCATCGTAATCAGCGGACCCGTTGGAGTGTACGAGACCAAAGACTTCATGAAAGGGACCAAGAAAATCCTTGAAGCCGCAGCTGAGTCGAAAGCGTTTTCTCTTGTTGGCGGAGGCCACACCGTGGCAGCTGTGGAGCAGTTTGGACTTGAAGAGAAAATGGGCTACGTAAGCACAGCGGGTGGAGCACTGATTGAATTCCTAATGGGTGAACAACTTCCCGGGGTAGCTGCTCTTGAAGCGGCGGCAAAAGAGCAGTAGCCGCTACTTCTAGCAGCCACCGTCTTTTCCGCGTCGCTGAACTGAGAACCAGGAGCGAGGCGCAGAAACGAGTAATTGGTTTAGAATTACCTAACTACACCTTTCGCTAAAGCAGTGAGTTAAAGCAGTGAGTTTTAAGGTCGGAAAAATGCCTGATCAATCGCTTCGCAGAAAATGGTGCCCCGTCACTCACAGCCCTCGACTTGGTGAGTTTATCCTACCCCATCCCACCCTAGAAGTGCATCCTACCCTAGAACCGAACCTAGCAAGCCGTATAGAACCTATACGGTCTGCAAGGGTCGCACCTAGAAGTGCACCTAGAAAAAACCTAGAAGCCGATTATTCTAGGTTCTGTTTTAGGTGTCGAAAACCATCCGATATGTCGCTGAACTCTGTCGTCTGTCGGGTATGCTGCGTCCGCTATGCGAGGTGTGCTGGCCTCTCGGTTTCATTGTGATCCTAAATGTTTCTCATTAAGTTCGAATCTAGGTGTCTTGATGGTTGCGATGGGTCCTGTGCGTTTTGTCGGAGGCCTGCCGACGCCAGACGTGAGTTGTTGCCTGAATTCGTGGACTCGGGGGCAGCTGCAGTTGTTGTCTGATTCTGCAGCGGATCCTGTTCTCTTTTTTGGTGGCTTTGGTGTGTTTGGCGGTTTGACGGTCTCAGTAGTTCTCGCACCAAAGCTCAAAGTAGCTTCTCGCGTGGTCACAGACTGGGCATCTCATGGGCGCTTCGTTGCCTTCAGTCACGTAACCGCAGTTTCGGCATTTCCATTTGACTGGTGTATCCCTCTTGAAGACATGGCCATTTTCTACGTTTGCAAGTAATTTCCTGTAACGTCTTTCATGATATTTCTCGACTTCGGCTACCATGCGAAAAGTTTGAGCTGCGTCTTTGAATCCTTCTTCCTCGGCAATGTCAGTGAAGCTGGGATACAGAGTTCCCCATTCCAACTTCTCCCCGTCGGCTGCTTCGCCTAGGTTTTCCTTTGTTGATTTGATGACGCCTGCGGGGTAAGCGGCTGTGATTTCAGCCACTCCACCTTCGAGAAGTTTGAAGAAGAGTTCCGCATGTTCTTTTTCGTTGTCAGCGGTTTCGATGAACACGTTGGAGATTTGTTCATATCCCTCCTTTTTCGCGACGCTGGCGAAGAAGGTGTATCTGGTTCTAGCCTGAGATTCACCGGCAAAGGCGGCGAGCAGATTTTTCTCGGTCTTACTTC
>CP070835.1:377965-381652 GCA_020341775.1 Candidatus Bathyarchaeota archaeon
AAATTGACCTGTTTCAGATACGCGCCCCAGCTTCACTATTGATCTCTCAGCTTTGGTTGTTCAAGTCGATGTTGAATGAAGCTTCATGAACTTCTGACAAAACCTTGACCCCTTCCGATGTTTCAATCTGAAGCGGAATGCTTGGCGCAGATGTTTCTCCAACAACGCTTCGATTGACAAGTCTAGCTGCAACTCGAGCGTTCTCTCTTTTCAGCCACCACTGGCAGCAATCCATCGCCGTAGCAACCCAGTAGTCTTTTTGATGAACATCGTCTAACAGGCTGGCGTAGATTTCAACGATTTCTGGAAACGTTTCGTTATTCATGTAGGTGTTATGAAAGCAGGCTAGGAGCAATCCTCCGTAACTCTCAACGACGGCTTCAACTTTGCGGAGCTGCTTCAAAGCGTCTTCAACTGAAAGTCTCTGGAAAAGAATTGTCCAGTCGATTATGCTTGTGGGCAGTTCGAGCATGCGTAGCCGCATGTCTCTCTCTCGGTCGAAGAGATGGTAGGGAAAACATGTGCCAGCTCTGAAGCCAAACTTTTCATTGCTGTGAACTGTTAAGTCGTATGCAAAACCAGCTTCTGCCTCATGCCTCCAAGTCAACGAATGGGTGAATTGCGCTCCGTGTTGTCTTATGCCCCTGACTATCAGCTGGGCACGCTTCTCAAGAACCTGTTTCTGAGTCCTAAGTTTCTCAAGACTTCGGTGTGCGTAGTAGCCATGCAAGCCTATTTCGAAATTCCTGTCGCGCAGCAGCTTTAGCGCTGGGGGGACAGCAGCAGAGTTCTCCTCGTAGCGAGGCTGAAAATAGAAGGATGACCGAACGTCCTCGTCCTTTTCAGTCTTCACTATGTCTGCAATATTGTTGCCGAAGTCTTTCTTGTGAAACAGCGAGTTGTAGACTAGCCTTGCCAATTGTGGCACCGATCTCCTCCTGAAAACAGCTCTGTGCCAGGGCGAGTAATGGAGCCAGTCCACGTCGTGAGTGAGAACACAACATGTTCTGTGGGAGTCTGGCCAAGAACACTTGTTTAGAAAGGGTAGGCCTTGGTCAAAAAAGACGGCTTTTATCTGATCCAAAAGAACGTGTTCCATTTCGTTTACGTCGGCGGGAAGAAAAGACTCGCCAGAGGAGTCGCACTCTCCCGTGAATCTCCGCAAAAGCTCTTCCAGTGACACGTATTCATCTGCCACGACGATTCCCTTTTCACTCAAGCAGTTTTTCTTGGCTAACTCGTATTTTCCGTCTGAAAACGTCGGGAAAACCACACAAGGAAGCTTCTTTGGCAGTCTCCTCTCTGGCTTGATGTCTTCAAACAGCACACCTTGGTGGCTTAGAATTTCCCTTAGAACTTTGCCTTCGATGTCGTCATCTATGAGTCCTACGGAAAGATTCGTCATAGTTGTCACATGGATTGGTTATTGTCTCTCAATTTGGTCGCAAATCTAATAGCTTCTTCTGAGCTGATTACTTGGTGGATGGATATTAATGAGCAAGCGGAAGTTATGTGTCTTGTTACTTTCGAATAGCTTTTTTCCAAGGGTTGACGGAAGCGTCTTAGCCGTCAGCCACGAGATGGATATGCTCCGCATCAAGGGTCACAACGCTATTCTTATCACTAGAAAACATGAAGGGACAGACCCAGCCGAGAATTGGAGAGGCTTCCTAGTTCTTCGTGTAGGATCCGACCGCTATGGAATAACTCACCGCGTAATGACCGTGTTACGGCAGGCGTTGACGGGATTCCGACTATGCGTAAACACTAAGATTGACGTGATCCACGCTCATGGAGCTGTGGCCCTTTTCGCCGGGTTATTGTTGAGTTTGGTCTGCCAGAAACCGCTAGTTGTAACCTTTCATGGTCTTCAAAGGTTGTGGGCCAAAGAGACGACGTGGAAAAGCGAAGCAGAATTGAAGATAACGTATCCTGCGATAAAGTTTGCCACGAAACATGCGGATGTCTTAGTCGCTCAGTCAGAGAAGTTCCGAGAAGTGGTCGCCCGCCTCTACAGGGTTGACATGAAAAAGATAGCTGTGCTTCCGCATGTAATTGATGAAGAGCACTTCGGATTCACTCCGATCCCGACTTCGAGTCAACCTACTGTACTCTTCGTTGGAGCCTTAAGGAGAGTCTACGGAGCAGACTTGTTCGTTAGAGCCGCGTCTTATACCACAAACAAGCTATCTGACGCGCAGTTTCTGGCGGTGGGCAGGGGTCCTCAAAAAGCAAAGTTGAGCAGCTTGATACGAAATCTGAAGCTTGAAAAATCGGTGTTTCTGCTTGGGCCTGTTCACGACAGAAAGAAGCTCGCTGAACATTATCAAGCCGCAAAGGTCGTTGTGATTCCACAGAAATATGAGGGGTACTTCCTCTCCCTTGTTGCGCTGGAAGCCCTCGCGTCTGGAAGACCGATAGTCACGACCCAGACTCTAGATTCGGAACTCTATGAAACGGCTTTTTCCAAGGCGGCATTTGATCCCAAAGACATCGCCGACAAAATAGTCAAGCTTCTCCTGATGGATGAAGAGGCCTACGCGAACCTTGCAGCGTCTGCAAGGCACTATTTTGAAACTCACTGCTCAAAAAAAGTCGTAGCCTCCAAGCTTGAGCGGCTGCTCTTGGGCTTAGCAACGTGAAACCATTAGCTTCCACACGCTAAGCCTTCACAAACCTCGCTCAACGACGTTTTGGCAACGCCCGTTTTGGAAACGTAGCTTAAGAACGCATTCAACAATCTTAGTCCCTCAGTTTCAAGCAGCCCCTCTTTTCCATTATCACCGAAGTACTCCCAGTGGTGATGGAGGAGGACAAACGGTTGATTCCGATTCTTCCTAGCTGCAAACAGTCTTTTCGCCTCTTTCCAACGGAGACTTCTGGGCGCCGAGGGCTTATCTGAGGATCGAGGCGACAGAATTGCAGTCCACTGAATAATCGGAGTGTCCAAAACTTCGATTCTAGTGTCAGGGACCAGTCGAAAAGGGTTTGGAGAACGAGCGATGGCCTTCACTAAGTATGGAATTTTCACGCGTTCTGGAGGTAACACTGCCAGCAGTCTTCCCAGAGTAAATCTTCTGCAGAGGCACAAGCCACGTCTCTGCAGGCTTCTTAGTGTGGCGCGTGAAACCGCGTCATGAGGCGCTGAGAACACAGATATTTGACAGTCAAAGGTTTTTTCCAGAATGGCCCGTCCCTTCGCGAGCATTCGGTCAACTCGACGAAAATCTCTTATCTGGAATTCAGCTTTGTCCGCTATGGTAGAGTGTGCATATCCATGTTGAATCACGTCGACGTGGCTTTCGTCGATTTTTGTTTTAATGAACTGCACGAGTTCTCTGTTTTCCGCGATGGAAAAACTTTTTCCATGAATTTTCCTCTTCGGTATTATGGCTAGACTCGGTTTGAAGCCCTGCTTCCACGCGCTTCCATACAACGTTTCTAACATGGACGGACTCGTAAAGTAGCTTATATCATCATCTCTCAACGCGAAAAAACCCGTCGCGCTCTTGATCCCCCTTTCAAAGTCTTTCAACAGGAGAAACCTCTCCGCACGGACTTGGGACTGAAGCTTTAACCATCTGTCTTGCCGAGCATTTCTTGGTAGATTTCCTCAAGGTGTTTCACCAAAACAGAATAGGCGAATTTTCTGACTCGCCTTCTGGCGTTTTCGCCTAATTTCGAGGC
>CP070835.1:381752-385732 GCA_020341775.1 Candidatus Bathyarchaeota archaeon
CAGTTTTCCGTAAACATCTGCCTCGACCATACTATCATTCCCATTGTTTCAGAGACCAAAAGGAGCAAGCCTTAATAAGGCTATGTGGTGGCATACGCTTTGACTATGGGCCCACACGTTTTGCATATATATTTCTATGGGAGGTATATATTTACGAGCGCGTAATTGTATGGAAGGTGCGGCACACAGTGGAGCAACGCAAAATTATGGCCTTAGGACGATCCTCTCTCGTTGTTTCTTTGCCGAAGCATTGGACGAAACTAAACCAGCTGAACCAAGGCGACGTTGTCTCTTTGGCGATTCAACGAGATCAGACTCTGGTTGTCCTCCCCGGCGTTGAGCGAAAGAAAGAGTCAAAACAGATAACCCTGCACATTGATCCAAGTGCACGAGAAGTCATGATTATTCGAAGCATAATCGCTTGTTATTTGAATGGCTACTCTAGCATTAGGCTAGTTTCGAAGGGGATTTTTTCGGCTGCTCAACAGACTGCGATTCGTCACATAGTTAGGGTGCTATACATGCGGATTCTAGAATCGGACGCGAAGACCATTTACATGCAGACACTCCTCGATGAGTCAAGAGCATCTGTTGTCACTAGCCTTCGTAGAATGCACTTAATCTCCAGCTCTATGTGTCGGGATGCTTTCAATTCGTTGAAGAGCCGAGACGCAAAGCTGGCGAGAGCTGTCTACAACCTTGATGACGACGTTGACCACTTTTCCTTCTTCCTTCTGCGTCTGCTTCGAAGTGCAGCTCTTGAACCAACCTTGGCAAACCAACTTGATCTTGAACCTATTGACTGTCTAGATTATCAAACCCTCGTCCATAGAATTGAGCATGTTGCAGATCACGCGAACAACATAGCAAGGAACGTGATAATGTTAGATGGAAGAAAGCAGAGAATATCTGATCCTGTGTTGGACCTCATGGCAACGTCTGGAGACATCGCTGTCAACTCTTATAACATGGCTATCGAAGCTTTTTTCTCAAAGGATGTGGAAAATTCTGACAAGATTATCGGGAAACAGGAAAAAATTGAAAAGGTGGATTTGGATATTGCTTCCAAGTCGTTTGTGTCTGACAAGACCCCCTTTGTAGTTTGCGCTAGCTGTTCCATCAGAGACAGCATAAAGCGAATTGCTGAATATGCGGCCGACATAGCGGAAATCACGATTAATCGAGCCTACAAGGCGATTTCCTAAAAACACGCACACAACCAATAGTCCCATATAACGCGCGTGCCTGTTCAGGACTTTCGTTTAGGCTTGTATCGTGTTTTATCACTAAAGAAGTCGATCACCTTACACTTCGTCAGAAACTTTGCAGAATGTTTTGCTTGGGCGGGAATGAAATACTCATCACCCTTTCCGTAGACTCTGGCTCTACCCTCAATAGCTAGTTCCATTTTTCCGTCTACAACAATTCCCCATTGGGCATCATGACTATGTTCTGAAACCTCCGATTTTGCCTCGATCTCGAAGAATACTATTTGATGATCCTCGCCTTGAAGTATCCACCCTCTGACACCTTCAAACTTCACATCAGCCTCGGGCAGCTGAGTTATGATTCTCGGAAATCCACGGCTCAAAACATCAACTCACATACAAGTCTGCCAAATCTAAGAAAGCTCTCCTCATCTTTTTATAAATTGTGGAGCAAACTTCGAACTGACCAGTAAAAACTCAACTGTATCCTTAAACAGGGTCGGAGGAAATCTCAATAAGACAGTGGATATAAATAAAACATCTTTAAACTTCAATTCTAAGGAAGCCCGCGCTTGTGGGCCGGTCGTCTAGCTTGGTTAGGACATTGGCTTTACGAGCCAAAGGTCGCCGGTTCAAGTCCGGCTCGGCCCATCAATTGCCATCTGAACCTCACTACCTGGTTCATGTATGCGTCAAATAAGAAAAAAATTGTGGTTATCGTAGTTTTTGAGGTATTGCAACTGCTGTATGAGTTCTTTGGACTCCTTTCATGGCTTGAAACTGAGCGAGAATGTCAGTCACCACGTCCATGTCTGGAAATTCAATGAAAGCAACAACGTCATACTGGCCAGTCACAGCATGCGCCATCTTCACATTCTTCATCGCGCGTGCAGTCTCGGCGATTTCCCACGATTTACCTGCCTCGCAGTTGACTAAAATGTACGCTTCCACGAAGGCCACCTGAAATAAAACTTGCTGATGAGAGTATATAACACCTATTGCTGCTCTTCAAGAGATGATGATCCTCGTTTGGGCGCGCGCTGCGATTACCGCTGCCACCATTATCTATAAACGAAGACTACTCAAAAACCCAAACTGATAAACAACTCTCTTCCTTCTTTTTTATGCTGTCCATTAAGATGTGCAGTCACCATGATGCTGAATGCTTAGAATGTGGCCAGGCCAAGAATAATGGTGTTCCAGACTCCTACGAACGCGTAGAAGGCAACAAGCACCACCAAGATTCCTTTGAGCACTTTTCTAGAGAGAGCCCATTCCGTCGGCGTGGCGACCATCCTTGCTAGTTGGCATAATCCACCTAAAAGGAGAACGAGCCCTATCTTAAGCGAGGCTGAGAGGAATATTCCTATTTTTCCCCAGAGATAGAGCGTAACTGGGTTAGCCTCCCAAGCGGGAGTAGTTATCAGAATGTCAAAGATGTTCAGCGAGAGCAGCGCTAGAAACCACATTCCAATGGATGTGTCAATCCACTTCAAAGGATTCTCCTGCATTGAATAGCCGGGTTTGTGAAACATAAGGTTTGAGTCCATGGCTGATTGGGGGTCATAGCGTTTCCTGATAAGATAAATCTGAGGCTTGGGAGTTAGTGTCTTATACTGTCGGTGGCGCTAAGGATGAAGAGAATCCTCGCAGTAACATTCCTGAATCATTTTGCATCAGGAGGACTAGCATCACTTATCCTCTTGTTGCTCCTGGAGAGAGACGTCAACTTGCGCGCGCGCACGCAAATATAGCTACTATTGATCCATGATCCATAAAGCTGAAATTTCATTCCTGCCTAGAAAAGACTTGAAGGACGACACGCGTAAATGAGAGCCACACATATTCAGGAGTCTCTTAAGAAGTTTAAGAAAATAATCAAAGGTTTAGATTTGGATAAGCGCGTTGCAGCGACTAAGTGGCTCGAAGGGGTTATAGTTGCCCAGTCGTTGACACCTGTTGAAAGGGACGAGTTAGTTAAAGCATCGAATGAATATATCGGAGATTTTGAAGAAGGAGAATATGTCGACGCCGTCAATGCAATGATAGAATATCTTACTCACGAACAAAGAAGCACAAAACGCACTCTAAAGAAGAGAAACAAACGTTTAGTGAATAATCAGCGAGCCCGGCACTAGGCTATTCAGTGATGAGCACGTGCTGAGCCCACTTTTCAATGCGCGTGTGTTTTACTTAATAAGCACTTTGTTATTCTAACTCATTGGGTTGAGTTATGATTCGTGCAATAATCTTGAAGGAAAAGGTCAAGGAGCTGTCTAAGCCGTGGGTTCCGATGGAAATTTCAAGAGTGAATGATCAGGTTGTGCGTCTAGCTTTGTATGACGGAGAATATCCTTGGCACAAACATGCAAATGAAGATGAACTCTTCTATGTCTATGAAGGAAGCATCGTCATCCGGATGAGAGGCCAGCCAAATGTAACTTTGCATGCGGGGGAAATGACGGTGATGCCGAAGGGGATAGAACACTCACCAAAAAGCTTAGAGCCCTCATATGTGCTGATGTTTGAGCCTCAAGCTCTCAAAAGTCAAGGAGATTATTAGGTCATAACAATATTACACACGCAGGCGCACGTTTTTTTCTGCATTGGAGCTAGTCAATCCAATAAACCCATCGGTTCGAAACCTTAGCCTTTTTCAAAACGCCCCTTTTCACTCTGAAAGCGAGAGCATTCGCAATGTTGTCCTCTTTGGTCTTAGTGGA
This sequence comes from Candidatus Bathyarchaeota archaeon, assembly GCA_020341775.1. Classification (GTDB taxonomy): domain Archaea; phylum Thermoproteota; class Bathyarchaeia; order Bathyarchaeales; family SOJC01. The sequence continues at coordinate 385,684 of CP070835.1, forward strand.
GAGACTTCTAGATTCTAGGGCTTTGACCACATTCTCCAGCGTTCTCTCG
>CP070835.1:385832-391310 GCA_020341775.1 Candidatus Bathyarchaeota archaeon
GAATATCAAGAATACTCTGCGATATGTCCAGCTTGCAGATGCTCTCTTTCAAAGGGATGATGACTTAATATGCAAAGTAGCAGGCACATTAGAAGAAGCAAAGATGTTGATCGAAGTCGGCTTCGAATACGTCACCGAGATGGATGGCTTGAAGATCTTCAGGAAACGCAAATAGCCCCTCAAAAGGGTGGGGGTTTTGTCTAAAAAGTGCGGGGGGTGGGATTTGAACCCAACCAACCAACCCACTGTAACTGTTCGATTGTCAACTAGCCAAATAAGTAACTCCACAATTCTTAGCCAATAAAAAGGCCCAAATGGTACATGCAGAGAAAAAAAGACTATTCTACAGGGAATCAATACTAAGTTGATTGGTGACGTAGCATCAAGTCAGTCAGAGGAAAATTTGACATTTCCAAGTTATGCGCGCGCTGTCTATTGAATCACATGGGTAATATTTAAATATATCTACAAACAATATATTTGTGGATGATATATGATGTTCGATGAAGATGTTGCTTTGGATATGATCAGATCTTCAATAGTCCTACTTCTTAGTGAGAAACCTCTTCATGGTTATGGAATTATGAAAGAAGTTGAAACCAGGATTGGCAGGCAGGTTAATCCAAGTCTGCTGTATCCATTTCTAAAGCAGCTTGAAAAGAATGGGCTAGTAGAGTCGACCAGAAAACCTGTGGGTAAGAAGCCTAAGAATGTCTATGAGTTGACAGTTACTGGGAAGAAACTAGCTACTCGTATCTATAAGCGGATTGCTTCTATGGTCTCTATGGCTATTGAGCCGAACCTAAGTGTCTGTTTTCACTGTGGGTGCAAGATTTACGAAGGAAGATACCAAGAAACCATAGATGGCAAAGAGAGGACCTTCTGCTGCGTCCACTGTGCACAAGCCTACAAGAACGAATTGTCATCCACAGCCCAACTACCTGAGGAAAACTGAAGGAGGAGACTTAATTGACTGAACAGAATAGCCCCAAGAAGGAACAGAAAGACAAGAAAGTTGTTCTCGACATTGGTGGGATGAGTTGCGTCACCTGTTCGCAGACAATAGAAAACCGATTGTCCAAACTGCAGGGTGTTACTCGTGCTACAGTGAATTTCGCTACTGAAAAGGCAATTGTCGATTATGACTCGAATACTTTGGATCCGAAAGCTATCGAGGATGCCATCGTTGAAGTAGGCTACAAGGTGGTACATGATAGCGTTTTGCTGAAGATAACTGGAATGAGCTGTGTCACATGCGCACAGACTATAGAGAAAGCTCTCAACGACACAGAGGGTATCTACAAAGCCAGCGTTAACTTCGCGCTAGAAACAGCAACAATTGAGTTCAACCCTGAGCAAATCAGCATAGCAGGAATTAGAAAAGTTATACGAGACATAGGATATGACACCATCGAACCTGAAGTAGGCCTGGAGGATAGAGAGCAAAAGGAAAGAGAAAAGAACATACGGGCATTAAAATACAAATTTACTTTTTCCGCGGCAATCAACATACCGGTAGTGCTTTACAGCTATTGGGCGCTACTTCCATTCACACTCCCCACACTTCCCATAGATAATTTCATACCGCTTCTCTTATTCTTCTTAGCTACCCCAGTTCACTTCATAGTTGGCCATGATTTCTTTGTCGGTGCTTACAAGGCACTGCGAAACAAAAACCCAAACATGGATGTACTCGTGGCAATAGGCACCTCAGCAGCGTATTTTTACAGCGTCGCAGTCACGTTTACGGGTGTAGGCTCCTTATATTACACAACCGCCGTGTCGCTGATGACGTTTCTCATTCTGGGCAGATTGCTGGAAGCCATAGCTAAGGGTAGAACATCAGCAGCTATCAAGAAGCTTATGGGTTTACGAGCCAAGACCGCGAGAGTTGTCAGGGATGGCAAGGAGATGGAGATCCCGACAGAAGATGTGCAAGTTGGAGACATTGTGGTAGTTAGGCCTGGAGAGAAGATACCGGTAGATGGAACAGTGGTGGAAGGATATTCGGGAGTTGATGAGAAGGTGATCACTGGCGAAAGCATACCAGTCGAGAAGAAGGCAGGAGATGAAGTTGTTGGAGCCACCATGAACAAGACCGGCATGCTGAAGTTCAAAGCCACAAAAGTGGGAGCCGACACTGTTCTAGCGCAAATCATCAAGCTGGTCGAAGACGCATTAGGTTCAAAAGCACCTATCCAAACTTTGGTAGATGCTGTGGCAGCGCGGTTTGTTCCCGCCGTCATGATAGTCGCCACACTGTCCTTCCTCGTATGGTATTTCGCAGGAATGGGATTCGTCTTTGCTCTCACAGTATTCATTGCAGTGCTGATTATTGCATGTCCATGCGCGATGGGTCTCGCCACACCCACAGCAATCATGGTCGGTGTTGGAAAGGGAGCAGAAAATGGGATATTAATCAAAAGCGGGGAAGCCCTTGAAACCGTTCACAAACTGCAAGCAATAGTCTTCGACAAGACTGGAACACTCACAAAGGGTGAACCAGAAGTCACCGATATCGTCCCGTTCACAACTTCAATGAACAACCCATCACCAAAGAAGCATTTCAGCGAAGAGCAGCTGCTGCAGCTTGCTGCAGTTGCGGAGAAGAACTCGGAACATCCACTCGGTGAAGCCATCGTGAAGAAAGCAGTGGAGAAGAAAATCAAAGTTGCAGATCCGGAATTCTTCAACGCCTTACCTGGGCACGGTGTAGAAGTGAAGTACAATGGCATGGAGATACTGCTTGGCAACAGGAAGTTGATGATGAAAAACAAAATAGACATCGAGTCGCTTGAGGAGGAGATGCAAGCCTTGGAGGAAGATGGAAAGACAGCGATGCTATTAGCCGTAAACAAGAAGGCTGCTGGCATAATTGCTGTTGCTGACACCTTAATGGAATACTCTGCTGAGGCCGTGAAGACGCTTCAGCAGATGGGGTTAGAAGTTATCATGATTACAGGTGATAACGAACGTACGGCGAAAGCTATTGCCAAACAGGTGAACATGAACCGGGTGGTTGCCGATGTGCTTCCTAGAGATAAGGCTAGCGAGATCAAACACCTGCAAGAGGAAGGCAAAATCGTGGCTATGGTTGGTGATGGCATTAATGATGCGCCAGCATTAGCGCAAGCAGACATCGGAATAGCCTTGGGCAGTGGGACTGATGTCGCGATGGAGACAGGGGACATCGTGCTAGTCAAAGATGATCTGAGAGATGTAGTCACCAGTATCCAATTGAGCAGAGCTACTATGACAAAGATCAAGCAAGGTCTGTTCTGGGCATTTGCCTACAACACCGCTCTAATCCCGTTGGCCGCTGGTATCTTGTATCCGATAGCAGCTATATTGTTGGATCCTGTCTTTGCAGCTGCAGCCATGGCAACGAGTTCGGTGTCTGTTGTCACAAATGCCTCGCTCCTCAAGAGGTTCAAGCCAAAAATGCAGAGGACCACTTAGGGATGTTTATTCAATACAGTGGGAGGTGAAGGTGTATGGCAAAAGATCTTGTCTGTGGCATGGATGTTGACGAGAAGGCAGCAAAATACAAGACAACCTACAAGGGAAAGACGTACTATTTCTGTGCGCCAGGCTGCCTGAAAGCCTTTGAAGCAAATCCACAAAAGTATTTGAAGAGAGAGTGAAACCAGTTTTATCCCATTTTTGGATGCTATGATAAAAAAAGAGGTGGAGTGAAATAGTATTGAAGGAAAAAATGTGCCCTATCTGCGGGAAACCTGTTAGGAGTGACGCTTTAGCCAAGAAATCATGCAAACTATGTGGAATGCTAATAGACGACTCCAAATCCCAGTGTATCTATCGTACGAACTCAGGCAAAAGCCTCTATTTCGGTTGTGATAGATGCAGAAAATCGTATCTTGAGATCATAGAGGAAGACCCGAAGATCGTGCGTGAAGAAAAACATAGTGTTCGAAAAGATTAGTCTAAGCACAGTAGGAGGACCATATTATGTTAGGTCAATTTTTGCTAGCTTTCAGGGAAGCTCTTGAAGCAGCATTGATAACAGCCATAATTATGGCTTATTTGGCGAGGACTGGGAGGAAACCATTGATACGCTATGCTTGGTATGGTGTATACATCGCAGTCGCAGCTAGTTTTGTCCTTGGAACCTTCATATGGTTCATCTATGGTGGTCTTTCCGGATCTGCCAAGGCTCTATTTGAAGGAGCTGCTGCGCTTTTCGCAGTTTTCATCCTATCTTCCATGATTTATTGGATGGCTAGCAAAGCCAAGAATCTTCGAGAAGAGTTGGAAAGAAAAGTGAGAGATATTTTCTCTCGAGAATCAACTTTTGCTCTAACTTCATTTTCGTTCATCGTGGTGTTCCGAGAGGGACTCGAAACTGTTCTTTTCTTGACTCCATTCTTGCTGGATGATACAGCGAGCACATTAGTTGGAGCTTTTCTAGGTGTGGCATCTTCATTGGTTCTCGCTTACGCAATTTTCATTGTAGGCATGAAAATCAATATTCGCAAGTTCTTCTATTTCACAAGCATTTTACTTGTGCTTCTAGCTGGAGGGCTGGTCGGGTATGGAACTCATGAGCTAGTAGAATATTCTGAAGATGTGGGAATCGAGCTAGGCTGGCCAAGCGAGTACGCTTATGAATTAGAAATACCGCCTGAGAACCCACTTCATCATAAAGGAATAATCGGCTCAGTGTTTGCTGTGATGCTTGGATACACCGTAAAGGCTGAATGGCTTAGAGTAATAGCCCACATTGGATATCTGACAATAGTGCTTCCTATGGTAATCTGGGTCTACAAGAAAAAAAATCTGGATGAAGTTGAAGGAGTGTAATCGCATGCATGCACAGAGCTCTCTGTTAATTAAAACTGCTCATGAAGAGGAGTCTCCAAGCATGACAAAAATGTGCTTTCATACTCAGAATCAGACAGACAATATAAGTAGAGTTCGAAACAATCTAGTTCTCATTAGGGGGTCCAATGTAGGATGCATATTGAAATTCTTGATCTGATTATACGCATTCTGCTTGTTTTGGCGACAGGCTTTCTGTTTGCAATCGTCCTTAAGGCATATCTTCGGATCAGAAATTCAAAGATGGCTTTCATCACTATTGGTTTTGGAATCTTCTTTATTCACGCTTTAGCCTACATCCCAGAGGTTTTCATAGAAGAATATAAATTGGCAATTCCAGCCAACGCTCATCTTGTAATTCACTTGTTTGCATTGATTTTCATAGCAGTGGGCATGTTCAAGGACTAAGCAAAGCATGTTCAAGACGGAGATTTTAGAGTGTGAAAGGAGAAGCGAGATTTACAGGTTTATAGAAAAGAATCCTGGTGTTCATCTCATGTATATTCAAAGAGAGTTAAATCTCCCGCTTTCTTCATTGGAATACCATGTTGACTATCTAGTGAGAAAGAGAGTAATATTAAAAGAAAGAGATCGGAGCTACACAAGATACTATGTCAGACAACTAGATTCTGAAGATAA
>CP070835.1:391410-396063 GCA_020341775.1 Candidatus Bathyarchaeota archaeon
AAGCAAGTAGAAAAATGTAAGACAACCGCAATTATGGTTGGTGGGTCTACTTCGACCTCCACGGCACATTTGGATAGTGTTGTAAAGGCTATAAAACGCACTATTGACATACCTATAATCCTGTTTCCTGGCAACGTGACTGGCATCAGCAAACATGCAGATGCAATTTGGTTTATGTCTCTCCTCAACTCGGTTGACCCCTACTTTCTTATGGGCGCCCAAGTTCTAGGGGCCCCAATGGTCAAGAAATATGGCTTAGAAGCCATTCCGCTCGGTTATATAATCGCTGGAGAGGGTGGAACTGCGGGCGTTGTAGGACGAGCGGTTCCTATCCCCTTTGCGAAGCCAGAGCTCGCTGCAGTACATGCCTTAGCTGCACAGTACTTCGGAATGCGGTTCGTCTACCTAGAAGGCGGGTCTGGGGCCAACCAACCGGTTCCTCCAATCATGATAAAAACCGTTAAACACACTATAGATATTCCCTTAATTGTTGGAGGCGGAATACGCAGGAGCGGACAGGCTGAAACAGCCGTTGCAGCTGGAGCTGACGTAATAGTCACTGGAAACATCATCGAGGAAGCAGGCACGCAGAGTAGGTTTAGGAAAATTGTAGCAACTATTAGGGAAACTGCTACAGTATAGCTGCGCAAACGGTTTTTTCTTGATCGGCAACAGCCTTTCTTAAAGGCCCCTAGAGAATAAGCAGATTGCTGTCAATAACCATGATGATTCCACTTGGCTGGTTGTTAATTTTTAGAAGTTTATGTGAGAAAACTCAAAATACCTACTTGCAGTTGCACTTGGTGGTGACTTTTTGACCGTTAAGATGAGCGATGATTATCGGCGCTATGCCAAATCGCTAGAAATCGAACTGCAAAGACTGTGTGAGATTTCTAGAAAAGCAAGAGAAAGAGGTTTGGATCCTACGTTGAATCCTGAATCTGAGATTGCAAAAGACCTTGCTGAGCTTGTGGAGGGTTTAGTAGGTCCCGCTGGAGTAGCAGAAGCGATAAGAGAACTAAGTGAGAAACTTCCTCGTGAAGAACTTGCCTTCAAAATTGCTGAAGAAATTGTCTACGGTAAATTTGGCATTATGGAAACTCATGACGCTGCAGAGCAGGCCATCAGGACATCCTTGGCAATACTAACTGAAGGGATAACTGCTGCTCCCCTTCAAGGGGTGGCGAAGGTCTCTGTAAAGCAAAATTTCGACAAGACCAATTATCTAGCCATATATTATGCAGGACCCATGCGATCTGCAGGAGGCACGGACCAGGCTTTAACTCTTGTAATAGGCGACTTTGTGCGTTGCCTTCTCGGGTTAGATCGATACAAGCCTACAGAAGAAGAAATTAACCGCTTCATTGAGGAAATGCGTCTTTACGAGAGAAGTGTCGGTCGATTTCAATACCACGTTACTGACAAGCAACTGCGGATTGCGATCGAATCTATACCTGTTGAGGTGACTGGCACCGAGTCTGACCCCGTAGAAGTACAGTCCTTTCGCAATTTGCCTCGAATTGAGACAAACAGGGTTAGGGGTGGCGCCCTACGTGTCGTGAACGATGGAGTAATCGGTAGAGCAGCAAAGGTCACCACAGTTGTTAAGAAATTAGGTATTGAGGGTTGGGGCTGGCTAAAAGCGATCGGTGCGGCTGTTGGATTTGAAGAGAAGAAAACTGCTGATTTCATGGAGGACGTAATTGCTGGGCGACCGATTTTTTCCTTTCCTTCGAAACCAGGAGGATTTCGCCTTCGTTATGGGCGCGCGAGGAACACTGGATTGTCTGCCGTGGGAGTGCACCCGTTGACAATGTTGGTCTTAAATGAATTCCTTGCAGGTGGAACACAGCTTCGGCTAGAGTTGCCGGGCAAAGGTGGAGTGATCGTACCGGTAGACACGATTGAGCCACCAGTTGTGTTGTTGAAGGACTTCTCAGTGGTTCGCGCTTCAAAAGAGAACTTCCCCCAAATAAGAAACAAAATTAGCAAGATTCTTTTCCTTGGTGATTTGCTCATTAGCTTCGGTGATTTCTTATACAATAATACAAAGCTTCAACCATCTGGCTATACTGAAGAATGGTGGAGTGCGGAGCTCCAAACAGCTATTGATCAACGATTTGATGCTAATCTTAGGAAGGCGGCACAAACTAGTAATGTTACCTCACAACGGTTAGCGACATTTCTTTCGCATCCTTTCTATAACAAGCCGAATGTACGGGAAGCTTTTGAAATCGCCAGAAAGCTTAGTGTTGCCCTTCATCCAAAATTCTGTTTTTTCTGGTCAAATATAACAATTAATGATTTACGAGATCTGCGTCAATGGCTGCTAAATTCGCATCTTCCAAAGAAAAGAGATCGAAGTTCCGGAATAGTAGGCAAAGTGGATACTGCGATAAAAGAGACGCTGGAGCATTTATGCCTTCCCCACAAGATTGTCGGTGATCGAATTTTCATTGAGAATGACGAAACATTTGTCTTAGCTACCTGCTTAAATCTTAGTTCAGCGCAATCGAAGATTGATACTACTTTATCCACTTTGGAAGCTATAGAGTATCTTTCGGGCATTACCGTTCGGGCGAAAATATTAACCACGGTGGGCGCACGAATGGGCAGACCTGAAAAGGCTAAGAGGCGAGAGATGAAACCTCGTGTTCACTTGCTTTTCCCTGTTGGCCTAGCCGGTGGATCGCAGAGGAATCTAGTTTTGGCGGCCAAAAAAGGGATGATTAATGTGGATTTAATTAATCGTCGATGCCCTAGATGTAAAACACAAACGCTTAACACCATATGTGCTTCTTGTCATGGCGAAACGATCCTTGAAAAGTTCTGCTCCAGATGTGAGAGGCAAGTGAAGGAAGACGTTTGTCCCCGCTGCAAAGTTTCTGCTAATGGGTTCAGACGACAATCACTAGACCTGAAGTCAATGCTCCGTGAAGCTTGCATAAGATTAGGAGTCAATCAGCCTGACCTAGTCAAGGGAGTAAAGAAACTCACAAATGAGAATAAGGCAGCGGAGATTCTTGAAAAAGGCCTTCTGCGTGCGAGAGAAGATCTTTCAATTTACAAAGACGGGACAATACGCTTTGACGCTACCAACGCGCCACTTACTCATTTCAAAGCTGCGGAAATCGGAGTTTCAGTGGCGAAGCTTGCAACACTAGGCTACAGTGTCGACGTCCAAGGCGAACCTTTAGCTACGGCAGAGCAGATCTGTGAGTTGAAAGTACAGGATGTGGTAATTCCGCGTAGATGTGCAGCGTATTTTGTGCGTGTCGCAAGCTTTATCGACCAGCTTCTTAAAAAAGTCTATGCCCTTCCAGAATATTATGGAGTAGAGAAGATTGAAGATCTAGTCGGTCATCTTGTGATTGGCCTGGCTCCCCATACTTCGGTTGGTATTCTGGGACGCGTTGTGGGGTTCACCAATCTTAGTGTCTGTTATGCTCATCCTCTGTGGCACTCTGCGAAGCGTCGTGATTGTGATGGGGACGAAGACGCTTTGATGCTCGCGCTGGATGACCTGCTGAACTTTTCAAGAGCTTATTTACCTTCACAAATCGGTGGAATAATGGATGCGCCTCTCTTCATCATACCTGTGGTTAATCCCTTGGAGATTCAGCGACAAGCTCATGAGTTTGATGTTGCCAGCAAATATCCCGTTGCCTTCTTTAAGCTCTCATTGGAGAAGGCGACCCCTTGGAAAGCCGCGAAACTTGTTCCTCTTATAGGAGATAAATTGGGGACAGAAGGCCAATTTGAAGGTTTTAAGTATACAACCCCTGTGTCGGATATAAACATGGGAAATCGGAAAAGCATGTACACACGGCTTCACAAAATGATTGAAAAACTGAGGAGTCAGCTAGAACTTGCGGAAAAAATTGAGGCAGTCGACGCCAGGCAGGTCGCCCTGAAGGTCTTAACTACGCATTTTATGAGAGACATTTCAGGAAACCTCCGAACCTTCTCTACCCAAAACTTTCGATGCAAAAAATGCAACAAGCGTTTTCGACGCATCCCCTTAAAAGGAAAATGTCTAGGTTGCGAAGGGCCTTTGACACTGACCGTGCACCGCCGTGGAATCGAAAAATACCTTGCCGCTGCGTCGTATCTTATTCAGAAATACAAACTGCCTAGATACTATCTACATCGACTGTCCTTAGTTAAGGAGGAGCTAAACACTATTTTTGAAGGAAAAAAGCCTCGACAGATAAGCCTCACAGATTTTGCTTAAACCTTTTCTACTTGGATCGCAGAAATCTTATTGATGGCCATGTCCAAAGAAGCAATTCATCCAAATGCTTACTTGACCGAAATAAGGAACATTCGACAGGGTATGGCATCACGTACAAAAATCCTTAAAGCGCTTGAACTGGGGAATGCTACTGCAAAAGCCTTAACCAAAAAATCGAAGCTAACCTATAATGTTGTACTTCATCATTTGTGGTTATTGGAAGCTGAGAAGATTGTCTTGTGCAAAAGAGGAAAAAAGCCCTACGATTGGGGGCTTACAGGCATCGGTCAGCAGCGCCTAAAAGACGTTTAGCCTTTCTTCTGTATGAAAGGGCATTGGCAAGGTGACGATCCACATTTTGGACAACACCTTCTATACTTCTTCAACGCAGATATCTCCAGATCTACATTTAGAACATT
>CP070835.1:396163-401835 GCA_020341775.1 Candidatus Bathyarchaeota archaeon
ACTCATCACGAAACTGTATTCACACCTTTATGGAAGTGAAGACCTTCAGAGAGCCAGGAAGAAAGTTAACGCGGTTACCTATGAAGACTATGATGACTTCGTCAAAAAGTATGGCGCACCAAACTCTGAAGAACCTGTGCCAGTGGCAATATCCACAGTCCTTTATGTCTTTGAGGAAGCTGGTGTTCTCTTGTCCAAGAAACTTGTGGACATCGATCTGATTGACCAACTAATGGGTGCGATGATCCTGAGAACCTGGACTAATCTCATGCGGCTAATAGGCGAGTCAAGAAAACGTCTTAATCGCCCACGTGTTTGGACAAATTTCGAATACCTCTACAACGAGCTGCAGAAAAGAGAACAAACACTGCAAGCAACACAATAAACAACCTTCTCTTCTTTTTTCCCAAAAAAATGGGGGTTTGCAGGAAAAATTTGGGTGATATCTCCACTGCTCGTTAGAGCCAAATAATTACCTAAGCCGGATGAAATTCGCAATCTCTTGCGCGCGCGATTGTTGCAGTGCGATTTGGATCAGAGAACAACGAGGAAACCTACGATCCTAGAGCAGACCTGACCGGCCCCATATACCTTACGAAAGATGGCAAGATCGACATCAGAGACGTTGCACTCGTTGGAATCCACTTCGGCGAAGAATATTAGGCAAAAAGCTGTAGTAAGGCTAGATGAGCAACGGGAAATTGCATGTGCATGCATGGAAAGAAGGGTGAAAGACGGTTCTGCTAATGCACACCTTCTCAACAATGTTAAATGGAATGTTGGATTATCTTACATCCGGTATGGTTTGTGCCAGAAATCTACCAAAAGGAGACCGTAATCGACTATATTACTCAATCAACACCAATATACGAATTCTTCAAGCTGTGTGAATTGACATTTCTTCCAAAGAGGGTGTTAGACTGCGGTGCAGGGGGAAAATACCCTCCACTAACTCTCTTTTTTTATCAGGGATACGAAACATATGGGATTGAGATAAGCCAGAAGCAATTAGAGAAAACTCAAAGTTTTTGTCGAAAGAACGGAATAGGGCTGAACATTTCCCGAGCAGATATGCGTAGAATCCCCTTTGCTGACCAGTCCTTTAGTTTTGCATTCGCCTATGAGTCAATATTCTTCTTAGCGGAGAGGGATATTGCGACTGCAATGAGCGAAATTGAAAGAGTGTTAATACCAACGGGACTGTGCTTTGTGACATTTAAATCAGTAGATGATAGCAAAAGGATTACTTACTCAAAGTCAGACACCCGGGCGTTATTAGGCAGTAAGGGATTTACCTACCATGAAGACGATCAACCCGACATTTATTTCGAGAAATTCGAAATACTTCAAAGGAAGAAAAGAATAAGAAAAACATTGGTGAAAGGAGTGAGAGGAAAACGAGTGTACATTGACTATATCGCAAGAAGGACTTGAGGCGGATGATCTGCTTCAACTGAGCGGTAGAGACAAGAGGCGCATGCTATGCCACGATAACTACGCAATCGCTATGAAAAATCTCTGAACTTCATGGCGCCTTTCTCTGAAGCCAATACCAAAATCCCATGTAAGATAACAAGTAGCCCGTGATGCTTCCTCCAAAAATTACTGGTTCAATTCCTCTGCTAACTGGAAGCATTTTGGCGAACATAAGCACTCCAACTCCTATAAAAGGAGCAGCAAAGAAGCCGGCAACAAACAGCGAAAGTGGAACAATTTTCCATCGAGCTCGGTAACTCTTTTCTGACATGAGCACACCTACGAAAACGCCACACAAAATTAGGCCAATTGTTGAAACTAACCTTACTACTATGTCAAGCTTCCTTCCCAAAACACTGAGCCCTATGAAAAACCACAGCAACAGGCCAACAGCGAGGGCACCTGCAAATGCCCAGAATGACTTAATTAATGCGCGTGATTGCCCCATCCCATCTCCCCCTAAAAAAAGGGCCTAGGCGAATTATAAAAGGCTTTGCCGAAACAGATACTCATGCACACAGCTTTTCAACAGACACATGAATACATTATATGCGGATTTGATCATTGATACATTTGCATCCACTCCAGTGGAGATATCACTCAAAATTTCTAGCACACTCCCCATCTCTTTGTAAGAGCTCGCAGCGAGAAAAAAGAGGTTGCTCAGCTCAATGATTAGAGTGGCCAATCGTCTTTGATAAAGGAGTACGGTAGAAAATCTATCGGATCAATCTCTGAGATGACTTCCCCTGCTTGCATGCGAATTTTTATTCTTTCGGAATAGCCTACCATCAACAATTCCTCGATTGGTATCTCGTAGATGGGGTCATATTTTGATTTGCCGAGCGTGAGTTCTCCTTCACCTAGTTCTGGTTTTCCCCAGTCAATCTCGTTGAATTGTTTAACTAATCGTGGATTATAGTCAAACCCATTCATATCTGGACTTGGAAAGTGTTTGAATAGATAATTAGATCCCATGTGTGGAAGGGCTTCGGGTACTACGGACTCAGTGAGGTTAACTTTAATCTTGATGATCGGGACGCCTTTTCTGATGCAGACTCCAGTAACCTGGTTTCCCTCTCTTTCAACAGCTATTTTTTCAGCCATTTTTTTGGGGAACCCAGAGATCTCTCTACCGCCGGTCATCGCCATGTCATTTGTGACTGGCATGGAGAGACAATAGTTCGCCACCTCTTCCTTGTATAGTGCTGAGACGAATAGAGCGCCCTCATTGTATGGCGGTCCAAAATTTGTTTTATGAAATTCAGCTACGTAGGCAAAGCCGGTTGATGCAGGATCTGGTTCCAACGGTGGAGGTAACACCCTTTTAACTATCTCTGCTTTGGTTTTGAACGTAGCAAAGACCATGACAGCATCCTGCAATATAGTTCCCTGAGAAAAGTGTTGGGTGAGAGCAGTAATTTCATCCAAGGAACGTACAAGTCCCATTTTCTAATCTCCATCCATACCTGAATCTTCAAGCATATGAAAGCTTTTTCCTCAAATCCACGCGCACGCTGTGTTTGAACCAGCAACAAGTGGAGGTATCACCGGCATTTATCCGCCAAACTCCTTTTTCAGCCGTATTCTTGCATTTTCGTGGCTATAATTTGGCAGATTTTTTTGGGGTTGTTTGAGGAGAAGACAAATGTTCTGCCCTTCTTTGGAACAACCTCTACTGCGTTGCCAAATGATGTGGTATAGGCCCAGGAACCATCAAGACCATAGCGGACACCCACACCACCAAATCTTCTAAAAGATGCCTTCACCAGATTACAGGAAACAATGTCATTCATTCTAATGTGCTTGTGATTGAACAGACCGTAATCAACAGTAAGCTCTTCAGAACTGAGCTGAATTCTGATGCCTTTAAAATTTAAACACAAAACTAGAATAAACATTAAAGTCGATATTGAAACTCCAAATCCCAAAAGCCCTTCAGTGCTCAATGGATAAAGAAAGACCGCTAGTATCAACAGCAGAACGACAATTGCCGAGGCCGCCGCCAGTATAGTGATTTTCACAAATGCCCCAGTTGGCACCCACTCATGATAAACGACCTGACCCATATCAGAAACATCTAACAGGCAATCAATTATCTCTTGCGCGTGAATTACTCAAATCTTTTTACGGGTCGCCCTATGCTAAAATACTGTTTGAGGGCAAAGAATGAAGATGAGATACCGAATTCATAGATTGCATGCATGCGTATCAAATTTAAACGTGGTAGTAAAGGCAATCGCCTGATGGTAGTGGTTTTTGAACCAGATAGTAATTTTAATCCAGCCGATCTGTCTTGGACTCCTAGAGAAGATGAAATTTTCCGACTCTACTGGACATACCGACGTTTATATCGTTGGAACCAATAACTGAATTCCAAATCTGATTGAAGTTTGAGTAGAACTTCATTACACTTCCCCATTTTTCGCGCGCGCAACTTTTATGCGTCAAAAATGCCAAGTTATAATGAATAGAGGGAATTTTCCAAGGGGGATAGAAGATTGTCTTCAGCAGCAATGGAAAATTGGGTGGAACGTGCGGTTTATTTTATATTGACGTTCGTGGCAGCCATATTGCTGTATCTCGTCTTACGAGGGCAAACAGGCAAAAGCGTGGGTCCGCAGTTAAAGGAACTGCAGGAGCTGCCAATTAGGCAGGCGTTCTTTGAAAGGTTGCGAGAAGCGTTTTACTCGCATTTGGAAACCTATCCTTTTCCTCGGTCGTGGCCAACCTCTAGTGCCCTTCGTTCAAGAGCACGCATACAGCAAGTAGCAAATGCAATAGTTGAGTCCCAAAGACATGAAATCAACGCGTTTCTCGACACAAAAGATCTTGCTTTCAGAGATTTTGATAAGATATTGGATTCGGTCATGAAGAAGTTTTTACTCCCCGAATTAAAGAAAGGGCTTTGGGGTGGGGACACTCCTAGGCCTCAAAGTTATGGAGATCATGAGTATCATAGTGTAAGGAAAGGTTGGTGAATCATAGCTTGCAAGTGCAGGTATCAGCCGTACTTTCCCATTTTTTCTGCAGGCGTGACACTGCTCGCGCACAGTGAAGTAGAATCATTATTTAGAAATGCGTGCACGCACGCGGGTGCTAAAGTAGAAAAACAATACAGATCACTAATCTATCTTGTGAGTTATAGTTTCACAACCTTTATGTTAGCAGCTCAATCATAACTGGAGACCAGAGAGAGAAAGGAGTCGAAGCATGCAAATTATGGAGGAGTGGAAAAAAGAATGAAAAGAAAAGCAATTGCAGGTATAATAATGACCCTGTTTCTAGCAAGCATGTCATTCAACCTTATGCCCGCTATTTGTTCTCCCACGGCCGAGGTTCACGTAGACCCCTCAGAAGTCTTGGGAGTGTCAATTGGCAGCACGTTTGACATCTATGTCACAGTCAGCGACGTAGTGGACCTCTTTCTTGCGGATTTCTCACTCAGCTGGGATCCTGCCCTATTGGAAACCGCTGTAGGCAATATTAACACCGGTGACACTGCACCATACCTTGAATATATCTATGTTGAAACCGTGGATAACCTGTATGGTGAGCTCTACGTTGCGGTTGGCAGACCCCCAGGTGTCTCAGAAATGCTGAGTGGGACCGTTCAACTGGCGAAAATCACCTTCCTAGTCGAGGCAGAAGGAAGCTGTGACTTGCACATCTTCGACACAACACTCTTGGAAATCGATGTTGTTCATATCGAGCACACCACCAAAGACGGCTACTTCAGCAATGTGTCAGGCATTCCAAGCGTTCCAGAGTTAAGTATCAGCATTCCAGCTATAACATCTGTAGCTGCAGCCATCGTGATATTTGCTAGAAGAAAATTACGCGTGCACCCAAACAAGTAGATAATCCCCCTATTGTTTCTATGCCGCTTAAACAAATGATAAAAGAGCCAAAACTCCACTTGTGACATGTGCATAATGTTGTATGGATATCTGTTTCCGAATTTCTTTCGGGATGTCTCCCGCATGCGCGCGCACCTCGCGCTCCCGTATTTCTTCCAAATTATTCTGGAGGTCCTCGGTCGATTATCTTTTGAATTTCCTTCAAAGAACACCGTTCTGACCAGAAAGCCTCTAATAGCCAATTAGCACCAATGTCCATGAAGTGATGGATATAAGCATCTTCCTCTTTGTCTCCAACGGTTACAATGCTTTTTACAACATCAAATGAGTCTAGTG
>CP070835.1:401935-408050 GCA_020341775.1 Candidatus Bathyarchaeota archaeon
CAGCAGGTTCAACCTTTAAGTGTGGCTCAAAAACTTTGAAAGCCTCCCGCATCGATGCAGCCGATGAGGCAACATCTATGACGAAAAATTCTTTTCTTTCAAAGCGTTGATCTACAATCTTCATCGCTTTGCTTAATGTCTCTAAAGCTGTGTTGACAGAAAGTCCTTGATCGACTATCTGTTCCGCTGATCTTCGGGCCTTTTCCACGCGGCCAGAGACAACGGCCTCTTTCAACTCTCTGAAAGCTTTCTTGCTCAGTTTTCCTCCTCCTCACTGATGGCGCGTACGCACGTTCACTTTAGCTTATGTAGGGTAATTTCAGGGGTGTGCTGTTTCTGGCACATTCCTGATGTTTATTGATGGCAAATTCGATGCCTTTCTCTAGATCGTCCTTTCGCAAGACGCCTACAATGTCTTGAACGGGTCGCCCTTGGCAAAAAAACTTCAACGTGGGCGTTCCCATTATGCCATATTGGGCAGCGAATTGTTGGTTTGTCGGGCTCTCCATTACATTGAATCGGGCAAACTTCAGTCTGTCGCCATACTCTTGTGCGAGTTCGCGATACACTGGTTCGAGCATCTTGCAATAGGCGCATTGAGGATGCCAGAACTCAACTACAACTAACTTCTGTGATTCGAGAATCTCTCCTTCCCAGTTTTCAGCGCTTATGTCTACGACTAATTCGGACATTTACATCGCCATGTTTTCTTGGGTTGTTGCTGCTTATGTTGCTTTCGTAGATTAGTATGATCACTAGTTCTAAGTTTGGATGGACGGGGTTGTTGATTATTACTCAGTTGCTTGTGTAGACAGCAGGAGGAGACCCGAAAAGATGAGGATGCCTGCAGCTGCTGTTTTGAGGGTGATTTTTTCGTCTAGAAGTAGAGCAGATAGAACTATGACAATAAGCACGCTGGCTCTGTCGACCAGGGAAACTCTTGAGGCATCAGCTATTTTGAGGGCAGCGAAGAATAGGAGCCAAGACAGTGCTCCCGCGACGCCTGAGAGAATTATGAATCCCATGTCCCTAGTGGCCAGCTGCGTTAGCTGATGGCTTTTCCCGATGATTAGGACGAAGGAAACTATGAAAATCATCATTATGATGGCTCGAGCGGCTGCTGCTACAGTGGAGTCTATGCTCTGCAATCCAATCTTGGCGAAAATTGCTGCGAGAGCCGCGAAAAAAGCTGACAGAGCTGCGAGAAAAAACCACTCCAATTCCCATCGCCTTTGCTCTAAGATGTTCATCCTTCAACGAGCAAATTTTCCGTTGCGTAAAATCGTGGTTTTTTCTTGGTCTCTACCTACTATTTTTACAGTTGGTGTAGAGATTAGAAAATCTGTGTGGGTTCTTGAAGGGTTCTTTCCGCCAGGCATGTCTGTGTTGTGTCCAAACGCGATGTGAATGGTTTCGCTGATTTTCTCTGCTTCCAAGAAGTTTTCCAGTGATTTGGCCTTGGGATTTACTCCAAAGGCGAACTCACCAACTATGCTTGCCCACTCGTCAACAGCCAAGGCTGCATTAACTTGGTTGAGCGCTCTCTTATCTTGAGAAGCTATGTCCTTCACCTTGCCTTTCTTTACTGCAAGCCGAACGGGAGTGTTGAGGGGGCCCACGCCGCCTACGGCCATGTCGCATACGAGTACGCCCTCCAAAGAGTTCTCAACAGGGGCTATGATCACCTCTCCAGTGGGTAAGTTCATCCACTTCATTTTTTCCCAGTCCACAAACGTGTCGGTGAAAAAGCATCGTCCTTCAACGCTGAACGAGAGTTCAGTACCTGAAGGAGATGTGACTTCCATCTCAGTGATCTTATCTAACTTTCTCATGAGAGTGCGGGCGGCGTCTTGCATCGTTCTGTGCTCTTCTGGCGTCAACGCCAATGCTCCCTCGGTCAACATGTTCAGGCTGACTCCGGGGCAGTGGCCTAGACGAGACTTTTTATCTCTGGTTTCTAAGTGGATGAGTTTGACCCGGAACGGTGTTTCCTGTCCAACTCCTCGCAATAGGTTTATGAAGATGTTAGGTTTCTGCCCGCTCATCACCTCAAGAAGGTGTTTCGGGACTTCTTTTCGGAATTGCCTACCGGTTTCAAGAACTATGAGTCTGGTCCAGAGGTCTGTGGCTAAGGCCCCGTTGCAGAAGGCCTTTCCTACTTCGCCTTTGTCTTCATCACATATTATTGCAATTCGTTCCCCGGGAACTGCTTCCAGGACGCTTTCTAAGGCGTTTTTTGCTGCTTTCCAAGCTTGCATACGAATCATCTCAAGTTAGGTATGCGGGCAGATAAACTTTGAGACGAACCTGTCAAACTTCGGTGGGATTCATTCTGTTTTAGGGTCACTCACAGCTTGAAACATTTTTTTCCTGCCATCAGCTTTCGGCTTCAGCAGGTCTTCTACAAGCTTAAATTGTCGTTCATAGATGTGGCAGTTCTTAGAGTGAAAGACTAGCCGACCGGTCTTTAGGTCGAGGCTGCTTCTCTGGTTAATCTCAGAGACAAACGCTTCGTTGAATACTTGGATCCCAGCGATGTTGGCCGGCAAGGCTGCATAGGCGTCCCACGACCTGAAATAGCAGGTTAAATGGATTTCCTCGTCCAGCATTTCGGTGTCGATTAGGCTCAGACACGGAGGCTCATGTTTTTGATCATTGACGTGCTTCAGGATGTCTTCGGGCAGTCGTATTACGAGGGTTATTTGTCTATCGGCGGCTTCTTCTAGATACCTTTTGATTGCTCCTTCTATTTGGTCTAACGGTTTTCTCAGTCGGCTGCCATAGGTATATGTCTCTTTTTCGATGACACCGGACCATAAATACTTCAATGCATACCAGTGCACATATTTCATGTCACAAGGAGCTTTTTCAGGGACAAGAGGTCTTGTCTCGGGTTTGGCAATGTCGATGGAAATGTTTAGTTTCTTGGTCCTTGATCGTTCAGAACCATAGCAGACATCGAAAATGTCCCCTTTGCTCCACACTGCTTCGAGGGTTTTATACCATGCATCAGGGCAGTCAAAAGCAACTATTTTGACATGTTTCATTGTGCGTCCCAAGGGTTGGCTAATTTAAAGAACCGAGTAAAGCATAAAATTGTTTTGATAACGGGCGCGAAGATTTCTGAGAGGGCAGGGTTCCTAGAGCTTGACACCCGACCGCTTCTGTTCTTGTTGAAAATGTCCTTTCGAATGGTGAACCATTTTTGTGCGAGTTCTTGGGCTAAATTCCTTATCTGCACGACTGCGCAGGTGGTCCCAGACGCTATGATCTTTCCACATGGCCTCAGCGATGGCTGCTTTTTGCTTCATTTCAATGCCTCGTGTGCAATAGTAGCTCGTCAAGAATTTCATCTCAGCGTAGGTTGGGCAAATTCCGCAAGTGCAGCCCTTTTCTTCTGCAATGTTCACGCTTCTGCCCCTGGCGGGAAAACAGTACGCTATATGATCATCCTCTTTACCTAAGCTCTTGTATGTTGGGCAGCCTCTGCAGATGCACATTGACTCGACCCTCTTCAACCTCTTTTCAACTTCTGTGGGAGCTATCTTCGTTGGTTCAGACATTCTTATTCCTGCATATTCAAGTGTTCTCGGGAAGACGCTTGTGCGCGTTCCCTCTTCACTTTGGGCTGTCTCTGTCTAAAATGTTTTGTGTTGAGCAATTGAAAGAGCGGGAAGAAATTGGCCACAATTCAGCTTCGTGACGTGGAGGAGCTTGTGTTGCTCAGATGTGATCGTAAATGCGGCTGCTTGCATACTTTCCAGTTGCCATTTCGTTTTCGATTTCGCGGAGTAATAGAATTCTCTTGAAGGTGGGAGGGTGCGTTGAGAACCACGTGTTGATGGCTGTCCACGTTGATTTTGCTTCCTTCTCCATGGCGAGGCGAAGTTCTCGTTCGTCTAGGACGCCATCACGGTCAAGGTCATATGCGTCTTTACGCTTAACAATGTGTTGGAATTCTTGCTTTGCCATGGCAGGATCTCCAATATAGAAAGATCGTGCGCCTGTCGTCGGTTTCGGAGACAGTGAAAGGCCGTAGGTGATTTTGGCGAGTGCACTTTGCAGTTGTCTCGGTTGACCCGTTATATAGGCGGAGTATGCGTCGGAGTAGTGTTCCCGCATTCGACTCAACCCCATAACACATGCGAGGCTGACAATGTAAACTATATAGGAAACTATGGCAACTACAAAAAACGCTGCTCTAGCGCCTCCCTCCTTTTCTTTTTTAGAGCCACCTCTACTCCATCTTGCTGCTTCAAAAGTCCCCCACGAAATCCAATAGGCAAGAAGCGGTAAAGCTGCAAGCATCGTCATAACCAAGTAGTCTCGATGCTTGATGTGGCCCACCTCGTGGCCAATAACTGCTTGCACTTCGTCTTTATTCAATTTCTTAAGCAGCCCCTCATGCACCGCCAGAGTAACGTCACCCCCTGTTCTTCCGAAGACAAATGCATTTGGGGCTTCGTCGGGAACAACTGCGAGTCTGGGCAATCGGATGCCGCTTTTTTCCGCCATTTCATTCACTGTCGATTCCAGCCATGGATTCTCTCCCGGCTTCAAGTACCGAAGATGTGTAGAGCCTCTAACAATTGCTGGTCCAATCAAATATTGTAGCAGAAGAAAAAACAGAGTTGCGATAAACGCCCATATAACAGGAAGTTGAAGCACAAACATAATTACTCCTAAGAAGAGCGCGAAAACGATGCTGAGGAGGAGAATTGAGATGGTCATGGAGAGTCTTAGTCGCGCCAATCTAGCCAATGTTATACCTCAGTTTAGGAGTTAGCACTGCTTGAAGAAATAAGTGTTTTTCGCTTGTTCACGCAGTGATTATCGGGGCAGCTCTTCGGTTCTCTGCGTTCCCTTTACCCGTGAAACCACTTGCACCCTGATGTAAGCCATATATACTTTGAGCATATAGAAGTCTGTCATCGCTTCGAGGAAACAGAAGTGATGAGAACTCATCTAGGCCTCATGTCTCTCGGGGTCTTTCTTATAATTGTAGCCCTTTGGGTAGCGGCCTGGCTTTTTGACGCCATCTCTGCAGCTGACCTTGTTCCGCTGATATTGCTTTCCAGCGGCGTGTGGGTAGTCGCCAACGCGAGTGTCAGAGCAGCGAGACACGACGAAAACAGGGGGGCCTTCAGCACTTTTGGCTGGGGCATGCTCTTCATTGTTCTTGGCGGTTCGCTGTTACTGGTCAACACAGGAATGAACCCCCTACTCACTGTTGTGTTCATTCTGGCGTTGATTGGAGTTTTAACTGTTGTCACCGCATTTCGGTCACGCAGAAAATAGAAGACTTATCTCAATCTTTCGATACAGGTCTAAACGACTTTCCATGTCCGTAGTGCACAAAATCGACTGCGCCCACTGTGGAGCGCCAATTCAATTCAACCCAGGGGAAATTCTGACAACCTGCCGCTATTGTGGTTTCACCCAAGTAATCGAAACAGGGAGCGCCTTCACCTTTGCGCATTCAATGTTCATGAATAAATATGACTCAACCAGCGTTGAAAATGTCGTGCGTGAGTGGATGCGGTCGGGCTTCGCAAAACCCAACGACTTGGCCAAAGCTGCAGAAATCACCGCAAAAAACTTGGTCTACCTCCCGTTCTGGGTTTTGGGAGTTGAAGCTTCAACCGCTTATGAGGGCATTTTCGAGCGACTCACTCCTCCCCTCCTGAAGAAGGGGGAAATTAGAAAGAACTACGACTGGCTAATTCTTGCGAGGAAGGCTACACAGTTTCCTGCGCGAGAGTATGATGTTCCATTAGAAGGAAAGATCCCCTACGACTTCCGGAAAATAGAGAGCTTTGCAAAGGTTCTTAACAGCGAGATCGAGAAAGATGTGGCAGTGGAAAAAGCTCAACAACAAATCGAAGCCCATCACCAGTTCTTGGCCAAACAAGACGTTGACAGAGTAGTTAAGATAAGCACCGACTTCAAGTTCGGCGACTCCGCATATCTGCATGCCCCCATCTGGTTTATTGTCTACGTGTACAAAGGGGAGAACCATCAAATAATTCTAGACGGGGCAGCTGGGATGGTGATCAAAGGTGATATACCAGCTACAAGATTTGGATTGTTTTAGGGATTTGTGTGAACAATATAC
>CP070835.1:408150-410861 GCA_020341775.1 Candidatus Bathyarchaeota archaeon
CGACTTGTTTGAACACTTCGAAGAGTCTTCGGCCATTCTTCACGCCTTCCATGTAGATTGCAATAACCTTAGTCTCTGGATCGTTAGACAGGTATTCCAAAATTTCCGAGTCGTCTACATCACATTTGTTTCCGAGCCCCACAATCTTGCTTATCCCAAAAGAATGCCTTGAGACTATCCACCAAAACGCTGCCGCAGCGAACAAACCTGTTTGAGCGATAAAAGCTACATTTCCCTTCTTTAGTTTAGGAAGTGGAGCAAAAGAAGTGGTGAAGTTGTTGGCAGTGTTTAATATACCTGTAGTATTAGGTCCAATGATTCGAATGTGGGCCTTCTGGGCAATCGCTATTACTTCTTTTTCAAGTTTTTGTCCTGTTGTGCCTGCTTCGCGGAAACCTGAAGAACATATTACTACACCTTTGACCCGCTTTTCAGCGCAATCTGTCATTACCTGAGGAACCTTAGAAGCGGGCACTATAATTATACTCAAGTCCACATTGTTCTCGATGGCGTCTACACGGGGATAGGCTTTCAAGCCTAGAACTTGCTCTGCATTCGGATTCACTGGATAAATTGCACCTTGGAATCCAAGATCGAGTAGATTTTTTAAAAGAAAATGACCAAACTTGAAGCGGCTACGTGATGCACCAACAACAGCGACGCTTCTAGGCTCAAAAAAGCATTTGAGGTCGTTCATTTTCTCCAATTCTGAATCCAGCGTTCATCACCTCGCCTTCGCGCCGCTTTCGAGAGGATCAGTTGCAGCGAAGATTGGGCTTAAATGCTATTTTAGACCTCTCTTTCGATGATGGTTGCCACACCTTGTCCTCCGCCTACACAAGCAGTAGCTAGCCCATATCGTCCATCATCGACTTCAAGAATTCTCGATAACGTTCCTACCAGCCTAGCGCCTGTGGCACCGAGTGGATGGCCTATAGCTATAGCTCCGCCTTTGACGTTGACTTTTTCTGGATCAATTCCAAGCTCTCTCATGTCCCACAGCGTTACTATGGCAAACGCTTCGTTTATCTCCCAGAAATCTATGTCCCCAACGGTTAGTCCAGCTTGCTTGAGAGCCATTCTACTTGCAGGAACTGGGCCTTTGCCCATCACGGCGGGGTGAACTCCTGCCCACCCCATTGACTTAATGGTTCCGAGCGGTTTCAATCCAAGCGATTTAGCCTTTTCTTCAGATGCTAACATGACGCAGGAAGCCCCCGCATTCAGAGGAGAGGAATTCCCCGCTGTTATTACTCCATCAGCTTTAAAAGCCGGTGGTAGACTTTGGATTTTCTCTAGTGTCGTGTCTGGTCGAACGCTTAAATCTTTTTCAATGGTTTCGTTGCTTCCATCTGGATAAGTTACGGTTATTGGCATTATTTCGTCGTCGAAAAACTTTTCTTGTTGAGCTTTTGCCGCTAGTTGGTGGCTTCTTAGAGACCATTCATCCATGTCTTCTTTTTTTGTCCCGTGTCTTTCCCTGCTTTCTTCGAAAAGCCTCTCTGCTGTGAAGCCCATTATGAAGCCAGTTTCCATTTCGTACTTACTGTATTCTTCCTTTTCAATCAAATCCATTGGAGGGCTTATCCATGGATTTTCACCCATTGGAACATGGGTTAGATGTTCCATTCCGCATGCAATTACAAGGTCGGAATAGCCAGTCATGATTTCCATCGCGCCAAAATGAGTCGCACTCATGGACGAAGCGCATTGTCGGTCAACGAATACCGCAGGAACCTTGACTGGGAGCTTAGCTAGCATGGTGACCGACCGACCGCCATAAGTCCATTGTTCCCAAACCCCAAAAGCACAGGCAACAAGGACTTCATTAATTTCCTTTGGATCAACAGCTTGCCTTTCAACCACCTTCTCGATAAGCATTGCAGCAGCATGGTCCATTCGCAATGGGTTGAATTTGTCCCTTTCAGGTTGGTTCGGCCTAGATCTGGAAAAGGGGGATCTTAAATAGTCGACTATCACAGCTTTTCTCAATTAAACCTCTTCCTTCTTCTTTGAAGTTAAGATGTAGGAATGAAGTGCGCTTAAGTATAACTCTTTCTCTTTCCGAAAAATAAGTAAGCGCGTATGCCCATTTCAGTTCAGTATTGTTAAACACCAGAATGATACGCGGATGAGATACGGAAAAGCTTTAAATTTTCGACTATTTTATGTAACGGCAGAGGTGTATTTAACATGGGAAGAGTTTTAGAAGGATACCAAGAGCTTGCCAAAAGAGCCAACGAAGTGCCAGAAGCAAAAAACACTATGAGCGGGTGGAACAAAGTAATTCAATTCGTAATAGAAGGAGAAGACGACTTTTACCTAAAATTCGAGAATGGCGCTGCCGCATTTCATGTTGGCCAACACGAAAAGCCTGACGTGACATTGAAGGGATCAGAAGAAATCTTCTACAAAATGCTAACTCGGGAACTGGATCAGACCAGAGCATACTTTGCTAAGCAATATACAATAGAAGGCTCGATGGCTGACGCGATGAAATTCGGACGCATAGGTACTGCAGTAGCTAAGGCAACCTGACAAATCAACATAAAAAGTGCAGGCACTACAATTTGAGCGCCGGAAAACTTCACGTGCGCTCTATTCCTCTTCTTCTTCTCGAATGCTCAAACTCCCAAAAACTGCAATAATAAAGGCAAACACGAAATCTGCCAATAGCAATGCGAACGAGATTTGGTACAAGCCAAAAATTA
>CP070835.1:410961-412790 GCA_020341775.1 Candidatus Bathyarchaeota archaeon
GATTTTGGGTATCATTCAAGGTCTGACTGAATGGCTGCCCGTTTCCAGCTCTGGGCATTTAGCCATAGCGAAAGAGTTTCTTGATTGGCAGCCTTCTGTGGCTTTTTATGTTCTCCTGCACATTGGTACCGTTATTGTAATTGTGTTGTTCTTTCGAAGAGAAATTGCAGGAACTTTGAAGGCGTTGATTCGACGAGATTTTAAGTCTGAAGATGGAAGACTTGGCATCTTTGTAGTAGTAGGGAGCTTGCCAACCGCAGCCATTGGCTATCTTTTTCAGGACGTTTTTGAATCCTCGTTTGATAATTTGTCTGTCGTCGGCGCTGCTCTTCTGGTTACAGGAACTCTGCTTTTTGTTTCCCCGAAAAGAGATAGCAGCAAAGCATTAGGCTTTGTAGACTCATTGTTTGTTGGAGTCGCTCAAGGCGTCGCTATAATTCCAGGCGTCTCTAGGAGTGGCGCCACGATCTCGACGGCGTTGCTACGTGGGGTGGACAAAGAGGTAGCATTTAAATTTTCTTTTTTATTGTCTATACCGGCGGTTTTAGGCGCTGCTGCAGCAGAGTTGGGTGACTTGAATTTTTTGATTGCTGGGGGAGATGCGGGCGCAGTGGTCCTCGGGGTTTTCGCGTCCGTGGTTGTGGGCTACCTATCGCTTAAAGCTTTGCAGAGGATCCTTGCAGAGCAGAAGTTTCACCTGTTTGCGTTTTACTGTTGGGCAGTAGGCTTTTTGGCGGTATTCTCACAAATGCTCTAGCACATCAACATCCCTTCGAGGATTAAACCGCCCGCGCCATGATTAGAGGCTTCAGCTTCAATAGCAGTTATATTTTCCTTAGCGCAGATAGTAAGGAGAGGACAAGTAGATGTTACAAGACGAGAATATCGAATTTTTTAAGGACCAAATCAAGTTGGAACATCACATCATTGAATCAATTACAAGCAGTTTGAAAGACGTGAAAAATCCTGTAGTGAAGCAAGTTTTACGAGCCATTGCGTTTGATTCTCAGAAACACGCCGGAATCTACAACGCAGCTATATCGATCTCCCGAATCACCCCAGCGTTGACAGATGAAGAATACCGCAAGATCAAAAACATAACCGAGAAGCACGTTATCGATGAGGAAAAAGCCATAGCTGCTTTGGACAAGGTTATGCCAAAAATTAAGGACAAGAAAATAAGGTTCCTTTTAGGCTCTATTGTTGCAGATGAAAAAAGACACCACGAACTTTTGAAGAAAATCATGGATTTGGTTGTAAGAAAGGAAGCGATCACAGAAGAAGACTGGTGGGACATTCTGTGGAAAGGTGTTCCTTTTCACGGGGCACCAGGCGGCTAATTTCCATGCGGCGCAACCGTTTCTCACGCCAGCCACTTTGGCTTTCCATCTAGATATTCGGTTAAGAATTCTGCAAGGTTTTTGTTGCGGAGATAAGTCGGAAGAATTTGCTGATCAACCAAGATTTTTGAGGTCTTTGCCATAGTTTGGGAGACAAGCTCAGCTATGCCTATGGTTCGCCCTCCCGTTTTCAGTCTATCCCTCAGCAATCTAACTGCATCGGTGTAGTCCCGTTTTTTGTCCACAACCCATCGCCCATCCTCGATTCTTGGACCAGACAGCGTGCTGGTTGAACCAATATGCTTCCGCAGGAATTTCTCGCATTCAGGCTTCTTATCCAAAGGTGGTCCCACATGTTTTTCTAAAAGCGGCAAGTATCTATTTTCCATTTCTAGAAGAAATACGTTCAGGCTATCTTCGTCGCTCCACACTGCGTCACGGATTAGTTTGAAGTCGTGTTGTTTTACGAGGTTCCGTAGGGCCCTCTGC
>CP070835.1:412890-419579 GCA_020341775.1 Candidatus Bathyarchaeota archaeon
CGCTTTAAGCCCAATAAACATCCCTACCACTCGGAGAGCTGGTATTACCGCGGCGGCTGACACCAGACTTGCCCTCTCCTTATTCCTCCAGCTCCTTACACTGGAGAAAAGCCATCCTCAGCGGATGGCACTCGGGATAGCCCCATCACGCTTTCGCGCATTGTGGAGTTTCCGTAACTGCTGCGCCCCGTAGGGCCTGGACCCTTATCTCAGTGTCCATCTCCGGGCTACCGCTCCCGCGGCCCGTACCGGTAATAGGCTTGGTGAGCCATTACCTCGCCAACAACCTGATCGGCTGCGGCCCCATCCTTAGGCGACGCTTAAAGCATGATTCAAACGTCCTTTGAGTGTAGGCCCATTCCAGGAGCCCACGCCTATCAGGGATTAGCCCCAGTTTCCCGGGGTTGTCTCTGTCCTAAGGGCAGGTTAGCCACATGTTACTGAGCCGTGTGCTGCGTCTCCTTCATAGCTGAGAGACGCACAACATGCATGTCTTAGTCCCGTCCCGATAGCAGTAGGGTCCGGCAGGATCAACCGGATTTGTGGTTGGGAGTTTGTTTGCCGCTTTTGCAGTGGATTGGATTTGGGGGGTTGTGTGTGCGCTAAGCCCATGTTAGACCTAACGTAGTTATCAGGTCTCCATCTTTCTTCTGTCCCCGTAACTGGAGGTCAACCATGAGGTCATCCGTAGGGCGATGAAACGCCTTTACTGTCGAGGTTGACGCCGCCGCCGGAAAGCTACGGGGCGATTGTTGAAATTCATAGCGACAACTAGTCGCTAAAGGGAATCTGAGAAGAGACTTCCCGATATAAACGTTGCTGTGGCACCTAATAAGATTAGCTATGATCTACACCGACCTTTTTTGCAGACCGACAAGAAAAAATTGTGGTGCCTAGCCCGGCGACAAGTGATACTAAAAAAGAAGAGAGAGTTGTCGGGTCTCGACTTACAGGAGCTTCATTGCTTCTTCCCGTGGAATCGCCCTCATCGTTTCTAAGTCAACCATGTCTGTCCATGGAAGGAGTGCTTTCATGAGGTCCTTTTCGGATGGAGCTTCAGCAACTGTGAACCCATTATAACGCCCCAGAGTCCAGTAGGTTCGCATCTTGAGCCTTGCTTCTCAAGGTTTTCCAACGTTTTGGTGAATTGGTCGACCTGCTTCTTTTTTGGCGCGGTCTTCCATTGGGCTAGGGTTATGAAAAACGTGCAGACTGCCTCCTCCATTTTTCGCGTCTAGTCTGTGATGCGAGCGCATGCGCGTCTTCTCTTTCATTGAAGAATCTTCGTGTACACCCCCGTTTGTCCCCGATTTCTACATGAACGCAGCGTGCTCGAGGAACCGAAAGGCATTTTTAGCAAAAGCCAGAGGATAGTAAGGTGCGTTCGTTTGTCGTTCAAGCTTCGAATGGAAGCGGCTGCAGAGAATGCGCGCTCCAACCTTGTTCTGGCCTTGGATCTGCCTCCAAACACGCCAGAGAAGCTGTTTGCCACCTCGAAGAACCTTTTAGAAACAGTGCAGCCACACATCTGCGCAGTGAAGTTCAACAGGCACCTAATCTTGCCCCTCGGACTATTCGATGGCGTGCAACAGCTGCTCAAGCAAGCGCAAAACCATGGACTGCCCACGATAATGGACTGCAAAATCAATGACATTGGAAACACGAATCGCATAATAGCTGAACATTACTTTCAGGCAGGGTTTGACGCCGTAATCGCGAACCCCTTTGTCGGCTGGGAAGAGGGCTTACATCCTGTTTTCGAAACAGCGGACCAGATGAACCGCGGCGTCATACTGCTCGTCTACATGAGCCACAAAGGAGCGTGGGAAGGCTACGGACAGAACGTTGTCACTAAAAAAACGGGCAAAAGCCTCCGCCAATACGAAGTCTTCGCCGAGAAAGCTCTCGCTTGGGGCGCGGATGGCGCAGTCGTCGGCGCCACATACCCCGAAAAAATTCGAGAACTCCACTCCATTCTCACCGAAAAAGTGCCAATCTACTCGCCTGGCATAGGCGCACAAGGAGGAAACATTGAAGCTGCAGTGAGAAGCGGATCAACATACTTCATAGTTGGCAGGGCCATCACACAGGCGGAAAACCCGTCCCAAGCAGCGGAGAATTTCAAACGTGCTGCCAACATGGCTCGAAGAAACAGGCCTTGTGAAGTTTGATGCAACGTTCGTTAAGGTCTTCCTTCCCGTGTCCAAAGCTCCTTTTTCAGCAAATCTCTAACTGCTGAGCGGATAGCTGAGCTTCGGCTGGGATACATGTTGGCTCTGACAAGTTCGTCGAGTCCTTCCAAATACGCTTCTGGCAACAAAACTGTAACAAGCTTCACATTGACCACCTTGCTATGTTATGTACATGTTATGCGGAAATATAGAATTTGTGCTACATTTTTTCGGCTTTGCGTATATTTTTTTGGATGCATCACTTTCTCTGGCGGAAGATCTTCTTGCAGTCCATGTCTGTTACGAACTCAAAGCCAGCTTCAACTAGCTCACAAGCCTCTTCCAATGTTTCTGCAACCTTCGCGTGAAAGTCGTCACTTTCGAAGCGCGCGCCCTTCTGTTCGCAAGATACTTGAGAGATGAAAAGGAGAGATGGATTCCAAGAATCGTAGCTTGAAATCGGGCACTAGGTTTTATTTTCGGATTCTATTCCATACAAATGCTTAGCTGTCACTGAACGCATATTAGGAACAATGGCAATCAGACCAGCCCAAATTGCCAGTAAAAACCAAGACATTGACTCCAAACCAAGAGTGATGTTCGCAGCATCACCAATGATGCCTAACACAGCGAATCCAATGGAGATAAATATAACAATTTGTCCCATCCAAGCACAAAGGCGAATATCCTTCTTCACTTCTTCACGATCTTTGAAAGGTTTATCTTCAGCAGACATTACGGATACCACCTCCTTTTTTCCTTCATCAAGCATAATCTCAAGATGTATTAATAATTTAACGGGCAATGAGTGTGTGAGTAAGAGAGAATGTAAGAGTTAGAATGGATGATTAAATAAGCGCGTTTGGGTTTGGGGTAGGATTCGAACCCAACCAACCAACCACTTGCCCCATCACGCCGATGTGCGAGCATGCCTGCTGAACAAGAACAGGGTTAAGGTTTTTCCTTCACGATTTAATTCTCCAGCTTAATCTAATAGCATCCCAAATTATACGTTTCCGACTCTTCCAGGAAATGACGTTCGGTTTTGCTAAAATCGGAGCTTCAACATCTCGATACATGTCAAGGTGGTTTATACGCTACCGCTTGCAGAATTCCTGCTAATGCCAAAGCATCTGGTTTCTCGCAGAATGCAAGCTCAAATTCCAGAATTTTTTGATAGAGGTTTTTGGGACACTCTTTCTTCATAAATAACTCTTTTGAGATTCGTAAAGGCATAGTAAATCCTTTGCCGATGATTTTCTCAACGATGAAGCCATTTCTTTCTAAAATTGCTCTGAACTCATCTGGAGTCCAAGTATATGCTTTCACTTTGCCCTCCTTGGTCAAGGTTGTGTATCTTTTGCGGTGTAAGGTATCCAGAGCCTTTTGGACATTGTTTAAGGTTGGTCTATCTGCAAGTGTGGAGACTGATTGAGCATAGAGATTGTGCACTGAAACAATCAGTCTGGCTCTTTTCTTCAGAATTCTTCTTAGTTCTTTGATTATCAAATCGGGATTTTTGAAAAGAAAAAGTGTATGTTCACATAGAATCATGTCAAAGCTTTCACTAGAGTAATCAGTTTTCGAGATGTCTCCATTTTTTATAGCTATTCTGTCTTGGAGGCCTTCTTCCCTGACTTTTCCTTCAGCGATCGCTAACATTTCCTTTGAGATATCCATTAAGAACACCCTGCATCCCTTCTTTGCTATTCTTATCGACCAACGACCAGTTCCTCCTCCTGCATCAAGAACTAGAGATTCAGGATCCATTGGTATGTAAGGTTCAACATATTTCCAAGTAATCAAATCATGAATCTTAAAGTACGTAGAATCAAAAATAGCATCATAGGTTTGCGCACGTGCATCATAGTACTTCTTAATTTCAGGTTCTTCAATCAAAATCTGTCCCCCCCTTTTAGTTTTCAGATTTCGGGTTTTACGACTTGTGCAAAACTGAAGCCGTGAATATGGAAAATTTGGCCCGTGTCAGTGCTGTCTTGTGCTTGTCTTTTTGTATAATCTTTCTTGTTCTCCTTTTTTTGTTTTCTTGAGAAGATACCACGCCAACCAAGTGATTAGGAAGATCGGGAAGACGTCTGCGCCTGGAACGAGTTCAAGCAAACTAACTATTCCAATCCAGCGGAACACTAAGAGGCAGGCAACTATTCCGACAATATCCAGCATATCGCCTATAACAGGCGTGACCAAAATTGCAGCCATGTACTCGCTGATGTCCAGTAGTAGGCAGAAGATGAGGGAAAATAATTCAACTTCGCTAAAGATGAAATATTCAGGAAAAGGTTTCACCTCTTACAAACCTCATTTTTCTTGTATCTCTTCTTTCGTACATCCTAATAAGGTTCTATACTGACATGATGCGCATGCGCCAATCATTTCGTATCGTCTTAATATTTGAGAGTGAGGTTGCTAAATCGGAACATACAGCATGATGTACACGTATATCCCGATAAACAGCTCAAACGCCCATAAGAGTAAGGTTGCTCTCATCAGATTTTTTTACCAGCACATCCTTTGGTTTTTCTGCTTTGAAGCATCCAGTTGGCCACGAGCCAAATCCCCCAGATCTCCGTTAGTGGAGGGATCGGCGCGCGCGTGCATTTCCCAGTTGTAGACGCAAAGCCATTTATAGCTTTCCCTACTGTAGGCTTTGTCGGGATCACAATGAGGGCTTACATCTTCACCGATCGAGAAAGACGAATCATCCAACGCTTTCTCAGCGGCAGAATCATGATGACCAACCGAGACTTGAGCAAAATCAGGTCACGAATGAAGCATTTCGAAAAGCTGAAAAATGACGTTTTCTTATATCTGGAGCTGTGGGATATGGTTTTGCTAGAAACCGCTGAGCCAGGGGCCAAAACATCAAGATAAGCGTTTTTGCAGTTGGCTCTGAACAGCTTTTCATAACGTGTCTTCCTAAATCCTGTGCGAAGAACACGAGGGTTTCATGGGCTCCAAAAAAAGGTGGGAGTCATGAAAGTGGTGGCGGAGGCGGGGGTTCTGGCGGAGAGGGCTCCGTCGTGGATGTTTTCATTGAGAAGAACGCCACGGTGAGGAGGATCCAAGCCACAAACATCAATAACAGACCAATGAGAATGATGGTCAAGACAGCACCGATAAGGAGTAGAAGCCCTGCTGTGCCAAACATTTTTTCTCCAGTTTTGGCTGCCAGTCTGTCGAAAGATTTCTTATAAAATATCGCAGCGAGAAGATAGAAGATAAAAACGATCGCCAAAGCCACGATCAGACCTGCAATGAAAGCAACAGGATCTGTGATATCTGGTGTTGGCGTGCCAATTGCTACACCAAAGACGACTGCCAGAATCACAAATGCGCCAGCGATTATGCCGATTACTCCAAAGACGAGTCCAAAGAGGGCATTCTGAAATATGTCATTATCGTTGTAGTGGTCTGCCAATCGCTGTAAGCCTAATAATAGTAGGATAACGCCGACAAGGCTGAGAAAGGGCACGAAAGAACCAATAACCATGAAGAGGGCACCGAGGCCACCTAGTGTCTTTCCCGACTCGAAGCTCATCTGTGCGAACCTCGCAAGCGAGGTTAAAGCTCTTCAAGATAAAAGCTTTTCGAGAGTGCTGAGTCTTTCTGCTTCTACAGTGGTTTGACTCAATTATCTCATTGAATTCATGGAGAACCGCCAGCTTGGGCTGGCTTTCACATCTTTTTCCGTTCTAGACGGGCGTGGCCATTGATGGCCGCCGTTAGCAAGGCGGAGCCAACCAAAGCTACAATCAAAGTGGACATCACTTCAGGAATTACGGTGACAGATGTTGCTTTAATCTTGATGATGCCGCTGTCTCCTCTCAGCTTTCCGTGTACGTCATAGAAGAGGGCTTGTACACCCCATTCGCCCTCATCGGTTAACGTCCGCGTGTCGGCGGAGAAGTAGACTGTCAAGCTAGTCTTCTTATCGTTGTGATAGTAAGTGGTGCCATTTGACCAAAGCGTGCTGTTTTCAGACGCAAACATTATGGAGGCGTTCAATTCGTAGTGCCACAGAAAGACGGCATATCCATGTTGCCCGACGGATTCATCGGTCGTCCCTGCGGTAGCAGTCACCACTGTTCCAACGGGAACATCCACTCCTTGCCAGTCGGTCGTAATAGCGTAGCCTGAACCTAAGGCACTCCAACTTCCCGCTTGAACAGCGCCCGCAAACGCTGCAGATGCGATTAAAAGAGCTTGTAACGCTATTAGCACTTGTCGACCAGACAATCGGAATTGTAAATGTCGCATGGTCTAACTGGTTCCTCCGTGATAATACAGTGAAGGGCGAAATTAATGCCTATTTCCGGAATCCTACATATCACCATCGATGATGTATAGAAGCGAGGTTCTCAATCGAATATCACAGCAGATCATGTCGAATGTCCTGCAGCTCCTTCATGAGGTTGGGGAAGGCTGTGTTCATCTCCTCGAGATATAATCCTGAGTTTTTTATCTTTTTCTGAATCAAGCCTGCAGCCAGGAAAGACC
>CP070835.1:419679-428152 GCA_020341775.1 Candidatus Bathyarchaeota archaeon
ACGATTCTAGCTTTGATGGATCTCAGAATGCATTCTATACAAGAAGTTCGCGCAGTTCTTGATCTTTTTGATGGAGAAATAAACATCTATAAGGAGAAAAACACTCTCTTTCTAAAAATAATGCGAATGGCAAAGCAGGAATATTTGGAGAGCGAATTGCGCATTAGGTGAAGTATGGTCATAATCAGCATGTCGCTCACAGGGCTCACGCATCTATTTGATTGGAGCTAACAAAACATGTACTTGCTGGATTGCCTATTTGCATTTCATTGGTGGTCGGAGTGAAGAAAACTGATGAAAGCAGCACGGATCATACGCCAAGGTCCCGTCTAGGCTTAATTAAAATCACAGCCGCTATACCCAGTCCATGCAGCTTCCCACACATCTGACTCAATCTGGAGGCTCCCCCGGGTCTTTGATCCCTCTTAAGTGTCCCCGGACTACGGGGTGGAATAGCATCATCAGTGAATCTATATACAAAGGTTAATATGAAAGACTGGTGTAACGAGAATAGACAGTTAGGCGCTTTCTGAAAAGGTAGAACGACCCTAGAAGGTTTTACTTTTTTCCAAGCAATTCTAGCTGGTAAACACATGAGATGGTTGGATGTCACATACAAATAGCGGAAGGCTGAGATGATGATTAACCTGCCACGCAGGAGGGGGCGTCCCAGAGGGATTAACTATTCACGTCCCGAGAGCAAAGTTCTCGAATATCTCGCAATAGTTTCGGCGAAACATGCTATCGGCATGAACGAGTTTTTCAGTACAATTGTTCACGCGTGGGAACATGATACAGCTAGATGTCGAGAATTGACTATTGAATGCCGCAAAAGAAAGAACGGTCGTGCAGTTATTCTAATAACATCAGAGAGCACAGTGATCGCGCAATTTTCAATACCAGAACGCCTTCTCGAAGAGGTTAATCCTCTTCAAAGATTCGTCTCTAAATGGCAGCAAATCAAGGATGTTATAGAGAAGAAAAGAAGAAATGAGGTTCCACACCACGTCCGAATTGGAGATTTGAAATCGGGCATGGACAAAGTAAGCATAAGAGCTCAGGTCGTCAAGATCTCGAAGCCAAAACTGCTTCTGACGCGACTAAACGATTACGCGCTCTTGACCAACGTAACTATTTCTGACGAAACTGGGACGATTACGCTCCCTTTATGGAATGACAGAATCTCAGCGGTTTCTATCAATGACGAGGTTCAAATTGAGAATGGAAAAGTTACGACATTTCGGGGTGAAAGACAGTTGCGAATAGGAAGGAATGGAACATTAAAAGTTGTAGAAGACGAATCTTCAAACCCGCCCAAGCACAACGTCAAGTTTATGGCAAACTGTGTTTCACACCTTTAAAGACACAGATCAGCTCAAACCGAAGAGCGAAATGTCTTTTCACTTCTTGAATGGAGATTAGTGTAATGACCATAATAATAGATGATGCTGGTAGCGGAGATCTCCTTTTCGGCGTTGTTATCGGAGCTTATCGCAGTGAAACGCAGGAATTCAAGTATGATATGGTAGGCGTCAGTTTTTTTCAATCTCATCGCTTTCTTCGGAAAGAGTATTTAGCACAAGCCTCCAAAACAATTTCTAAACTACTGGGTTTGCTTGCTTTTAAAGGGGATGAACCCATTATGATTTGCAAGAGCTACATTTTTGACAAAGGCGTTAAAGATTTACAGAGAAAGTATGGCGACTCCCTCATTAAGCGCGTCAAGGTGATTGGGGAACCACAGCGTCTTGCTGAGTTAGCCTATTTAGATGAGATTAGAAATTTAGGCTATGAACCTCTGAAAGGAAGGGAAAAGAAAAGAGCAAAGAGCTTCTTTCACATGTTGCACTGGCTAGAAGCTAACCCAAATAGAATCAAATATGCTAAAACAGGCTGGCCTCGTCTCTCCAAATATCGGCTTTTTCGACATCTGGCAAGTACGAAACGGTAGATGCACCCAGGCTACATTGCTGAGACGCTCGAGGCGTTCATTCGCGTCTCTTTAAACATTAAGCGGATTTGATCGTATTCAAATGTTCACATATGGATTTTGCTTCCTCAATAATGCTGTCAAACAGTTCTTTCACGCTTGTGGTATTTTGAATTCTGCCTATAACCATTCCAAGTGACACCACACCTGCATCGAGGTCTCCCTCTAACCACGCTTTTCTGCCAAGTTCGCCACTTATCACTGGTAGTAATTCCTCCAACGGTGCATGTCTCCTATCCATTTCCAGCGCGATCTTAGCTGGTTTGTTCTTGATTACCCTCATCGGTAGACCGATGGACCGATCTATTACCACAGTTTCCGTTTCTTTTGCCTTTACTATCCAATCTTTTATTTTTGTATGAGCAATGCACTCGTGTGTTGCGACAAACCGCGTGCCCATGACGATCCCTTCAGCGCCTAACGATAGAGCTGCGATGAAGCTACGAGCATCACAGAATCCTCCGCCTGCGAGGACGGGTATGTTGACAGCTTTAACTGCTGAGGGAATTAGGATCAGAGAAGTCACATCGTCCATCCCTGGATGGCCAGCACACTCGAATCCCACAACCGTCACCGCGTCTACTCCAACGTTCTCAGCTTTCTTGGCAAATCTTACCGCCGGTACCTTATGGATTATTTTCATCCCTGCCGCTTTCATTTGCTGAACATAGGGTTCTGGGCTAGACCCTGAAGATTCTACTATTTGAACGCCTTCATCGATGAATAAATCAATGTCTTCCTCGATGCTTCTTGGCCGCATCATAGGAAACAGATTTAAGTTGACCCCGAAAGGCCTGCTCGTTAAGCTTTGCGTTTTTCTGATCTCTTCTCGAAGCTCATCCGCTGTCTCAAAGGTTGTTGAAGCAAGCACTCCCAAACCTCCCGCGTTTGAGACTGCCGACACTAATTCAGCTCGAGAGAGGACATGCATGCCTCCTGCAATTATTGGGTACTTGATGTTGAGCAGTTCGGTTATTCTGGTTCTAAACACTTCTGGCGTTCTCCTTTACCATAAACAGTCGCAACCCGTTTGCTTAAACAACTCCTAATAAATAAGAATTAGCTCCGCGTTGAAAGCATGGGCCCTTTCTTACTTTCTGCTTTTAGGCGAATCCCTGAAATGATCATACCGAGAAATATGAAGACGCCTCCAATAGCCCGGTGGAATATTATCGTCTCATTTCCTAGAGTCCATGCGAACACCCCAGCAAAGACTGGTTCAAAAGCAAGTATTAATGAAACTCGATATGGCTTCGTAGTCTTTTGCGCTACAACTTGAACGACAAATGCGGATAATGTTGGGACGAGTGCCAAGAACAGAACTACCCACGCAGTCTTGTTACTCATTATTGAGAATTGAAGCTCCAGGATCACTCCAGTCAACAAGCTTGCCGCTCCAACAACCGAGAATTGCTGAAAGCTAAGAGCAACAAGATCATCACCATCTTTGGCGTATTTGTCCAGAATGAGAATGTGTAGCGCGTATGTAGCAGCAGAAATAAGCGTGGAGAGATCCCCTTCGTTAATGTCCGTTAAACCACCGGTCAGCATCCATAGTCCCATTAGGGAGACACTTGTTGCAATAATTTCGGTTACCCTGGGTCTTCTTCTGAAGAGTAATAGTGAAAACACCGGTACAAAAGCAACAAAAAGCCCGGTGATAAAGCCGGAGTTTGACGCAGTCGTTACACCGAGTCCAATCGTTTGAGAGATATATAATAACCACAGGAAACCTCCTGCGACAAGTCCATGTTTAACATTTGTGAATAGTGGTTTTTTGGCGATCAAGCAAAACCCGCCAAGTGGGATAGCTGCTATCAAGAAACGGTAGCCCACCAAAACTACTGGATCAACATCTGTCAGCGCGTCTTTTACAAGGAAAAACGTTGCGCCCCAGACGGCTGCGGAATAAAACAGGCCAAGCTCTGATAACAACTTTTTGTGCTTAGTGATGCTTTTCATTAGATCACTGAAATTATCTTGATTACTATAAATAGATTTGTGGTCAGCTTTCTGAGGGGAACGGAAAGGCTGAGGTGTTACGAGTCTACGACTGTTGAGGCATAATTCATAAACTGTATATGTGCGGAAACTAAGCATTTCGCAGCGACAACTTAGTTGCGCGGCAGTTTGCTAGATTATCATGTGTACGAGGGCAGAGTGTTGAGATCTTCAGTTAAGGTTGGATTGGTGACGTGTTGGTATCGAAACGCTTCTATGGAAAATTATTCGCGCAACTTGAAGACAATGCTGGAGCGCCTACGGATAAAGGTTGTTGTGATTTCTTCGCATTGTATCTGTCGAAGCAGATTTCCCACAAACATCGACCCTTCGAGTGACTGTAGATTTGCATCTTTCCCTTACATTTATGAAGTCATGGGGTCGAATTTCTTCGCACTCTTGGCTCGCTTTTTCCTGTTGTTGTTGAGGGGAGTCAACTACCTTAGTAAAGGTCTGGAGTGCGACGTCATTCACTACCAACAAAGCAACTACTACTCGTTCGGCATAGTTCCTTTGCTTCCCTTTCTTCTTGCGCCTATTGGCCAGAAAATTGTGGTGACCATCCACAATTTTGACAAGATGCAGCAGAAATGTAGATTTTTAAATTGGGTTTATAGGAGAGCACACTGTGTAATCGTGCACTCAAGAGACATGAAACAAAAGGCTGCAAGGCTTGGAATTCCACGAGAGAGATTAGTAGTACTCTTTCACGGAGCTACTGCAACTCCTTCAGTGCGCAGCAGACCAAGAACGGAGATTACTTTTCTCGGGGCTCCAGAAAGACGAAAGGGATTCTTCGTTCTAATTAAGGCATTGAGTCTTCTGAAGAAGAGGAAGAAGTCTCCAGTTGTACATGTTTATGGAATATACAACAAAAAAGAAAAGGATAGAGCAAAGCGGGAAGCCCAAAAGCTGGGTGTGGAGGAATTCATAGTTTGGGGAGGTCGGCTGAGTGAAGAAGAATTTGATCAAAAACTGCAGGGAAGTCTATTCACAATTGCTCCTTTTGTAGCTTCTGTTTCGGGCAGTAGCGTGGTTACCCGGGCTATGGCACATGGGACTCCCACGATTTCGACAGCTGTAGGAGGAGTTCCTGAATATTTAGATGCTGCTGGAGTTATTGTACCTCCCAATAATGTTCAGCTCCTTGCTGATGCAATAGTGTCATTGGCTAGCAATGAACGGTTGCGCGAAGAACTGGGCAACAAAGCTCGCAAGCGAGCTGCTAAGCTTTTTTCTTGGAATCGGATTTCAAGGGAAACGTTGAAGATTTACAGGGATGTCCTCGATGAGAAGTAGCAAGTCGACACAGACTAATTTTCAGAAACCTAGAAACAAGCGTGAGCCTCCAGCTTTTCCGTTTCTCGCGGATTTTTTGGTTAGAGCCTCAGAAAATCAGTTTGCTAGAAAGGTTCTGCTCACGCTGCCCACACGTGTTCTTCGCCGACCAAGTTATCCCCTGAAAACGCCAACTGTTGCGCGAGTTGAGGTCACAAATCGCTGCAATCTGTCTTGTCGAATGTGTTTGCATCAATCGTTGGAAGACATTGGCGATATGGAACTGAAAACATATAGAAAAATCATCGATTTATTACCAAAGACAGTGTCGTACGTTAATCCTACAGGTTTTGGGGAGCCACTACTTCATGAAGACATTGTTGACGTGATTCGCTTCGCACGGCAGAGACACAAATACACTGAAATCTACACTAACGCAACTATCTTGGATAAAGAAATGGCAAAAAATCTTCTTGCGTCAGGTTTATGGAGTATACATTTCTCTATTGATGGCACTACGAAAAGGACTTATGAAGGTCTACGTAGGGGCTCGAAATTTGAAACTGTGATCGAAAACATTTCGAACTTTATGGCGCAACGGAGGAAGGCCCAGAATCCTCCGCAGGTGGTGATGCGAGTTGTCATCTGGAAAAACAACCTTCATGAAGCTACCAGGTTTGTCGAACTCGCTTACAACCTTGGTATAAAGAATGTTCTATTCCAAGCTTTGCAGCATTTCTGGAATTCAGAGCTTAATAAACCTGAGTATTCCATACACTCTGAAGAAGCAATCGATCATAGTAAACGCATGTTTAGGAGCACTCAAGAAAAAGCTCAAGAAATGGGAGTCAAATTGAAGTTACCAGCTGTTAATTTTTGCCCCAAGATTCGTTGTTCACAACCATGGTATCTCATATTCATTAATTGGAAAGGTTTTGCCACTCCCTGTTGCGCTGTCTACGACGTCAATGTTGGAAGTATATTGGATCAATCGTTCAGTCACATATGGTGGGGACCAAAACTGGTGTCTTGGAGAAGTCAAATGAAAAGTTTATGGCCTCCAACGCATTGTAGAAATTGTGGCGATCGTTAGCCTCTTTAGGCTCAACCATCTTCATGCCTGCATTAATCTGCAGTGTGCTCAACTTCTTTGATTGGACTCCCCACAAGCATGTATGAATGAGAAAACAGGGCCATTTTCTTCGACAGGCAAGACGTTTCAACTGTCTTTAGCACATTAAGAAACCATGGAAATCGTTCAACTATTTTAATCGAAAAGGGAATCCATCCAAACGTATCTATGCTTCTTTCAGAAATCACGTTGAAGAACTTGCAGAAAAGTTTTTTGACTGCGTCTCTAGGAAATACCCAGCGAAATTGACTTGGCTGCATGTTGCGTCTTGTGCGTGAATAAAGAGAGCAGTTATTAAAAACCATGAATAACTTACCGTTTTCGCGAAGAACTCGCCAATAATCTTGTAGACAATTAGGAAGCTCATCTAGGCTTATGTGATCACACGTAGATATGTCCAACAATGTGTCAAAGACGTTGTCTTTGAAAGGAAGTGCGCGGATGTCAGCCACTAGTATTTTCGCCAGACGTTTCTTTCCTGCCTCTTCACAGACGAATCGTGATACGTCTATGCCGTAAATTTCACCTTGAGCAACGGTTCCAGTCAAGTCTTCAAGACTTCCGTTAAAAGGTTCGATCGCGTGATCCCATAGATCCGTTTTAAGTATCAGTGGAGACGATGCCAGGTTCTGAACAGTGTCTTGGATGGTCGTGTAGTAGAATCTAGCTAATGGACTAGGGCTCCGATTTTTTCTTTTGGCTTCTCTTGCTCTTTTTTCCCAATGCAAACGCAGAATTTTTCCGTGTTTTATCAGGTTTCTCACAGCACCACCCCATCAATGGCTCCTGTATGGCACACCTAACCGTGCACCGATCATACGCAAGGACTTTGAAACGAGAGGAGCCAATAACCGGTTTTGACACTTGATAAAGAAGAACAATTTTTCAGGTTTGCAGCCGCGCCTCCGTTTCGCCTCGAATGTTCCAGGTCGAAAGTTTATTCTTTTGACGTCTTCCTGCAGGGCTTTTTCAATGGGTGCATAGAAGACTAGATTGAAATAGGTATAGTTATTTCCGAGGTTCTTGTA
The DNA here is from genome assembly GCA_020341775.1 of Candidatus Bathyarchaeota archaeon. GTDB lineage: Archaea > Thermoproteota > Bathyarchaeia > Bathyarchaeales > SOJC01. Next base: position 427,109 of record CP070835.1, read on the forward strand.
GTCAAAGCCAACAATGTAACAATCCCAGACGTGTTGGTGTTCAAGGAATAGCGAAAACCCCACTACTCTGTCATTCTTTTTTGCTGCAAAGACTCGGGTTCTATTGGGGGAATAATGCGCCAAAGTGGCGAAAAACGCTGATGTTAAAGGGCTTGGCTTTCGATTGTATTTCATGTATAGGTTGTCGTAAAGCTTTGGTATGGTGTTGACAAGCGAATCAATCTTGAGTTCTTCGATTCGAATGCCTGCTTTCCTGTTTGTTCTGATCTCCTTTCGAATTTTGCGGCGTACGTCCGAATTTTTTACGCTTTTTAAATAGTCGTCGAAACTGTCCCAGACCGGTTCGATGTACATGTTCGATTTGAGAAAAGATCTGAAATAGCCAACATCTTCCAGACTCTTCAGGAGAAACTCGTCAAATTGGGATACAAATTTAAAACTGCTGAACATAATTCTCTCAGTCTTGCATAATTGGTCGATCATATTCAACACCAGTTCAAAAATTTCACTACTCGAAAAGCACGGATTTTTCATTATTTGGCTTTGAAAAGAGGATGGTGAATAACAGGAAAGGCTTGGATTCACAAATCCATGAAATACATGTCTCAGCTTGCCGACTTTGCGGCTCCTTGGAAAAAGAAAATCTTCAACGGTCTGATATTGAGAGGTGGATTCTATAAAACATGGGGCGATGGCTACTAGGCAGTTTTCATCATAAATGGCAATGTATTTCGGCACCACCTGGAAAGCCCTAGTCTCTTCGATGGTTTTAAACCAACTGTAGCTGAAAAAGAAGCTCTTGCCGAGAGCGTCCGCTCTAAGTTTGCCAATAGAGTCGATTCGGTCAAGAACCTTCGCCATCAACATCCAATGTTTCACTCAGATATCTGTACTCTTGCGAAGTATTACGTGCGAAATTTTATAGGAATTGCTTCAAAAACCGTAATATGTTGAAAAAGAGATAGTCAATCACGGATTGCATGCGTAAAAGTGGCGCATATGATTGGTTTGAATAGATGTGGGTGTATGCATGCATGCATGCTG
>CP070835.1:428252-431283 GCA_020341775.1 Candidatus Bathyarchaeota archaeon
ACGGTGACTGTGTGTTGTCTGTCGGAAAGGGTTGTCGTATCTATCTCGTACTTCCAGTCTGTAGGGTCGTAGATCAGTGTCACCCATCCAGTGTTGTCGAGTCTAACGTGCGCGTCTTTCACTCCTTGGTTGTCTGTAGCGTTTGCCTTCACCTCCACTATGCCGGTGTATTTGCTCTCAGCGCCCGGTTCTTCGAGGGTAACTGATGGTGGCGCACGCGCACACGCATGTTCCTAACGCATAAGTGTACTAAAAAAAGATCTAGCGCAAAAACCTGTACGACTAGTGCGGGGCACACAGGCCCCAAAAAAGAGTCTATTGGGGAGAGAGGTAGACATCTTTAGACCTGAACCAAGATGCCCCGCTAATAAGGGCCTAAGCAGGACGGACAAGTTAAGAATTTCCCGAAAATATTCGGTCACGCGCTCGCGCATAGCCGCGAAAATATATAATCCGATGATAATATTAAATCTGGGAAAATCATGGTTAGCGATTTCTTCTTGGGTTTTGCAGGTCATGCACACACAATGAACGAGATGGAAACTGACCAGCAAAGGGAGTTCGAGCTGAGGAGGAGAAACAGTCCCGAAGAGGCTCAGAAACTGATCGGAATGATTATTGACAAACTTGAAAAAGACCTCTCAGACGGTGGCTACGATCTTGAGGATGTAAAACTGTTGATCATGTATCTAAGCTACAGAGGCGAATCTGTCGAGAAGGACTCATTGATATGCGAGTTGATTCTGAAAGCTATTGAAAATAGGTTCAAGAAACAGGCTGCAAATCAGTTCAGACTCATCGGTCATACAACCGCTGGCGAATTAGAAAACGAAGACCTCGTGCTGAAGGACGTTTCCGGAGTAGGCTACAACGGTATGTCTCTCTTAGCTTTGGTTACAAACCTTTCGATAGGCGTAGGGCGAACATGGGGTCTACGAACATCGGAGGAAGCAGTAGAACAAGGGAGGGAGATGGCCCGTGACGCGTGGATAGACTTCAACCAGCAGACCACGAGCAAAGACCGTCTTCACATGAGGAAGACTCTACTTGTGTTGACTCAGGGGTCGAAGGTTGACACTCCAGGTTACGAGCATTTCTTAGCCGAGGGAATCGCCCACTTCATGGGCAGCACCCGTGAGGCAAGAATCATGAACGTGATAGGCGGAAGTAGCGGTGATGGAGTAACTGCAAAGCTTTGTCGTCAATTCTATGGAAGATCGAAAGAGCACCCACAGTTAAAAGCCGTTGACGGCGAAGCCGTTTGCGCCTTGATTCCCAACTTGTGTGAAATCTCTATAGGTCTCGATGTAAATGCCATAACTAAGATTGGAAGACAGCACACTTTTCATTTCAACAGCAGAAAAGAACCCCACTACAAATACGTTAAACGCATTGGTAACAAGGACTCCTTCACTAAGTATGCTGAAGTGGTTTATGAAAACGAAGCCAAGCTATCAAAGGAAAAAGGGCTTCCGATGCCTGACAAGGAAACAATTCTGGAAGCAGCTCGACTTTCTCGAGCACAGAAACGGTTACTGATATTCAATCCGGTTGTGGCCAAATACGCGTTTGCCTTCCCTTTTGGCAACTATACTTGTGTTGCGGGTATGCGAGTAGTGGATAAAGACATTGAGCTTATGTTTCCTATCAGAAGTTACACTCCTGAGATGCCTGGCTACATAATGATAGCTGACCATAAGAAAGTGCAAAGAGGAGCCCGTCGCGTGTACGATATGCTGCGAGAAGATCAAGGCTTCTGCAGAAACGATGCCATTTTCCTCGTTTCTTGCATTAACAGAAGAATTGTTGAGCTGATGGCTGGATGCAGAGTGGGAACTGAGGCTGAAATATTGAAGGAAGGGCTTTCTTCCACTCAGGTAATAGGATTCTTGGCGTATGGTGAGATATCATTCACCCATCTCATCCAAGAGCCTTACTCCCACGCTTTCACTTGCTGGGGAATCACCCTACATTCCAAAGCCCCAACCACAGAACCAAGGGAAAAGAAAAAGGGAATTGGGATTAAAAGCTGGATAAAAGGACCAGCTGATGAATGAAGACAAGAGGATGAACGTGAAGGCACCCTCTTTGACTTAAACGGAACGATTTTTGATATTACAGAAATGGATGCCTTCTGCACGCTGCAATGCCCTTATCGAGCTTGGTGGCGCTCGCGCACGCACGCGGAAAAGCAAAAAACAACCATCTTAAAAGGACTGCTTGAGGTGAAAAAGAGTGAAAGAGTGGAAGTGTGTGCAGGTTGGACATCACAAGAGAGTAGGTGGAGTGATTGAAGAGCATGAAAGGGAGGGTTGGCGTCTCCACACCTATCAAGCCCAAGGAACTCCAACACTCGTCAACCATTACCTGCTCTTTGAAAGAGAAAAGAAGAAATAAACGCGCTCATCGTGTGCAGTCTGTGCCTTTCTCTAGGATTAGTAATCTTAGGATTTGTTCTCCATTGTTAAGCTTCTTTCCCGTCTCTTTGAATCCCATTTTTTTGTAGAAACCTTTTGGGGAGCCTTTTCCTTCGCGACAACTTGTGTAAAGTGCGTTTGCGTTTGCCTTCTCTCTAAGACATTGAATAACAGATTCTAATGCTCGTCTACCGTAACCTCTGCCTTGAAATCTCTCATCAACCATGAACCGCCATAGAAAGTGGGTACCAAGACTTGCTCTCTCTTCTCTGGGAACCTTAGCTAACATGATAAATCCAACTGGAGTCTCACCTGCGTAAACAGCTCGAAACCAAGCCTCACTGGAAAAATGAGCTTCAGCTATAGATACCGAATTGGGCGCGACAAACTGCTCTTGTTCCTTTGACACCTTTAGGTCACATATGGCTCTCACAGAGTCTTGAGTGATTTCGCGTAGTTCGACCTTCACATTCTGGGAATCCCAATTCAACGTAAATTCCATTCACACAATCCTCAAACCCAGCACAAAAATCTAACGCTTAGTGCACCTACCTCGACGCGGCGCTAAAGGCAGACAGTCAGATTAGACTGGCCAAAGCGTGGACTCACCCCAT
>CP070835.1:431383-438412 GCA_020341775.1 Candidatus Bathyarchaeota archaeon
AATCGTGAACAATTTGACCTTGCCTGGATGTTCTTGCGCAAGTTTTTCTGAACTCGCGTTCATTTGCTCTACTGTATAAAAGGACTCGTAGTCAGGAACTTGCTCCAAAATAGTTTCGAGCATCAAAATTGCCTTCAAAAAGCAGTACCGAAGACCTGCCATTAAAGCATTGCGTGGAGCAAGTTTCGCTTTTGAGAGTTTATCGAGTCCTCATGGGCGATGCGTGAGAAGGTTTTTATCACCAGCAAATATAACAACAAAACGGTACTACGGGTGAGAGCTACTATGTCGCCAAGCATGGTGAAGATAACAATTGTGAAAGTCTTTGAACCCAAAGATGTTATTGGCAGAGACTTCATCAAGTCAGATGGAAATCCCATCCCTAAATGCTTTCTCGAAGAAGGACAAGAATTTCTTGTTACAGACGACGGGGAAATGCCAGAGGGATTTTGCCAACAAGCTTGGCATAGCATTCATACAAGTGTGAGCCTGTTGAGATATGGCGGCCACGTGCCCAACTGGACCGGCGAAGACACACTCTACTCAGCCTGCCCGGATGGCTTGCGCCCGGTTTGCTTCAAGGTTGAAAGAGTCAAGGAGTAGATCGTAGGCATTTCTTGTGAGTGGGCACGGATGCCCATGGTCTTAAAAGGACCTCATTGTCCAAAGTTTGATTAGAATCGGGATTACTCCACAAGCCATAAAACCTCATGAATGCTTGTTAGTCTATGAGAATCCTAATTTTTACTGAGGGAACCTTGATTATGCATTCAGGTGCTAGAGGGTTCATTAGAGAAGCCATTGTCAAGCAAGTCAAAGCTGGAACAGATCCCTCCATCCATAATTGGAGCACCTACATCCCGATTGGTGCAGCTGTTGAGAAATTGCAGAAGTGGAAACGCCAAGGAGCCAGAATATTGTATTTAACTTCCCGTGTTAGACCATTAGAAGTTAAAGATATAAAGGGGGCTCTGAAAAATCATGGATTTCCTAATGGCTGGGTACTTTTTCGTCAGCAGGGAGAAGAGTACAAGGATGTTGTAGAAAAAGCGTTGCCTGATGTCTTAGTAGAGGATGACTGTGAAAGCATTGGAGGAAGGGAGAAACTGACTATTGCCAATATCGACCCTGCCTTGAAGACGAAGATCAAATCCGTTATTGTGAAAGAATTCGAGGGTATTGACCATCTGCCAGACGATATATCCAATCTCAGACTACAGTGATTCCACCCGTTTCCCATTATTTTTCCACAAATTATAAAATCCGAAGAAGAGTCATGGTAAATGACAAACATGGCGAAATCGTTTGTGCATTTCTGGGAATCGCTTGAAGACAAAAAAGAAGCAAAAGACAGAGCAGCGAGAGTTCTGAAGCCCATCAAGACATATAATAAGAAAGCAAAGAAGGTCTTGGAACTCGGGGTGGGAATTGGAGCGGTTCTCGACAATTTTCCAAAGAAATTTCTCATCTATGGTCTGGATATTGAGGAGGATTACATTGATGTCTGCAAGAAAAAGATCAAAAGAGGAAAATTCTTCGTGTCGAGTATGCACAATTTCAAGGTCCATGAAGAATTCGACGTCGTCTTTTCAGTCTTCGATTCCATCAACTTTCTGGAAGATTTTAATCAATGGAAGTCCACCTTCTTAGCAGTAAGTCAACATCTGAAGGAGAGTGGACTGTTTATCTTTGACATGTACACTCCTCGAGCGTTGCAGCACTTCAGAGGAAAAGAAGCAACAGCCAGCAAATTCCCTAAAGGATACGTCTATGACCAAGCTCTTGTCCGAGGAAATACGCTGACTTGGGATTTTAAGATCTTCGAGAAGATAACAGAAGACACCTATCAGATCCATGAATACGAATTTACCGAAAGAATTTACCCAGTCTCCAAAGTGAAGCATGCTCTCACCCAGCAGTTTGAGATTCTCAAAACGAGGCATTTGGAAGAAGGGAGAAAAATCTTGTTTGTCTGTAGAAAGAAGTGAATGCTTGTTAACGGTGTGTACGGCTTGTCTTCTCCCGAGAGAAGAATACGTATGATGGAGTTGCCCGCGCCCGCACACTAACTAAGGAACATTTTTCTATTGCATGCAGGCTTAGTTAAACGATAAAGCATCAAATAATTGAGAAAGGAGAATTTGAAAAAACGATGAGAAGAGCAACAACATCGTTTCTGTTAGTGGTACTTCTCATAAGCATGGCGATGATCGTAGGTTCTATGCCTTCAGTACCCGCGCAACCATCTTCAGAGCACGACGTTGCAATTAGAAGCCTCATAGGGGTCGAGACCATCGTTGGCCAAAATTACACAGCACTAGTCTTATGCACCCTCGAAAATCAGGGCAACTACACGGAAACTTTCAACGTAACCGCCTACTACAATGGATTAAGCATCTTCACTGAACAGTGGCCAGGAGGCGCCTACTCGCAAATCTTTTGGAGCATGGGCGACGCAGTTCGAGACGGCTATATTGATCTTTGGGACGGTGACCTGATTGCGTTCGAATTCGGTTGGAATGGCCCGCCAGGCGAAAACCCAGCTGACCTAAACAGCGACGGAGCAGTGGACCTTACTGACACGATGACTTGGGGCCTAAACTTTGGACTTGACATTTGGACCTTCTTCGGAATTCCCAAACAAATCAGAAACCAAACAGCTGTAACACTTCCAAGTGGACATGCGGCAATGATCGCCTTCAGATGGAACACCACGAACGTGAGCAAAGGCAGCTATCTCCTAAGCGCCGAGGCCAGCATTGTTTCAGGTGAAACAGACTTAACTGACAACGCCATCACTGATGGGTCGATTACAGTGGCAATGATTGGGGACATAACTGGGCCCACAGCCTACGTTGCAGATGGTAAAGTGGACATCAGAGACGTCGCCACAGTGGCCCAAGGCTTTGGAGTCGACGTAGGCGCCGACATACTCAACCCAGGCCCTGGAGCTGGCACATGGCTTGAATATTGGCACGCAGCGCCAGAGCCTGCGTGCCCCCACCACCCCAACACCGACCTCACTGGCGACACTATCGGTGTCCCAAACGGGAAGATCGACATCAAAGACGTCGCGACCGTCGCCAAACGGTTCGGACAAACGGATCCTTAAAAGACAGTGAGGTTAAAAATCCTCTCCTTTTTTTATTCATTGTTTCCACCGAGGTTGCAAGGACAAGAGTGTTGAAACTCACCATGATAGGGGCAGTGTTCAAACTTACCAAACATATGCAGGTGTCAACATTTAAATATGACGGACGTCATAATCATCCTTGGATCGCATGCTGCAACTGTCTAACAATATGCATTGAACTCCCCTCACGGAGGAAATGGGTCCATCCACCGCGACATAATTGGCTTGATACACGATCCTCATGAAAGGCCCCATCTACAAGCGTGCGATCCACGTGCACGAGCATCAACTTCTCTTTCTCCCTCTCCAACGAGTTTTATGCGATGAAGGCACACAGTCGCTCTGTTTTGGAGCGCAATTTGGAAGTTGTTTAACTTGATTATACATTTTGTATAAAAATGTAATATTAAATGTGTCTTTTGCATTAACACATTTGTGGGACTGGGGTAGTCGGCGTCGGGAAACGCTTCTTCCTCCTTTCTCCATAACCATGTGAGACCACACGCCCCAGTCATCAACATGTCGTCTGTCGAAGACGGTCCTTCATGCGCGTGTGGTCGGCATCAGAAGGCTTTTATTTCCTGTAAATATAACTGCAAAACCGGTTGCGAAGCCATGCATATGCCTGCGTAGAGGAAAGAATATCATGAGAAACGCCCCTGAACGAATCCCCTTCTATGTAATAGACGCCTTCACGAATAAACCCTTTACAGGCAACCCAGCAGCCGTTTGCATCATAAAAAAACAATATGAAGATCGTGTTCTCCAATCTATCGCAGCTGAATTTAATTTGTCAGAAACTGCATTCCTTCTTGAGCCCACTAAAAAACCGATAGAAGATGCCCAGTATTTCTCGCTCCGATGGTTCACTCCGACAACCGAAGTCCCTCTTTGTGGCCACGCAACTCTCGCCACCGCAGCCGTCCTTTTCCATGAAATTGATATACACACACCCCGAGTGACCTTCGATACACGAAGCGGAGAACTAACAGCAACTAGAGAACAAGACTGCATCTGTCTAAATTTTCCTAGCGCAAAAACCGAACCAATCCGCCCTAATCAGAACCTTTTAAGAAAAATGGGCATCATTGATTACGATGACGCCTGTCTTGCCAAGACGTTAAAGGATCTTCTCATCCGCTTGAAGAACGAAGAGACTCTAGTGGACTTGGAACCAAACTTTGATGGTATGAAATCGATTTCAACACCGGAGGACATAAACGGCGTCATTGTCACGGCAAAAGGCCAGCCTCCATATGATTTTCTGTCACGGGTCTTCGTGCCGTGGCTGGGCATCAATGAAGACCCTGTAACTGGAGCTGCACACACAATCTTGGCTCCTTACTGGTCAAGTATTCTCGGAAAAAAGGAGATGTCAGCCTATCAAGCCTCATCGCGAGGTGGCGAACTAAAGGTAAGAGTGCATGAAACGGGGAGAGTTGACCTGATCGGAAGGGCCATCTTCATGTCAACAGGCGAATTGAATCTTTACGAAAATGCACATGCATGATGCTCGATGAGAATTCAGGATAGAGCAACTTTTGGTTCTAGATAAAAAAAGGGGTTATGGATTTTCTTTGATTCTCCAGATGCGAACGCGGACATAGTTCCAATAGGAGTCGGATTCACCTCTGTACAGGGTTATAGTATCAGCTGTAGAGTCTGTCCAAGCTAAACCAGATTCAACTGCAGTCTTTATTAGCCAACCATCTGCAATGCCTGCGCCATATGAATAGGTGTTGCCCGCTAGTGCATACCCACCATCGAGGAGTTGAACAACAGAAGCTGGATCATCCCTGTTTGTTCCTCCATAGGTCTGGTTCCACTCCATGTTCCCTGCAGAATCGGTTTGAATCAGCCAGAAATCGTAGTCTCCGGAGCCATAAGACTCTGTGTAGCCTGCTATTGCATATCCTCCGCTAAGGGTCTGAACCAGCGACTTCGCTTGATCATCGTCTGTCCCTCCGTAGGTTTTGTCCCATTCTTTGTCACCAGTGGAGTTGGTCTTAAGCAACCAGAAATCGCGGCCACCTGCACCGTAAGAGTCCGTGTAGCCCGCGATAGCGTAGCCTCCGATGGGAGTTTCCACCAGACCCATTCCGCCATCCTGGTGGTTTGTGGTGCCATAGGTCTTGTTCCACAGCATGGTGCCGTTCTCGTCGGTCTTGAAGAACCAAACAGATTGGTAGGTTGGGTTAGGATATCTAGTCGCCGCCACCGCGAATCCTCCATCTGAGGTTTCCAGAACTACTCGGTCGTGTCTGGTGTAGGTGCTTATGTAGCCGACATTTTGACCATATGTGTAATCCCACTGTTTATGGCCGGTGGAGTTGGTCCTGACCAGCCAAACTTGAGACCAAGGTGATCCAGTCCATTCTGCGACTCCTGCGAGTATGAATCCCTCATCACTACAGTAAGCCATGGCGCGTCCTCTGTCCCATCTGGTTGCCTTAGAATAGGTTTTATTCCACTGTTCAAAACCAAATTGGTCAACCTTTACTAGCCAGAAATCACCCGTTGTGTCGCCAAGAGACCGTGTTGTGCCAAACACGCCATACCCTCCATCGATGGTTTGAACAACGGAAACTGCATCGTCGTTAAATGCTCCTCCATACGTTCTGTTCCAATCGAGGTGACCAAAAGCATCCGTCTTCACCAACCAAGCATCATACCCTCCTTTGCCCGAAGAATTTGTGCCACCCGCGAGGGCATATCCTCCATCACCTGTCTGAATCACAGAGTTAATATATTCATTGCTTGCTAGGCCATATGTTCTTGTCCACCCTGGAATGTAACCGGTCAAGCCTAGATGCTTTTGGTGGGATCCGCCATCTACTGCTGTTTTTCCTGTTATGTCCACAATTATTTCTGAGCTGTTCAGGTTATGGGTTACATCGAAGTATTGGCCCGCCATATTTGTTATATCAATCCAGTCGCTGTCATAGGCTAAGTAGGCTTTTGCCAGCGTTTCTCCAGAGGTGCCAAATCTCGCAGCTGCAGCTGCCACATCCTTGATGTCAATTTTTCCATCATCGTTGATGTCCACCCACGGATCATATGGGAGAGTAGCCGTCACACTTGCTAGAAAGCTGAAAGAGAGAATAACTAATGCCAGAGTTATAACTGCAGAAGTAAAATGTCTTCTTTTCATGAAAACTCACCTCCCCTTTTTCCCAGATGTAATGAGTTGTACAGATACGCATTTAAAATTTCAGAAAGAAAGTTCTATTATACCATCAACCACTCAGACCAATCACGCGAGCAACTTCTTCATCTACTTCCGCGAAATACATCACTGAGAGTGGAAGAGAGAATTAGCCTTAAATAGGTTGGAGACTTCAGGCGATGACCAGTTAGTCGCAAGCTATTTATGCCGAAAAGCAACATCGACCAGTGAGTCTAGTATTCAACTTCCTCGGCGAGTTAATCCGTAGATTGCACCTGCAACAATTAGTAAGCCGAGAGCGATGATTGCGAAAGTCCCAATTTCAATGTCCCAGCCAAAGAGGCTCGATAGTCCCCAAAGAATGATTAATGCTCCGATGAACAGTCCAAAGATTGCTCCACCATAAGGAAGTCCAAAACACTCATCTTTTGCGTTCAAGATTCTCCCTCATTTCTCTCACGTTTCACTTCCCAAGTTTAAATTTGTTTGGTTTGGTGTTCGAACACTACCTTCCACGGTTACCACACACTTTCTGGAAGCATGTACTACCAAGCATGAATAGCAGTGAATCATAGGAAATAATGAGTTTCTCCCACAAGTCATAAAAACTGAAACAGAATACGTAATGGAAGATGCAGTATGAGTGGAAAGCAATCAAAAGCAAACACAAATGCCGTAAGCACATTGGTCATTGTGTTAATAATCATTATTGTGGTCGGGTTGGTTGTGG
>CP070835.1:438512-442999 GCA_020341775.1 Candidatus Bathyarchaeota archaeon
GGTCGGCGCTTGGCTGTCCCGTCGTAATGCAGACCAGCGAGCGATGCGATTCTATCCAATGGTCTCTTTCGTGGTGCCCGCTTATAACGAAGAAAAGGCGCTCCCAAGGTGCATTAATAGCCTATTTGCGTGTTCAATGCGGTATCCTGGTCCCATCGAGATTATTGTGGTGGATGACGGAAGTGGAGACAGCAGCTATGAAGCGTCCTCTGGGGCTCTGCAATCCAACGTGACGCGATATCCGAAAGTTCGGGGCCGGGTGATGCGCCACATGGCGAATCTGGGAAAGGTGGAAGCATTGAGAACCGGCGTGAATCGCGCGTTAGGCCAGGTTGTGGCTGTGGTGGATGCTGATTCTTGGTGGCACGCAGAAACGTTGCGTGCTTTGGTGGAGTACATGCAAGCAGATGGAAAGGTAGCAGTGACTGGGTATGTGCACCCCACTGACAACCAGGGTAGTCCATTGGTGTTTTTGCAGCAGTTGGAGTATAGTCAGGGGTTAGGGGTTTTCCGATGTGCCCAAGCTTTGGGGAATGTGGTCACCGTTGTCCCGGGGGCGATGGGACTATTTGATGCTGGTATACTGCGAAACGTATTGAATGGTCAAAACTTGAAGTCAGTGGCTGAGGATTCGGAGATTACGCTGGAGCTGCAGAAGCAAGGCTGCAAAGTTGGATACTTGAGTGAGGCGAAATGCGGAACGGTGGCTCCCAGCAACTTTGGCAGCTTCTGGAATCAAAGGCTCAGGTGGTTTGTAGGTTGGTTGCACAACGTGTTGGGGGTTCATCGGGACGCTTTGCAGCAGAAGCGTTGGCTGACCCTGCTGCTGTGGTATAGTTTAATCGTCGAGTATTTTGGAGCTTTCATAGAAATAGCTGCCTTGGCGAGTTTTCCCTTTCTCTTTTGGTTCGCGCCTGACAGAGTATCCTTCTTGCTAAATCTGTTTTGGTTTGGAGGATACGCGTTGACGGCTGGTGTCGTGGCCCAAGCAATAGCACTACGGTTTGCATATGGAAAATGTAACTATAGGGGACTCTTGTACTACACTCCTTTCTACTCGATCTTGTGGATTGTGAATTTATGGGCAAGGCTGGCTAGCTTGGTGAGTTTTGCCTTAGGCTCCCGGGGAAGTTGGAAGCAGAAAAACCGGCTCTAACTTCTCATTTGAAAACACTCCACCATCCAAGGTGATCCCAAGCGTGTGTGTTTGTTGGTTTTGTTGTGTGGCAAGGTTTTTATAGTTGTAGTGTATCTTATGTCTTAAGACGGTGGAGGTCGAAGGAAGCTTGGAAACAACTATGGTAAATGTGGAAGAAATTCTTCTTCTCAAGCCTTCTCCTTTCTCCCTACGTGATTTAGGTTTTTCCATAGTGTTTCCTGCTCCGATAAACAATGAAACCGTTCCGCTGGTGTGACGTTCCAGAAGAATTCGGTAGCGTATGCATTAAGGGTTAGATAATTCCTAGTTTTATTGCCACGTCGACCGCCTTAAAATCCGGATGCAGCTTCACGAAAGCTTTTTTCTCTCCACGAGGCGTGATCAACACATTGACTTTCTCCACTTGAACTTCATATAGTTCCTCAACGGCCTGCTTGACGTCATCTTTCGAAGCCCTGATATCCACCATCAGAACAAGCTTATTCTCAGTCTCCAACATCCGGCTAGCCACCTCGGTCATTAAGGGATACAGAACAACGTTATGCGGCTTCACAGCTAACCGGCCTCCACAAACCGTTCATTCATCCGCTCAATAGCGGATTGACTCCAAACAGTGAGTCTACCCATGTGCGTGCCCGGCGCCAACAACTCCACGTTGAGCCCGTCGACTAGCGCCACTTCAACACCAGGTAGATTCCGACCAGCCTCAACGACGCCACCGTTGCGGGCAACCACAATTAGCGGGCCAACAGCCTGCTTGAACCGTCGACCTCTCCCTTTTCCCTTCCCCGCACGAACGTTCCGGCTTTCTCGAACTCGAAAAACGTCACCCCAAACGCCGAGGTTCAAGAGAACTTCGCGAACTTGCTTGGTCCGTTTTAAGTTCTCGATCTCGTCACTCACCACTAACGGAAAATCTCGAACATCCTCGACCACATGACCTCGTGTGACAACACTTTCCTTGCGGCCTGTAGCAGCGACGGCGCTACGCAAAGCTAGGCGCATCTCCTTCCGCGGAATCTTTTTCACAGTGCGTTTTTCTGAGCGTGGCGGATGTGCTTGATGGCCGCCTACGATGCTCACTCCAAAACCAGCCCTCATGCTCCCCTTGACTCGGGGGACCCTCGCAACTCCAAGGCCCACGCCTCGACTCTCAGCCGTGGTTCGCTTGCCCGCCATAGGGTCTCTGCCTTGCGCTTGAAAACGTCTACTCTGCATGGCCACCACTGCCCGCTTCACCACGTCAGGTCGCAACGGCGTGCTAAACACGCTGGGTAGCCTAATCTTTCCAACAGTCTTCCCCTCCAAGTCAAAAACCTTCGACGTCGCCTTACCCAAACCGCGCACGCCTCCATTAACCCTGTTGCGAAGCCAAGGACACCTCAATAATCTTAAGAGGTTCAGCGGATGCTCTACCGGGGCGAGCCGGTACACGCATCCTCACCAGACGCTTCACGGGTCCAGGCACGCTTCCAGTCAACAAAACATATGAACTTCGCACAACACCATACCGCACAAATCCCCCCTCCGGGGTAACATCTCCACCCTCCAACCCAATCTTCATGACTCGCTTGTTGTACTCGGTCCTCTGATGATAGCCCATCTGCCCAGCCCGAGGAACAGTATACAAGACTCTCGGCGGCTTCCAAGGACCAATACATGCTACGCCGCGCTTAGTCTTTCGAGACTTATGATGCAGAATCCGAACTCCCCACCGCTTCACAGGCCCCTGAAAACCTTTGCCTTTCGAGACGGCTACCACATCCACATATTGGCCTTCCTTAAAAACTTCAGTAATCGAAACGGGTTTTCCCAACAAGCCTCTAGCATACTCAAACAGCTCCTTCACTGAGCCCCCGTCAACTTTAATCTCAACCAACTCGGGCTTCTTCTTAGAGACATTGGCCAATCGAGGCTGAGTAATCGTCAAGAGGCGAAATTCAACGATTCTGTCCAGGCTCTCCTCCATCTTCTTCAATCCCCCTTCTGAGTCAAAGCTTTCTGGAACCGTAAAGACGCGATCTAAATCTCTCGGCGGCTCCTTCATCCAAACCTCAGTCAGCGTCTTCAAGCCATAACTCGTCTGGGTGTAGGCTCTGATTCCGCAGACCAAGATAGGGGGCGTTTCGATAACCGTGGCCGGCTGGTTGACTTCTTTTCCGAAATTCGGCGATCGGGCATGGTCCTCTATGTAGAAGACGTGGGTCATTCCAGCCTTGTAGCCCATGAAGCCGAGAAGTTTAGGTCCGTCCGCTACAGAGGGCCAGTAACGTATGCTGCCTGTCTCACGAGCGGCGCGTCCCCTAGGCAAATAGGCCAAGGAACCGCGTTTTGGTGCGCTCTTCTTTCTGTGGCCCAAGGGTTTCCACTCGCATCTCTTCAAATAACGGCGTCAAGTTATAAAGGTTCCGAACTACGTACTCGCCTGACAAGATTGTACATGCCTAACCCGAGAAGCCAGCCGCAGACCACCACCAAGGTGGCTGGAAAGTATGCGGCAAAGCTGGAGTAGAAGAAGGCCACCTCGAAGACTGCGAAAGCTAACCCTATCGAAGCAGCACAGATGAATCCCGCCTTTCTACCAAACTTCTGCGTGGTCTGAATCGCCAGCAAACCTGACAAGAATATGTCTCCCAATCCAAGGAGAATAGATGTGAACTCTTCATGTTGAATTGGAAAAAGTGGAACCTGGACAAAGACGGGCAACCTGAGCTCGACAAATTTGCCTGCAGCTTCGCCCATATATCCAGTTCCCATCACTTGGATGACATCCATGACTGTAATCAGCGCAGCGAAGGCTATAACAGTCTTCCATGAAAACAAACCGCTCAAATAAACCGAAATGCACACCGCGAAGACTAATGCAAAAAAGTCAAGGACAACAACATTCCAAAAGCTTGAGCTGTAGAGCGCCAGGAACGCCACGGGCGGCACCACGGCAAGATACCATTTCTCCACTGCAATGTAGGTGAACAGAAACAAAAGGAAAGAGTACGCAGCCAGAAACAAGATTTGAATGGCTTGCTGTGGGATAAACACCACCACCGTGATCATGATCCCCATAGTGACGACCAGGAGAAAAGCGTCACGAACGCGAAGTTCTTGGTCTTCCCTGAAGAGCAACTTAATTCGGCTTTGAATCTTGGGGTGCAGCCAGATAGTAACCATTGTGGCAATGCATACAACTAGTGGCAACACGATGTCGAACGGCATACGCCCCCTTATGCAACGTGTAGGATTTTAACCTTTAGCAGCTAGTAGGTTGAAGACTCCTAGAGTAACGAGCAGCGCTTCCTCAGTTCGCACTGTTTCAGTTTTTTGATTCGGA
>CP070835.1:443099-455693 GCA_020341775.1 Candidatus Bathyarchaeota archaeon
ATGATAGGAGTGCTCCTCTTTGTGTTCGTCGGAATCTTCACCTTTGGAGATGGAGTGTCGAGCGTCTTGAGCGGAGTCTTTGCCCTCCTAGGCCAAGGCTTCTGGACCACCTTTGGCACTGGACCACTGGCAACGTTGGTGTGGGGCGGAGTTTTTGAAGGGCTCATCGCCGGAGTCACAATTGTGCTCCCCTATCTCTTTCCATTCTATCTGATGTTATACTTCCTTGAAGACTCGGGGTATCTAAGCCGAATTGCCTTTTTAATGGACAACTTCATGCACAGAATCGGCTTGCATGGAAAAGCGTTCATTCCCCTGATGCTCGGTTTTGGCTGCAATGTACCTGGCTGTCTTGGATGCCGAATCATGGAGACAAAACGGGAACGGCTTCTCGCGATTTTCCTCGTGACCCTGGTACCCTGCGCCGCCACAACCATTATCATTCTCGGTTTGGTGGGCGCCTCTGTGGGCCTTCAATGGGCTCTGCTCTTATACCTTGTTGACTTCGCCCTCATCATCATATTAGGAAAAATCGCCTCCAAAGCTTTGCCCGGCGAGTCAACTGGGCTGATCATGGAGATGCACGACTACAAGGTGCCACACGCGAAAACTGTGATGCAGCAGACTTGGTTCCGGTTACAGGACTTCATCAAGATGGCTTTTCCACTCATTATTGCTGGCAGCTTCGCCATCAAGCTCGCCGAGGTGCTGAACCTGCTAGATCCGATCGCACATGTTTTGAGTCCTATCACGGTGTCGTGGCTTGGGTTGCCCGCAATCACTGGGATCACATTGATTTTCGGAGTCTTGAGGAAAGAACTGACGTTGGTCATGCTTTCCACGCTCTTGGAGACTCAAACTTTCATTGGCATGCCCGATTTTGGGCCAATTCAGATGGTGGTGCTGGCGTTGGTGGCCATGCTTTACATTCCATGCATCTCTACCATCGGCGCACTTGTGAGAGAGATTGGATGGAAGAAGGCCCTATACATTACTGCCTTTGAGATTGGCTTCGCAATTGTGATCGGTGGGATCGCGTACCGGTGCTTGCTGCTTGTAAGCTTCTGAATGCGCGTGTGCAGGCATGTAAAAATATAGGATTAATAGGTGTCATTCACCACTGGAGACATCTCCCGCACACTCCCTTTGGGAATTTAAAAGATGCTCATTTCATAGTGTTATATGCAGTCATAGATAACACTGTTGCAGGGTTCCTCTGTTGAGATTATTGAAGCCTATGGGAAGTTATCTTCAGAACAAAGCCAACAAATATTTGGTGCTTGGAGTAGTGTGTCTGGTGATTTTTCTTGTATTATTGGCTACTTCTATCGATGTTCTACCGTTGTATGTTGATGTTGGTAGATATGCCACTCCTCGCGGCATAGCATTGGGTTTGCTTGTTGTTGGATGGTTCTATTTCCTATTGCGTGAATATCCAAGCTGGAGAGCTGGCATAGCTGGTGAACGGAAAGTCATCAAAACGCTATCTTCTGCCTTGAGTGATGAATATTCAATCATAAATGACATCATGTTGAAAAGTGGCGTACATGGGAATATCGATCATATTGTTGTTGGACCCACAGGAATATTCGTTATAGAAACGAAGAATCACAAGGGCAGAATTAGCTACTACGGTGACAATTGGGAAGGAATGGGTAGAGGGCGGCCGCCAAGTAGTCAGGTCAGAATTAATGCGATGAGAATTAAGAAAATATTAGATTCTTCAGAAGGCTTGAAATCCAAAGCATTCTACATTCAAGGAGTTGTAGTGTTCGCCAACGATAAAGCTGAATTAATAGAGAAAAAGCCTCCTGGACACATTAAGGTTAAAAGAATCGATGAATTGGCAGCCTACATTAAGAGCGAGCCCAAGAGATTCAATGCTGTGGAAATCAGGCAAATCGAAATGAAAATCCAAGATAACATCAGAAAACACCAATGAATGCGTTTGCATCTTTTATATCTGGAGATCTCTTACTGTGATATTATGGGATACAATCGAAAAACCGTTAGGGGATACACCATAGAGCTTGAAGTTTTTGAAAGCGGTGGGTGTGGATATCACAAAGCTGGCGACAGACTGAAGTATCCAGAAGATCGGGGAATCATGTGCCCCTGGTTATTGGATAGCGTTAGTAGCATGATTCGCGTTCTTCGATTTGGTGGTACGCTTCCTTGGAAATATGGAAACACTCCTTATGAAAAAGAAATCGATCCTGACGGTATTACAACCGAATTTGTCCGTTGTCCGGATCCAACCTCCAAGGGAGTAGTCTTAAAGATCATTAGAAAAAAAAGGACAAAAAAATGATTTATTCTCAAGTGCACGCTTAATTGCTTCAGCGCGCGCGCAATCAAAGGTAATTATACAATTCACGCTGTTATAGATATCGTTCCTGGTGAAAATGATACATCTGCGCGCGCGCGAAATTCAGCAGCTGCTGGAAGTAGGTTTCAACTACGTCTGTGAGAAAGGAGGCTTGCTGTATTTCAGGAAACGCCTTTGAAAAAAGAATGATAGCAGTGAGAAATATAGGATTAATAGGTGTCATTCACCATTTTAGTATGAATCCAGATAAGCAGCAAGTCTAAGAACAAGAAGGGCTGAAATTAGGGATGTCGAAAAACAAGAAGAATGCTAATGTAGACATATTTCAGCTGCTTCTTGAAAAGAAAGAAAAACAAGGGAAGATCAAATGGAAAGCACTTCTTGAATCGTTGAATGTCAGAGAGTTTTTCGAGGATGGAAGCATAAGCATTAATGAGCGCACGTGTCAAGGGCTCGAATGTGAACTCTGCATTAAAGCTTGTCCTACGAAGGCTTTGTATTGGCGGGATGGTAAGGTTGGTATTATCAAAGATTTGTGCGTGTATTGTGGGGCCTGCGTCCTCTGCTGCATTGTAGATGACTGCATTACCATAACCAGAAAGCGAGCTGATGGAACTACTGAAAGCTTCAGCAAACCTGGGGACATTGTCGTGTTGTTTAACGGCATCAACTCGCGGAGGCGGCATCAACGAGTTAGAGGCATCTTTCCAGATGATGAAGCGTATCTGAAGCGGTGTGGAAAAACGAAAACAGCTTAGTAGTTAGGCTGAGTGGTTCTAGTCTGCTTGACTCCATTTTTCCTTCAAGTATTTGGGGATGTCTGATGAGTCTCTGGGGCCGACCATCACGTTCCAGCCACTTGCCTCTTCAATCTCGCCGCTGAGCCGCGCAGCTTTTCCAGGGATAATTAGCTTCCGATGCTTCACCTTCTCTTCCATTTTGTCGTCGCGAATGGCTTCAGCCACCTTGTCAGCAGTTAGTTTTCTTCCGGCCACAGCACAGTCAACTGCGATCCCTTCCGAGTCAACCACGAGAAGATAGGAGTCTACTCCTGCAGATTCGATGTCAGAAGCTACGGTGTAATAGGTAAGGGCGAAGTTGGTGGTAAACATGACGGGAGATTTCTCATTGGGAGTTCCAAGGATTCTTAGTCCAGGCTCCACCGCTACGGGCTTTCGTGGGTCAGTGTAAATGTTTTGTCGGAGAACTACGTTTGGTAGAAGCACCCAGCCTTCAGTGCTGTGCAAAATTAAGATGTCGGCATAGCGATCAATCAATATTGCAGCCAAGTACGCTTCGTTCCATTCAGCCACCTCTTTTGGAGCTTCAGCGTTTTCCAACCATGCAGTCACTGGAGTGCCGATCAGAGGAAAGCCCAAGAGCTCATCCCCCTTTTTAGTTGCAGCTCGGCGAATCATGGTGAAATTGTTGATCATGTCTCGAATTCCTTCACCAGGCAACGTTCCAGGATCCAGCACCAAATCGTTGACGCCGTATTCTGTTAGAGTCTTTGAAAGTGACCGCAAGAGCTTTACATCATTTGGGGCGAAAACCGCGAGGGGGCACTGGTACATGAGGGCGAGCTCGGCCATGTCCTTCCAGTTTTCTTTTGTGGCCGCGTAGATGAGGGGTTTCGCGTTTTGTACAACCATTAGCCCAGCCTCAAGAACCTTCGAATCAAAGGAGCACAGAATGAGAGGCAAGCGCGTGTGTTCAGCAACCTTCTTCACGGCTGATTTGAATTTGTATGGGTCGCCTGAGGTGGAACGAATGGCAATCATGTTGAGCTTCAACGTCATGCCGATGTATTCGTAACTGAACTGCTCAGTTCTCTTAATTCTCGCCAACACTTCTTCTTCAGGCATTTCATCAGTGACATCGATAGCGATGGCTGTAGGGTTTGTGTAGGCGAATTCGTGGCGATACAAGACGTATTTTCCTCCTACTTTTATGGAGTGATCCTTCGCGCCAATTGTGACTTCCTTTATGGGCGGCTTCAGCATCTCCCAAAGCTGCCCGTACACTTTTTTATTTTCCTTCTTCAGTAAGGGGGGGCAACTTTGCAATCGGAGTTCTCGGTTCACCAGTTTTGTCGCAAATGCCATGCAGTTTTCTTCGCCACATTCTTTGCAGTTGGTTTTTGGGAGAAGCATGTAAACGTCAATGGGGCTGATTTCGCGTATATTAGTTTTTTTGGCTCCAGTTCCAACCAAGTCTTACATCTCCTCTAGATTTTAGCGGCCACCCAATCCGCGATGTTCTTAGGGCTGACTGGCTGTCCAACTGTCAGTCGCTGGATTGTGTCTTTAAGGGTCTTCACTGCAGCTGGATGCATCATCATGAACAAATCGACGCCCGCTAACAACAGTGTGAGGGCAGTCACGGTCTCCCAGATAGGCCCTCTAAACTCTCGCGGTCCCCATTCAGGGTCCATCTTTTTCCAAGCTTCGCGGGCAGCCCAAGCGTTTGTGGTGCCTGATGACATTGGATGCTGCAGCTCTGGGTCGCCCATCAAAGCAGCTAGTCTGGCTCTTTCCATTATTGTGAAGGCATAGTCCAAACCGTACCCCAAAGCAGCGGTTGTGGTGTCCATTATGATCTGAGTTTTCGGTAGGAAATCGTAGAGTTGGCGGTTTAGCTGTCTGGCCTGATTCAAGTCCATGGGAGTGAACGAGAGCACAGCGTGTCCATACTTCTTTGCCACAGCACACGCCCGTTCAAGGTCCATGTCCTGTGTGACTGAGCTGAGCAGAAATCGTTCGCCCGCTCCCACCTCCGCTACTTTTTCAAAGACTTCAAGGTCTTTCTTTGGGTCGCCACAGCCGCCGATGACAATGGGAACATCAATGGCTTGCAGCACATTCTCCACGGTTTTGGCAGCTTCAGTTGGGGATGTATCTTTCACTAAGGGGTCTATGCTGATGAGGTGTAGTGTTATCATGTCCGCGCCATACTTGTCGACGGCTAACTTTGCCCAAGCAACGGGATCCTCCATCACATCTGCAAAATGCATCTTCACGGGCTTTGCCAGTGGGATCTTGGTGTCGAAGACGTCAAGCGAAATCACAGGCGGATGTGGAGGGGGTGTTTCAAAGAGGTAGAATGCAGGAGCTTCTTCGCCTCCAATCGTTATGGATTTCCCTCTGGTTCCGCCTTCGCCTTTAGTGGCTCCCAGAGTGACTTCGACGACTTTTCCCGGATATTGTTCTACAGGAGGCATAAAGTCTGCTTGCAGGATATTCGTTGGTTTTCGCCTTAAAGAAGGGGTAGCTCTCACAGTCTTTGACAAAGCGGTGTGCGCGACAGACCGCGATTGGAGCCAGAGCTCAAAGTCGCCAATTTCCATCTCCACGTCTTCAAGTTCGATTTCTTGAAATCTGGTTAAAAGGTTGAACAGATTTAGAAGCTCTTCGTTATTTTCCTTTTCCGCCAAGCTTTTCACCCTTAATGGGACGGATGATTACTTTTTTCGCGTAGATCTTCGCGTCCTTCAGAATTATTTTGTATCCACCCGTGGTGATCGGCAATGTGGGCAAGGTTGCCACAGGCATTTCGACGGGAATTTCGCCTTCGACTTCGGTGGGAGCCGCGGCTTCCGCTACAGGTTCTTCTTCTTTCCACGTTTCAACAATTGGGTGGCCACGGTCCTTCAGAAACGTCTTGAGCTCATCTATTGTCTTCACGTCGCCTTCGGTGGCAATTTTGTCGGCAAGTTCTTTCGGTAGGAAGTCTACAACTCGTTCTTTTATAGAAGCGGGCATCCAAACTACACGATTCCATCCGCCATCAGCCTTGAGAAATTTTGGCGACCTCATGTATTCGATGGATACGCCGTGGAAGCCATCAACTTGCCTGCCGCCTGCAGTCGAGTCCGCGATCGTTGAGAAAGGAAGCCCGTTTATCGTGGCTTCTTTGAAGCCTCGATGAACTAGTCCGAAGCCGTCGACTTCGGGGATGTAGAATGCGGCACCTTCAAAGCAGCCACACGAAGTGTGTGGATAACCGAAAGCAGTGTAAAGCCACACTTTAGTGACTTCACCTAGCGATTTTTGTTTAGCGGCTTCGTTGACTCCTGAGAACTCGCCTTTTTCTGCATCAACTAATTCCCCTTTGTCGATTTCGAATACTGGTCCTTTTGGGTCGATTCTTGCGGATGCTCTGCCATCAAACCAGCTTATAGAGCCACAGTTGGAATATCGTTGTGGAGTGATGATGCATACGTGGGTCGGAGCAAAGGACTGGCACAAGCCACACCCGTAGAACTTGTCGACTTCCTCGTCTTTCATTCCTCGCGCTTTAGCGTCTCGAGCCTCGTAGATTCCTAAGGCTGCTTCGTATGGTTCTCGGATCTTTTCGGGGTCAGTAATGAAGGTGACTTGGATCTTTTCAACGATGGGAAGCTCGCTTTTGAAGAGCCTCTGCAAGACTTTGCCAACGTATTCAAATGAGTTGAGTCCCTTTTTGAAAGATTTCTTGTCGAGTCGCAACCAGATGTCATATCGTTGGTTAAGGTGCATGACGCCTTCGATGAAGTTTGTGTATTCATGGATGCGCCGCTCGATGACCCCTTCGAGGTCAGGTTCAAGTTTTTCACCAGCTGCGTCGATGATTATTCCTAAGGGATAGCTGCTACCTTCCTCCATGTTCTTTAGGTCGGGGCCAACTATGGTCACTTTTCCATCTTCGATGTCTTCCGATTTCAGCACTCGAGCAAGCTCGAATTTGTGTTCTTGTTTGGGTCCGCCAAGCTCTACTTGCATGTTTTTTCGTCTGATCCGCTCTCCTTCGTAGATGACGCCCACTTCGACTGGAATGTCTTCAAACATTGACATTTTCTTCTATTCTCCTGCAAATTTGCTGATCATAACTTTAAAATTCTCACTCCAATCCTTAATTGATAGGTTTGGAAATGACCATGTTGCATGGGGGTTGTAGAATCTGTCCAAGCTTATAGTTTTAAGGTTTGCGGAAAAATGCTTCAACCCAGCTAAGATGACAAACTCCATGTAGTAGGGGAGCCCTACGAACAGGGCGAGGTCATACTGACCTTTTCCATCTAGGCCTTCCCATTTTGGATCATTAAGTCGGTTGCCAATATCCATTGCTGACATCGAGCCTGCAGGATGATGGCCGCGCTTGGAGTACTCGTTGATTGGATGAGCAGTGACAACCAGCGGAATGTCGGCGGCCTCACTCAGACGGATGACGTAGTCTATCAGTTTGACCTCTTCCGAATATTCTTCAACTGCGTGATGGCCAACAACGAGAATCGGGCGTTCTGCTTTCTTCACCATCGCTGCGACTACCTCTGGTTTTAGAATCAGCAAAGCTTTCTTGGGGCCTGCGATCTCAGCTTTCTGCCATGGCTCTGCTCGTGCACTCATTTTATTCACCTTTCCTCTTCCTGATCATCCTAGGCAGTAAAGTTGGATCTGGAATTCTTGTTTCTTTCCAATCCTTCTTCTCGAGGAAAGCAAGGATTTCATCTTTCATGGTGATAGGTATGTCTGCTCTATGCCGTACAAAGAGGTGTATGTCATCAGGCATTGCGCCGTAAAGGCGTTTGTGTAGATCAATGTAGTGGGTAAGTTTTATGGCGCGCCCCTTGCTGGTGTCGTTGGGCCGCATGGCAAACTTGGCAATTAAGACAATGGCTTCCTCTTTTGTTTCAGCAGTCGTAAAAAGGTGTTCAGGTGCTGGTCCAGCATAAACTTTGTCGCCAGTCCGAGCATCAATTACCTCCCAATCCTCATCTTTATCTTTTCGACCTAGGAGCATACGCCGATATTTCGCTCCATGAGGACCGACAATTACTGGGACTCCCAGCCTCCAGCAGCCCGAGGCAATCGAGGCAGCTTTTTGTGAATAGGCGCCCCATGCGACTCCAACGGCGCCTACACGATTTAATATGTAGTCGGCGATTTCCTCATAATTGCCGCGTAAGTTTCTCTTGGCAAATATATTGGCGATTTTGATGGCTGCTCCAGCTATGTGAGCGTTTGCCACGCATGAGCCGACGTTGACGATGCCGCCAGCGTCAAAGTTGCCGGGATACTTCTCGTAAAGGCTTTTGCCCTCCTCATCTTTCTCCATGGCTATAGTCATGGCTGCGCAGCCAGAAGTGACTACAATGAACCTTCGCTTCGCAAATTCTTCAGCAATTTCTACAAGCTCTGCGCCGCTGTGGGGATAGTTTGCGCATCCAACCAGCGCCACTACTCCAGGAATATCGCCTAAAACTATTGGGCCGCCAACTTCTCTTATTTCGACGTCTTGTATGGCGCCGCGTCCAACTCTCATCTTGTACTTCTGATCCCAGAGGTGTTTCTCGCTTGCCTTTACCATGTAGCTGTGGAGAGGCAAGTCGTTGGGACATGCACTATCGCACCGAGCACATCCAACGCAGCTTTCCATGATTTCAGAGAGTGGGTTGAGGTCTCCTTTTGCGGCTGCTTTTATGGCGTCGGAGATTGGCTGATTATTTGGACACGCGCGAACACACTCGTTGCAGCTTGTGCATGCTTGCGAAGCATCTACCACTTCTTCGATTTCCGGTATGATTTTGAATCGGTTTCGCTTAGGAGCAACCGCCGTCACAGTTTCAACGGCAACTTCGCCCACTACGTCGGGGTTCAATATCAGCACTCCTGGAAGCTTTCCATCGATAAGATCAGAGATTATCTCTTTTGGTGCGTCTTTTGTTCGATTCTTGAGTCCAAGGCAGTTCTGCGGGCTTGATGCGATCACCGGCGTCTTCACTTTCTGAGCTTCTACCAGCGTATCTGCTCGGATGCACTGCTCGTCAACAACAATTAGATCAGCCAACCCGCTTCTAATGTAGCGTAGTTGCCAGGAGATAGGCCCCACAATCTTGGCCATTGTGCTGTACCTCGTGGCGTCGTGGGCTGTGCAGCATATCCCCACAACTTCGACCTTGCCCAGTAATCCTTTGTCAGTCAAGTAGTCAATTATTCCAACTGAAGACGGAACATTGTGTCCAATTACTAGAATTGTAGGTTTAGCGATGTCAGCGACGCCAAACCCTAGGTCTACTAATGGAGCCTCGGGGTCAGCTTTTGGATAGCCGAGAACCGAAATTTGCGCAATGTCTGCAACTTCGAGTCCAAGGTGATCTATCATTCCTGCATGGAGCACTTTCGACTCAAAGTCGAGGTTGCTGCCCTCCTGTCCTGTATGAGTTGCAGAGAGAAGTGTTGTAAGCTGCTCTTCACAATAGTCGAGAACGTCCTCTAAGTCCTTTAGTTTCGCAGGTTTAATGCCGCATACTAAGCGGGTCACCGGGGCTTCCAAGTCTATGTTCAGACCGCCGATGTCAATTGGGCTGCTTCGACCGTACTTCTCAATTAAATGCTTGACGAGGTGGCGGGCGTGGGCTATGTGGGTAGAGGCTCCGATGCAGCAAGCGAGGAGAACAATTCGGGACTGCTGAGCCGCCATGTTAAGTCCACAGGCGCCTCGCTTATCGCCTGTCAAATCGCATTTCCCAAAGGTGCAAAGGCAGCAGACGTCGCAGAAAGGCAAGTAAAACGGTTTGAATTTTTCGAGGAGTCTCATGTCCCAATCGCGAAGATCGGTGATTGACGGGAAAGGAGTCGGCCCCATAGGCTCGTCCCATGTCTCGTCGACGAGTTTGTCAAAAGAAAGCTCGAGGCCCTTGATGACTCCGAGATCTGTTTTCATTTCTTTAATTTTCATGTTCATGCCTTTTCTAGTCAACTAGACGGGCACATCCCTAAAGTCTTGAAGCTGTAGAGTTAGTTCCATGTTATTTTAAGCTTTCTAAAAATATTGTCTACCCTATTCGCACCGGGCTTGCAGAAGCTGCGCAGGTTTTCGCGGTCAATCTCTTTCAGCAGATGACTTGCAGGTGAGAACGTTTATTTACGCGTGCTAATCTGACAATAACGACACATGTCCTTCGCGCAGTAAGAAGAGGCGTAGAAGATGAGCAACAACGTTTACAAACAACTCGTCCGAAAGCTTGATTCAATCCCTAACGGGTTTCCCGAGACAGCCAATGGCATTGAGTTGAAGCTTCTCGCCAAAATCTTTTCGCCTGAAGAGGCCGCGCTTGCCGCTGAGATGCGGTTGAGTCCAGAAAGTGCAAAGCAAATTGCAGAGAGAGTCAGTAAGACTCCAGCGGCAACAACTGCAATGTTAGGGGAGATGGCGAAGAAGGGGCTAATCCGAGCAGTCGGAAAAGGGGATAAGCGTAGATTCGGGTTGTTGCCATTCGTAGTGGGCATTTACGAAGCGCAGATAGATAGAATGGACGAGGAATTGGCTCGTCTGTTTGAGGACTACTACCAAAGTTTTGCTGAGCACGTGCTCAGTCAGTCGCCGCCGCTCCATAAAGTCATTCCGGTTGAAGAAAGCATCCCAGTCGAAGTGCAGGTCTTTCCCTTCCAGCAAGCTTCAGCTTTGTTAGACCAGGCGAAATCTTTCGGTGTATTGAAGTGCATCTGCAAGGTTCAGAAGTCACTGGTCGGTGAACCTTGCGAGTATCCCAAAGAGGTCTGCCTCGTTTTCTCACCTGCTGAAGACGCCTTCAAAGACAATCAAACAATAAGGGCGCTCACAAAGGACGAGGCCCTTCGAATTCTTCGAGAAACCGAGGAGGCGGGCTTAATCCACTCTTCAGCTAACATTCAAGAGGGACACTTCTACATCTGCAACTGCTGCACATGTTGCTGCGGAATCATTCGAGGTCTAAGCCAATTTGGAGTGGAAAACTCTGTGGCAAAATCCGACTATTACGCAGTGGTCGACCATGAAGCATGCATCGGATGCGGTGCTTGCGTGAAGCGCTGCCAATTTGACGCCCCAAGACTTCAGAACGAAGTGTCCTACGTAGAAAAAACGCACTGCGTTGGATGTGGACTGTGCGTTATCACCTGCCCCTCAGCCGCAATGAGGCTGGCTAAGAAGCCGGAAGAGGAAATCTCACACACTCCTCGGAACAGAGACGAATGGATGAAGAGAAGAGCTGAGAATCGCGGACTCGCCTTGCAAGGAGCCCCTGAAGGCGTTGACTAGTAGCCGGCCTCCGCCATGAGCGTCTTGACAGAGACGTAGGCAGGGGAAGTAGGCGGCAGCTCAAGCAGGGATTTGCCGGTAAGTACAAGTTTTTCGACGTTTTTGTCGTAGGCGATCTTCCCCAGGTACGGGTGCCGCACCCGTTCTTTAATTTCCGCCTCGAGTTCTCCAGGAACTCGATAGCCGGCGACAACATAGAAGTTTTTGAAGTTGATCTTGACTTCTTTGGCAACTCGGTATGCTCTTTCGATGTGATGAAAAGATTTCTGTGAAGGATCGATGATGTCAAAAATGTCATCCACTTGAGAAGTTATTCTCCTGTTGAGGTGTTCCAGTCCAGCGGGAGAATCGACAATAACATGTCGATATGTTTTCGTCAAGCCTTCTAGAGCCGTTTTCAACGCCGCATCCGGTAGGCAGTAGCAGCCCTCAATAAATTTCGTTCCCACTGCGATTAAATCGAAGGAATTTCCCTCGTACAACCCTTTCTCCCATATCTGTCCCTCAATCCTCTCTGAGGGAGGCACGCCAACTGTGGTCCCGCCTCTCTGTAGAAAAGTTTCGAGCAGTAGTTCGGACACCGTCTTCTTCCCCTGTTCCTTTAAATCTACCCCCACCATTTCCGCCAAGTTCTGATCGGGGTCGACATCCACGAGAAGTAGAGGAGTTTCGCCGATTTCAATTAGATGCTTGGCAGTGAGGGCGATAAAAGTGGTTTTCCCGCTTCCACCTCTGCCCACTGACACCAACCTTTTCATGCAACATTCCTCGCTTCCTGTTTTCTTCTACCGATTCTTATATTTTCCGCGTATTCGCAAAATCTTTTCGCAATGTTCAGTTGCTGAGCGTTACTGAATAAGCTGAGCGATTTTGGTGGTTAAGTCTCCAATATTTCGCATTGAAAGCGATTCTTCAAATGCAAGCGGGGTGTTTGCTTGCATCTCTGCCTTCACCACTTGTTCGTCGAAGGGCACAACTCCCAGCAGATTAAGGTCGTTGTTTTCAGCAAACTTTTCAATTGCATCTCTTTGAAGTTGATTGGCCGCTTTGTTTCCAACCAAAAAAATCTGCCTAATTCCCGCTTCTTTGGCAAGTGAATGAATGTGCTTACTGATCACCAACGACTTTATGCTAGAATCTGCGACAACCAACATCGCATCCACATGACGTGCAGTGCCTCGGCCCAAATGCTCCACTCCAGCTTCCAT
>CP070835.1:455793-461096 GCA_020341775.1 Candidatus Bathyarchaeota archaeon
CGCGTGACCGAATATTTTCGGGAAATTCTTAACTTGTCCGTCCTGCTTAGGCCCTTATTAGCGGGGCATCTTGGTTCAGGTCTAAAGATGTCTACCTCTCTCCCCAATAGACTCTTTTTAGGGCCTGTGTGCTCCGCACTACTCGTACAGGTTTTTGCGCTAGATCTTTTTCCTAGCACACTTGTGCGTTAGGAACAAGCGTGTGCGCGCGTCACCATCAGTTACCCTCGAAGAACCGGGCGCTGAGAACAAATACATCGGCATAGTGGAGGTGAAGGCAAACGCTACAGACAACCAAGGAGTGAAAGACGCGCACGTTAGACTCGACAACACTGGATGGGTGACACTGATCTACGACCCTACAGACTGGAAGTACGAGCTAGATACGACAACCCTTTCCGACAGACAACACACAGTCACCGTCCTCGCATTAGACAAAGCAAGTAGCCCAGCGCGGGCAGAGCTGCTTGTCTTTGCCCAGCAGATATATAATTATTCCAGAACTCTCTTCTTAGGGGAGATAACTATGGAATTTAACGCAAAATTCTTTATCTTTGCTCTCTTCCTCTCAATTGCTGCGGGAATCGCTAGCAATATCTACACTTGGTTGCACTATTTGACCTATCTCACGCTAACCGACATCTTTAAATTCAGACTGTTCCTTACGCCCCTCACACTGACGTTCAGTATAATTCTTCCTTTCATATTCATGTACTTTCAAGCGAAAAAAATCGGTCCAGAAACCGACCTCATCCCAATCTTAATCAGCGCTTTCCTGGGCGCATGGATTGGGCGCCTAATTTCCGACGTTGCTATTCAGGCTTTCATAGTGAACTACAGGGGAGGTTCCTATGGCGGCATCAACATTCTTGAATTTGGCATCACCCTGACAAGGCAAATCATTGTACTTGCCTTCTCTCCAACCGTCTTCATACTCGCCACAGCTATCCTTCTGGCTCAGTACAAGAAATGGAAAGAGGCACAGCTTCCACAACCGCCTATCTAGCCCATAGTCGCATTGTGATTCCAGACCATCAATTCTATTAATCAGGAAGAATAAATGGTGGCGAAGGATCTTGGGAGCAAAGATTGACACTTTCTACTGACCGTCATATTGCGTTGGATGCGTTTCGAGGGTTCATTATGCTGCTGTTAGTGTCGAATGGGTTGGGGTTCTTTTGGCTGTTGGATCATCCGACATATGGTGGTGTGGCGGCGTGTTTTGAGCATGTGGCGTGGGATGGATTGATGTTTTGGGATTTGGTGCAGCCTGCGTTTCTGTTTATTGTTGGGGTGGCGATGCCCTTCGCATTATCAAAGCGAAGAGAGGAGGGGGCGACGCAGCGTGAGATGTTTCTACGGGTCGTCCGCCGCAGTGTTGTGTTGATTGTGCTCAGTCAGATCTTGATCATAATTGCGGAGCAACGGATCTACTTCCAGCTCATTAACGTCTTGTCACAGATTGCGCTCACCTACTTCTTGACATACCTCCTCCTTCCGTTGAAGTTTCGATGGCAAGTCGTGTCTGGAGCAGCCATTCTTGTGGGTCACAGTGTGCTATTCATGGGGTATCCAAGCGGATTCTCGCCCACGGACAACATTGGCGCCGTGCTGGATCGCGCGGTCCTAGGGTACAATTATGTGGGCGGTTACGTGACGATTAATTTTTTAACCAGCACAGTGACCACGTTGGCAGGGGCGTGGACGGGCATGCTGCTGAAGAGCCAACGATCCTTGCGTCGGAAGGGGGCGATGCTTGTGGCGTGGGCAGCTGGGTCACTGGGCGCCGGTATAGGGTTGAGCGTGGTAGTTCCTATAGTGAAGCGGTTGTGGACCGCGTCGTTCACCCTGTACAGTCTGGGGTGGGTGCTGCTGATGATGGTGGGTTTTCTCCTGGTGGTGGAAGTGTGCAGACTTCAGAAATTGGTGTTTCCGTTGGTCGTGGTGGGCATGAACCCGCTCTTCTACTATTGCATGGGCTTTCTGCTGCGAGACGCCATCACCTCGTGGCTACACCCCTTTACAGGCGGATTCTCATTTGCAGGTGACCTAGCGCCAGTCGCCCAGGCCCTCGCCGTGATTGTAGTGATGTGGATGGTGGCGTACTGGCTGTACAGGCACAAAATCTTCTTTAAAGTCTAATGCGTGTACGCAACGGATTCAACCATGAAGAACGTGGGCGCATACTCGGCGTTCTTGCTGTCTCAAAGGTTAAATGCAATATCGAGACACGACTTTCAAAGGAGATTTGTAGCGATGAGCCATGTCCAACCCGCAATTGAGACTCCTAATCGTCCCACTCGTATGTGAAGGTTCACCATTATCTGGGTTGGTCAGCTAGTCTCCCTGTTTGGAACTGCGATGACTAATTTTGCACTCACAATCTGGGCTTGGGATATTACCGACAGGCAACTGCTCTCGCATTGGTAGCATTTTTTACGTTTGCCCCTGCTTTGCTTGCAACACCTTTCGCTAGAGCATTAATAGATCGTTGGAATCGCAAATTCGTAATGATGTTACGCGCTCGTACCCTAATAAGGAATATGCGCACGCGCATTTCCAAAAGAGTCTTTTATTCGCCTAATGTCATGCATGCCTAGCTTGGAGGCAAGAGAACAGAGGTTTTAATCCGGAAAACAAAACTTCATCTGGAAGGCTGGCATTTTGCTAAGACAAGGTCGTCCTAACATCGTCTCCAGTTGCGTCTCTGATCAGAATCTTCTTATGTCTCGAAGCAACTCCTGAGAGGATCTCAACTTTCTTCTTAAGAATCCTAGAAATCCCTTTAATCAACTCTCTGTTGACTCGACCTTTCACTGGAGCCTCTCGACAATAAACTACAAGCTCATTGTCTTCAACTTTCAGCTGAAACTGCTTCGAGTTCGGCTTCACATATATGTCAATAACGACGCCTTGATCGGTGTCCTGCAGTTTCATGAGGTTAAACTAGTTTCTAAATTTATAACTTCTAAGGCACGTGCATCCTTCTAGGAAAGAGGAAACTCTGAGATAGGCGCATATCGCCTAGCGACGTGAAGTGCGTGGTTTTACATAGGATTGTCTTCTATGAAATTAATTATGGTTTTTGCGCACTCAGGACCTTGATCTTCTTGCACAAAATGTCCTGCATCCCGAATTGTCTTGTGGGCCTGCCCTCGGGCACCTGGGACTATTTTCTGGAACAGTTGGTCGCCGCCTCTCGTTATGGGGTCGCTGTCTGAAAACGCTGTTAAGAAGGGTTTCCTCCAGTTTCGAAATCGTTCGATTGCCTTTTTGTTCGCTTCATGTTCAGGATCTTCTGTAGAGGTAGGCACAAGACTAGGAAGAGCTCTGGCTCCTGCCTTGTATTTTTCTTCTGGGAATGGGGCGTCATAACCAGCAATTACGTCATCTGATAGTTCTGAGACCGTTCCGGCTTGGACAATTTGACCCACTGGAAAGTGGCCGATGGTTCGGGCAGTTTCCCTCCAGTTAATAAATGCCTTTGTCATTTTTTCCGCCCCCGTGGGGAGGCCTCCATTGGAGAGGACAATTCTATGGAATCTCTCTGAGTTCTCCGCTGCCACTCTTAAGCCAATCAAGCTGCCCCAGTTCTGGCAGAACATCGAGATTCTCTTTAAATCAAGTGTTTCGACAAATTTCGTTATCCACTTGACATGTTTTCGGTAGGTGTGGGCTTTGATTTGAGTGAGTTTGTCTGATTTCCCAAAGCCTATGAGATCGGGAACTATTACCCTACACTCTGCTTTTGTTAGGATGGGAATCATATGTCGATACAGAAATGACCACGTTGGTTCGCCGTGCATTAGAAGGACGGGGTCTGCATCTTTGGTCCCTTCATCTACATAGTGAAGGCGGAGGCTGAGACCATTTTCGTTGATCTGAAAATAGTTTGGCTCAAATGGATAAGACAGCAAATCCTCAAATCTTTCAGTTGGGGTTCTCAACAACTCCAATTTTCCGTACATCTCTTTAGTACAATTGCAGCATTGTCTTATTTGGATCTAATGTAGGATTTTGAATGCAATGATTCCCCTCAATTGCCACCTACACGCGCAAATACCGTTGGCGTGCGCGTGCATGCTGAGAGGCGAATCTCCAAACACCGAGTTAATTTCCTTTGCTAACAAGCTCTGTAACAAAACATGAATGTGCTTCAGCCATTTGCAGAAGCAACGGCGCGGCTAATGACTGATAACTCAACTGGAAGGGATTTTCGGCCTTTCTTTTTTGTAAATTGAACTACCGTCTAAGTCGAGCCCGTTCCAACGTATTCCATAATTCAGCGCTGCCAGAATATCGTACGGCTCTTTAACACCTTCACTTTCAATCAAGCGTATTGCTTCTTGGAGTGAAGGTTCAGCGAGTGTTTCGAGTCTTAGTTTTATTTTCTCTAGTTTTTCGTTTCTAATATACAACTTGCCTGCCAATGTGTAACCATCTATGTTAGCGTCCTTCAGTCTCACTCGTAAAGCTTCAACTGAGACGTCGTGTTTCTCCGCTATCATTTGTAACTCTACAATGTCATCTTCTAAACGTAGAGGCTCTAGATCTAGCCGCTGAACTTCGCTTTCGAGAAGCGCTTCCTCGCGGCTCTGAAGCAGTCTCAGAATCTTTGTGGAAGGCAGTGTTCTCGTGTAGAAGATGATGTTGCCTGGGACTTGCCTTAGCCTATCGCAGGCCAGTTTCTGGTTTGCGGCTATTAAGATGTCAACACCTCGAAGCTGCTGTAACTTTTTTAGCTTGGTCTCTAAGTAGTTTCTAGTCCAGAACCCCATTATCTCGAGATACACCTTCATGCCTCGTTTTTCGAAGCAGAAGTCAGGTAGGAATACATGTCTCCCAGCCATCAAGGGGGTAGGCTCACGGGTCAGCTGCCAACCTGAGCCTAGAGATTGGAAGTCTTTGTAGAACTTCTCCTCCACATGACTGTCAAAGGAGACCTGTTTCCCCTCCCTCTGCAGATGAGCCGGCTTAATCTTGTCGCCTACTTGGAGGCTGGTTAGTCGCAGCTGATGAATCCTCTTTCCAAATTCGCCGGTTCTAATTATGCTGCTTGCGACCTCCCATTCTCTTGACTGAACTATTGTTGGCAGGATTTTTGCCATTCTGGTTCCATAACGTTGGGTGAGTTTGAATAGAGATAAGGGGCCATCCACTGTAATCTTGAATTCACCGTCTCTGCTTTCAGCGGAGTACATCAGACCTAGAAACTTTACCTCACGCAGGATCTCTTTCCAGTAGTCAGTTACTTTGATCTCCATGAACGTGGATCTAAACAACAAAGCCTGAGTGAGCGCTAG
>CP070835.1:461196-465484 GCA_020341775.1 Candidatus Bathyarchaeota archaeon
CTATAATGAACGCTCTAAGCACACGAGGTCTCTCTCCATGGATTGGACTGTGGAAAGGGTGAAAGTCTAAAGATGAAGAATGACGTGAATGCCACACACATAGTTCCCTCAAAACTGGCGGCAGTCTTGGAAAAAGCTGCTGAGTTTCATGGCCATCTAGGACCATTTCTAGTAATTGGTGTTAGAATTGGGCTAATTGGACTGAAGGAG
This sequence comes from Candidatus Bathyarchaeota archaeon, assembly GCA_020341775.1. Taxonomy (GTDB): domain Archaea; phylum Thermoproteota; class Bathyarchaeia; order Bathyarchaeales; family SOJC01. The sequence goes on from CP070835.1 coordinate 461,407, forward strand.
ATCAGCAAGCATAATGGTGAACAACTGACTATTGATCTTTCATTGCCACTTCATGTTCCCTTTTCTTGTATTATAGATGGGCTTCAAGTCACTACACACTGCACTGTTGGCAACCAAAAACTCTCTGTGAGAGATTCAGGTTCTGTTAAAGCTAGATTCATAGGAGAGAACAAAGGAGTAGAAGTGATGATTGCTTTAAACAAGTCGACATTCGAAGAACTGAAATTTCAGTTATTAGGTGAATCCATACCGGAAGAGGAAGTTCGCAGATTAGCTTGGATGATCGCAGAAATTTCTGAAGATAAACTTTTCGAGATTTCCCGAACAACACGCACGCATTAGGAAATCGTTCACAACTCGAGACCTAGGTTAAGAAAGAGGAAGTTTGCGGATGACATCGCGCGCAAGCATTGTGACAAAATTTAATTAGAGCTTTGCTTGTCATGTCTTCCACAACACGTGATATACATGGATCTAGATGAAGCATTAAGAAAGAGGAGAAGCATTCGAAGTTATCTTCACAAGGAAGTCCCAGAAAAGCTTGTTCGTCAGGTTCTTGAAGCTGCTACGTTTGCTCCGTCAGCAAAAAACGGTCAGCAATGGCGCTTCACCGTGTTAACTGGAACTGCAAAGAAGGATTTAACCAATCGATTTAGACATGAGTTGGAGGTTCTCTGTAAGAAAATTGGAGAAGAAGAAATGGGTTCCACTTTCGTATCATGCAGCATTATGGAAGAAGCGCCAGTTGTGATAATGGTTTGGAATGCAGGAGACATGGGTTGGGAGACCGAGAAACACAGTGTAGCAGCTGCAATACAGAACATGTTGCTCAAAGCACATTCTCTAGGATTAGGAACCCTGTGGATCGGTGATATATTCGCCACGATCGAAGCCTTAGAGCAGCACCTCAACAAACCATGGAAACTTATATCCGCAGTAGCTCTTGGCTGGCCAGACTATATCCCCAACGGGCCTTGGGATGGTCGCCCTAGGAAATCAGTTGACGAAGTCGCTGAGTTTCTTTGTTAGAATCCACATTTATAATAAGGTATACACATGCACATGTGCTTGCAATAAACCTTATTTGGGGATAGTGTTGCCAGAAGGCTTTCTGTATCCGATCGTTTTTCTTCCATGTCGGGACTTGGAGGTTGTCCGTTCATTCTACAATGGCATTTTAGGTCTAGAACTCGTCTTAGATCAAGGCTCCTGTCTCATTTTTCAGGTAGGAGCATGTGGTTCTGGAGGATATTGGGGATTCTGCAGTGGTGGGAAATCGGAACTGATTGATCCCAAGAACGTGTGTCTGACTCTGGTTGTCGCTTCACGCGAGGAGGTGGATGAATGGTATAAGCGTCTCACGAAACTAAATGTGACCTGCACGAAACCACCTAGCTATACAGCACAGTTCCACATCTACAATGCTTTTTTTCGAGATCCTACGAACTACACAATCGAAATCCAGGTCTTCGATGCTGACCATGCTCCCTCTAGGGATACACACGCAGTGGTATCAAATGCCAATGATTGACGTCTTAAAAGAAGGGAAGATTAATGTATGCAAAGCCTTTGTGAAAAAGGTTCTAAAAGCGAATTTTCTGGCATACGCGCGCGCGTGCGCGTGCATAGTGATCAAGTAATTGGCCACATCGCGCGGGTAGAACTGGGAAGACACGCTGACTCGTTGGACTATCTGGTTCATTTTAGTTAGGGATTCACAAAGCTTTAAGAAGACGATGTTCAGTCAGCCAAGCCAATGGATATGCAGAAATTGGTTTACTTTTTCGCCAGCTTTTCGATGGTAAATTCTATCAAGTCATTGTGATTTCTAAGTTTATATTCGTAAAAAACGTGGGGGTGCACTCTCATTTCTTCATTGGAGTTTCCTGTATAATCTATTCCCATTCCAGGTGTGAATCGGATTACTAATTTGGAATTAGGAAGAACATAATAGACTGGTGACTCGCTAATCCCATCGCCGCCTGTCGGTTCGCCGTAAAGGGTGGCAAAACCTGTCTCTTTGCAGAATAAAGCAAAAGCGTCTGTTGCTGAAAAGGTTACTTTGTCAACTAGAAGAATGATTTTTCCTTTGAAATCAACTTCATTGGATGGCTCAACTGTATATGTGTAATCATAAACTGTGAAGTCGTCGGTTAGAACTTCAGGTGGTAGAAAATCAAAAGCTTCTTTTGGAACAATAGTTTCAATCGCAGTTTCAGCCATCTTTCTAAACAGATTTACATATTTGCCCTTTCTATAGCCCAGATACATCTTGCTTTCCAGCTTTTCTTTGGTCAGTGGTGCAACAACATTTGCAGCCCAAGGTTGGTAGCTGCCTCCCTGATTCCCTGTAACATCTATAATCAGGTAATCGAAGTCTTCAATTTGCTTATAGAACGAAATTAGAAAGTCATGCTCCTGGTCTTTGTACTCATCTTCAAAAGACTTGATTCTGAGATAGCCAATTTTTTTGTCAGGCCAGATTCTAATCGTGAGTCTTTCGTCAGGATACTTGAAGAGGTTTTCATAGGAGTATTTTGTATCTGATTTGAAAACAACTGTTTCTTGCTCTCCATTTCTTTTCACTATGGTAAATTGTGCATCAGCCCCAAAGTGTCTTGGTGCAATTGTAAATTGGCAGATTTTCTTTCTTTTGAAATCCCAATCGATGTTTCCCTTTTCGTATGTATTCCTTATTGCATCATCAATAGGTTTGCCATCAACGGCAATTATTTTTGTTCCTAGACCGAATTTTTCCTTCCAACCATCAAACCCATCTACAATCAGATAGTCTCCCTTATGATAGAGGATCAGAACCTCGAAATTTGTGCCAAATCTAATTTCAAAGCTTTTGTCTAGAATTGGCTTCCAGTAGAAGTTTGCTTCTTTGACTTGTGGGGAAAAGATCGTCTTAAAAGGCTCAGTTTTTTGAAAATATCCATCTTCTTGGAAGTGGTATTTCATCCGTTCGGGCATCCAAAGGGTGGTATGGGCATTCTGTAATGCACAAACTGCGTCCCAAAATATAGCTAGGAACTCCAAATCTTCATTTGCTTTTTCTAGCCGTTCTAGATACCTATTCTTTAGGTCCGTCCAATTATACCCGAGTAACCGTTCTTTAACCCAGAAATATGGAAAATTGTCTTTCATCATATTGAAGAAAGAGTAAAAATCCTCAATCCATTCTTTCTTCGTCATATCCTTTGGGTGAATCCGATTTATCTTAATACGGGACTGAATATCTGATTCTCCATTGTTCATTAAGAATCTTTTCCAATGTAGGCAAGCTCATATTTATAATAATTTGTGAAATGCGCGCGCGCATGAAACCTCTTTGAGAGTGAATGTACCAATTGCTTCTGCAAGTTGGTTAGCCTACTAATGTCTCTGAAAATAGTTCATTATTCCATTTGATTGACGAATGAATTTCATCCAAAGAATTCATCAGATTAACTATCACTTATCTCAAATGAGAGAGAAAGAGGGTATAGTGAAGACTGATAAGTCACAAAAAAAGGAAAAATCATTTCTGCAAAAACCTGACTTCGCGCGCATGAATAATGCTTTCTTTATACCCTTTTTCTTTGCTCCATGTGTGTGCGTGCGCGAACATTTAAATAAGAAATAAAAAAAAGGCCTAAATATGTTACATTCATTCGGTGAGAATGGATATCAAGCATTCATTCGGAACATGCATGCGAGTGCGTATGCCAGCTTGGAAGTGCGGTCCTCTGTCGGCGCAGTCATATTGTGAGGGGAAGACATGCAAGCCAAGGACCTTCGACGCTACATCAAGACTACCGAGAAGATGGTCGTGCCCGCTAAGGTCGCGTCCACGACCCAGGGCAGCGCCCTACTTCGCAAGCTGCCGCTCAGACTCCAGCGGTACATCGTCAAGAGAGGGGCCCGCACCAATCCGTACATGAGCTTCGTCGTCGAACCATACGCTGTGTTCCTAGCCTTTGAGGTCGTCGATACTGAGGCAGCTGAGCGTGTGTTGCCGTCGAACTACAGCTTGTTCCCTTCGGCGATGTTTGGTGATACTTCCAAGCGACTGTGCGCGATCGTTAGCGCCTTC
>CP070835.1:465584-468615 GCA_020341775.1 Candidatus Bathyarchaeota archaeon
AGCGAGCAGCTTCCCAATGAACATTAAACCTTGTCCTCCGAAACCCGCCATTGTGACGTTAGCATAGAGAGGTTTTCTAGCTGATTCTTCCATCTGTCATCCTTCTTTTGGTGTTTTAAATTCACCTAGGGGGTAATGAAGCATCATTTTTTCTTCGACCCATTTTACCGCTTCAATTGGAGTCATGCGCCAGTCAGTGGGGCACTGTGATAGGATTTCTATCATTGAATAGCCTTGGCCATTGATTTGGATTTCAAAAGCTTTCTTTAGGGCCTTTTTAGCTTGAATAATGTGTTTAGGGCTGCTTACAGCCACTCTAGCAATGTACGCTGCACCATCGAGAGTTGAAAGCAATTCAGACATTTTAATCGGATAGCCTGCTTGCTCCGATTTGCGTCCCATTGGTGAAGTTGTAGTCTTCTGACCGAGAAGAGTTGTAGGGGCCATCTGGCCTCCGGTCATTCCGTAAATTGCATTGTTTATGAATATAGTCGTAATTTTTTCTCCACGAGCAGCTGCATGGATTGCCTCAGCCATACCTATCGAAACGAAGTCGCCATCTCCTTGGTAGGTAAATACAACTAATTCAGGATGAACTCGTTTGCACCCAGTTGCTACAGCCGGAGCGCGACCATGGGCAGCTTCGTACATGTCGATGTCAAGATAGTTGTAAAGCAGAACGGAACAACCTACCGGGGCAACACCGACAGTTTTTTCCCTTACTCCAAATTCGTCAATCACTTCTGCCAAAATGCGAGCCATGATTCCATGCCCGCAGCCGGGGCAATAATGAGTGGAGACTGGGAGCAGAGTTCTAGGCCTTTTAAAAACTTTTTCCATTTCTATTTGCATTAGATGCCCTCCTTCGCTAGTTCGCTTGTTTTGGCGACGATTTCTTCAAAGCTTGGAACCATGCCCCCTGTTCGTCCATAGAAGTGGACTTCAGCTTTACCGTATACACCGAGTTTAACGTCTTCAACCATTTGTCCCAAGCTCATTTCAACAACCAGAAACTTGTTCACTGTTTCTGCCGTTTCGCTTAGAATCCCATAAGGAAAGGGGAAGACAGTGATTGGACGGATCATGCCTGCCTTTATGCCCTTTTCTCTCAGGACTTTGAGCGCCGTCTTCGCGATTCTCGCGACCGTTCCATAAGCAACGATCACAATTTCAGCATCGTCGGTGCGATAGTTTTCGACACGTACTTCATTTTTGACCATTTCTTGAATTTTGCGGTTGATCTCAAGATTGTGATTTTCGAGCTCTTTTGGATTTAGGTAAAGGCTTTTGATCAAGTTTGATGGACGTCCTTTTGCTCCTGTCAAAGCCCAGTCCTTAGGGGACAGCTCAGTAGGAGACTGCTCCTTGAACTCCACGGGTTCCATCATTTGTCCCATATAGCCATCGCCGAGGACCAACGTGGGGTTCCGATATTTATCAGCGAGGTTGAAGGCCTCCATGGTAAGGGAAACTGCTTCCTGTATGGTGTGGGGCGCCATCACCAACAAGTGGTAGTCACCATGCCCTCCACCTTTCGTAGCTTGGAAATAATCAGACTGTGAAGGCTGTATGCCGCCTAGCCCAGGTCCTCCACGCATAATATTTACAATCACACAAGGGAGCTGAGCGCCGACAATATAAGAAATTCCTTCTTGCATCAGGCTAATTCCAGGGCTGGAAGAAGATGTCATCACTCTTGCGCCCGCTCCAGCTGCGCCGAAAAGCATGTTAATGGCAGCCACCTCGCTTTCTGCTTGCAAGTAAATCCCGCCAACTTCGGGCATGCGTTTCGACATGTATTCAGGGATTTCATTCTGCGGAGTTATGGGGTAACCAAAAAAGTGCCGGCAGCCTGCTTGGATTGCAGCTTCTGCGATTGCTTCATTTCCTGTCATGAATCTCTTCGCCATCACTTTTTTCCTCCAGAATTCTTTTTCTCTCGGTAAACCTCTATGACAACATCAGGGCATGTTATGGCACATAGAGAGCACCCAGTGCATTTTCCTTCTGAATCATTGAACTCGGCAGCATAGTATCCTTCAGGGTTAATTTGGTCTGAAATGCGTATGAGACGGTGCGGACAAGCATGAACACATAGTGTACAACCCTTGCAAAGCTTCTCATCGATTATTATTTTGCCCATTTTCACTGAAATCACCAACTTAGCTTGGCTGTGCGCACCTAGATCACCTTTGGTGAGCAACATTGAGAAATAACAAATGCTTAACGAGAGGGAAAAGTGTTTCGCATATGCATGTATGCATATGCGTCTACATCCAGTGATCACGAAGGCGTTCCGCGGCCTCTTCTTTGACTTGAGAGGAATTTCAACTCTCTGAGCTTCCATTTGAGTCATGCAAGATGTATTTCGCCAGCTATAGAGAAACATGTATATCTAACGCTGAACCTTAGAAGTGAAGGTTTGAAAGTTCAAATGTCCCAAATTCAAGAAATTCGATGGCATGGAAGGGGTGGACAGGGAGCATGGACAGCCAGTGAACTTTTAGCTAAAGCTGCCATTCTCGAAGGAAAGCATGTCCAATCATTCCCCGAGTTTGGTCCGGAGCGCATGGGGGCTCCGCTCGTTGCTTATACGAGAATCAGCAGCCAACCCATCAGACTTCACTGTTCAATTTACAGCCCAAACGTTGCAGTGGTTTTAGATCCAACGCTTTTGAAAACAGTTAATGTAACTGATGGGCTTGCAGAAACTGGCGCACTGGTCGTCAATACCCAAGAAAGCTCAGCGTTGCTGAAAAGAAGGCTTAACGTCGTATCTCAAGAAGTTTGGACTGTCCCGGCAACCGACATCGCCATTAGAATCTTAAATGTACCAATTACAAACACTGCCATGCTTGGAGCGGTTACCCGTGCAACCGCTTCAGTGGACCTAGGAAGTCTTGAGAGGGTGATCAAAGAACGTTTTCGAAAAGAATTGGCAGACAGAAATATCGCCATAATAAGAGAGGCATACAAGGAGGTAAGGACAGAATGAGCCTTAAGCAAAAAGGCTGGAAAGAACTTCCTATAG
>CP070835.1:468715-475349 GCA_020341775.1 Candidatus Bathyarchaeota archaeon
AGAACGTCAGTTTTCTCTTTACTAGTGCAAGGAATAAACGCTATGAACGACGAGTCAGAGCAGGGGAGCTGCTTGAAGAAGACTGCAATTCTGACGTAGAGAAATACCTTCATCTTCTATACAGGGCGGCTTCCAACATCCTGAGTCCGTTTGGCTACTCCGAAGCGGATATTCATGATTCGATTAGAGGCCATCAACACATGAAGCTGCCTTCGTTTCGATGCAAATAGAATTAATACAAGATTCTGGCGGCCCGGCTGGAGGATTAGCATCAGCGTATAGACAAATTATAAGTTGAAAACTCTGCGCATAACATCAGCTAAGGAAGAAAGTTGCCACAAAGATATGCCTGCAGAAACTGCGGAGGACTATACTCGCAAGAAGAGTACGGAGCGAGCAGGTTTTGTCGAGTTTGCGGTACATTCCTCATGAATCAACGGAAACTCCAACACATGCTCAAGACAGCCAGCCATCCGAAGCATCGCGAGGTCTCGGAGACGCGCGATGGAGCAGATAGGCTTCCTGCAGGCTATTTGCTCCGAAAGGGTCAGAAGGAATTCATTGATGAAGCGTCCACAACCATTCGCGACCAAGGCATCTTTTTGGGGAATGCTCCGTGTGGCATAGGGAAATCTTTGGCGGCGATTTTAGCTGTCCTGCCACACTTCGAGGAGAGCAAGCTATTGATTACCTTCAGAACGAGAAGCCAGCTTCACATATACTTGAAAGAGTTCAAGGCCTTGAATTCGGGTTTTCCGGTTGTGTCTCTTTACAGCAAGCAACTTATGTGCCCTGTGAAGATTCGCCATGGGCTATCCTATTACGATTTTTCTGAGGGGTGCAGGCGACTAAAGGAAAACTGCGAATCTTTGACTAGACCCTATTGCAGATTTTTCCTAAAGAATCTAGGGAAGAAAAGGGAAACTGAGGAATTGGCGTTGGAGTGTGCGCATAAATTCATGGCGCCGTTAGAAGCCACCAAGCTTTTCTGGAAGCGGGGATTCTGCGCTTACGAAGCGTTGCGAAGCATTTTACACAAAGCTCGAGTGTTTCTTGGAACCTATCATTATATTTTCAATCCCTCGATCCGCGGCTTCTTGCTCAAGGACTTCGCAGTGAACCTAGATAAGGCGTTTTTAATAGCTGACGAAGCTCACAACATCCCCGCCTTTGCGAGAGAGCTGCTGTCTGACCGACTTGCGGACACAACACTCGATAGGGCGCAGCGGGAGACTGAGCGGTTTCCAAATGATACAGTCTCTTCCATTCGTGACTACCTGGCGTTGTTGGACGAGCAGGTTTTTCGACGGGCAAAAAAGGCGCTCAAGAAATCAGAGCTGCGGAGGCTCCAGCCTGAAACTGTTGAAGATTTGTGTCTCGAACATTACGGAGTGTCTGGCCTTGAAGTAGCTGAAGCCTTCTCGGATTATGGCGAATATGTGAAGCAGAAAAGGCAGGAACTGGGTCAGGAGAGGCTGCTCAGCTATAATCATCGGATTGGGACTTTCTTGAAAGCTTTCTTCGAGAAACTGGATGAGACGTACATTCACCTAATCCGTAGAGATCGGGAAAATGACGTGGTCCTAGAGGTGAGAAGCTTTGATGGAAGAGAAATTACTGCTCCTATTCTAGCACATACGCGTGGAAGTATTCTTATGAGCGGCTCACTCTCGCCTCCTCAAATATACCGAGACTTAATGGTCCACGACCCCTCAAACGTTGTTGTCAGGGAATACAGCTCTCCGTTTCCAGCTGAGAACAGGCTCATTTTAGGCGCTGAAGATGTTTCATCGCGATTCGAGCTGCGAAACAATGAAATGTTGAAGAAATGGCAGCAATATATTGAAGTAATATCCAACACCAACTGTGGAAACGTCGCCTTCTTTTTCACAAGCTATGATCTGATGCGGAAAACCCTGAACGTCGCCACGACCGGCAGAAATATTGTTGTTGAGGAGCGAGGAACGAAGAGAAGTAACATACTAAAAGCCTTAAAGCAGTCATCCAACACAGCACTGTTTGGCGTCATGGGAGGAAAGTTAAGCGAAGGAATTGACTATCCTGACAACCTGCTAACATGCGTTGTTGCTATGGGCTTGCCTTATGCAACTTGGGATGTTTATCAAAAAGGATTGATACACTACTACGATAAGCAGTTTTCAGGGGACGGAGAGACATATGCATACTTAACGCCTGCAATTCTTCGTCTCATCCAAACTATCGGGCGTGTTCATCGGTCTTCACAGGACAAAGGGTGCATAGTTATGCTGGATGAGCGAATAACAAAACCGAAAGTTCAACAGAAATTGCCAACATACATTCAACAAGAGATGAAAATCGTCGAGAACGTGGGTGCCTGCCGAAGGAAGATTGAGCAGTTCTGGCAGACTCATAGCGGCAACTAAGCTGAAAACCTCCCGTTCAACGCCAGGATTCGCGTTGAGCGACACATTTTAGTACTTTCCTTCTGAGTGAATAAGAGAATGAGAATGACCACTGACAATGAGCAGAGTGTCATCCGGACCCTCGTAGCCCAAAGCCACCGATTAGATGAGTTGATCAGCTACCAAGAAGGAGCAGTTGTTAGTCGTACAATAATTAACAAGAAATCGGGCACAATAACGCTGTTTGCTTTTGATGCTGGACAAGGATTGAGTGAACACGCTACTCCCTATGACGCTTTAGTCCAAATTATTGACGGAGAAGCTAAAATAGCGATTTCCAACAAAGCAATGCGCATAAAAGCAGGCGAAATCCTCATACTCCCCGCCAATGAACCTCATTCATTGAAGGCATCACAAAGATTCAAGATGATACTGACAATGTTGAAATCTTAGAAGACTCAGGTATACCTCGACAAGTTCCCGCAAGTTGATGACACTTCTTCCACAATTCTTATTTTCAACGACTCAATTAAAGGACGTTTGGCGTGTGACACTATGGCGAAAGAGAAAGAAGAGACCGTTTTAATGTTTGACAAGCCTTACTTCGTCGTGAAGCTCTCAGAATATGTCCTTGAAGTGGACGTCAAGGGAGGCTTCAAGGAAGAACTCGAAGATTTCTTAGAAAAAAAACCAGCAATCGCGAGAAGCCTAGGCTTCATCTTCGAAACATTAGTTCCCATAGATGTGTGGCTGAAGGATATTGAATCAGTTGTTGTGGACAAAGATGGCGCTACGAAGATAGTGATACCCCATCACAGAGACATTACCATACCGCTTGCGCCAGACGAATCAAAACGACTTGTCAGCAAACTGGAGGAGCTTATCCCCATAGCGAAAGAGAAAGCTATAGAAGAGGCAGAAATAAGCAGAAAGCTCCACATTAATCTATAACCTGCCCACCGAAACACAACATGAATATTCATCCCCCAAAGCCTTCGCGCACAAGTAGACCTGACCCCTACCTCCAAAATTTGCGCAACAATTCAGCATCCACAGAATATGGCGCGCGCGAAGTCGGCTGCATCGGTGATCAAGGGTTGCCCCTTTGATGCTCGCGCGCGAAAACTATTAAACAATAAAGAATGCAATAATAGCGCGCATATTCAACCAATCAAAATGAGAGGATGTTAACAGATTTTGTCTAAGAAGAAGGAACTTGTAGAAAAAGCAAGACGGTTAGGGCGAGAATATTTACGGAAGTATGGAGGTTGCGCCCCTGGAACGCTCCTGGCAGTAGCTGACACTCTCAACTTGAAAGTCGGTGATGACTTGTTCAAAGCTATATATGCTTTCTCAAGCCTTGCGGGAGTATGCGGAAATGAAGCTGGAGGGATAGCTGCGATAGGACTAAGGTATGGGGTGGACCTCGCGGATTTTGAGAAGAAACCAGAAATCGGTTTCGCATCTTTTGCGAAGATGATGGCAACCGCGAAAGTGCTACGAGACAGGTTCGCTGAAGAGTACGGTAGCTACTTATGCGACGACATTCAAACGAAATTGTTTGGCAGATGTGTAATGCCCAAAGCACCTGAGGAACTTAAGGCCTTCGCGACGATGGATCCTGAGGAACTTGAGACTTTCTATGAAAAATGTTCTTCCGTCACGGAAAACGCTGCTGGATGGACGGTAGCTGCAATACTTGAAATGGACGAAAAATGACAAGTTTTCAATGCCAAAACCGACTGCATACATGCTAACATCTTCGTCTGCGCGGGCGCACAAAGATTGTTACTACCCACTTCACGAGTGGTTAGGGACAGAAGAAATGGACCGCGCTAATCTTGGAATTGGCATATTTTTATACTTCTATTGTTCCAGAATCGTAACGTCACGCGCGCAGCGCCCGCGTGAGCAAAAATTACTTAAAGCTTGAGCTTTTATTCTAAAAATGTGAAGGGAAGCTCGAACTGTCGATAGTGGAGGTGAGTTTGTGGCAAAAAGTGGAAGAGAGAAAGAAAAGGGAGCAGTTGATGAACTAGAAAGAATGTGCTATGAGACGAAAGTATTCAAGAATGGGAAGGAAGTATTTGCATCGGAGGAACTTAGACAGAAATTGTTCGGGATTATTAGTTTTCTACCTTTACGGAAAGTTATCGACAGAGGTTACACGCTCGATGATAGAAAAAGATTGAATCCCAGAGAGGCAGCTGCTGTTTCAATGCTAGATAACAGGATACTCACTGATAAAGAGTTCCAAAAAGAAGTGAAAGATTTGCTCTTAAAAAGGGCGCGTCTTGAAGAGAATTTCCCAGTAGGTGAGTTAGAAAAGGATGAACGTGCGTCATATGCTTTATTCTTCTTAGCACATAAATGGGTCACGAACTACATTCCAAGAAATGAAAAGGACTCAATCTTTGACAGAGCAGACAAAGGCCAGATAGATTTAGAAGAAGAGATTTATGGAAAAAAACGCGCGCCCAAACAAGGCAACAAGTAGAAAATGGCTTTTAGCGCCTATGCAACATTGAAGATGCTAAAACATTCCCAAAGCGCTCGCCTTTATTTGGCACCAATGAGCCTCTGATTGCTAAAATAGAGAAGGTGCAGGAATGCTAGGGTCAAGTATCAGAACCATCTTGTTATACTGTTTTAGAAATTCTCGACCAGCTTCTGTTCTCTGGTACGTTACTTTTCCTGCTGCCACCTGCATTTGAATTAGATCACTTGACTTCAATAAATTCAAGTATTGTCCTGACTGTTTTGAACTCATATTGCAATTAGACATAACATTCGTCCAACAAATTGGTAATCGCAAGTTCCTCAGAATATCCGCTAGGATCTCGAATTTGCCACGATTTCCATCGAACACTCTTTTCTTTCTTAACATGCTATCCTGCCTCTCAAGAATGCTCTTTCCCGCCATTTATTCTTCCAACTCTCCCATCCCGTCTTCACGAGCTTTTCTCTAAACCTGGGGCTTTCCCTAACCCATTCTAGAAATGTCCAAAAACGTCCTCTGTTTTCTAGTCTTTCTACCGGAACTCCCATCTCCTTGCACCACCTTATGTAACCCCGTTCAACCTTTTCTTGCAGTTCACCTGTAACCTCCACTTCTTCCACCCTGAATCCCCTTTCCCTCAAGTATTTACGTATGCTGGAGAGAACATATCCCGAGCGTACTTTGAAGGCGGTTTCTATATCGGGCTGCATGACCGCAACGATTTTGTCGGCGATTTTCACTGTGTCATCCAAGTATTTTTTATTCCCGAAGTTTGGTGGCTGGAAGGATGAAATGGGAATCCTACGCTCCATGTACCTAGGATCTGGCAGATTTAGATTAAGGGCACCGACTACTACTCCCAAGATGAGGTCGCCCCACCCAGCACCATCTATTAAAATTACCTTTTTTTTAGACATAGATTTTTCACGTCCATATTCACGCATGTTTCATCTAACACTCGCTTCTTTGCAGAAAAAATTGGAAGTAGCGGAGTACATAACGCGCGCTATCCGAAAATGCGTGCGCGCGCCCATGACCAACGTGAGGCTCCTTTGTCCAAAAATCTATTTTTCCCTAGTGACCCAGGTTTCTACGGCTTCTTCGACAGCCTTGGATAGGTCTCCCTTTCTCCCCCCAAACCTCTCGATCGTCTTGAATCTGAGCTTCTTTTCCAGTTCATCGGAGAGCTCTACGCTGATTCTTCCCATTTCAATTAGCACCCGCCATTATTTTTTAGTTTTTTAGTTTTTTACACGATTCGCACGTGTCAGATGTACTTCCAATAAGCAAAATGTTTGATGCAATGTGTTATTCTTGTTTTCGTTATCATTTTTCGTCAACCTTCGATATTGCATACATACATTTCACTTATCTGCATAATACTTTATGTGATTACGCTCTTATAAGGCTATTGGTTTAAGCGTTTAAGAGATTAAGCGTTTAAACGCTAAAGACATCTGGACACGTAATGGATTAACGCATAGGTATTTGCTAGATTTTTATTCAGAACTAAGCTGAAAGCTGCTATGGAAAAACACGTTTTCAACACACTCCGCACTAACAGACATCATAGGTATAAGGAGAAAAAGTCTACTCACGCTGAGGCTCTTGCACTGGCATCATAATGAGGATTTTTCACACCGCATGCCCCACAGAATTTCTCCATTATGACTACAGGTTTCTTGCATTTTTCGCAGTCATATATCAATTGCCTACCGCAACTCGTGCAGAACTTCTTTTCCAAGTTATC
>CP070835.1:475449-476808 GCA_020341775.1 Candidatus Bathyarchaeota archaeon
AAAGCCTACAAAAGAAATCTAATAATCGCTTATGACCTCTACTGCAAATATTACGAAATCGAATGGGAAAAACCCCAATACAGACAAGAACCAAAACCCATACGAATACCAACCAAAGAGAAACTAGAGAAGCTCATAAGCAACGCAGGCATGACCTTGAGCATCAAGCTACAAATGTCTATGGAAACAGGACTTAGACCAATCGAGCTTTGCAACCTCAAAGCCAAAGACATAGACCTACAGCAACGAGTAGTCTACCCTACAACCGCCAAAAGTGGTGCACCACGCCAACTACGCATCACATCAAACCTAACGGAAAGACTCAGCGAATACATGGCGAGAAACCACTTCAAACCAGAGGACAAATTGTTTAAGGGAACTTCTGCAGACTACGGCAAATACTACAGACAACTCAGAAACAGGTTAGCCGATAAACTCAAAGACGCATCACTAAAGAACGTTAGGCTTTACGACTTCCGACACTTCTTCGCTACAAGCCTATACGACAAAACCAAAGACATCCTGCTAGTCAAGCAGCAAATGGGACACAAGAAGCTAGACACGACACTAATCTACACACAACTACTAAGCCTCAACGAAGATGGATGGACTTGCAAAGGAGCCACCACGGTCGAACAGGCGACTCAACTAATAGAAAATGGATTTCAATACGTAACCGAAATGGATGGTATCAAGCTGTTCAGAAAGCGTAAATAATCCCCCTTTTTTTCTATCTTCTTTTTCCATATCAAAATTAATAGCAAACCATGCATAATACTGATAATGGGGGATGAGTGATTGGATGAGAAGGTTTTGTGTGAGCTTCAAGTAGCTAAATCTTCTTGGGGCAAAATAATCCATGAGAAATTAATTGTCACACCAAATAGAACATTTGTGATTAGGGGATGGGAGCATCACATGCAAGCTGGTGCTTACGCTGGCTCTACTGATATTGTCTCTGCCATTTTCGCACTAGCAGAGGGCGCAATTGACGCCCATAGTACTGCCCAAAGCAAAAAGAATATGCGAGAAAGAGAAAAGCATGCTGATACTCCGGAGAAACTTCTAAAAACTGATAAGAATAATTTCGCTCTTCTCAACTCTGAAATAAAGCAAATTGAATTGAAGAAGTTTCTTAGAGTAACTAGGATTCACATAACTACACAAAGGAAGAAATACAAATGGAATCTGCATACATACACGCCTAAAGGGATTAAGACGTCTATTGCTGCCGAATTAAATGACTATGAGAATATGCTGCGACCAGTTTTCAGAGATAAGCTGTCTGTCAAGAAATAGAAATTGTATTATCAAGCGCGCGCAATATCAAAATAAAAAGGGAAACGGAAACGTGAGGCG
>CP070835.1:476908-482275 GCA_020341775.1 Candidatus Bathyarchaeota archaeon
AAAATAGGGATCATCAATATCCCAAACCACAACATTGTCTGCACATTGGGGACACATGCTTACAACGACCCTTCTGTGCTCAGGCTTCATGGCTACAATGAGATCATAGCTGTCGAGTTGCTTCCCATCCAACCCTTCAGGGGCGCCTTTAAGATACTCTTGGGCATTTTCGCGTGCCAAAAAAGCTTTAGCAACCTCAGAGACAGGAATCGCTGGATCGATCCCCGCCGAGTCAGCTTCGATCTCAGGTCTATACTTCCTCAACAACGCCTCTGCCACAGGGCTTCGGTAGGCATTTCCCGAACACACGAATAAAACCTTCATTTCCCTCACATAACTGCAAACTGCCACATATACATTAGATTTGACTCTTATATGCTTCCAGAAGTCGACCTAGCATTTGGGAGAAAGAGGCGTAAAGGAGGCCTGAATGTCACGCGACGTAATAATCCATGACTTTCTTGATTCTTTTTGGAATGTCGTATTTGCTGGCGAGCTCTCGAATGAATTTAACCATCTCCGGATGGGCAGATGCAATGTCCGTCATTGTAATCAGCCCCACCAGCTTCTCTGCTCGCATGACTGGCAGCTTTTTAATTCGTTTCTCAAGCATCAGATTAACAGCTTCTTCGAGGCTCGCCTCAGGATCCACAACCGTTAGGGGTTTAGACATTACTTGTCCAACAAGCACCTTCTCCGGATTGAGAGCCTTCGCCACAACTCTTTTTAACACATCGCGTTCGGTCAAAATTCCAGCGAAGTGCCCTTTCTCATGCACAACCAAGCAGCCAATTTCTTGGGCATTCATACGTTCAACAGCCTTTTTAACGGTCACATCAACATCAACAGTCACGACCTCAGTAACCATGACATCCTTCACCTTTAACATGGCTCGCACATCTACAAAAGGCAATATAACACGCTTCATTCACAAATATTTTCGCTATTTTCAAAGCTAAAGTAGGTCAACTGCCGTTTCCCTAAGTTGAGGTGGCGCGGGGTGCGGGATTCGAACCCGCGCGGCCCGTTGGACCACAGGCTTAGCAGGCCTGCCCCCTACCAGGCTAGGGCAACCCCGCCTTGTTTTCATTTAGCCCCGTAGGTTTTCGATTGTTGGGGCAAGCTATTTTCTTTTTCGGAAGAACATCAGACCGCCCTTCTCGCAGACGAACTCATAGCCAACTTCCAAGAGAGCCTTGATTTCCTCAGATGTTAACCCAACCCTTACGTGGAACTCTTGCTGTAAGCGCCACCGAATATCGTTTCTTCGAGGTTGATGTAACTTCAGTGTTCTCAAGCCTTTGCGCATGCGCTTGAATTATTCCTCTACAATGCTTCTCATTTAACTTTTCTTGCTTGTTGTGTGCGTGCTCTGTCCATGTTCCCCAACTCTGCCTGAGGATTTTATATAACAAGAATGTCATAACCAAGCTGAAATGCTCTGGCGAACCCACATACGTTAAGCAAATGAAATCCTACACAGCAACAATAATGCTGCCTATAGTAAACGCGGTGGCACCTTTAAATCTCCCGACGATACTTCCTCTTCCTTGCACACATGTAAACCGATCTGACTATCCATAAATAATTGCTGAGTTTTTAATACATGCACACGCGTGAACAATCTTTTATGTCCTAATGACTCCCACTTATGGTCGACAAGGTGACATACTCATGGAGATGTTCTCTGATACTGATCCACGCATCGAGCACATTTCAGCCGAGATATCAGAGTACACTGGGTTGGCTAGAATTATGAAGCTCCCTTATTGGGTTTGGGTAAATAATGAAAAGCCGATTGGTCTGATGATTATTGGGAAGGAGCCAATAAGAATGTTTGCTCCGGCTGGAACTAAAATGGCCATAGTTGAGATAATTGACGCAAAACAGGCAAGAACCGATCTCGAGCGGTTTGTTAAAGAAAACCTGAAGTTAGCAACTGAGCATGATGCTGAATATGTCACTGTCGTTCTTCCCTTTGAGGAGATGGACGCAATTGAAAGCTTCAGAAGACATGATTTTAGAGTCTTGGCCGATTCTTATCAAATGGGCTGCCAACTAGATCGAGAGTTCAATGATCATACAGATCTTAGGTTTCTACCGGTCAAGAGGGAAGAGGCTCGAGAGTGGGTAAGACAGGCCTCGCGCGCATGCGCGCGAGGCCACCTGAACCAAGAAGCTATTGGTGTACTTGAGATCAATGCGAAACGAGGTACAATCAGCAACATTGGGGTCAAACTATCGGAACGAAACAAAGGATATTGAAGGCAGATTGTCACATTTGCACTCAGAGAACTGAAAAAAAGTGGTGGTAAAGAAGGGCGCCTAAGAGTCCATGCAGCCAACGACCATGCTTTACACTTGTACAAGTCCTTAGGGTTTTAGACCAAACAGAGGAATCTAACACTGCTCTGGAGTCAACAAGATCGAATTACCACTTCATGAATTGATGGTCATGCTCTACTAGAGCTTTGACTCTACGCGTTTTCTCCAAATCTGGAGTTGTTCGGGTTTAGGTCTGGGCTTAAATTATTAATGCAACTTGGAGTGAATGATTAAGAAAGCTATGGAGACGGGAGGTGATGTGATGTCTGAAGGAACGAATTTAATCAAGAAGATGATTCCAATAATAGCAATAACTTGGTTTCTGTCCTTGGCTACTTCCTTGGCAATGCATGCTTGCATGGCGATTGTTTATGTTGCCCCATACGCGCCTGCGATAGCAGATGAAGCAGTTACTAATGTGAAGTTGGCACCGCAAGCAATTCCGTTTGTCTCCACATGCAGTACTGACTTCAACACAACAACAGAGACTACGCAGTATGTTGACATGAGCGGTATGTCGGTTAATCTAACCTTGAACAGGGAGAGTCACCTATTGATTATGTTCAGTGTGGAAGCATTTACAAGCGAGAATCGATGGATGGCTATACGTGCTTTGGTAGGACAAGATGTAGCTCAGCCTGGAGAAATCTACTTGACTCCAAACATATATCCGCATGGTTTAGAAGGCCATTTCATTGATGCCAGTTCATATGGCTATAACTTCTTTCAACCATCAGTAGGTCCTGGGACATACAATATCAAAGTCCAGTGGAAAGTTAGTGGTGGCACAGGATATGTTATAGACCGCACTCTAACTATAATGGCATTGCCAGAATAATAGCTGAAGTGTTCAGCAAACCCTAAACCGTCTTTTTTTCTAAAAAACAAGAATATCAAGCGAGATGAAGAAGAACACTTAGACTCGCGTATCAGCGTGATTGGTAAAGTTTCAATTTGTTATTAGGCAGACTCGTCGTATTCCATGAGGCCGAATGTGTTATTTTCTGGATCTTTGAAGAAGGCGTAGTAACCCACTTTGGGAATGGGTCGTTTGGGAGTAACAATTGTGCCTCCGTTGTTTTTAACCTCATTGATGAACTCGTCGATTGAAGAGACAACAATATAGTTTACTTGGTTAGGGATGGATTCGCTCCTCCTCCCCAGTCCACCATCAATTCCCGGCTCATCTTCTCTACCCGTTGTTATTAACCAGTGATCTATCGGTCCTTTCCATTTGACGATTTTCCAACCAAACGCTTTCTCGTAAAACTTGACCAGTTGCTCAGGTTTTTCTGCCGTAATTTCAAAATAGGCGACTCTTGGCATTCTATCACCAAATGTATCTAGCAAAGGTCAAGCGATTATTTAAGTGCTGATTGCTTTTTCTCTGTCCCTTCAAAAACGGCTTTTTGTGGCGTAAGGTTCCAAGGTCTTCTGGTGTTCCACTGCGGCCTCCCATGAGCGCGTATCGATGAGTCGGGGCTTTTCGCCAAATTTGGCGAAAGGCGTACGCTGAGCCATCACATGAAAAGTAGTGGCCTATTTCTTCACCACAAGGACATCACAGGATGCGTCTGTTGCTACTTTTTTGGAGATGCTCCCTAACAAGAAAGAAGCTGCACTACCTAAACCTCTACTCCCAACCACGATGAGGTCAAATTTCTCATTCGCAGCCGTATCCACTAACGCTCTGGGGGGATTAGAGCCGAGAATTATTGCGAAATCGTAGGAGATACTTTCGTTCTCCAGATACTGCATCGTTTTTTGTCGAATCTTCTCAGCTTCTTCGTCCTTTCCTTGATCATAAACAGTTATTACTTTCAGAAAGCCTGAAAACCGTTTGGCGATGTTGATGGCCTCCATGAGCGCCCAGAGAGAATGGTCTGAGCCGTCGATCCCAACCAGAATTCTCATTCCATCTTTCATCTATGTTCACCGGGTACCATTATGCATTAGGCGAATCTACTTTTCTAGCCACTTTACTCTTTCGATTACGTCTGGACGCGGGATTGCCTGAGCTTATATCCATCAGTCCAAAGTTTTTCTTTATCCCTCTTGCGAGAATCGGGGGAAAAGTTAAGGTGGTTATTATGCTCATTGCCACTAAGGCTGAGTAAATCTCAAGCGGAATCAATCCATATTGAAACGCAATCAGGGCAATCACCAGCTCGGCTGCGCCTCTGGAATTCATTGCCCAACCGACGTAGTAGAGTTGTTTCAGGTTCAGGCTCGAGAATGGCTTTATCATAATAGTGCCTATGATCTTTCCAACGAAAGCCAGAATTATTGTGACTATTACCAATGGGACACTAGAAAAGATTGTACTCGCATCAAATTTCAATCCAACATTCGCAAAGAAGAAGGGAACAACGAAACCTAGGGCAACGAGCTTGATTTCGGTGATCAATGCCCTTTTATGGCGTCTGCTTATGCCCCGCATAGAAATTTGCAAGAGGAAGCCGCCTATGATGGCTCCAATGAGATAGCCAACGTTCAAAGATTCGGATAAAGCAGCGAGAACTAGGATGAAGATCATCGCGATGGAGAAAAGCTCAGTCTCGTCTTTGGTGTTTTTGTCCAGATGGTGTAGAATCTTGGAAATCGCCTTAAATGATATAAACGCAATTACAATGAAGACAGCCATTTCCAGGGGAATTGCAGCTAACTCCAAAAAACTCCCGCCTTTAGCCATCACAACTACGATTGACAGAAATAACACTTCGAAAACGTCGTCAATTGCGCCTGCAGCAAGCATCACAGCTCCGAGTCCAGTGTTGAGGCTGTTCAAATCCATGAGCACCTTGACTTTGGTTCCCTCTGAAGTGACCATCAGGGCTCCGCCGAAAATGAGAGCCGTTAGGAAGCCATACTGTGGAAAGAAAATTGTGATAGTGCTGAAGCCTAAGATGAATGGAAGAATAGCTGAGCTCAAAGATACGAGAATTGAATCCCTCGAGGTTTCTTTGATTTTTTCAATGTCTATTTCTAGCCCAGCTAAAAAGAGGAGTAGAAGTATCCCAAGCGTTGCTAGGAAATCGATTA
>CP070835.1:482375-483872 GCA_020341775.1 Candidatus Bathyarchaeota archaeon
CGCTGGGAAAACCACGGCGCTAAGAATTGTGTCCACATTGATTCTGCCGACCGCTGGCTCCGTACAAGTGTATGGCCACGATGTTATTGAAGAGGCTTCAGAAGTTCGTAAACTCATCTCCTACCTTCCCGAAGAAGCCGGAGCTTACAAGAACCTTTCTGGAAACGAATATTTGAGATTCATGTCCAAGTTCAGCGCTGTTAACGACACAGCGCTTGAAGAAATGGTTGCGAGCGCTGAGCGAATTTCTGGGCTGGGCAGTCGCCTTCGTGACAAGGTGAAGACATACAGCAAAGGCATGAAACGTCGGTTACTAGTGGCGAGAGCCCTCATGACAAAGCCGAAACTGGCAATATTAGATGAACCTACAAGCGGATTAGATGTTCTTCATTCAATCCATGTTAGAGAAATAATCAAACAACATGTCCGTGACCACAATGTAGCTGTCTTGCTCTCTAGCCACAACATGTTGGAAGTTGAATACCTATGTGAAAGAGTTGCCCTAATTGACCATGGAAAGATTGTTGCGGAAGGCACACCAGAAGAGTTGAAGTCAAGGTACAAAGTTGAGAACTTGGAAGAAGCTTTTGCGAAGGTGGTGAGCCTTGCTTAGAGGTTTGGGCAACGTTGTTGTGAAAGAAGTAAAGGAGCTGTTGCGTGACCCAAAAATCCTTATTGGGATGATTGTCGTTCCACTCCTAATGTTTCCGATCATGGGATTTGTTATTAGAGGATCGATAGAATCGACACAGCAACGACTTCAAGATTTGCAGGTAGGGATCATAGATTTTGATCGAGATGCCCTCTCCAGAAACTTGACGCAATTTCTTCAGAACAGCCTCAACGTAACGGTAGTTAATATTAATGCTTCCAACCTCGAAGAAGCCGTGGTGAAGCTACAAACAGATACAAACGCAACAGATCTCATAGTGATCCCCTCAGGGTTCACGGAGAACGCATCTCACAAAGACCCAAAAAATTTTCCAGCTACGATTGCGATCTACAGCGTCTTTTCTGGAGCTGGTGGAATTGCGGAAACGGCTAGTTCATCAGTAGTAATGGGATACTTGGAGTTGTTTAAGAGATTACTGTCACCTGATCTGTTTACTACAGCATCAAAATCCATCGTGAACGGCCAGCTAGCAGACATCTCACCTAATGCGCTTTCCACTTTGACATACTCGCAAGTTTTTGCCTTGCCTTTGACAATCAGCGTGTTGCTTGTCTTTTCAATGCAAATTGCTGCAACCTCTGTCGCCTCAGAGAAGGAGGAAAAAACTTTGGAAACTCTGTTAAGTCTGCCTATAAGCCGCTTCACTATTCTGTCAGGAAAACTCGCTGGATCAATAATCGTGGCAGCTGTTGGAGCGATTGCCATCATAGTGGGATTCAACTATTATATGGGGGCCTTCATGGTCCTAGGTGAAAGGGGCATCTCAATCGATCTGACAGCAGTCGGTTTAGCACCGACGCCGCTAGGATACGCTGTTTTAGGAG
>CP070835.1:483972-491328 GCA_020341775.1 Candidatus Bathyarchaeota archaeon
CACTAATGCATGCACTCTTAGGGGGCGGAAAAGCTGAGAACCGTAATCATTGACGGAGAAACATTAACCATCGAAGACGTAGTTGCTGTTGCTCGCCACTACGCTGCCGTCGTCATATCTGAAGACGCTGAAGCACGAGTGAGCAACGCGCGTGAAACCTTGCAAAGACTCGTCAAAGACAAGAAGACAATCTACGGTGTGACAACGGGATTCGGCGCTTTGGGAGAGGCAGCCATATCGCCGAGCGAGATTAAGAAGCTCCAGGTAAACCTTATTCGCAGCCACTCTTCGGGAGTTGGCCCCCCACTGGGCAGAGATGTAACAAGGGCTGTGATGCTTCTGCGTGCGAATACCCTGGCCAAGGGATATTCGGGAATCCGCTTGAACACCTTAGCGACGTTAGTGCGCATGATTAACAGAGGAGTGCACCCCCTTATTCCCGCGAAAGGCTCGGTGGGCGCCAGCGGCGATTTGGCGCCTCTCTCACACATGGTTTTGGTGATGCTTGGGGAAGGCAAAGCCGAGTTTCAGGACTCGGTCGTCAGAGGGAAGGCCGCGTTAGAGAAGGCGAACATTCCTCCCATAACATTAGGCTTCAAGGAAGGAGTCGCTCTAAATAATGGCACGCAAATGATGACCGCTATTGCAGCCCTTGCTGTTTACGACGCTGAGAATTTAGTGCGAACAGCCGAAGTTGCCGCGGCGTTGAGTCTTGAAGCTTTGCAGGGAATTGCTGAAGCTTTCGACCCGAAGATTCACAAGGTAAGACCATTTAAGGGCCAAATTGAAAGCGCTAGAAACATCCGGAGACTTGTGTCGGGCAGCACGTTGCTGACACTGGGAGACGAAGCAAGAAAAACACGTGGAAATCCCCAAGACCCCTACTCTCTAAGATGCATCCCCCAAGTTTTAGGTTCAGTACGTGAAGCCGTTGGCCATTCAAGAAGCATAGTGGAAACAGAGATAAACTCGGCCACAGACAACCCGCTCGTCTTCGCTCAAGAAAGAGAATGTTTGTCCGGTGGAAACTTTCACGGACAGCCAATTTCCCTGACCATGGATTATCTGGCCATAGCCCTGACCACCATAGGCAACTTCTCGGAGCGACGGACAGCACGGTTGATGGATGAAAACCTGAGCAAAGGTCTGCCGCCCTTCCTAATACCTGACAAGACTAAGAAAGGCCTACAAAGCGGCTTCATGACACTACAATACACGGCAGCCGCGTTGGCTTCCGAAAACAAGTCCTTAGCCCACCCAGCCAGCGTCGATTCAATCCCCACATCCGCCAATTTTGAAGACTTCGTGAGCATGGGCCCAATCGCCGCAAGAAAGGCATGGGAGATTCTTCGAAATGTGGAGTACATTGTTGCCATTGAGCTTCTCTCAGCAGCGCAGGGAGTCGAGTTTCGAGGAGCAGATCACTTGGGGAAAGGCACGAAAGCCGCGTATACGACCATAAGAAAAGAGGTGCCGATCCTTGAAGACGATCGGGTAGCTTACAAGGACATTGAAGCCATAAAGACGCTGATTCGAAATGAAGCGTTTGCCGAAATGTAGACGAGCGGTTCGCGCACGGATTTATGAAAGTCTCTGAAGAGCCTTCAGCCGTTTCACAATGTTGGGGTGGCTGGAGAACAGCTCCAAGAATCGGTCCACACCTGTAACCTTTCGCTGCAGCACCTCCTCAACCAGTCGCCTATCGCTTTTTCCGAATCGAGCCATTGCTTTAACGTCGGCAGCAGCTCGGTCAGGGTCGGCGATGAAGAGCGCTTTGAACGAACTTAACTGCGCAGATTTAGGTAGCCTCTTCTTCACGCGCCCGCTTTCATGGACGATTTTTGCCAAGCCTTCAGAGAGCTTTCGCGATCCACCCTCAACAACGGTGGCGCCGTGACGATCAGCAAAGTACTCCCTTAAGCGGCTCAGATACAACGTGAATAACGTGAGAATCCAATATAAGAACAAGCTGATGATTCCGATGATGACTGCAGCTCCTGCGTTGTCGTTTCTGCTCCGTCCAAACATTGACGAAAGCATGAACGAGTACCCGATGTAATAGAAGATTGCTGGCAAGATCGAGACGAACATCATAACTTGCATGTCGCGATGCTTCAGGTGGCCCAGTTCGTGGCCGATGACCGCTTCAACTTCTTCAAACTCTAACGTTTTCACTAGACCCTCCGTCACAGCAACTCTGTTGCCGGTGACAGGAGACCCGTAGGCGAAGGCGTTAGGAATAGGTATACGTGCAAGCATCAGCTTGGGTGTCTTGATGCCGCTCTTCTGGCTCAACTCCTCCACTTTGGAGTAGAGTTCTGGATTTTCGGAATGTGAAACTGGGCGAACTCGGTAAAGGGCGTCAATCAGATAAGGCGAGATCAGCCATTGAAGAATGTTGAACCCAACGACGAAGACAATTAACCATGTAATGCTAAATGTTCCTGTTAAACTCAAGACAAGAGTGAAGAATAATGTGGAAAGCCCGATGATAACTGCCAAGGTTCCAACCATCGAAGCTCGAAGTTTCAAGAGAGAACTCATAATACTCCCGAAAGTTCCATCAACACAATTCTTTATATTCTTTACCCTTTCACCGAAAAACGTCGAAGATGAGAGAATTTCGGAAGTTCCCCAGGTGTCTAACGTGCACTTCGATCACGGCAGGTGTGAAGAGACAATGGACACATGGCAGGGCGAGACGCCGCAACCTCGTCCGTGAAGATTGCTGCTCAAAATCCAGCTTCAAGGGATTAATCCTTCTCCACCCTGTACAAGTGTTTAACCTTACTGATTCTGAACGTGACGTCGAGAATTTTTTGAACAAGCCAAATGTTGGTTTCCAGATGGGCTGTCAAGGAGCGGGTGAGGAACACCGATCTGCCTTCAGTCAGCGCCAAATAAGGTATCAGCAAGTCTGCAAGATGAACATCCACGGTGGCCTTAGCCTCTATTTCCTGTAACAGGTTTTCTGCAGCTTCTCGACCAACGGCTTCGCTTGTCTTCCGAAGTTCGCCAATAGCATCGCCTCCCACTAGGGCGTTCGTGCTGGTTTGCGCCCACAAAGTAAGTGAGCTTCCTCTCTGCAGAGGATTCGAGAAGTCGTTGACCACCTGAATGTCAGCTTCGACCTCACATGTTTTTAAAAGATGTTGGGCAGAGGTTGCTTGACGCTCGGCGACTTTTCGGTCTGCCAAAAAAGTGCACACTGATACGCCTTTGAGAGATTCGAGCTTTCCAAGATGTTCAAGGTCGATGGGAGCCAGATGCGGGGTAGAACGAACTGCAACCGAAACTTCACCCATGCCCTTTGGGTAGTAGCCATATTTGTGAACAGTCAACGTGGCTTCCAGTCCCATCCTTCGAAGAACCGGAAAAAAAACGTGGCGAAGATAATTAATTGTAGGCGAGTGAGAAACGTCAGTGCCACCGTTCGAAATGTGAATGCAAACCAAGTCGTCCGCAAAAACGCAGATAGGAAGAACGGTGATGAGAAGCATTGGGATGCTTCCCGCAGTGCCGATTTTCGCTTCAACGTCTCCTCCAACAATCCCCGTTGGAGTAAACCACAGCTCCTTGGAGCCTAGCTCCGCTCCAGTCACAGTAGCACCGCACAGCTTTGCAGCTGTTAGGACCGCTTCTAAATGCTGAGGCTTCAATCCTGGTCGGGGACGCTTCTGCCGTATGTTGTATATGTGAAGGGGCTCAGCCAAAATGGCAGCCAAAGCCACCGCTAACCGGAGAATTGTGCCACTACCGCTTTTTTGGCTTCCATCAATCTCCAGCAACGTTCACCCTCCAACACTCTCCCAGAGTGTCAGAAGAAGCTATTTTACGTTTTGATAGCGTCGCAAAAAGGACAAAATAAAAGAGGAACAAAAACGGAATATTAGAAGTTGCAGGGAGAAAAGGCCAAAATGGCTGAAGCAAAACCAGACACAGAAGACATATTGAAACGGCTAAGCGCCGTTCTGGACGTTTTGAACCGAATTTCAGAAGATTTGCAGGACATTTCAAAGTCTCTTCAAGCAGCAGGCCCACCGTCGACATCAACCGCGACACCTGCAGCAGCCCTTGAAGTATCCACCCCCAAACCTGCAGAAAAACGGGTCGAAGACATTCGAATGATGTTCACTAAGGAACTGGAGGAAATGCTCACCTTCGAAGACCAAGGAGACTTCATAAAAGTCACGCCTCGCCAATATTTGGGATCGGAAAATTTTGCGAAGATCGCCTCTACTGTTCGAGAAGCGAGCGGAGAATACGTCAGCGCAGGGAGAGACTCCCACTTCAGAATCCCAAAATAAGGCGCTCAAGCTACCACATAACGCGGAAATTCGGAAATTCGCCAGTGAATCTTTCCCGGAACACTTTAATTTCAGTAACTCTTGCCCCGCGGGAGCCTTTCTTGCAGAATCTAATCAATTCATCAACATCATCTTCTTCCCCTTCAAAAACAGCTTCCACCCTGCCATCAGGAAGATTTCGTACCCAGCCAGTCACGTTGGCGCTGCGGGCTTTTTGACGAGTTTCTGATCGGAAAAAGACGCCCTGAACGCGTCCCGCAACAAAGACGTGGGCTCTGACTCTCATACTAGACCTCCTACAGTCTATCGTTAGGGATGTAGCAGGAGATAACAATTCTTCAGAAGCGCAGTGTTAGTTTCACCGACCTCTCTCCACGTTGTTCAGTGACGTTGCGCCATGTCGCTTAAAAGGTCCGCGATAGACGTTTCCTAAGTGAGAAAAAATGTTGGAAAGCAACGGAAAACTAACGGTATACGCATCGAATCGACCACACATGAAACGATTAAAAATTGTAGGCTCTGCAGTTGCCAAGGTTGCAGACTCGCTGCAGCTGGACACAGAACTTTCTCCGAAAAGAAAACTGCTTTCAATATATGTGTACTACAAGAGCGATTCAGGCGACGAAATCCCCGTTTACTGCGACTGGGGAAAGAGCTGGAAAGAAGACGACATCTATCAAGCGATTCGAAACATGATGTTTGTACTTTCTTTCCACCCGCAGCATTCGCAGTTACGCATGATGAGAAAGGAAATTTGCATTTCCGCTTAGGTTTCTTTGCTAAACTTTATGTTTCGGGTTGAAAGCTGGATTTCATAAACTTGGTTTACGTCAAATTTAATGCCCAGCAGGTCATATTCCTGTTCCGTTAAGAATAGAATAATTTTTGGCAAGTTAAACCCTGCACGCATCGTTTGCACAGGGAGCTGCTGCTGTAGAGCCTGAACGACGCTTTGCACCATCCTCGCCTCCTCCGTGGGAGGTTGGATGGCGAATCGCGGTATCTTACGCTCTTCCACAAGTTCGATCCGTTTGCCCAGTGTTCCCTCGGGGTCCCGTATTGATTCGATGCGTTGGACTCGTACTAATACCACCACTCATTCCTCTGCGCTATTATGTGCAGCATTTATCCTTATATTTTTCTCCACTACTCCATTTCGACCGTTGCGGGAGGCTTCGGAGTAATATCATAGTATACTGCAGACGCGTTGGGACAGGACTCTAGAATCCCGTCAGCAGTGTGGTTCAATGTTGTCCATGGAATATCTGACACTTTTGCCGTAAGAAAATCGCGTGTCTGAATTGCCCGTAGCACGGCGACGTACGGTTGTTCTGAGGCTCTTTCCATGATTGTATAAAGAATCCGAGTGAAAGACTGATCTTCTGTCACAATTCTAGCTTGTACAGCGAAGAGGCGAGAGATCGACGGATTATGTAAACTGCCGTTGGCGGTCTGAGCTTTTAGCGCCAAGATGCCACCATACTTCCGTTTTCCCTCCTTAAGTCCAGTTGCTAAAGATTCAAAAATCTTCACGGAAAGATGCCTCGCAGGAACATTTAGCATGTGAGCAGCAAGCTCTTGAATGTGAGTGCTCCTCGGATAAGGAACTGTTTTGTTGTCGAGGACTGCCGCGAAAAACTGGCTTGGGTTGTGCTTCACAAAATTCTCTTCAACAATGATTGTAGCCTTCTTAGCAAGATCCAATTTGTCCTTCTTAACTTCACCGACAACGCGAACCGACAAGCCAGGACCGGGAAAAGGTTGCCGCTCAGCAATTTCTGCGGGAACGCCAAGGTGGCGAGCAACCATGCGAACTTGCCATTTGTAAAGTGGCAAGAGCGGCTCGACGAGTTGAAAACCATACCGTTCAACCGTGTTGATTCCCATCTGCTCAAGAACGTTGTGCTGCGTTTTTACACCACCAGTCGTTTCCACCACATCCGCTCGAATCGTTCCTTGAACTAGCATCTTGCATCCTTCCTTCTCAGCGGTTTCACCTAACACCCTATAGAAAGTCTCCCGAAAGGCTTTGCGCTTCTCCTCAGCATCCTGCAAGCGTTTAAGCGCCTTCAAGAACCGCTCTTGAACCGCCAATATCCGAATTGGGAGGTTGAGTGGGGGTCGTGACACAAGTTGAGAGATGCGCTCCGGCTCGCCTTCGCGCATAAAAGCGTCGTCCAACATGACACAGAGAAGGTTTCCACCAATAGCTCTGTAAGTCAAGACCGCGCTTGTTATGCTGTCGACACCACCGGAAACAGCGATTAACGCGCGTTCGTTTCCTACACTCTGTTTTATCTCCTCAACCTGTCTCTCTGCGAATTTTGAGGGATCAAAATCTTGCATGCAACAGGGCCTCTCGACAGTTAGTTTATCATTTCTCTGATTAAATATTTGCCATCCCGAAACGAGACGCGGGCTCCGATCCATTTGAGACGCCCTGCAGAGAGATCCGAGACGCGTTCATGAGCACCCCCACGCGCCGGATTACACGGAGGATTTAAGCACGCTACAGAATTTTTTACCTGTTCCGCTCAAAACGTGTCCCCGCACAGTGCGTTTTTGCCTTCATGTTTGCGATGTTTGTACCGGATGACCCCAAAAAATAAGAGCTCACGCCATAAATTTGGTATGCTAAGACTTTTCTCTTCAAAACCTCAATTTTGTAGAACTAATGAAGAGGAAGCGAGTTTTTTGAAGGAGGAGAACGAACTGAAGCGAAAGACGAGCATCCTGCGCGAACTAGGCGAGGACTGGAGGAAAAACTTAGCCATAATCAACGATGCAACTCGAGGAGACCGAGAAATCTTAGAATCGGTCAAACGTCTCTGCAAAGAGAGCAATCAAGGCAACATGATGAAAATTGGGTTGACACTCATCGCTTTTCCTCTTCCGATAGTAATTGACGACGTTCTAGGATGGTCTTTCCTGGCTGCAGGCTTGATTCAGAAAAAGATAAAAAACTCAGGATTATATCTCGAGGAGATGAACACAGCCTTCCCCAACCTCATGAAGGAGCTGCAGGACATTCGACATGATCTACTGTGAC
>CP070835.1:491428-501855 GCA_020341775.1 Candidatus Bathyarchaeota archaeon
GTTAACGTTGCAGAAGGGACTCCTGTCAACGATGGAGAAGTCTTAATCTTAATAGACTAGCCTCTGATTATAGAGTTTTCACCCCAAATCATGGGTAGCCATTTTGGTCAAACCTGACCATGTTGAATACGAGTGTGTTGGGTGCAGAAGCGCCACCAAAAGCAGCGTAGCTTACATAACCACAATAACGGAGACATCGTTGACATTGGTTCCTGTAAAACCTGTGAAGATAGCATCATTCAATTCCGAAAAGAAACTAAAGGAATCGTTTCTATCGATAAAGTTCTTCGCAACCATCTCTCGCTCAAGAGAGCGCGAGAGGGTCTGTCCATCTGCTAAAGCTCCCGCTGCTTCAGTCGGCCCATCAATGCCATCTGTGCTAAGTGAAGCGATAGCGATTCCTCCCATACCCGAAATCTTTAACGCTGCACTCAACGCAATTTCTTGGTTTCTTCCCCCCTTCCCGTCTCCAACAACGGTAACAGTTGTTTCACCTCCAACGACAATTCCACAAGGACTAGGCAAAGGGCTTCCTGAAGCCACAACCTCCTTTGTTATTGCGGCCAACATTGTCCCAACATGCCTTGCTTCGCCTTCAAGAAAGGATGTAAGAAGAAGTGCTTGCAGGCCCGAACTTCGAAAACTGCTGCAAGCAGCTGACGTTGCTGAACGATTATTCCCAACGACAGCATTATAGGCCTTTTTGAAGACCTTGTCTTCGTTTTTTGGCGTTTCTTCCCTCAAACCTTTCTGCCCATTTACTAGAAGAGTTTTGACAGACTGAGGCGTAGTTTCCCACAAATTATACCTTCGCAAGACTTCGATTGCATCGCCAAAGGTGGTCGAATCAGGAACCGTAGGGCCTGAAGCAATGAAATCCAACGGGTCCCCTATCACGTCGGACAATATTAAGTTGATAATCGTGGCAGGGTAGGCGTTCTTAGCCAGCCACCCTCCCTTTAAGGCTGAGATGTGCTTTCGTACGGTGTTAAATTCGTTTATGGTGGCGCCAGACTTCAATAGAGCGTCAGTAACCTGTCGCTTGTCCTCCAAAGTGATTTCACTTCGGGGAAGCGGCATCAAGCTGGATCCTCCTCCAGAAATTAAGCAGATAACCAAGTCGTTCTTTTCGGCTTGGCCTACTAGCTCCAATATTCTTTTAGCTCCCTCCATTCCTGCCTTGTCGGGAATGGGGTGACTTGCCTCTTGAAGGCTGATTCTCTTGGTACTGTAGGGCCCACTGTTGTAGGGGACGTTGATCAACCCTTCTGATATTCGATTTCCGAGCCTTGATTCTAAGGCTTCTGCCATCTTTCCGCTTGCTTTTCCACCGCCAACAACGTAAATGTGCTCAAAGATGCTCAAATCAAATTTGTGCTGACTGACTAGCAAATTGCTGTCCTCAACAACAATTGCTGATTTCACTACCTCGATTGGATCTGCTGCCCCTAATGCTGCTTCTAGAGCTCCTAATGCTAGCTTCCTAGCTTGTCTGTCACGTCTGGATTCTGCGTTCCCTATGAGAGTCGACTTGTTCTGAATTTGTGGCATGGTTTCGCCATCGTTATATGCATAGTCAGCAAATGTAATAAATTTGTTAGTAGTATTTGAACAAACATCGAGGCGTTTGATAATGCAGAGACCAAAAATATTTGTTACTCGAGAATTGCCCGAGAGAGGATCACGTGAAATTAGAGAAAGATTTGATGTAGACGTTTGGCCAGAGTATGTTGCCCCGCCTAAGGACGTGATCATTGCAAGGGCGTCAAAAGTTGACGCTCTGGCTACCCTGCTGTCGGATGAGATTGACGCAGAGGTGTTTGACGCGGCGCCCAATCTGAAAATTGTCTCCCAGTTCGCTGTTGGATTTGACAACATCGACGTGAAAGAAGCCACAAAGCGAGGGATCTATGTCACAAACACCCCCGGTGTATTAACCGAAACCACTGCTGACTTCGCGTGGGCGCTTCTAATGGCGGCTGCACGAAGGATTGTTGAAGCCGATGGGTATGTGCGTTCTGGGAAATGGAAAGTGGGCTGGCACCCAACCATGCTGCAGGGTATGGATGTGTATGGTGCAACGATAGGAGTCGTAGGCTTAGGAAGAATAGGGTTAGCTATTGCAAAACGAGCGCGGGGATTCGATATGGAAATTTTGTATTATGACGTGGTTCGCAGAGAAGGCTTGGAGAAAGAATTTGGTGTGCAGTACGCTGAGATCGACGATCTACTGCGGAAGGCAGATTTTGTCAGCATCCACGTTCCTCTGTTAAAAGATACTTACCACCTGATAAATGAGAAAAGACTCAAGCTGATGAAGAAAACTGCCGTTTTGATTAATAACGCACGAGGGCCGGTCATCGACGAAAAGGCTCTCTATAGAGCTTTGAAGGAAGGGTGGATCCATGGCGCTGGGCTGGATGTTTTTGAGCAGGAGCCTACATCACTTGATAACCCACTTCTGACTCTTGGGAATGTGGTTGTTGCACCCCATATCTCCAGCTCCAGCGTTGAAACAAGGGCAAGAATGTCAGGGATGGTAGCGGAAAACTTGATAGCCTTTTTTGAAGGCAGGGCGCCTCCAAATCTTGTGAACAAGGCGGTCACAGAGATTGCAAGGCCTGGCTGGACATAATTCGGAGCGTACGTCGTCATTCATTTTGGGATTCGGCACGAAAAAAAGGAAGGCGGGTGTTCACTGGGCAGGGAGCACCTTGTAGACTGTGTCGCCTTCTCTCACGCGCTCGTCCACCTTCAATCCGATGCTCTGCCCTGCCTCAGCTTTTTTGACGTTCTCATGCTCTATTTGCATAGAAACAATGGTTTGCTCGAAATCGGTTGTAGTCCCCTTTATGCGGATGTGGTCGCCCACCAAAAGCGTGCCACTTAAATCCACGATTGCCACATTTATTTTCGTGAAGTAGTGAACCACGTTTCCAACTTCTTTTATTTCATATGTATCCAATTCTTTTGCCCCAAATATTCGACACTATTAAAGCGTAGCCATAGCTAAATATAGATTGTCAAATCCAATCTATCCGAGAAGAGGAATGTTAACATGGAATCTCTTGAAAAGCAAAAAGAAAGATGGGAAAAGAATACTGTAGAGAAAAGTTTAACACGGTTTAAAGAAAGAAAGAATCGGTTTTTGACAAGCTCGAATATTCCAATTGAAAAGGTTTACACTCCACTCGACGCCAAAGCTCTAGATTACATGGAAGACTTGGGTTTTCCAGGAGAATATCCTTACACTCGAGGCGTTTACCCCACAATGTATCGCGCCAGATTTTGGACAATGCGACAATATGCAGGCTTTGGCACAGCCGAACAGACTAACCGTCGCTTCAAATATTTGCTCCAACAAGGGCAGACAGGCCTTAGTGTAGCTTTCGACTTCCCTACCCAAATCGGGTTGGACTGTGACCATCCATTAGCCTGTGGAGAAGTTGGCAAAGTAGGGGTGAGTGTGGGCACTCTAAACGAGATGGAGCTTCTGTTTGACCAAATTCCTCTTAACAAGGTTACTACGAGCATGACCATAAACGCTCCTGCAGCAGTGCTGCTTGCAATGTACGTCGCCCTCGCTCAAAAGCGGGGAATTGACCAATCATCACTAGGTGGTACGGTGCAAAATGACGTTCTCAAAGAATATGTAGCTCGTGGCATGTACATCTACCCACCGAAACCAAGCATGAAGCTGGCCACAGACATCTTTGAATACTGCAGCGAAAATATGCCACGGTTGAACACTATAAGCATAAGCGGCTACCACATTCGCGAAGCAGGCGCTACAGCTGTGCAAGAGGTCGCTTTTACGCTAGCCAATGGAATAGCTTATGTACAATCAGCAATTGACCGCGGCTTGGACGTGGACGCTTTCGCCAGTAGGCTTTCATTCTTTTTTGCCAGCCACAACAACTTTCTTGAAGAGATAGCTAAATTTCGAAGTGCCCGACGTTTATGGGCTCGCATAATGCGAGAACGATTTGAAGCCAAAGATCCTTCTTCTTTGCAACTGCGTTTTCACACGCAAACCAGTGGTGTGGCGCTAACGGCACAACAGCCTCATAATAACATTGTTCGTGTTGCACTTCAAGCTC
This sequence comes from Candidatus Bathyarchaeota archaeon, assembly GCA_020341775.1. Taxonomy (GTDB): domain Archaea; phylum Thermoproteota; class Bathyarchaeia; order Bathyarchaeales; family SOJC01. The sequence continues at coordinate 495,529 of CP070835.1, forward strand.
TGGCTGCAGAGCTGGGAGGAACACAAAGCCTGCACACAAATAGTTTCGATGAGGCGTACGCATTGCCCAGTCAAAGAGCCGTGACCATAGCTTTGCGAACTCAACAAATTATCGCCTACGAAAGCGGTGTTGCAGACACAGTTGATCCTCTGGGAGGGAGCTATTATATTGAAACTTTAACAGATCGAATAGAGGAGGAGGCTGAGCGTTATATTGAGGAGATTGACCGCCAAGGAGGCGCAATAGCATCCATCGAAAAGGGGTATATGCAGCGTGAAATCACTGAAAGCGCTTACGAATATCAGAAAGAAGTGGAGAGAAAAGACCGCGTAATTGTTGGAGTGAACGATTTTCGTGGCAAAGACGAAGTGCCAATCAAAATATTGCGGGTTGACCCCACTGTAGAAAAGAAGGTAGTTGAGCGACTGAATCGTGTAAAACGGGAAAGGGCCAATCCAAAAGTTAGAGAAACTCTTGACGAGTTACGAAACGCAGTGGAAGATGGAACGGTTAACCTTGTGCCGCCCATCTTAAATGCCATTAGACAATACGCGACATTAGGCGAAATCTGCGATGTCCTGCGCGAAGTGTATGGTGAATATCGATCAGTGACCATTTATTAGCAAACTATTCAATCACCATCAACACGTCATCCTTGTCAACGATAGATCCTTGCTCAACCATAACTTGCTTGATTGTTCCGTCTCTCGCCGCAACTATTTCGTTTTCCATTTTCATCGCCTCCAAAACGCAGAGTGGGTCTCCAGCCTTCACTTTGTCGCCTATTTTCACCTTCAGCAACACAACTTTTCCAGGCATGAGTGAGGTCAAGATGTCTGTCTTCGCAGCAACTGTTTGTTCTCTCTTCAGCATTAATGATGGTGAAATTATCGAGGAGGTCGCAGTTTTGCTGTTGAAGACTCTTTTTTTCCCTTCAACATGCAAATCAAACGCTTTTCTGTCTACTTCCACGTTGAATCTCATGGCATTAGCGCCTCTCGTTAGTTTAACTTTGTGACTTTTCCCATTAATACTCATCAAAGTAGGTGTTTCGAAGTCAAAATCAAAGCCTTTGGGGAAAGCCACGTCAACAATCTGGCCATCTAACTCCATCGTAGCCTCATCTCCTTGTTTGAATCTGAGTAACTTAACTCTACGTTTTTTTTCCCCCACGGAAACAATGTACTCGACTAGTGCGTCCATCTGAAATCACCATGAGAGATCATCCTTGTCCGCCCAGCTGCTTTCCAGAATGAAACTTGTTTCTGGCTTTTTGACGGGATGACAGCTGTCGTTTTGGCTTTATTTAGATAACTGGCTAAAGCAGCCGTCACAACCGCGGCATCTTCCAGAGCATTTCTACTCTGAAAGTCAAGATTCTCCGTCCGATCATCCACAAAACAGGTGTGGAGACGCCCCTGCAAGTAATCTTTATCCATCAAAATCTGCCTTAAAAAAGATGCTGTGGTTTCGATCCCCTTTATGGAGAATTCTTGAAGCGCATTTGCCATCCTGTGAATGGTTTCTCTGCGGTTGCGACCCCACACAGCGATCTTTGCTATTAGAGAATCATAGAAAAGAGGGATATTGCAGCCAATGTAAAGCGCTGTATCAACCCTAACACCTGGCCCTCCTGGTAGATGAAAATTCGTTACATTCCCCGGGGAAGGAGCGAAATCTCTGATGGGATCTTCTGCGTTGATTCTGCAGTTCAATGCATGTCCATTAAGTGACATGTTACTTTGGCGATAGCTCAGTTTTTCCCCAGCAGCTATGATTATTTGTTCTTTAACAATGTCCACACCAGTCACCATCTCTGTAACAGAGTGTTCCACCTGAAGCCGGGTGTTCATCTCCAGAAAGTAGAAATCACCTTTCGTGTCGACCAAGAATTCTACTGTGCCAGCGCTAGCATAGTCCACAGCTTTCGCGGCGTCAACAGCCCTTCTCCCCATCAGTTTTCTCTTTTCTTCGTTCATCATTGGCGACGGTGCTTCTTCCATTAGTTTTTGGTGTCTCCTTTGAATTGAACATTCTCGTTCGCCTAGGTGAATGACTTTTCCGTGTTTGTCAGCCAAAATTTGAAACTCTATGTGCCGGGGTCTTTCTAAGAGTTTCTCCACATAAATTTGTGCATCTCCAAAAGACGTTTCAGCCTCCAATTCAGCAAGCTCCATCGCTTGTTGGATTTCTTTTCCGTTTCTGGCTACGCGTAGGCCTTTTCCGCCACCGCCATAAACCGCTTTTATTAGAATGGGATATCCAATTTGCCTTGCTAGCGCTTCTACCTCTTGGCGTGTCTCGACAGCGCTTCCACTTCCAGAAATCACTGGTATTCCTGCTTTTTTCATGGTTTCTCTTGCCGTTATTTTGCTGCCCATAAGTCGCAGAGTCTGACTCGAAGGCCCAATGAAGGTGATTCCACTAGATTCGCAAAGCTGGGCGAATTCTGGAATCTGAGCGAGAAAGCCATAGCCGGGATGGATTGCCTCGCTGCCAGAGATTCTTGCAGTGTCCACTATTTTTTGAGCATCTAAATAGCTTTCGCTGGGCTGCGGCGGTCCAATGTAGTACGCTTCGTCAGCAAATCTGGTGTGAAGTGCCTTTTTATCCGCGTCAGAGTAAACTGCAACCGGTGCTACGCCTAGTTCTTTGCATGCCCTTATTATTCTCAGGGCAATCTCCCCTCGATTAGCAATGAGAATCTTGTTGAACATCGATCCTTCTCCGAAACATCACTTAGACAAGCCTCCTAAATGTAGGACTGCTGAGTTCTTAAATGGTTCTCCATTCTCTAGGGCTGGCCTAATGTCATACAAAAGGTCAACGAAAAATTAAAGGGACTGGATTGCTTCTTCCATTTGCTCTAAGGCTTTTTCTATGTTAGGAATAGAATTGGCGAATGAGAATCGCATGTATCCTTCTCCACATTCGCCAAAAGCTGTACCAGACAACCCAGCTACTCCTGCCTTGTTAAGCAGATAATCTGGAAGCTTTCGGCTATCCATGTTTACGCCCTTAACATTTGGGAAGACGTAGAATGTAGCTTGAGGTTTTTTACATGTCATGCCACTTATTCTGTTCAAGCCAGAGACAATAACTTCCCGTCGACGCCTAAACTGCTCAACCATTTTTTCTGCATCATCCTGAGGTCCTCGCAAAGCCTCAATACCCGCTATCTGCGAAAATGCACAAGTGCAAGAGTTGGAATTTATCATGAGCTGAGTGATTTTTTCAGCCAAGTCTTTTCGCATTATTCCATAACCTAGTCTCCATCCTGTCATTGCGTAGGTTTTAGAAAAGCCGTCGATGATCGCTGTTTTTTTCTTCATGCCGGGAAGCGAGGCAATGCTTCTATGTTGGCCTTCGTAAATACACCGGCTGTAGACTTCATCTGAAACTATAATTAGATCATCTCTGTCTTTCACTTTGTCGGCGATACTTTCCAAACTCTCCTTAGTTAAGACTCCGCCAGTGGGATTTTCTGGAAAATTCAGAATAATCATCTTAGTTTTGTCAGACACTTTTTCTACAACATCATCAGCGTCTATGGCGAAATTGTTCTCTTCTTTCAGAACCATGGGCACTGGTTTTGCGCCTAGAAACTTAATCATGGACTCGTAGATGGGAAATCCGGGGTTTGGATACATGACCTCGTTGCCTACTTCAACGCACGCTAGCATACTGAAAAAAATAATCGGCTTAGCTCCTGGTGTCACTACCACTTCTTCAGGGCGCACATCTATGTTTCTTGTTCTTGAAATATACTCCGCTATTGCTTCTCTGAACTCGGGGATTCCAGCGGCAGGAACATAATGGGTGTATCCGGAATTCATGGCTTTTGCCGCTGCATCTCTAATGTTCTTAGGAGTGTCAAAATCGGGCTCGCCAATTTCAAGGTGAATTATTTCGTGGCCCTGCTTCTCAAGAGCCTTTGCTTTTGCGAGCACCTCAAAAGCGGTCTCGGTCCCTAATTCTTGCATTCTTCTCGCAAAAATTGATGTCATAACTGTCTCTCCATATTTCTAGGGAGTTGATCGTAAGTCAGCGCGGAGATAAAAGCTTTTCTTATTAAGGGCAAACAACGTTTACCCAACGTCGGAAATCCTGCGTATCAGCGTAAATGCAAGAGTTATTTATAAGAAAGTGTCTATGCGCTCTTGAGGGCCCTCTTTGAACCATCTTCATCAAAACGTTGAGAAATTGCTCAATCACCTAAACACCTTCAAACCAGAAACCTTCAGTGTCGCCCTGATGCCAGACTTCTTTTTAGACCGCTTCGTCTCTTGGAATGGCGATGCAGAAGAGTTCACTACAAGCATCCTTGAAGTTGCTGCCCGCAAGGGTGGAAGCATAGATAATGTGATGCAGGTGGATTGCAGAGGAGGCAATGCTGTCAACACGGCAACTGCTTTAGCCCTTCTTGGAGTGAACGTGTTTCCTGTAATCTGCACGAGCGAGCTTGGACTTAGTTTACTCAAACTACGCCTTCAACGACTACCAGTCGACCTCTCACATGCTAAGATAGAAGACAATGCATCCGTCACTACGGCTCTAGAGCTGACATATAGACAAGAAAAGAGAAACATAATGTTACGTCATCTAGGGTCCTTAGAAGGCTTTGGTCCCGCTAGCCTTTCAGAGGAAGATTTTTCGCTCATAGAAAAAGTTGACGTCGTATGTGTTTTCAATTGGGCTGGCACTCGCAGACACGGCACCCAACTGGCAGAAACAGTGTTCCAGCACGCAAAGACCCGAGGCGTTGGAAAAACCTACTATGACACTGCTGACCCACTTTCAAATAAGCCAGGAATTCCTTATCTAGTGAAGAGGATTTTGCTTCATCACAACCTAGTGGACAATCTAAGTCTCAATGAAAATGAAGCCATCACCTATGCTAAATACGTTGCCCCAAAAGAGACAAATAAACTTCAGAAACAGCATAAGGCTTTGCCCATACTGGCAAAGGAATGTGCAAAAATCCTCGCTCAAAGGCTCACCTGCCACATAGACCTCCACACTACAACATACGCAGCTTCTTTTACAAAGATCAAATGCACCGTCGTTCCCGCTTTCAAGGTTAAGACATTGAGGGCGACTGGAGCGGGTGACGTTTGGAATGCGGGCAACATATTTGCAGGATCGAACAATTTCCCGGATGATATGAGGCTAACCTTTGCAAATGCTGTCGCAGCACACTACGTTAGCAGTCCAACAACTAAACACCCCCAGCTACCGGCGCTTCAGGCGTTCCTACGACAGGCTTCAGCCTACAGCGTTGGCGATAAATCGTGAAGAGCTATAGGTTCTTAGCCGTTAACACTCGGTTCTGGAGGCCGGGGGAGAATTTCATAACTGACCTTGCCGAGGCTATTGAAGGCAAAGTGCACGAAAACGACACTGTCGTAGTTTCTGAAAAGGCGATTTCAACAGCAATAGGCAACATTGTGGATGAAAGCAGAGTAACTCCGAGCTACGCTGCGCGGTTTCTAGCCAGGTGGTGGATGCGATACGTGTGGGTATACGTTCTGGGGCCTTTATGCCATTTGCGGGAGAAGACCATTTGGCATTTCAGAAATTACCCTATGAATGATGGTGGTGCCCATAAGCAAGTGGCCCTACAGCACTGTAGCTTCTTGCAGGCGTTAATGCATAGTTCCGAAGGCGGAATTGATGGGAGCAATCTTCCATACTCCTATGTCAGCCTGCCGCTCAACAACGCGTATCGAACCGCCCAAAGAATTCGCAAAAGCATCAAGACAAAATGCGGCAAAAACGTGACGGTCATGATTGTGGATACGGATAAAACATACTCTTGGAGGAACTTCCACTTCACTCCAAGACCTAAACCTATGAAAGGCATCCGTTCTGGAGGTGGATTCGTCGCCTACGTTGTTGGGCGAAGTCTAAAGACTAAGAGAAGAGCCACTCCGCTAGCGGTTATTGGCGCAAAAATAGGTGTAGACGAGGCGCTGAGAATTGCAGAGTTAGCCAACCGCGCTCGGCGATTTGGTGCAGGAAGAACAATTTGGGACATGGCTGAAAGTTTTCAAGTATCCTTGACTGGTGTTTCTTGGGAAATGTTGGAAGATACGAAACATAAGCCTATAGTCATAGTGAGAAGGATGAAACCAACTACTTGAACAAGATGGGTGTCAATCGCAAAGCCAATATATTGAGACAAATTTAGTTGAGGTATGGCAAACATATCTGGAGACACTGGCACAGCAACCATTGTGGATCAGATGAACACGTTTTTTGACCCAAAATCCGTCGCAGTAATAGGTGCGTCCAAGAAGGCCCACAAGGCAGGACACGTGATTTTTA
>CP070835.1:501955-505130 GCA_020341775.1 Candidatus Bathyarchaeota archaeon
ACCCATCCCTTTATTCCGAGAGTCCTCCACTCATTCAATACACGCATAATTGAGCCCTCGGACTCCTTTGAGAGGAGACCAAGAGAATTTCCGTCCAGATAAATAGTCTCACTCGGCGTATGGAATCTTTGTCGGAACCGCAAAAGAGGATCTTCAGAGTCAAGTTTGAGGGCATACTGTGCGGTGCTTTCAAATCCATAGTCCTTCACATTACACACCACTAATGCTCTCAAGATAATCTTATTCGTCAATAATACAATTGCGCGCGCGCCAGAAAAAGCGAGACATGTGCAGAACTGCCTATCCCCAAAACAAGCGGCTTGGTGTGATAATAAACTTCAACGAAAACAGGGTTCTCATCTTCGATGAAAAAGAACGAGCAGCAAACGGTGGAACATCATACTTCCACTTCGGCCAAACACTTTATGCTAAGGGGTTTTAGAACCTCTTCCCCAGCAAGGTTCACAAGGACGGTTCTAACTTCATCAATTAGGTCCCCCATCTCCAACTTAAGGTTCCGAATAAAACTGTCGTATTCAACATATGACTTATGAAACGAGAGCGTAAAAGCATCTACGCCATCTCCTTGACAGCCTCCTGACATGATGACGTTTGATTGGCTCTCCAGCCAGCTCGCCCCCCTATTCCGAAGGGCTTCAACTTCATCTCTTTTACGCATCTTAGGATTAATCTTCACAAAAGTCATAGCAAATATTCCATATCCAAGCTTTACCCAATTCGGTATGACTGTATAATCGTCAATTACTGTCTTTTCCAACTTCGATCTTCTTCTAGTAACAGTAGGCTGAGATACGCCAATCTTTCTAGCCAACTGCCTATCACTTATTTTTGAGTTCTTCATCAACTCCAAGAGAATAGTGTAATCAATCTCCTTGAGATCCCGCATGTTGACCCTTTACTAAATGTATTATTTGATACTTTAGCTTTTGGATGTTTACGCACAAGGCACGTTCCTATGCATCACGAGTGCAAAAGAGGTAGGTGCGTCACGTGGAATTCGATGCACGCACGTAGCATTTTAGGAATCTGCAGTGTTTGTTAGAGTAGGGCTCTTACTACGACACGACGCAAACAATAATAATAAGACCGTTGAAATCTTTGCGAGTCATGAAGTTTTCGACTGGAAGCGGTGAGGAATCGCTCGCGTTCGGTGGGCAGGCTCTGTTGGAAGGTGTGATGATGCGCTCTCGCACTCATGTTGTGATGTGTGTCAGGCAGCCAGACAACGACATATTAACGAATGTCGAAGAGATTAACCCCCTATCTAGACGCTACAGCCCGTTGGGTCTGCCCTTTATTAGAGGGATCATTTCACTGGTTGAAACTTTCTATCTGGGCATCAAGGGCATTTATTTCTCAGCAAATGCAGTATTGGAGGACGAGGAGCAGTTCACCTACAAAGAATTTGCAGTGGTATTGGTGCTAGCGTTGGTATTGGCTTCCTTCTTCTTTATTGCGCCTTTTCTTCTAACATCGTTGTTCAAGCTTACCGGATTATTTTTCAATGTTGCCGAGGCGGTCATTCGCCTTTCAATATTTCTTTTATACCTATCGCTAGTGTCTAGATGGAGTGAATTCAAACGAGTCCTTCAATACCACGGCGCAGAGCATAAAACGATCAACGCCTATGAATCTGGAGCAGAATTGAAGATCGAAACTGTGCAAGCGTTCTCTCGATTGCATCCGCGATGTGGAACCTCGTTTCTGTTCATAGTCATCTTTGTTAGCGTCTTGCTTTTCTCGATCATGCCTGATTTAGGATTTGTTGCCAGACTGGGATATCGAATACTGTTAATTCCAGTAATCGGAGCGATATCCTACGAACTTCTGAAGCTGAGCGACAAACACCGGAAGTCCAGAATCATTAAAATAGTGACACTGCCGGGATTGGCGGTTCAACACCTGACAACAAAGGAGCCAGAAGATGATATGGTAGAAGTTGCAGTTGCAGCGCTAGAAGAGACTAAAAAATTGTATGTTTCCTAAAAGCCGCACGCCTATGGAGAGGTTTTAAGCTACCAAGCGCCACAGTGTATCCTTAGAGGCTGCCTTGGATGAGAATTGGATTTCACGTCTCGATCAAGGGTTCAATCGACCAGGCAGTGGATAGAGCCATCGCGAAAGGTTACACCACCTTCCAAATATTCACAGGTAACCCACGACAATGGACACCCAGAAAACTTGCCTCGGAGGAAGTTGAAGCCTTCGTCGAGAAAGTGAAAACCAGCGACATCGACCCTGTCTTTGCCCACATGCCGTACCTCCCAAATTTAGCGTCACCCAAAGAGGGGGGACACGCAAAGTCCTGTGCGACTCTCAATGCTGAGTTGAGAAGATGCAGCATGCTGGGGATACAGAATCTCGTTACCCACCTGGGCAGCCATTTGGGAGCCGGGAAGAGAACTGGTCAAAAAAGAATCATCACAGCTATCAACCAGGCTTTCGAAGATGCGAATGAGGATGTCATCCTTCTCCTTGAAAACACTGCGGGAGGTCGAAATACTGTGGGTGATTCTTTTGAGAACATCTGGTCGATTATGCAAGGATTGACTTATCCTGAACGAGTTGGCATATGCTTCGACACCTCCCACGCCTTCGCCGCGGGTTATGACCTTAGAACCTTCAAATCCGTAGAAGAGACTATCCAAAAGCTCGATGAAACAGTTGGGATCAAAAAGCTGAAACTTGTCCATTTGAACGACTCGAAGGGCAATCTAAACTCGCGGATCGACCGTCATGAACACATTGGCCTAGGCAAAATCGGGGAAAACGGGTTTAGAAACGTTCTAAGAAGCAGGCTAGGAAAGCTCCCTCTAATACTTGAAACTCCAAAAGACACGAGGAGGTCTGAAACCGAAAACCTCAGAAAAGTCCACGAACTAGCCTAAAGGATCTCAGGATCGGCGCGTGCGCAAGCACATTGAACGCATGTTATATATTCAGCATGTGGGACACGTGGAGCATGTGGAACAAGAGCTACTTGAACATGTGCTTCCACCCACAAATTCGTTTTCAGTGTAGAGCTTCTCCCAGCACTCCGAGCAAACCTCTATGTTTCCCAACTTCTTGTGGTTAGCTCTCAACAGGGACAGATCCCGCCCATTCTTGCCACAAATATCACTTTTTTCCATTCTGCCCAAGCCACGTTGATTGC
>CP070835.1:505230-506405 GCA_020341775.1 Candidatus Bathyarchaeota archaeon
AGATGATGCTAGCAATGCCAAGAGTTTAAGTGACTTTCTGCGGTTTATTTTCTTTAAATCCATTATTTGTTTCACCTCCTTCGCCTTTTCTTCAAAGCTTCAGACACAAGTCTGAGGAACACATAGATGCTGGCCCCCAACACCATAAACACAGCAACCCCCAACGCCATAGCACTGAAAACAAATGTGGAGCCACGCCAAGCCGGCACAAGAAAAGCATAGACGCAGACCCCTGCAAGAACAGCTACAATTATTGCCGTTAGATCCCTCCATTTTGGTTTGAAGAACGCATGTAAGCTCACCGCTAGGACCAATGTGTCAAAGATAAGTACTGCAAAAAAGACGCTTTCTAATGGAATTGCTGAGAAATCGACAAAGGGTTGAGTTGTGGCGCTTGCATAATTGTAGATGAAGAAGATGGAAGCAAGAACAGCGGGAACCGTAGCTGAACCTAGAAAGATTTTTGAAATCAATTGTCGCTTCTTGAGAAATGCCAGATAAACATTGAGCGCAATCACATTGGATATCGCAACCATGAAATAGGCAAAGCAATACCAGAAACGTGTGTATTCCCCGAATGTTGACAGGAACTCCTTGCTGATCAGTAGTTGACCAAAACCTGTAAGCGCCGCCAGTTGATACAAGTAGGGAATCATTGAAGGGAAGTATCTGTCCAAGAGGCATGATAATAGACTGAGCGCTAGAAAGACGTTTAAGCCTAGTAATGCAAATAGCTCTGGTTGCACTTGTGGGGGCACTGTCCTAACCAGCTGATTGCTTTCTAGCTTCTAACGAAATCTTATTTAACTCATATGAAGTCTGAATCTGAATCCCAATGAAAATCCGCGCGCACTACCGCTGCAAATACAGGTGAGAAAATTTCACCTTTGCTGCGTGCGCAGTGGTAAATGTACTTAGATTTAAGCGTGTTTTGTGGATGAAAGCGGGAAATCTGGCGATTATAAGAGTTAGCGATATATTTGCGTATTACAAAGAATTATCTCCTAGTTTTGAGGCATTCTGAGTTCGCAATACAGAAAACGACGTTTTCTGGGGAAAACTGTATGCCAGAAATAGAGAATGAAGAAGCTATGTTCACAGCGTATGTGAGAAAAGAGGGTAGAATTACGGTTGCAAAGGAGATCAGAGATATGCTAAGCATAGAAGAGGGAGCT
>CP070835.1:506505-511089 GCA_020341775.1 Candidatus Bathyarchaeota archaeon
AACCATATCGTGCCTAATTTTAGCGGTAGGAAAACAGAGTATGCCACGGCTGCAAAATAGATAAGCTTGGAAAAAGCGCAAAATGCCATCTTAGTCTTGGACAGACGCCAACTTTCTGCGGGGTCACCTTTTGTTTTTTTGCCCCCACGAGCATCCAGAGAAGCATCATCAATAGAGAGGGACCCATGAAAATCCAAGCGTTCCACAAGCCTAGCTCAAATTCTGGTATAAGTGACATGATTTTATCAATTTTGTTATATCATTAAACGGATATAAGTTGCATTGTAACCTAATTAGTTCGCTTAATTTTGCGTATCTTTGTTAAAAAATCATGTATGCTTGCTTGAAACTATCTGTTATTGGGAAAAAAGAACCAGCAGGTCAGAGGGCGCACGCGCACTTTATGTGACAATGTTTATGAGGCTGATCTCGAGTATCGCTGCTGCGAAAAAGATCCCGTAGATGTAAACTAGATTTTTCATAGTCATAGTTCTGCCGAGGGTTTTTCGGATCGTCAGGTATACGCCATACCCTTCGATTACCCCGATGGGGGCACTTGCGAGAAAGATTGATGGAAGAGTTTCAACAGCTATTTCTCCAAAAAAGCGGTTCACGCCTCTTAAGATACCTAGAAAGAGCACGATGAACGCGAAGATAGCTGCAAAGATTCGCGGATGCCTTAACACAACATCGGGGTATTTCTCTCTTTTGAAAACGCCCAGCACAACTAGATTCACGTAGAATCTCATCCCCAACAAGACAAGGGAGACGACGATTATGTTGTTCATGAAGATCATGACAAACACCAAAGGCTGATTTTGAAACCAGACACTCAGCGAGCCGAAAAACGCAGTATTTGCTATGTACGAAAACAGTAGGAGAGCTAGAAAAGCGAAACCCAACAATATTGTGCTTGACTTATCATCAAACATGTAATAGACCTCGCCTGCACATCGAGTGTATGTGTCATTGAAGTGATTTACTATCAATGTTGTGTTTCTTATGTCGATTTCGCCATCGGGGACTAAATACTCGCGGTTCTGTTTTGTCGACACGCATGACTTCACGATTGTTTTTCTGACTGCTTGCCGCTGAGATATTCGATGTCTATTCGGCCTATCAAGACATTATTGAGGTCTGTTTTGGGGTCAAGTTTTTCAAGTTTAGCCATCATGGGCTTGGGATCTTGATTCTGTTGCTGTATCATACATGCCAGGGCTCGTATTTTGTCATCTGCCTTCGATATGAAGGTCACCTCGCCGTAGAATTGAACTGAGGTGTAGTGCTGTCTGCATTCCGCATCTGCGTAACGTTCATCAGTTAGGGCTTGTCCCCAGACTCTGGTGTTTGCTTTGATATAGTCCAGTTTCTTACCCTCTGCAGCGCAATGAAAGAAGATGCAGTTCTGTGCTGCGTCATAGCCATGGCTTAACGTAACAAGATAGGGCTCATTGTCTTTACACAGCGCTATAGTCACGTACTGAGTGGAGGCGAGAACACTTTTCATCTCGTCAACGTCAGCTATTTCCTGTTCCTTTCGTCGAATGTGGTACATAGCAATCTTCCTGGTCGCGGATTTGGATAGAGATCTTATATAAGCCTTAGCTGCACGCACGTTGTTCTTTTTTGGATGTTCGATCTCTGTGCAGCAAATGTTGGACACCCGCGTTGCTCAGAAGAGGGATAATGCCTTATTGGCAAGATATTAAGGATGGTCATTTTCATCGCGCGCGCAAGGAATCTAGTTGGTGGGGGAGAAGGTGTGTGGCATCTTAGTGAAATATTCGATGGATTAGTTCTGCTTTTTTCTTTCCGATCTTGGGAACTTTTTGCAGGTCCTCAACTGAAGCACATGTTATTTGTGATATTGTCGTGAAGTGCAGAAGCAGATTCTGTGCTAGCTGGTCTCCTATGTAGGGAAGAGCTGCCAAGATGTACTTCTTCCGGTCTTTTTCGGGTAGAGTCGCTTTGACAGGTTTTCTGTACCATCTTGCGTCAGGTAGTTTGTCATTCTTTCCGGCAGCTTCTCTTTTGACGAGTATTCTCATAAAAGCTTTGAATGCTATGTCGCTTTCGGCATGAATGATTGGCGTGTTGTAAACGTAGACGATTTCGAAATACGCGCCCATGATTTGAGACCAGTGTTTTAACATTTTTTCTGGATTTTCACGGTCAACCTTCATCAAGTATTCCTTGAAGTTGCCTTGGAGGAGAAGCATCTTCCGGTTGATCTTGTACCCCAAAACGCTTTCAGCTTTCATCATTCGGAGAAGCTGATCCCATATCCGATTGGATCGAATCGACGTTAAAAAGTCAATGGTGGTTTTCCTTTCAACGATCGCTGCCGTATAATCTGAGACTATCAAGTAGTCACCAACAGGTAGCTGAGTAAAAGTAATTTCTGCGTCCACATCCTGAAGCAACTTCGCTAGAGACTTCTCTCGGTAGTCAACAAGGAGCTTCAACACCTAATTTCCTCCGATTATTCTTGGTTGCGTAGAGAGGTGGAATTCAAGGGTGCGCGTCACTTTTTGGAAGTGAAGGTTGCGCCCGTCTTTTTTTACTCTGTTGCCTCTCTTCACTTTTCCTTCTCGTGTACACCTAGCATGCAAGGGACAGAGTTGACAAGTCACCCATCTGCATGTCTTCCAGGTTGCTATTGGTCTTTGCAAGAAATTCTTGCTTGGCCATACATGGATTGTTCTATGTTATTAGGGTTTGTGGGAGGGGAACGCCCTACGCCTTCAGTCTGTTTTTGTCATTGATTCGGCTTGGATGTTCGATCGTTATTGTGGTTTCATAATTCTTAGTTTAGTATAGGCGCTACTGTTGAATATGCACTCCGATACGAAACAGCCCTACTTGCTGTATATGCATATTGCCTCTCTGCTCTGTTGGGCATTCGACGTTATCACCACTTTCTACGTTATAAGTCATTTAGGGGTCGCAGTGGAGCTGAATCCTCTAGGTTGGCCTTTTGGGGCTTGGGGTGCGTTGATGTTCTATATCCCAGCTCTTGTATTCACATACTTGCTCTTATTCAGAATGGAGCACAAGTATTCTACGTGGGCTGCAACTTTTATCACGGCGATTGCTGTAGGATTTGGCATTATGAATTTTTTAGCCGGGCTGCATAACATTGAGGTTGCGAGCCTGTACGCTTAATCCCCACCTGGCGCATGCATGCATGCATGCATGCGTCGCTTGCGAGGAACTCATCTGAGGGATTATTCATGTCTCCAAAACGCCACAACTTAATGGGCACTCGATGATTGAAGTTTTCAGTGATTCTAGCCACCGGACAGCTACTCGCACAGGTTCTGCACTTATAGCATTCACTTGCGTGGATCTCACTTAAGTACTATGGAATCCGCATTTAATGCTTATGACTGCGAAGGGAAACTTGATACTTATTCTGGCTTCATAATCGTCTTATTTACCTTTGGTATCTATTCCAATTCGTGATTAATTATAATGACAGCTGAATTAGAGAGGCTCCAGGACAGAAGAGTAAAACTCACGAAAGAATTGAAGTTATTAAGTGAAAGAGAATCATTCCTACTTGCCAAGCTATCTGTGCTTGAAGGAAAGTCTAAGATTCGTGAGAGGATGGAAACACCTCAACGATTCGGAGAGGCGCAGAAGAAACTTAGAGCTCTTGAAGACTTCGTTGAGAACGAGAAAGGAAACTTCAATTTAGAAGCACCACTGATGATCCCCATGTTTAGCCGAAATCCAACCGTAACAGACGGAACTCCAATATTACGAGAAGACTCTAACCTTAATACTGTAAGGCTGAAACAAAACATGATTCTTTCGTGGAGCTACAAAAAACTGCCTTGATCCAGCAGAAGCTGGAGAGATGGCAGAGAATTGTAGGGTGGATCTGTCGAAGTCTTCGTTTGCTTTGACATCAATGCATATGCGCTGACCTAATAGACGCGTAGTACATGCGGGTCATGTAGCAGCATAGATAGCTGGGTGGACGGGCCATTGTGTATTGTGTGAAACGCGTCAACACAGCGAGGAGGTTAGTATGTCCTTTTCAGGCGGTGGCTTTTTGATTAGGCCATGCTTCATGAGCTGGTGTGTTGATTCTCGGGCGTTTTTGATGACGGCGGCTGCTCTTTCCCAAAGTTCTTGTTTAGTGGGTTTGATGCGGGCGACTCCTTCTTTTATGCTTTGAAGGGCGCATGCTACCGCTTCTCTTGGAAAGACCTCCCATTCTTCCATTCTTGGGGCAATATCGTTTTCGCTTATGCCTCTTTCTTCGGCGAAGCGGGCTAGCTCATTCGCAGCAGCAACGCACATGTCGTCTGTGACTGTTGTGGCTTTGACATCGAGTACACCGCGGAATATTGCTGGAAATCCTAGGCTGTTGTTGATTTGGTTGGGAAAGTCGCTACGGCCCGTGCCTACGACTAGGGCTCCCGCTTCTTTTGCTTCCCACGGCCAAATTTCAGGAATGGGGTTCGCGCAAGCGAAGACAATGCTGTTTGTGGCCATTTTGCCCACCCACTCTTTTTTGATAGTGCCTGGACCTGGTTTGCTGGCAGCTACTACCGCGTCTGCGTCCTCAAAAGC
>CP070835.1:511189-512370 GCA_020341775.1 Candidatus Bathyarchaeota archaeon
AAGTTTAACTCGCTGGTCCGGAGAAGCCGCCAACACATTCCCCCGCCACTTAATGAAGGAGGTTTCTTCAAGTTTTCTGAGAACATTCTCCACGGTTTCCGCCGGGATTCGAGCGGCTCTAGCAACTAACGAAAAGTCTATAGAAGCATTTTTTGTCAGCCTCAGCACCGTAATTAGAATCGCTTGTTCAACACTCATTACATCAGACTTACATCAAACGGGTCTTATGCCTTTCCCCAAGGCGAAAAGCCTGATCAATGAAACACGGCAACATGCTACGCTGGTGTGCCCAGCACTCGCCAATCACAGAAAGAATGCGTCAAGTAAGCATTTAAATCGCCACTGAGCAGAACTTGTTCTCAGGAGTTCTGTCGACAAATGCAGCACAAGCGCAAATTTGTGGACGCCAATTCAAAGCAGCTCTATGAACGGGCACGAAAGGTTCTACCAGCAGGCGTGACATATTTCATTCGTTACTTTGAACCCTATCCCTTCTACGTAAATTGGGCGAAAGGAAGTAAACTGAGAGATGTGGATGGCAACGTCTACACGGATTTCTGGATGGGACACTACACTCACATCCTCGGTCACAGTCCTTCCAACATTGTGGATGTCGTTGCGAAGCAGATTGAACATGGAACACATTATGGCGTTTGTCATGAGGCTGAAGTTGCCTTAGCAGAGCAGGTAGTCAAGATGTTGCCGTGCGCCCAGATGGTGCGGTTTTCCAACTCTGGCACTGAAGCCGCCATGTACGTTTCCCGTCTTGCACGCAGCTATGCTAAGAAGCCGAAAATTGTCAAGTTTCAAGGTGGCTGGCATGGTGGCTATGATGCACTGCACGTAGCTGTGAGACCTCCATTTGAAGTCCAAGAGTCAAATGGTATAACAAGGGGAGCATTGAAGGACACGATAATCGCGCCTTTTAACGATTTGGAGACAACAGAACAACGAATCAAAGGCCACGAAGTGGCGGCCATCATGGTTGAACCAGTTCTTGGCGCTGGCGGGTGTATACCCGCTGAAAAGCAGTTCTTGAAAGGTCTGCGAGAACTTTGCACCCAAAAGGACGCATTGCTAGTTTTTGATGAGATTATTACAGGATTCAGGCTCTCCCCTGGCGGCGGTCAACAATATTTCGGGGTGACGCCAGACCTTGCGATCCTCGGAAAAATTTTAGG
>CP070835.1:512470-513482 GCA_020341775.1 Candidatus Bathyarchaeota archaeon
AGCGTTCATCTGGATTACAGATCTGATACTGCTGGAATTATCTCATTCTGGAAAATCTCTAATGGCCTGTATTCATCAAGGGGATATCGCATGTTAAATATTGCATGATCAATGCCGATCTTTGCTAATCCCTTTATATGCTCGATGGTGCTTTCCGCTGTCTTCAATATTGGTGCTTTGTAGCTAGTTCCATCTCTTCTTTTGCGCGTGATGAAATTCGGTAATTCTGAATGACCCAAGTGCACAGTTCCCAAAGTTGTTTTTTCAATTTGATTGAAAGGTCGCCCAACATCTTTACAGTGTCTCTCAAGAATGGTTAGTGCATCCTTTAGAGAACCAAACCCACCTCTTGTAAAGAGATTGCAGGCATCTCCGTATTTAGCCACGAGACGCAAAGTCTTCCTCGGTCCCATTCCTCCAATGAGGATAGGAGGATGAGGTCTTTGAAGGGGTTGGGGATTGCAGATTGTCTCCTTCAGTTTATAGTATCTACCCGTGAATTTTCCATTGTTATTGCTCCACATCTGCTTCGCGATTTGCAGGGTTTCCTGCAGCATCTCGAAACGAATTTTCCAGTTGTGAAATGGGATACCCAGTCCAACAGATTCTCTCTCAAACCAGCCTGCGCCAATACCCATGTAAGCGCGTCCTCCAGACAACACGTCTAGAGTTGTTACGGTTTTCACCAGAACTCCTGGGTGTCTATAGATATTTCCGGTGACCATCGTACCAAGCTTTACTTCTCTTGTCAATGCAGCGATGTAGTTCAGAAGAGAATAGCCTTCGTGCATATCATCTTCGGCTGGTCCTAGAAGTATGCCACCTTTTTCCCCAAGTTGGAAGAAGTGGTCCATTACCCATATGCTGTAGAATCCTGCCTGTTCAGCTGTGGTGACAATGTCTTTTATGTCATCAGCAAAGCCCACAGGTCCATTGGGAAACGTGAAATTTGGGATCTGAAGTCCAATTTTCATAGAGACAGATACAATCTGAGAAATTTATAAGGTTAGCA
>CP070835.1:513582-519934 GCA_020341775.1 Candidatus Bathyarchaeota archaeon
ACTCTATTGGCCCTTTCCACTTTTCGACTTTCCAACCAAAAACTTCTTCATAGAACCTGATAGCTCTTTCAGGTTTCTCTGCTTCTATCTCGAAATGAACGACTCTAGGCACTCAAACCACTGTAGCTATGGTAGAAGGATTGATCCTTTAAAACAGATTCTTTCCACATGTGCGCGCAAGCCATAAAACATAAGAGAAGAACCTAGAGAGCATTTGACTGAGGGCTTGGTGGATAGTGACTAGGATGTTCTTAATGGATTTGGATAAGATTCAGCCTTCTCAGCTGTATATTAGCTCAGGAAAACTAAAAAGCATCATGAAGAATTTTGCTTCCAAGCCAAGTTTGATGGAGCCTATCCCCATAAAAAAGCTTGGAGACAGAATTATCTTTGTTGATGGTCACACAAGAGCTTTTGCCGCTTTGCTGCATAGGTTTCCCAAAGTTCCGGTGTATTGGGAAGATGAAGAATTGGATTGGGAAGAATACGAAATCTGTGTGGGATGGTGTTTGGAGGAGGGAATAGGCACAATAGCAGACCTCAAGAACAGAGTGGTCTCACACCAAGAATACAAGAAGCTATGGTATGCAAGATGTGCCAAAATGCAGAAAGATCTTGAAACAAAACGAAAGCAAAAAGAGAACAAAGCCTGACCAATCTTCCAGCTCAGCAGTCTCTTCCACAAGCCATAAAAACAGAACTAATAGACATAGCAAAGGATGGGGTGCAGCATGAATAGAAGACTTGTTTTGGTAGTAACTTTACCGATTTTGCTTATAGGAATATTGGGTGCAGCATTTAGAGTTCAGATAGTTGGAGCAAGTGGAACCATTTACATCAGGGCTGACGGAAGTGTCGATCCTCCGACAGCACTCATTTCGAGCCTTGATAATGTTACCTACACCTTCACCGACAACATCAATGAGTCTATTTTCGTTGAGAGGGACGACATTATCGTTGATGGCGCAAACCACACCCTTCAAGGAACAGGAATCGGAACAGGAATTGCCCTGACTATAGGAAGAAGCAATGTGACAATCAAGAATGTGGAAATAAAAGAATTCGGACTCGGTATCAAACTCTATGAAGCTTCAAACAACACCATAAGCGGAAACAACATAACAGACAGCAGATGGTATGGTATCCATGTCGACAGCTCTTCAAACCAAAACACCATTTCTGGAAACCACATAGCAAACAGTGAAAACTATGGCATCTATCTCGAGATTTCTTCACACAACTTTTTGAACAGGAATTTGTTGGAAGGAAATCGATATGGCTTTGGCGTTTGGGGAGATGAACTGAGCCATTATATACATTCCATCGACGCCTCAAATCTTGTAGACGGCAAACCTGTTTACTACTTAATCAACCAACAGGGCATCACGATTAGCCCCTCAACTCACTTGGCGGTAGGATTTCTAGCGCTCATAAACTCAACAGACACCACGGTTGAAGGGCTTACCCTGACCAAAAACAGTCCAGGGCTGCTAATAGCATACACAAACAGCACGAAAATCCGAGACAACAACATAACAGACAATAAGGATGGCATCTACGCCTATATTTCTTCAAACAACACTATTTCTGGAAACAACATAACAGCAACTAGCGAGAATGGCATCGACCTCTATGAGTCTTCAAACAACACCATAAGCGGAAATAGCATAAGAGACAACGACTATGGCATCTATCTCGATTATTCTTCAAGCAACACCCTTTCTGGAAACAACATAACAAACAACAATCGTGGCGTCTGGCTCTCTTGGTCGTCTAACATCACTGTTTCTGGGAACAAAATAATAAACAGTACCTATGATGGCATCCAACTCGACGATTCTTCAAACAACGCCATAATTGGAAACAATATAACAAAAAACAACATTGGCATCTACCTTTACGATTCTTCAAACATCACTGTTTCTGGAAACATCATAATGAGCAACGACTTTGGCATCTATTTCGAGGGTTCTTCAAACAATTCTATTTATCATAACAATTTTGCTAGCAACACAATGCATGTGGAAGATCCAGGAATTAGTATTACATGGGATGACGGTTACCCCTCTGGTGGCAACTACTGGAGCGACTATACAGACGAAGACCTGTTTAGTGGTCCTTACCAAAACGAAACCGGCAGTGACGGAATATGGGACCACCCATTTGTCATCGACGAAAACAACCAAGACAACTATCCAATGGTTCCAGAGTTTTCCTCACTCCTCCTTCTACCACTCTTCATGACTGCAACGCTGCTGGTAGCCATACTTTATAAGAGAAAGCGTTCTTGGGAACAGTTTTAGCTTCAGTTTTGTTACTCTGCAATAACATCAATTTCTGAGACATGTTATTATGATATAACCGCGCACGCGCGCTTTTTTTGGAGCGATTCAATAGTATTATTCACGAGTACATTTCTACGTAGTTTCAAGGTATTTTTATAACAGGGGTACAGCTTGATGTTGAAAGGAGAGATCCGCATTGTGCACAATAGTCATTATGTCCAAGAATGGTATTGTATTGGCGGGGAACAACGAAGACTATACTGAACCCAGAACCAAGATATGGTTTATCCCAGCATCGAAAGAAGGTTACGGTCGAGTCTATGTTGGGTTCGACTCTCCATCTCTGCCTGACAGTTTTCAAGGTGGAATGAACGAACATGGATTGTTCATGGACATGAACGCTGTCAATCCCACAGGATGGCAGAGAGACTCAAGTAAACCCGCTTTCTATGGAAACCTTGTGGAAAAAATCCTAACAAATTTCGCAACGGTGCACGAGGTTGTAGAATTCTTCCAGCAACATAATGTCCCTGATTTAAACATATTAAAGGTGCCTATAGCGGATGCAAAAGGCAACTCGGTCATCGTTGAATGGGGACAGGGGAAACAAAATTTCCTCTTCAAGGAGGGTGACTATCAGATCTCAACTAACTTCATCCAATCAGACTGCAAAAACTCTGACGAATACCCCTGTCAAAGATACCAAATTGCTGATCAGATTCTAAAGAATGCTGAATCTGCAACCGTTGACGTAATTCGCTCAGTTCTTTCCGCCACCCACTTTGACATCGGTTCTCCAACTCTATACTCGAACATTTGTGATCTGAAGCAAAAACAGCTCTACCTATATTTCTTTCATAACTTCGAAGAAGCAGTAGTTTTCGATTTAGATAAAGAACTGAAGAAAGGAAACGCATCATATAAGATCCCTTCACTCTTTCCCACAACGCCGTTTGCAGCTCATCAGTACAACCAACTAGGTTCAAAGATTGCACACATCCTACGGAAATATTGATTCCCGCGCGCAAAGCAACGAGCTGCAGATACTATGGAGCTTAAACGCGCAAGCGATGCGCACGCAATGTGATCAATTACTTGATCACTATTTTCCGGAACAACTAACAGTTCTGACCAGCATTTGTAGTTTTGAAGATGTGAAGTGAGAGCAATGCATGTTCTGTTATGGAGTGATATGGAAGGGCCGTCTGGCATAGAGGACCGTGAAATGTTTGCGGATGCAGTGCTTTATAGAACTGCTAGGAGTTATGCGACTCAAGATGTTAATGCAGCGATTCGAGGAATCAGAAGAGCCGATGCTCAAGCTTCAATCGACATTTTTGACGGGCACGGTGTGGGTAACAATCTGCTACAAGAGGAACTCGAATCTGACTGCAATTTGCTTGGAGGTGGATGGATGACACGCTTTTATGAGATGGTAAAGTCTCGAGAAATTGCGAAGTATGATGCAGTAATGCTGCTTGGACAACACGCTGCCCAAGGCACTATTGATGGTTTCATGAGTCACACAAATACGGGTGACACTGCGCTGCGGGTAAACGGAAAAGATGCTGGAGAAGCCCCCCAGCTCGCATGGCTCTTCGGACATTTCAACGTCCCTGTGGTGCTGTTGGTCGGAGATGACGCAGTTGTGAGAGAAGCAAAAGCGTTGCTGCATGAGATTGCAACTATCCCAGTCAAGAAAGCACTAACAAGAGACAAGGCAAGAAGCATTCCAGTAGAAACAGCACACAGGCTTATTTGCGAAGCTTCAAGCGATGCAATACGTAACGTTGAGACATTCCAATCTCAAAGACTGCCCCCACCAGTTAGAATAGACATTTTATATTCTGAAAGGCAGATGGCTTCTACAGCAGCGCGGTTCCCAAAAACTGAAAGAACAGGAGAGAACAAAGTGACTTATATCGCAGATAACTACTTGGAAGGATGGTTTGCGTACAATACGTGCAGGGTTGTATCACGTATGCACATCCTCGAAGATCTTCTAATGTTCATGGTCAAAGCCCTAACAGACAACATGCAACAGGCGAAAGAAAGAAAGAGAGAATGGGAGAAACAAAGAAGGAAGAGAATAGAAAACGAACAACCTTTTCCACCTGTGAAGTACTAGTAATAACAATAATCAAAGTGATAATGACACTCGAAAAGCCATGCATGCTTTGACACATTGCGTGGACGCGTTGGGGAATTACTTAAACCTTGAGATTCTTCTAGCTTGTAAATGATGTGATTAGAATGGATGAAGCTCCCGTGATTCGCAAATATCGCGTTGAGGACAGAAAGCAATGCCGTGATCTGTGGAGAGCTCTAACAGAGTGGCACGTACAATCTATGAGGATCCAACAATCGGCGGACAGTATCCGGAGGTTCATGCGCGCGCACGTATCAACATTGTGTCTTCTCTGAGTGGAAGGGAATGATAGAAAACAAGGTTGAAGTAATAGAAGCATTTTGTGACGTTGAGCTGGAGGATAACGAGATTGCCTTCATCTTCTTAGGATATAGCAGCATTCTCCTGAAGTCAGAGAAGTCAACTATTGCGATCGATCCGGGTAAGAGCCTTACACAATCAAAAGCATCTGCAATAAGACAACTGGATCTTCTCCTTTTTACTCACAACCACTGGGATCATTTTAAAAAGGACTATGCATTGGAACTAATCAAACAGACTCGCCCACATACAGTCGCTGACATAGTTTCTTTTGAAGAGTTAAAAGCAAATGTTCCAGCCACCATGCTGACGAAAGCAGACCCTGCGTCAAAATACGCAACACACCAAATTGGAGGCACTGAGGTGACCGCCTTACAGGGTATACACGTCGGTCCTATAACGCAGTATCTGATAAATCTGGGGGAAATAAGGATCTTTCATGGGGGAGACTCAGGCTATTGGCGACAGAAGGATGCTTCCGCTGATCTCGCCTTTGTACCAGTCGGCACAGCCACAACATGCTCTCCAGCTACAGCTCTCGCCACGATCATGGACTTACAGCCGCAAACAGCTATACCCATCCATGGGAGAAGGAATCAAATGAAGCAATTCCAAAATATTGTGGAAAAGGTACACCCTGAAATAGACGTGATTATCCCAGAGAAGTTTGAGCTGTACAGATTATTAGTAGCTAGCTAGCTTGTAATTGCTCTGCGGTTTTTCTTGCCCATGCTTTGCATTTTTCGATATCAGCCTTGTCTGTGATGGTTCATCCAAATACTTTCATTCTTCCCCCAAGCACTTCAACTGCAAGCGGTTTCAGCTTTGGGTTCTTTGAATAATTACATCAATATACCTCTTGATAACCTCGTCTCTCGGCATCAGAGATGAGAGAAATATCACCGCATTTCTATCTCCGAAATTAGTCTTCTCCAAAAACTCTGCTCCTTCCTCGTACATCCTAAATTTCTGTACACCAGCTCCAACAATGACATTTTGATATGGCGTCAATTTGGGATGTTGGTCCGTCCTCAGATTGACTAATTCCCCTGCATCTTGAATTCGTCTGTGAGGACAGAGGCAATTGCTTTGGCATAGTCTTCTGTCGTCCCTCCATATGTAGCATACGCAATAAGGGTTCTGTTTTCGCTCATATCATCAACTCGAACAATAAGCTACCTAATTGAAACATAACCTATCAGACTTTAATCTCTTCTTACATACGCGAACGCGTGCGCATGAATGTTAGGACTTG
The DNA here is from genome assembly GCA_020341775.1 of Candidatus Bathyarchaeota archaeon. Lineage (GTDB taxonomy): Archaea > Thermoproteota > Bathyarchaeia > Bathyarchaeales > SOJC01. The sequence goes on from CP070835.1 coordinate 519,572, forward strand.
AGCTTCTTCACACAGACGCAAGACACTCTTACGATCCGTCATCGTTCACTCTTGGCAGTCCGTCTCCTGAGGGGCATTCACCTTGTCGTTGAACTCGTTCACGGCTCGCTCAAGATCCTCAGCCGTTCGCATCGAGGTGGCTGTCGGGACGCTCGTCGTGACGAAGTGCTGCGCGTACGGGAAGCACGCCGCCTCGAACGGCATCGGGTCCAATGCGCCAGCGCCGAATGTGTTGGTGCACAGCGAGATATCGTCGAGCGGGAGCTTCAGCGCCCGCGCCATCTCCTTCGGATCGAACACCAGACTGAACGGCTTGGTGCATTGCTGCAGCTCACCGCCGTAGTCGACTGAGAGGTTGCCCTC
>CP070835.1:520034-522886 GCA_020341775.1 Candidatus Bathyarchaeota archaeon
CATTGAGTTGTAACTTGAAACCGCCAAGTTATAGTTTAGAATAGCAATAACCAAACTTGCAAGAAGAGCTATGCATATTATTCCTGAAGCAATTACTATCCTTCCCCATGTAGTTTTCTTCTCTCTCATTTTCAATCACGAAGCCACATCTTTGATAGAGAAGATATAAGATTTCTGCGTTGGTATAGAGCATAGATATAGAACACAAGGTTGTACGCGCAATAACCAAGTTCTATCGAGGTGGAGCGTGTACAAACAATACGCCAAAAGCTCCTCGGCTTAATCTTTTCGGGAACGTGCCCTCCCTTGCGAAGGTTACCCTCCCAAAAAGCTTAATGCCTCGTCGCCGACAACCACCAACGACTGGCTGTCCTCTGATCAGCGAAGGACAGCCTCGCCTCAAAAGCAAGAGAATGACACAATCCCGCAAGACTAGGCTAAAGGCATCTAACTGAGAGATCAAGGCATAGAACTCAAAAAGGAACAGCCTGCCTAAATGCAAGAGTGATGAAATGAATGAACACACAACACGAAATCCTCAAAGCAACAGACACCCATCACAAATCTATCAAAAGGAGTTAAGAGAATAGAATGAGCAAAGAATTACTAAGCCTTAAGGCGGGTTACGTCCAGCACACAACCGCAGCAATACAGCCCTAATTCCCCTGTCCTTCTTCCACAATCATCGCGATGAGATGACATGTAATCACTCTGAGGCTGGAAGCGCGCATGTGCAAGAAACTGAGTAAAACTTTGAATTACATACAGATGCAATTGGAATTAGTATTCTTGATTCATATGGCTTAAGTGTTTCTCATTCAGAGATTTGGGTGGATGGTGAACCTGAGGACGACTGGATGAGTTTCTCGCTGCTCCCCGAATTCTTTGCATTCCTTGCGGTAGACGTATTTGTCGCTATGAGCCTGATCACTTGTCTTCTCGATGACCATTTCCCAGAGATTCTCCCATACATTTTCCAAGCAGCCGCAATAGGTGGCTACGTGCATGTCTTAATCAGCAAAGAGCTTCTCACAGTTTTTGGCGATTACATGCGATTCTGGTTTTGCTTTCTTTACTTGGCAGTCGCCCTAACTAGCGTTATCGCTCTCAACGTGTATCTTGCAGTCATCAAAAGAAGGTGGACAATGGCAAAATTCTTCTCCGGAGCAGTTGTGTTTCCCATATTTCTGATCGCCGGCTTCTTTACCTTCAATTATACCGCTCAAATTGCAGCAGAATATCTTTCACAGATCGTAATGCTTTCAAGCGCCTTGGTTCTTGGAATTTCGATATCCGTCGTTCTCAGTCCACAAATAATCAAAAAACGCTTGAAAAGGAGGTGAAGAACAATGGGACGAATATTTAAGAAGTCTGCTAAGATGTTGATTCTGCTATTGATGTCTGTAATCGTAGTCACTGTAACCGCGGCAACATACAACTACATGCTGATGGAAGCATCACCAATCAACGTATATTCTGCCATGGTAGTCTTCGAAAATGGAACTGACGCATCCGCAGCTGGTACATCTATTGGAACGAATGGAACTTATATTAAGTTCACCAGCATGTCTGGTTGGCCCAACGTTACGAGAGTCTATGAAAACGCTTCTGTTATTCACAACACGGATGGATCCCAAAGTTTTCCCTGCCAACTAACTGTTGATTCATTTTCAGGTTCTATCGACTCACTGTACATCCGGCTATTCGATAATTCGGACACGTACGACAGCACCGTCCAAGTGCATGGAACAAGCAACTCCACATCATTCACAATAGCTGCAGGCGAAGTTTGGCGATTGGAATGGAGAATCAGGTGGGCTGCCACAGCAACAGCAGGGAGTACTGCAAGTGCAACGCTATCGTTGCGGATAACTGGAGAAGGATCAGGTGAGTAGGCGACTCACCACTACCTCATTTCTTTCCATAATGTGAGTGTAGCATATATGAGTGAGAAACATTTACGCCTCCCGTTTCTAGGCATTTTAGTACTGTCAAGTCTACAAGTTCTTGTTTGTAGTCGTGTTAACAATAGCTGCTTGGGTCAATCGCTGCCAAACTCAGCCGAATTCGCAACGACCATCTTTCAACGCAGGGTGACACCTTGAGCTACCTAGAGGTCACGGTATTGCAGACCTATATTTACCTATTATTTGCGTTAGTCACGACATCATTGACGCTGTACTTCTTGCTTCTCTTAAGACTGAAACCTTCTGTTGAAGCGAAGCTCTCTACATATATGAATCAGAAGCCAGCTCAGAAAAAGCGGAGAATCATGGACTCAATCAAATCTCTCGCAGCTCGTAAACCAGATAGCCCCACTCAACCTAAAGAAAAAGCATGTCCTCATTATGAGGGCTATTTGACAACGCTACCGAAAGGAAGCTCGTTTCCTGAGGAATGCTTTGGATGTCGAACAGTAATTCGATGCATGAGGATCGAGCCTGCTGAAGTCATTGAAAGTTTTTATGTGGCTGCAGCGGAGCCCGAATGAAAGCTGCAGTAGCCCTAATAAACGAGCACGTTGTTGGTGTGAATGAGAAATGCAGGGGTCTGAAGCGCTGTACATGTCCTTCGACAAACCCGCTTGAACTGGATGTTGCTTCCACTTTGGAGGATTGGTTTCGTTTTTGATGAGAGCTATTTCAGCGCTACGTAAGCTGTCGTGAAGAAAAATAAGTAAATGAAGGCTGAAATGAAGAAAGGAGCAGCGAATCCAAGAATTGATATCACAATTCCAGTCATGGCGAGACTAAAAGTCCTCCCGATGTGATGCCCCATCCATAGAAGCCCTATGTCTGTACCATACGACTCCTTGTCAGCGATCCTTGACAATATTCCTTCTTGGCCAATGC
>CP070835.1:522986-530368 GCA_020341775.1 Candidatus Bathyarchaeota archaeon
AAAACTTCAACATCGGCTTCACGTTGTTGACGTAGGTTAGGTTCTTCAGTCCTTCGAAAAACATGTTGTCATTTTCTTTGACGCTGAGTTTCAGGATCACGAGCTGCCCCTTTTCGTCGTGGCATAATACGTCGATTTTGGCCTGCGTATCGATTGGCATATTGCTGCAGATTACAGTAAGGTTGTCTTCAACAACGTGTACATCGTCTGCAACTATTTTCTGAAGCTCATTATCGTCTTTAACACTGATTCTTGAGATTGCCATTTCAATCAAACGATAATAATCTTTGCAAAAGATAAATAGCTTATGAACTCCAATTCACTAGATGAAATATAAATTTCGAATATATTTTAATTGTGTTGAATGTTCGCCACTATGGGTTTGGAGTTGTCTGAAAGATTGAGACTAGAGAAGGCACTGAATCATTTTCTCGCAAGTTAAGCACGTGTCTGGGATTGGCGTGTTCTTGGGGCGTTTTTTCAAGTATCCGAGGTGATGAGAACATTTCTCCTGCTCTGAGGCTCCTAAGTCTTCCGGCTGTTCCTCAAAGCCAGTGTTCGAGTCAGGCGTGTTAGGCTCAAAGGCTTCCCCTGCACTATGACCACCGGTCATTTTTGAGAAACAGAATGGACATGCGATATAGGTCTGCTGTGGTACTGCTGAAAGGTTGGTCAGTTCAATAGCCTTCTCAAACACTCTTCCGCAGGCTTCGCATGAGCAACCATTATCTCCACCTTTGGCATTCTGCGTACGTGCCATTGGGATAACTCTTGGCAATGGGGGCACCTCTCACAGGTATAGCGAATTTTAAGATTTAATAAACGTTTCTGTGGTGTTGTTGTACGTGTATGCAGTTTTCCTTTATTTGTGGATTATGGGTCTATAGTGACATGTCATAATGTTTAATATTTTTCAGTTGATGTTCTTTATTGGTGCGTTCGCGTTGTCAGTTAGAGAGTATCTACGTGAAAGAGCTGCAGAGTCAAGGCATAACGAAATGTCAGCTTATTTGATGTTTATTGCAGGAAGTGTTTTGTTTGTGGGGGGCGTTCTGGAGACGTTAGTGGTGACGCAGTATTTGGGAGAGTATGTGGAGTGGATCTTATTCGTGCCTGTAGGGTTTTCTGCAGTGCCTGGCTGTGTTCTAGGGTTAGCTTTGACCCTGAGTGGATTAGCTTTAATTGTTTTCGGATTAGCGGCTGGAACTTACTTTGCTCGCACCAGAGTTTGGTACATGCATGAGCTGCAAAATGCTAGTTTCATGGAAGAGAGTGCATTAGTGCAACGGAAACGGAAAAGGAATAGGAAATTGAAGAGTATTTCCAGCAAGACGAAGTAGGCACTGCAGAGTACTCTGGGCTTCGAGTTTGTTTATTTTGAATCTGTATTTCCTTTTCATAACCGATTTTAAAGCAAAAGGCCACTGCATTTCCGATTTGAAATGGGCAAGCTTGAAGAGATTCGTTTAAAGGTGGCTAAACTTCAGATGGAATCTAAAGAGCTGAAACGTCTCAAGTCAGACGTTGACCACTTGAAGAAGTTTAGGAAAATGATTGTTAAAGAAAAATTTGACTAGTCGTGCGTTGAGTCAATGGAGAAGAAACTAAAAGAAACCCTAGACACTGCGCTTGACAGGCTGCTCCACGGCACGCTGCAAAACACCTATTATGAGCAGATGGACAAGAAGTTCCTTGGTTTGGTGAAGTCAAAAAGAGATTTTCTGTTCGGCGTCGTCGTGGGAGACATGCTTGAAGGCTTAGGGTTCTGCACATTCGGAGCCTATAAGCGACATCCCCGCGATGAGGAGTTCAAAGAACTGTTTAAGACGATCCGAGGGCGGTCAAAGGAAATTCAGGAAAAAATCAAGACAATACTTGCACATTGAACTGCTTTCTTCTTTAGGAAACTTGGGCTTCTTGATTCTCTGCGTGTGGATCTCCAGCGTTAGCTAGCCCTACAGCTTTGAGGCTGGAAGTCACTGTTTGAGCTAGAAAGTGACCTAGAGGAATTGTATAAAAAGCTAGAGTGGCGTTAAACACTCCTATTATCGGGAGGGCAGCGATCACCGCGCTCATGGGCAAACCAAACCCGATCGGAGGCGGAAACGGAAGGAACGCCCAATTCACAAAGGTCATAGCCCCTACTCGGAAGATGACTCCAACGGTGGTTGACACAACTGGCAACACAACCTTTAGTTCAAGCGAGAACACGGCAATCAAGAAAATAATCCACGAAACCAACTCGACGAAAATGAGTATGATAGTTACATCAAGAAACCTCGGCTGAAGAGCACTGTATAATGTGATGAGCGTCACCACTGCAGCAATTAACCCAGTAAACTCTCTTGGACGCGAACGTAGCACTGACACTCGATCCGTGACGAACACTCCCACTAGCATACTGAAGACCGCAGCAAGATTATACAGGGGGCCCGTGGGCAGAACTCCCGGATAGATGGCTAGGAGCAAGGCAGTGTTAAAGATTGATATTGCTGTCCCAACTTTCAGACCATACAGCAAGAAAGCAGCAACGATGGGTATCTCCCAGATCTGGTATATGAGGAACGGTGCATAAGGTGCAGGAATCTTGATCGGAGACAGGTTGAGAGCAACCGTGAGAGCAGTAAACACGGCGATGACCGCAATCTTTGTGGAATCCATCTTCAGTCTTCCAATATATCCAGAGAGCCTATCGAAGTGCCTAACTATTTAAGAGTAACTACCCGAAAACGGGTGGAATGCGTTTCCGTGTAGGCCTCACGCAAAACACTATATCGTGTTCAGCCTTTCTAGTCTTGGAAGTCGAACGACATGACTGAGTTTGCTGAAATCGTTCGCCAAGCCTTTAAGACGGACAGTGCAGGCTATACCTGTCTAATCGAAGAGACCGCTGAGCTCTTAGCTTCGGAGGAGGGGCAGATCGGCAGCTTACACATTAGCGGGAGGCTTGTCGAAGCGCAGCCTATCGGAGAAGCTATTGTTGTTGGTGACCTGCATGGAGACCTAAATAGTCTACGTTACCTAGTAGAGAACTCCGCTTTCATCGAAAAAGCTACACAAAACAAGGAGATTCTCCTAATTTTCCTGGGCGATTATGGAGACAGAGGCGTCTCCTCACCAGAGGTCTACTTCTCAGCTCTCACATTGAAGCAGCAGTTCCCACAGAAGGTGGTGTTATTGCGTGGGAACCATGAAGGACCCGACGATTTGCTAGCTCATCCACACGACTTGCCAGACAACTTGCGCATGAAATTCGGGGGGGAGGGCTCAACGATATACTTGAAAATACGCGAGCTGTTTTCGTATCTACATCTCGCGGTGGTTGTAGAAGGACGGTGTGTAATAATTCATGGAGGCGTTCCAAGCAGCGCGTCATCACTGGACGATTTGAAACTAGCCCACATCAGCCATCCTATTACGCGTCATTTTGAGGAAATTCTTTGGAGCGACCCCTCCGAAACTACGAAAGGAACTCTCCCTTCTCCGAGGGGCGCTGGACGGCTTTTTGGAGAAGACGTCACGGCAAAATTTCTCAACATGCTCAAGGTGAAACTGCTTATCCGAGGGCATGAGCCTGTGCCCAACGGTTTCAAAATTAGCCACAACGGCAAAATTTTGACATTGTTTTCCCGAAAAGGAGCCCCTTACTTCAATTCTTTCGCTGCTTACTTGCATTTCGACTTGTCTATGGAACTTCGAAACGCCTACAGCCTCTCTCCCTATACTCACCAGTTCTAGGTCCACGCCTGCAACACGCTGTTTATGGAAAAACTTATGCAACATGCATATCAGTTAAACATATAGGAGCCTAGAATGGAATCCGCGTGAGAGAACTGACCATGCCAGGAACCGAGAAAACACCAAAGAAGCCGACAACTAAGTCAACAGACATCGAAGACTACTTGGCACGGCTGCCTTCCCCACCCCAAGAACATGTTCACGAGTTGAACATGGAGCGCCGCTTAAAGCGCCTCATCGAAGAGGAACTTTCGTTTGAAGAGCTCAGGTTTTACTCAAGGCAGATTATGCTAGACGAGGTTGGCTTAGAGGGCCAACTTAAACTGAAGAATAGAAAAGTGTGCATAGTAGGTCTCGGCGGTCTCGGCTCAACAATAGCGACACAGTTGACCACCATGGGTGTAGGCCACTTGAGGCTTGTTGATCGGGATGTAGTTGAAGAATCAAATCTGCAAAGACAACACCTCTACAACTTCGATGTCATCGGCTATCCGAAAGTGGAAGCTGCTGTAAAAAGGTTGGAAAAACTAAATCCTTACGTCACATTTGAACCACTTCCCCTGTCGCTCAATGAAAGGAACGTAGATAACATACTAAGCAGCATGGACGTGATTGTGGATGGTTTGGACAACATGAACGCCCGATATGCGATAAACAGAGCGTCAGTTAGGCTGGGGATGCCTTACGTTTTTGGCTCCGCAATATCAAGTTTTGGAAACGCGTCAACAATTATCCCAGGTGAAACTGCATGCCTAGAGTGTTTCTATGGCGGCCTTGATGACCACCTCCTTCCTTCGTGTGGTACATTAGGAGTGCATCCCTCAGTTATCGGCGTCGTAGCCAGCGTCGAAGTTGCAGAAACGGTAAAGATACTTCTGGAAAAGCCGCCTAATCTAAGAAACAAGCTCTTGTACTGTGATGTAGGCTCTATGCGGTTCGAGGAAATCGAGGTTGCACAAGCAGAAAATTGCCTTGTTTGTGGAGATCAACCCCAAATTAACCCAGCACCCCTCAAGCAGGTTCTCGTGGAGGAGGGCTGCGGAAGGAACAAACGAAGAGTGTTCACCGCAGTTCCAAGAGAGGATCTAAAGCTCAAGCTAGAAAAGCTAATTAGGTTTCTAAAGAGGGAAGGAGCTCGGTTGAAGGTCCAAGGCCAGCATGGCGTAACTTTTGCGACAAAGGACGGAATTCTTGCAAGTGTTCTGAAAAGCGGCATCATGATTATCGAGGGGATGAACAGTGAAGAAGAGGCATTGAGTTTCTACCAGCGGATAATCGTGGAAAAAATGGGCACACCCCGGTCGTGCATAGAGTGATTAGTCAACATATCTGTGATACCTGAGTAATCTGGCATGCACGCGCATTTTAATACTCAACTCCTTTTCTAGACCGCACTCCTTTCCTATACGGATGCTTGATTTCTTTCATTTCCGTCACCAAATCAGCAGCTGCAATAATCTCTCGCGGCGCATACCGTCCAGTCAAAACCAGTTCGACGTGATTTGGTTTATTCTTCACAAGCTTGACCACTTCCTCCACCTCAAGCAGTGCCAAGTCGACCGCTACGTTGATCTCGTCCAATATGACAACGTCGAAATCGCCGCTGTTAACAACGTCCTTGGCTAGCTGGAGGGCATCCCTGGCGTGCTCCATGTCTGCTGGCTTCGGCGGTTTTTCTTTTATAAACCGTCCACTGCCAAACGACCTTAACTTGAAACCAGCGAGATGCTTTACTGCATGAAGCTCTCCATACTCAAAACCTCCCTTAATAAATTGGATCATGTAAACCTTCAGCCCATGGCCAACAGCTCTCAAGGCTAAGCCTAGAGCAGCGGAAGTTTTTCCTTTGCCGTCTCCCGTGTAGACTTGCACGAGGCCTGTTTCCAACTGATGTTCCGTCATCGAATGTCTACTCCTGGCAGCCTTGTTTATTGATTTGATTAATTAACACCTTTTCTGCAGCAGTTGAAGGAGTCAATTCTTTTGCTAAGATTTTCGAGATTAATTTGTCAAGCTCCCCGGTTTTCTTCAACGTCTCGACGATGTACTCAGCTGTCTTCTGTTTTATCGCCTCGACAAGTTCGGCTTCCACCATGCGTTTCTCCCTCAGGTGGGCTTCGCCTTTCAAGAGGTGTATCCGATGTTGTTCAACCTTTTCCAGAAGTTCGTCGATTCCTTCACCCGTGATAGCTATCGTTTTAACGATCATGGGCCTCCATTTACCTCTTTCATCGCCAAGCTCCAACATGGCTTGAACGTCGGAAATGGTCTTGTCTGCGTTCTCCCGATCCGCTTTGTTGACCACGAAAACATCGCCTATCTCCATAATGCCTGCTTTGATTGCTTGAATCTCATCCCCGAGACCGGGAGCTAAAACAACGATTATTGTCTGGGCAATCTTGATGATGTCAACTTCTGATTGTCCAGCGCCCACAGTTTCCACAATGACTACGTCTTTACCTGAAGCATCTAAAATGTGAACAGCATCCTTCGTAGCTCGAGATAAGCCCCCCGGATTATTTCGCGTAGCCATGCTTCGAATGAAGACTCCATCATCCGTGCTCAAGTCTTGCATTCGTATGCGGTCGCCTAAGAACGCGCCACCTGAAAACGGACTCGTAGGATCAACGGCGACTATGCCTACAGTCTTGCCTCGTCGTCTCAACTCCCGAATTAGTTTTTCAGCAAGTGTGCTTTTCCCTGCTCCGCTTGGCCCCGTAACACCAATTATTCGTGCTTTTCCAGTGTGAGGATAAAGGTGAGAAACAATTTTCTGTGCTTCAAGTGTGCTGTTCTCCACGTGGGTTATTGCCTTCGCTATGGCTCGGCGGTCTCCTTCCAGAATGGCCTCAGCAAGTTGATGGGCGGCAGCCAATTTTTATCAGCGACTTTGTCCAATTTGGGCTTTAACGAACTTAATTACAGCATTCGTTGGTGTACCTGGCCCAAAAATCTCTTGTACGCCAAGATTTTTGAGTGGGACGACATCTTCTTCAGGAATGATGCCGCCAGCGAACACAAGCACATCGTCGACTCCCTTCGTTTCCATCAGCTTCATTATCCTCGGGAAGAGGGTCATGTGGGCGCCGGACAATATGCTCAGACCCAAGACGTCGACGTCTTCCTGCAAAACCGTTTCCACAATCTGCTCGGGCGTCTGCCGTAACCCAGTGTAGATGACTTCCATTCCTGCATCTCGCAAGGCTCGTGCCACCACCTTTGCTCCTCGATCGTGACTGTCTAGCCCCGGCTTTGCGATGAGAACTCTGATTTTCTTTTCTGACAAAGCTTCAACTCCTCCAACTATATTATTATCAATTCCTTATGCTCTCCATACACATTTCTCAACACATCGGTTATTTCGCCAAGCGTTGCATAGGCTTTTACAGCGTCAATTATTGCAGGCATCAAGTTTTCACTTTTATCCGACGCGTAGTGAAGGTTGCTCAGCGCATGCTTCACCTTTTCATTGTTGCGTTCCCGACGCAGTTTGTGAAGCCTTGACACCTGCTGCTCTTCTACTTTGGGATCAATCCGCAGAAGTTCGATTGGGCATTCAGGCTCTTCGATGACATAATCGTTTACACCGACTAAGGTTCTCCTTTGGCCGTCAATTTCACCTTGATATTTATAGGCGCTGTCGG
>CP070835.1:530468-533212 GCA_020341775.1 Candidatus Bathyarchaeota archaeon
CATTGTCTCTACTTTCAGCGGAGTACATCAGACCTAGAAACTTTACCTCACGCAGGATCTCTTTCCAGTAGTCAGTTACTTTGATCTCCATGAACGTGGATCTAAACAACAAAGCCTGAGTGAGCGCTAGATTGTACCGCTTAAGCAATTCGACTCCACTGATTGGACTGAAACTTGCTAAGACAAGCTCCTCATCCAAATCGCCATAAAAGGACTTTTCTAGCTGAGCGGTTGTCACGTTTAACTGATCAGCCAAAGCCTCTAAGACATGCTCTCTCGCTTTTCTAGTCGTCACATTTCTGCGACTTGCCTCTTCGAACATCATCTTTCGAGCATGGACTGGGTTGACTACCGCCTTAACTTGAAAGAGACACTGTCTTTGAAGGATTTGGGAAAGCCCGCGCACAAGCCGGTAATCAAGTTCTCCAGTTTCATAGGCTGCAACCTCTTCTAGCAGGCCGCCCTTGCGCTTGCCGACATAGGCCTTGAATAGCGTCACTAATTCTCTGGCGAAATCTAGGTTCTCCTTGTTTACCCCAGCGTAGATTGGCTCAATTTGGCCCCTTCTTGTGCGAACGCGTAGTAGATTGAGGGACAGCAAACTCTACCGTCTCCTACGCTGGCTAATGCCCATCTCCTTAGTCTGACGAGAGACGATTTCTACAAGTTGAGCCTTTTTCCCCTGCTTCTTTCTTAGCAGTCTCCCCAACCGTTGAATAAACTCCCTCGAGCTTCCGGTTCCGCTCAGAATTACCCCAAGCGTGGCGTCGGGAACGTCAATTCCTTCGTCCAGAACTTTGGAAGTCACTATCCTCCTGTAAGCTCCTGACTTAAATCTCCTCAAGATTTCTGAACGTTCCTCCTTGGATGTTTGGTGGGTTATGGCTGGGATGAGAAATTCTCTGCTGATGCGGTACACAAGTTTGTTGTGTTGAGTGAAGATCAACGCCTTCTCTCCGGGGCTTTGGGTTAAGAGTCTCCTCAGTGCTTCGATTTTTGAGGCGCTATTCAATGCAATGTCCAAGGCTTTGTTTCTCGCCAGCAGCGCCTCTCTAGCCTTGGGGTCGGAACCTGTTCGCATTATGAACCGTTGAAAGTCCCTTGCATTTCGAAGCCTCAAGTTTCTCCTTCTCAGATAGTTTCTGAAGATTTCATAGTTTTTCTCGTATTCTACTTGTTCAGCAGCGCCTAGATCCACTAACTTCTTCTCGAGAGTGTAATGCGAAAGATGAGTTCCCGCCAAGTCTTCTGTTTCCAACTCGTAGACCACGTTTCCTACGAGACGGGGCAACATTTTGTGCCCTTCGTCTTCTCTAACGTACGTTGCCGTTAAGCCCAATCGAAAAGGAGCCACGAAGAGTTCTGCTATTTGACTGTAACTTGGAGCTGGGAGGTGGTGGACTTCGTCAAATATGATCAACGCAAATTTGTTACCTAATTCTTCTGCTCTCAAATACGCAGAATCATACGTTGACACCGTAATCGCCTTCAGCGTATTCTCTCCACCACCGTAAGCCCCCACGTCTACTTTGAACTCTTCTTCTAACCTTGTTCGCCACTGTTCCATGAGATCAATCGTCGGAACAACTATGATTGTCGGAGCGTTGATGCGTGAAATCGCTGCCATGGCAACAATGGTTTTTCCAGCCCCTGTCGGAAGAACTATTACTCCCCGTCTCCCTGCCTTGAACCAAGACTCTAAGGCTTCTACCTGGTAACGCCGAAGTGTGGTGTTGCTCATCAGCTCTGGGCAAGGAGGCAGGTCTAAAACTTCATTTTTGAAGCCGACGCCGCTACGCTGCAGAAACCGGAGCACCTCTGGGTAGTAGATCGCCAGAGTTCTGAATGCCCCAAAACGTGAATCCCAACTGCTGTTCGGAACTTTCACATCACCCCAAACAAGAATAGTGCCCTTGTGAAAGCGAAGTAACACCAAAGCGACCACATGCATTTTGCGCAAAAACTACTTAAAACCTCTTCGCGCGTGCGTACGGGCTTCAACACTGGGATCTGCCCATGTTATGCTCTTACAAATCAAGTTTAAAGGTTGTTTAAAATTTTTGGATTAGCAGCGCAAACAGTGGGGCGCGGGCATCACAACTACGCCTACGTTGCCATGTCCACGTGCTGATAACCCGACAACCACTATGGCATTTCAATCAATGCGCGTGCGCTATTTCAAATAAGCCTAGACAGAATTGGTCATATGCGCGTGCTGTACGTGACTATTTGAGCTGTTTTCGGTAGATCACGCCCTTCTTCACAGCCTCAAAGCCCATCTTCTCATACAGTTGTAATGCTCCGCTTGGATTTTCCGCATCTACACCCAAAGCAGCCTCGGTCATTCCTCGGCTCTTGAGGACCTCCAAACTTCTCGCGATTAATGCTTTGGCTATGCCTTTGCCTCTCCAAGGGCGTCGAACCGAGATTGCCTCTACGTGACCGCGTCTACGTCCTGTTTCCTCGTTTGCTTGTCTGTTGATGAAATTCATCGTGGTGCCCACTACTTGATCTCTGTACCAAGCGATTTGCCAAAGGGACGGGTCGAAGATATGCGATTCTTGGAATGCTTTGAAATCCTCGTCTGACATGGGGATTTGGCCGCGCATGTCTCGGCAGGCTTCGTTCCAAGCATCTACGATGGCGCAGTAGTGCTCTGGTTTTACGGGGCGCACCTCGATTCCCTCGGGTAAAGGGAGGTCTGGGATGTTGTCCAGCGTTGGGCGAACCATCGCCACGCCGTA
>CP070835.1:533312-540805 GCA_020341775.1 Candidatus Bathyarchaeota archaeon
ACCTACAGCCCTTTTCTTTTCAGCTTCACTTGGCTAAGCGGCAACGGTGTTTATTCGGGAGACTTTCTGTTTCTCAGCAAGCCACCCTATCACGTCTATGGCCCACGCGTCTTAGAGGACGAAGCCCTTCACCGCGCCGTCCTAGGCCAACTTCGCATAAACATTGTGTTTAACTTCGTGTTGCTTCTCATATTAGGGTTAATGGAAGTGGAGGACATCTACGTCTGCATGATTGTGGGTGCTTTGAGCTTCCCTATCGCTGGCTTGTTGGGGGCGTTTGCGGGTTTCATCGCAGCTGTAGTTGTCGTTAGCTATGTCAAGTTCCGTCATGGCGAAGGCGTGTTGGAGTCAAGTTGGAACTCGATTCAAGACAGGGTTGAGGAGAACCTGGTGAGTGGATGAGTGTAATGTTTCAGGGTAAGAAATTGAAAAAAATTGACAAGTCCGAATTGCCCCTTTTTTACAGGCTAATTCTAAGAATACCTTTGCCAAGTCTGGATTCTTTGCCTGATGCCTTTCAGGGGTTTTTTTGGGTGATTGTGGCTCCTGTTTCGGTTGTTACTGCTTTCTTTTTAAGCGCACTGCTGTTGACGACGCTTCCCTCGCCATTCAACGTTGCCGCAGTAGCTCTGGTTCCATCGATTTTTGTTTTAGTGTTTGTAAGACTTTCTCTTGAAAGATTCATTCGTGGGTGGGATGCCCTCATAGACACGTCAACGACGGAGAAGGATGTAGAGAAGCTTATGAATGAGTATTTGGAGATGCTGAAAGACCAAGAGCACACGCAGGAGAAAACCAGTAGCTCCTAACGGACGTCATCGCCTCATGGATGAACCTAGCTGGTTTTATGGTTCATTAGCAAAAACTTATTTATACGCTCTGATCTTGAGATACCAGAACCAAGAAACGGGTGGAGGCGCCTTTGGCGTTACTTGACGTTGAAAAGTTGACCACATATTACGAAGTCATGAGAGGCTACGTGAAGGCTGTCGAAAACGTGAATTTCTCAGTGGAGAAAGGCGAAGCTGTTGGCTTGGCTGGCGAGTCGGGATGTGGAAAGACGACAATTGCTTTGTCTGTGCTGAGGCTGTTGCCTTCTGGAGGCCGCATCGTTAAAGGCAAAGTGCTGCTGGACGGCATTGACATCACGAAGCTGGACGATTACCAGATGCGTCGGGACATCCGATGGAAGGAAATCGCCATCGTGTTCCAAGGGGCAATGAATGCCTTGAACCCAGTGTTCAAGATTTCCGACCAAATCGTTGAATCAGTATCCGCTCATGAGCCGGACACCAGCAACTCAGAAGCGTTGGAACGAGGAAAGAAGCTGTTTGAGCTGGTCGGCATCGAACCCTCAAGGATAGAAAACTACCCACACGAATTTAGCGGAGGCATGCGGCAACGCGCAATGATTGCAATGGCTCTTGCCTGTAACCCGAAACTGCTGATCGCCGACGAACCGGGAACCGCCCTCGACGTCATTGTGCAAGCTCAAGTGCTCAAGCTGCTGAAGGAAATCAAGAAGAAACTGAACCTCTCCATGATTCTCATTACCCACGACCTCTCCATCATCGTTGAAACCTGCGAAAAGTCCGCTATCATGTACGCCGGAAAAATGGTCGAGTTTGCCGATGTCTACGGCATCTTTAAGGAACCTTTACATCCCTACACGCAGGGGCTGACAAGCGTCTTTCCCGACGTGAAAGCGCCCCGCCAGCGGATGATTTCAATCCCCGGGTTGCCTCCAGATTTGCTGTATCCGCCAGCAGCGTGTCGGTTCCATCCGAGGTGCCCATATGCGATGGACGTCTGCAGAAAGGAAGAGCCGGCTTTCGCCGAATATAAGAAAGGTCACTTCGTCGCCTGCCACTTGGTTGCTTAGGTGAGAATTTTGGAGAAAATCGTGAAAGCAGTCAACCTGAAGAAGTATTTTCCAGTGCGGCTTGGGTTTCTTCGCTCATTAGTTTCCCGTCGCGAACTTTTCGTGCGGGCTGTTGACGGCATCAGCTTCGACGTCGAAAAATCGGAGATCTTCGCTTTGGTCGGAGAGAGCGGAAGTGGAAAAACCACGACCGGACGCGTGCTGTTGAAGTTGACCGAGCCCACCGATGGAGCGATCTATTTCGGAAAAGAGGACATCACAGATTTGACGGGCAACAAGTTTAAACCATACCGTCGGAAACTGCAGATCGTCTTCCAAGACCCCTACGAATCGTTGAACCCGAAAATGACAATCTTCGATATTATGGCTGAGCCCCTCCTCATACAGGAGGCTGTTACCAACGAGCAAGAATTGATGGAGAAAGTCTGCAAGGCTTTGGATGACGTGCAGCTCGTGCCGCCGCAGGAGTTTATTTACCGATATCCGCATGAGCTGAGCGGGGGCCAACGACAGAGGGTTGCGACCGGAAGAGCGCTCATTCTAGACCCGGAGTTCGTGGTTGCTGACGAACCTGTTTCGATGCTTGACGCGTCAATAAGAGCTGAAATCCTGAACTTGATGCACGCGCTTGTGGACAAATACAAAGTTGCGATTCTCTACATTACCCACGACATCGCGTTGGCCCGGCACATTTGCCAGAGAATGGCTGTGATGTACCTTGGCAAGATCATGGAGATGGGCGCTGTGGAGGACGTGGTCTACGAATCACTTCACCCCTACACCAAAGCGTTGATATCGGCTGTACCCAGCGCTGACCCGACAGCCAAGCGAATTGAAGCCGTGTTAAAAGGCGAAATTCCCAGTCCTGTTAATCCACCGTCGGGTTGCCGGTTTCACACACGGTGCCCCGAGTACATCGGCGACATCTGCAAAGCCAAAGAACCGGAAATGAATGATGTTGGCAAAGGACATTACACAGCATGTCACCTGTATCGTCAGAAATAGAGTTTGGGCTCCGCTGGACCCCGAAAACGGGCTGCACGGTGGACTGGTTGTCCATGTTTTTCGATGCAGCTGCGCTTCACAAAGCCTTATATACACTCTCTTCTACCATAGAGAAAACGACTCCAGAAAGGTGTAGCTATGGCCACTAGAACAGCGACGATCGCGGCAAGATTGTGTTTGATTGGCACCGTGTTGGTTCTTGCGAACGTTCTTGTGATCGCAGCAACCAGGTCGTCAGTGATTCTCTCGTCGTATCCCGTGTCCGCGGTCGAGGAGCTCGTGAATCCGGGGCAGCCGTTTTGGCTACGAATCGCCTTCGGCGTCCACAGCCTTGTAACGGGTCAACTCGTCGTTGTGTGGGGCATAATTGCGGCCATTGCGCTCATCGCTGCCGTTTCCTTGAATCGTCGTCCGGATCGACCGACGACGCCAGCGATTATCATCATGGTTCTTTCGGTCCTCGCGTTTCTCGCTGGAGGAGGCTTCATCATAGGTTCAGTTCTCGCCATTCTGGGCAGCGGGATCTGCATTCAATGGAAGATGCCTTTTAGCGAAACATTTGTTGGACAGATGTTTGGAGTGGCACGACTAGACGCAAACGTGTTTGCCGCCATTAAGGAGAACCCGAAGCTGTTGCGGACATCGGCCATCCTGTTTATTCTTGTCAACTTTCTGAGTGGGCTGGGAAACAACATTTATTCGATCAACGTCAACGCGATCACAGGTTCACCAGCGGCAGCTGCAGACATCCTGTTGCTTGGCGAGACCGTGTTCACGTACGAAGGGCAATCAATGTTGTATCTGCCGTGGATCAACGTTGGTCTCTCAGTGTTGAAGTGGATGCTGCTGTCCCTGCTGATCTATCTGCTCGGCTCCAAGTTTCTGGGCAGGGCGGTTGAGTTCGACACGGTGGCCCGCTTGACAGCTTTTGCTTATACGCCTGTTGTCTTTCAGATTTTCATGCCGTTCGTTTTTTCGAATCAGCCGTTTCTCACGGTGCACTGGCCGCTGCTGGTCTTCCTTGTCACGAACCTTTGGATGATTGTGGCGTTGATGTTCGCGTTGAAGACGCTGTTCCAAATTGGGCTGCGAAAAGCGTTGGGCACTGTCTTGCTGGTGGGGCCCATTTACTGGATTCTCACATACAAGTTTCTGCTGCCCTTCGTGTTCCCCTTCGGGCAGATTCCGGGGTTCGTCGTCATCTTGAGCCCCATCGAAGTCGTGTTCGCACTGTTTTCCATGTCAATCCTGCTGTCCCTGTTCTTGGGAGCCTTTTCAAAACGTTAAGTGCTTAGGCTTTTTTGGCGAGTTCTTTTTCTCTTTGTTTCCGCTGTTCGACGATCCACTCACGATAGCCGGCGGCAGCGCCCCACAGAATCACCAGCAAAATCGTGGCGATAGTGTTGTAGGGGAACGGTAGATTCAGAATGATCCACACTACCGCTAATGGCGTGGCAATTACCAGAAAAATCACAAGGATTATGATCCAAAGCCATCGTTCAGTCAAGACGTCAGACATGGATTGAATGTACCTTCTTTGATATTTAATCTTTTGTTTCGTGCACACCCCAGCCACTCTGGGCTGTACATCGCCGCCCTGCTGGAGTATGACTCTGTCCCTCAAAACAGCAGGCGTCTCTGTGGGTTTGAGCAGATGGCTGCTGATGTGGGTCACGTTGTGGCTCTCACGCGGTTTCTCGGCGGGTCCTGTCCACGTGGACGCAGTCATTGGCGATGAGCACATGTTTGCCGGGGCGGGACACCGCCACGATTCCACGCTGAGTGAGAACCGTTTTGTGGCCTTTGGACACAAAGACTTGGTCGGGAGCCGTGTAGACGAGTTTCGCGCCGTTGGCGACGAGAAGGATGAGTTCTCCAGTGTCTTCTTGAAAGGCGAATATGCACCCTTCGACGTCGTTTTGCGTCGCTACACGCCCGCATCGGCGCGTGGAGTCTCGGAAAAACCGGTCGAGCAGGCGTTCCGCTTCTTGCTTGAACGCTGTTTGGTCGGTGTAGCCCAATCGGGTGAAGTCGTCGCTTTCTGCAACATTAAGCTTTAGAGGGGCATCGGGTTGTCCCAGCATGATGAAGGGTGTTTCAACGGTTTTTTCGACTGGTTTGCCGATGGCGCCTTGGCCTGTCTCGACGATGGCGTCGATGAGGAGTTTGGCTGTTCCGTGGAAGATGTAGCCTCTCGGCTGGTTGTCACGTGTTATTTCAAGCGTTAAGGTCCCTTTTGACGTTTCGACGACGCATTTTTGATTGGTAAAGAGAACAGCCGTTTCTGTGGTCTTAGAGGCTTCGGTGGCCAGTTGACGGTCCTGCCAAGTCATTCGTCGTGTCGCCTCTCGGCGATTCTGCTGACGCGTCGCGCCATTTTAAAGGCGGATCGGCCGGGTATCGTAACAAGGTAGCGTCCGCGAACGCGTTCTTGCACCACGAGTCCCGCTTCTTCTAGGACGTTGAGGTGGCTGGACAGTGTGCTCGCTGCGATGTCGGCGAGTTTTTCTTGAAGTTCGTTCACGTATTTGCCTCCGCTCATGAGCTCGTTGAGGATTTTCAGGCGTTGTTCTTGGCCTAGGGCGCTCATGACTTGGGCGATTTTGACGAAGTCAGCCGGTGCCTCGTCCTCTTCCCTGTCTGCCCTGTACCGGTGAAGATCGGCTTCTGGTCCTCGAATCTTGATGTGGCGGCCGTGGGGTCCAATGAATATGGACTTTTCGATTTCGCCGTGAATGCCCTCCACCACGCCCTCCATTACGTCTTCCACGTAGTCCCCCACCCGCTCGCCGATGTCGATGTATACGCCACGGTCGGACCGCCGCCGCCTCTCCGTCTTCTCTTTGAGTTGGCTTTTGAGCTCCTCAATTTCAAGTTTCAGCCTTTCCACGTCTCGCTTAATTTCGTCTTCCATTCTATGTTCACCATTTTTAATTCTATATTTATCTAATTCGTTTCTATGTTTAGCTAAATAAAATCGATGCATATAAACGTTGCCCGTTATATCGACAGTTTTCTGCTCCTGAAACTGTCAGTCAACCCCGCTGGGCAGGCGTCGGGCAAAATCGTCAATCCGCTTCACAGCTTCCACTAAATCTCCCCTGGAAGCGGCCACAGAGATGCGGAGATGGCCTTCCCCGCGGGGTCCAAAAGCGCTTCCAGGGATTGTGGCAACCTTCGCCTTCGTTAACAGCTGTTCAGCGAGTATGGCGGACGGCAGCCCAAGGCCCCGTATGTCAGGGAACAGATAGAAGGTTCCATGCGGTTTGACGCAGCGGAGCCCCGGCACCCTGTTCAAAGCTTCAACAGCAATGTTGCGTCGCTCTTTGTACTCGTTGACCATTTGCTGCACTCTGTCCTGCGCCCTGATTAAGGCGGTCACCGCGGCTTTCTGGTAAGCGGGACTCACGCAGGACATGGTGTACGAGTGGACACGGCGGATAGCCCCGGTGATCTGTGGATTAGCGATCGCGTAGCCAACGCGCCATCCGGTCATGGCGTAGGTTTTGGAGAAGGAGTTGACGGTGATCGTTCGGTCATGCATGCCCGGAACACCTGCGAAGCCGTGATGGCGGGTGTCGTCGTAGACGATCTTCTCGTAGACTTCGTCGGCCAACACCAAAAGGTCGTGCTCGCGGGCTAGCGAGGCCACGACTTGCAGCTGTGGGAGGTCATAGACTGCCCCCGTCGGGTTGTTGGGGTTGTTGAGGACCACCATCTTCGTGCGTTCAGTGATTTTTCCCTGAACCGACGTGGCATCCAACGCATAGTCGGGTGGCGCGAGTTTGACAAAAACCGGGACGCCGCCAGCCAACCGGATGAAACCCTTATACGAAGGCCAACATGGCTCCGCAACCAAAACTTCGTCGCCCGAGTTAAGCACCGACAGAAACGTGGCAAACAACGCCCCAAAGCCGCCACACGTCACAGTGATTTCGGTTTCAGGATCCGCTTCGACACGGTTGTCCTCCCACGCCTTCTCAGCAATAGCCTCCCGCAGCTCAAGCAGCCCCGCCGTGTGAGCGTAATGCGTATAGCCGCAGTCTAACGCGTTCTTAGCGGCCTCCCGAATGCACAACGGCGTGTCAAAATCAGGTTCCCCCGCGTGCAAGCGGATGACGTCAGGCATCTTGCCAACCAAGTCAATCAACTTCCGAATCGGCGACGTCTCCAACGACGCTACCCGTGCTGAAAGGTACGCAACATTCAACCGAAACACACCCATCCACACATATCCACGCGCCAGTAATAAAACTAGCCGACCACACACACCCCTCCCACGCCCACAACAACAAAAAGCTCTCACCCAACAAACCCCCAATATGCCAACCGCACCGTCGATTTGAACCCCCAACATTACAGACCCCCAACAAGCGAAAACACCCTCGCAACATTCAAGAAACCCAACCCAGACACGCTCCCCATCGAGGCCCCAGCGCAAAAACGCAGGTTAGCTACCCACCGATTCCGCCTAACCTCACACTAGTAGACGACATAGCTAATTTGCCAATCGTACGATTCATGACACCTAGAACAGAACCTAGAAAAAAGGGTTTCAAGGTTTTTTCTAGGTGCACTTCTAGGTGTCGATCCTAGCAAACCGTAT
>CP070835.1:540905-542392 GCA_020341775.1 Candidatus Bathyarchaeota archaeon
ACTTTTCTACTCTATCCAAAACATTCCCTCCAAAACTATTATCCTAGTTGCCTCCTTTTGACACTTAATATTTGTTGCATGTATACCGAAGCCTTGAACAATGAAGCATGCATAATAGCGATGTTTGTTCAATAGAACTTTCTTTCTGAAGTCTTAAATTTACTTATAGACAATTTCAACAGTCTGCAACGAGAAATGGGAAGGTGAGATAATGAAAAGAAGACATTTCACTTTTTCAGTTGTGACCCTGGCAGTAGCAGTTCTTTCTTTTAGCTTTCTAGCAAGTGTGACAGCAACTTTACCTTATGACCCATGGTATGACAGCAATGACGATGGTAAAATTGACATGAAAGACATAGCAGGGGCAGCGGCAAGATTCGGCACTTCGGGTGATCCCTTGACAAAAGCGTACCTGGCATATGACAGCGAATGGATAAACATCATCGACAAACGTGGACAATACTTCAACATAACCCACAACCTGAACATTACAGACGTCACAGACATCATATTCGACATAACTGGAAAAGAAACCATCAACAGCGAACCCCACCACAATGAATACAACCCCCAAACCTTCAACGCAACTGTTACAGGATGGAACCAAATCTACAGAGGAACAGCCTTCCTGGATTATGGACAGTCTGTGATTCAGACGTCGGACGGAGGATACGCCATAGCGGGCTACACGGGCTCTTATGAACCCCTGGAAATTTATGCTTTGCTGATTAAGACTGATTCGGAGGGAAACCAATTATGGAACAAAACATACGGAGAAACATTCGTTGATTTTGCTTATTCTGTGGTTCAGACGTCGGATGGAGGATACGCCATAGCAGGCTACAAAGGCACCGAAGGTGCTTGGCTGATTAAGACTGATGCAGATGGAAACCACATGTGGAACAAAACATACGGAGAATCAGGCGGTGAATTTGGTTATTCTGCTATTCAGACATCTGACGGAGGATACGCCATAGCAGGCAGCACGTGGGTTTATGGACTTGGAAGCCAGGATTTTTGGCTGATTAAGACTGATGCAGATGGAAACCACATGTGGAACAAAACATACGGAGAGGACGCTATGAGAGATGAATATGGACGGTCTGTGATTCAGACGTCGGACGGAGGATACGCCATAGCGGGCTACACGTACGATTGGCAGTGGCAAGAAGGTGATGCTTGGCTGGTTAAGACTGATTCAGAGGGAAACCAAATGTGGAACCAAACATACTCCAGTTGGAACCATGACCTTTACAACTGTTATTCTGTGGTTCAGACGTCGGATGGAGGCTATGCACTCGCCGCAGAATATTTGCTGATTAAGACTGATGCAGATGGAAACCAAATATGGAACCAAACATGCGGAGCATATGTTTATTCTGTGGTTCAGACGTCGGATGAAGGCTATGCACTCGCCGGCATGGCGGGCGGAGATGCTTTGCTGATTAAGACTGATGCAGATGGAAACCACATGTGGAAACAAAAAT
>CP070835.1:542492-549656 GCA_020341775.1 Candidatus Bathyarchaeota archaeon
CGATGACTTGAGGGTGATTCGGCAGATGCCTGGCAGAGTTATCGGCATGACCACCACCAGAGACGAGACTGCAAACGGATTTTGTATGGTGCTTCAGACTCGCGAGCAGCACATTCGACGACAAAAAGCCACGTCCAACATCTGTACTAATCAGTCATTATGTGCGGCCGCTTCTGCGATATACTTGACTCTCCTTGGATCAACCGGCTTGAAAAAGCTGGGTGAATCCATAGTTCTGAAATCACATTATGCCATGAAGCGTTTATCAGAGATTAAAGACATAAAAACGCCTGTGTTTAACTCGTTCCACTTTCAGGAGTTTACTATGAGCTTTCGTGGCAGGCGTGTTGACGATGTGAATAAGAGATTGCTGAGCCGCAATGTCCATGGCGGAAAGGATATTTCAAAAGAGTTTCCCGAAATGGGCCAAACAGCACTCTGTTGTGTTACCGAGACCCATTCAAAAGAAGACATCGACGCGTTGGCGAGCTCCCTAGAAGAAATGCTGCGCGAGGTGTAGATTAATGGTTAATTTCAAACAAGCGAGGTGGAATGAGCCTATTGTCTTTGAGCTTGGCCACAAAGGCCGCCGAGGACACATTGTGCCCCAGGTAGAGGAATCCATCAAACGAAATGTGGGCGACGTGGAGGCTCTACTGCCCAAAAACATGCGACGCAAGAAACTTCCGCGACTGCCAGAATTATCAGAAGTTGAAGCGGTTCGGCATTTTACAAGGCTCTCTCAAATGAACTATGGCGTCGACTTAGGGTTGTATCCGCTTGGAAGCTGTACTATGAAATACAATCCTAAAATCAACGATTTGCTAGCCAGCCTGCCCTCGTTGACGAAGCTGCATCCCTACCAAGACGAGACCACTGCGCAGGGTGTCCTTGAGATTCTCAGCACTTTAAGCGCTTGGTTGGCTGAGATTACGGGCACCCACGAGGTTTCCCTTCAGCCGGCTGCAGGAGCACAAGGCGAATTTTTAGGAGCGCTGATAATGCGCGCTTTTCACAAGTTTAACGGAACCCTTTCGGAACGGACTGAGATCATAATTCCTGACTCTGCCCATGGAACAAATCCTGCAAGCGCGGCGATGGCAGGTTTCAACGTGACGATTGTACCTTCTGACAGAACTGGATGTTTGGACATTGATGGGTTGAAATCAGCGGTTTCAGATAGGACAGCGGGTCTAATGCTCACAAACCCAAACACCTTGGGCATCTTTGAAGAAAAGATTGAAGAAATCGCCGACATAGTTCATGATGCTGGCGGGCTTCTTTACTACGATGGCGCAAACCTCAACGCCATTCTGGGCAAAGCGAGACCAGGCGACATGGGATTCGACATAGTGCACATAAACATCCACAAAACTTTCGGTACTCCACATGGAGGTGGAGGTCCAGGTGCTGGACCAGTAGGTGTTTCTGAGGAGTTAGAGAAGTTTCTCCCAGTCCCACGAATAACTTTCGATGGCGAAAAGTACCATCTAAGCTATGAGAAGCCCCATTCTGTCGGCAAAATCGGCTGTTTTCATGGAAACGTGGCAGTTCTACTTCGAGCTTATGCATACATCCTTAGCTTAGGCGCTGAAGGACTTAAAGAAGCAGCAGAGATTTCGGTATTAAACGCCAACTACTTACTCAAGAAGATAAATGAGATCGGTGCTTACGAACTGCCTTACGACTCAAAAAGACCGAGGAAGCACGAATGTGTGTTCAGCACGAAGCCATTCTTGAAAGGTCAAGGCATTCGAGCCATTGACATCTCTAAACGAATTCTTGACTTTGGTGTTCATGCACCTACCATCTATTTTCCCTTAATTGTGGAGGAGTCTTTAATGATTGAACCAACTGAATCGTTTGAGAAAGAAGAGCTTGATCGCTACGTTGAGGTTCTGCAGAAGATTGCGGACGAGGCGAAGGAGGATCCTGACGCGATTTTTAGGGCTCCCCAAAACACTTCTGTGACGCGACTCGACGAGGTGAAGGCCTCACATCCGAAGAGTATGTTGCTAAGATGGAAAATCCACCCGCGAGAAGATGGCTGCATCGCCAAAGAATTCAATGACAGAGCCGACGGCAAGTAATTAGCTCTTAGTCGCATGAAAGCGTAGCTGCGGAACCTGGTGGGGAGGAGAAAAGGGAGAAAGGAGAAGGCGAGAATTCATCCCAAAGTTGCCCCTTTTTGGGCAATTCCCCCCCCAACCCATCGAAGCGCCTAGCAATAATTAAGCTTTAACTCCTACTGACAAGACTTATCTCAAACGTGTGATGATTATGCTTGGGCAGTGTCGACTGTGATCGTCTTTGTGCGACTGTTTACAACGTTGCGTGAACAAGCTGGAAAAGCCAAAGAGGCAATTGAACTTAGTTCCAATACTGCTACCGTGAAAGATGTTTTGAAAGAACTAGTGAAAAACTATGGCCCAGAATTCAGAGACTATTTGTTCAACGAAAAAGAAAAGATACGTGATCATCTGCAAGTTCTTGTTAACGGAAAAAGCGTGAGTTTGTTGGAAGAGTTGGATACCCGGCTCAAGGAAGGGGATCAGGTCGCGATTGTTCCCCCTGTAGGCGGCGGCTAAATCCTTCTTTTCACTTGAGATATATTCCATTCGCACGTCTGTCTGTATTTTTTTGTAGAGACAAAACCCTAAAAGGATAGTGGTGCCAATCAATGTTAGTTTGTAGGCTTCCGCTGAAACATTAGGTGTGGTCATGGAGCTTTGTCGTTAAGAGTTGAAGATGTTATGATAAAAGAGGTCATAACCGTGGACGGAGAATCTACGGTTAAAGAGGCAGCTGACATTATGAATAGGTTTGAGATAGGCTGCTTGATCGTCACTGGAAATGGCAAAGCAGAAGGCATATTGACTGAAAGGGATTTACTAAAAAGAGTTGTAAGCCCTGGAAAGAATCCTCTCACAACTGCGGTAAGAACTGTGATGTCTAAGCCTCTCATTGTAGTAGAGCCTGACATGGAATTGGAAGAGGCTGCTAAACTCATGTTTAAGCTGAAAATCAAGAAGCTTCCCGTAGTTGATAGTGGACGATTGATGGGATTGGTGACGCTCACTGACTTGGCACGTTTTCAGCCACAGATGATCCGGATCCTGAAAAAGCTGAGTGAACAAATGGCTCCGAAGCGTATGAAGAAAGTAGTTAACTACTACGTAGTCTAGAATTAGCGCATGCGTACTCAGACAAGATATCACCCGAATTATTCCCGCAAACCCCCTTTTTTCCGAGATAGTGACACGCGTGAACGCTTTTATTGTTTTCAGCTTTGCGCGCGATAACATGCTTCAATCAGATCGTTGTGACACTCCGCGTTGGAAGCTTTGAACCCCGCTTCAAGAGCCAAGTTGTTAATAAGTTCCAGGTTTTGTTCCTTTTCCTTTCCTCTCACTCCGTATCCTGTAAAGATTTTTTCTCCATCTGGCAGACTGATTTCCACGAATACTACATGTAGGTCTGGTTTTTCGCGAATCAAGGCGTCCCATAAAAAGAGTAGCCCATCTGATTTGAGAACTCTTTTAACCTCCACGAATGCTGCCCGTTTTTTGTTGGGCGTCTTAATGTACATTAGTGAAAAGAAAAATGTGGCCACATCGAAACTATCTTTTCGGAAGGGCATGGAACACGCATCACACAAAACCCAATGAGCAAGAGAGCCTCTTGATCTCGCCTCGCCGATTTCTCGTTTACTAATGTCTATGCCCACCGTATGTCTTCCACATGTTTTGGTGATTACACCTTCTCCACCGGCACCAATATCTACGACAAAGCCCTCTAACCTCTTAGGCGCGACCTGCACAATCGGTTTTCTGGAAAGCCATGCCACACTTTTCATGAGAAGCTTTCTGATAATCCTTATCCCACCCTTCTCTCGCCTGCTGATTCATGTACGCATTTCTCTGAGCTTAATTGACACAGGGTACTTAGCGTGTTCCGTGCACCCCAGATTTCTGCGATCTTAATACTTTCAATTCGATAGATGGACGCACATGTATACCTATGCACGCGCGCAAGTGGCAAAGTATTGTCAGACACTAGTCCTTTTTCTCTGATTTGGGGCTGCCTATCCATTTGGGAGTTCTGTTCATATATTCTCGATAGGTATCACCATACTTCTCAAGGCACCAGCGTTCTTCGGGAGCAATCAAAATGTCTTGAAGAACTATGAAAACAGCTATCAACAGCAGAAACAGCCAAGAAGCACAAGCTAAACCTATGCCCGTGAATATCAGGAAGGTGCCAAAGTAGACAGGGTTTCTTGAAATGCGATACAACCCTTTTGTGGCTGGTCTATCCAGTGGAGTCTTCATAAGAGTTGCCCCTGCAATGATAGTGAAAATCCAGCCGAACAGATGAATAAGGAGCCCAAGGTAGAACCATGCTGTGCCCAGCTTCAATGGCAAGAAGAAACTGTAGATAGCAAGCACCAAAAAGAACAGCGTTGCAATCCTGTCGAGTTTCTTCTCCGCTTCATTAAGCGGAGGTGTCATTGGTCTACTAGAACCCTTCCGTCCCGTAAGACGTTCAAGGGCGCCAAAGACAATAAACATCGACAAGAAAGAGAGTATAAGAATCCAAGCATTCCACAAGCCTAACTCAAATTCTGGTATAAGCGACATGACACCCTCCCTACAACTCATTTCTGCGGCTCCAACTTTAATTGATTTTCTGTCCCTCGACCACACAAATGGCAGCTCAAACTAAAATGGAAAAGGGGCGTGCGCGTGGAGTAAACACCTATTTTCGTAGTGTAAACACCCATTCACACATTACATCTTTTGGATGCGGGCTTGGGGGGCATGTTGTGCAGGCGACTTCTATGTTTGAATTGAACTCCTCTGTGAAGCTTTGCAGATAGCCAAAGCGCACTTTTTTGCATGGAAACTCGCTTAGACCTCTGTTTATTCTTGTTTCCTGCGTTCTGCAGCGTTTCACCCGGAAAACTCCTCGGTTGCCAGATGCTTCGGATTCCTTTTCAGTTTGATATAGAGCCCACGTCGTATGTCCCAAAGCCTGCAACAAAGCTGCGACATCATTATTCTTTATTCCCAATGTTTCTTTCAGTTCTCGCGATTCGATTTTGCCCATGATTTTCCAGCAGTTTGCATCAACTTTAGTGGCTGCTTCTGTTCCGAATTCTTCTTCTATTCCTAAAAAGTAGAGGCCGTCGACTCGCCAGAGATTCTTTACATATGAAAAGAGCAACTTGAGCAGTGTTTCTCGGGGCATGTTACGCATCATTCTTAAATCATTTTGGGTTGGCCAACTCATGGCAGACACTCATCACTGATGGAGGATTCTTTGTGGTTGGTGCACATAAATTTTCAGCCTTGCCACTAGCCTTTCTTAGCGTGGTTTGACATGAGTTCTTTGCATTTGGCTGGCAGGAACTTTTCTAATGAATATAGCAGTCAGACACAATCGTTGCTCATATGGAAGGCTAAACATATTGCGGTGGCTCTTCGAAGGTTTGAACCTCTTTTGGATGAGTGGCTTTATACATTAAGAACATCACAACAGCCAGAATTGTTAGAACAGCAAATCCGCCACCAATAAACACCAGGGATTTCGGAACTACGTAGACAGAAATGGTTTGGCTGTCAGCGCCCGCGTATTCGTCGTTGCCAGACCAACTTGCTTTAAGATGGTATTGTCCCCAAAGCGTTGGGCGCCATGTAAACATGTATAGGCCATTTGAGTTTGACTTCACTGCTCCGATAGGGAACCATCTGCCACCTGTTGCAGCATACAACATGACAGTTTCGGTGGAATTCGAAATGGATATTCGTCCACTTATCACCACGTCGTTTCCTTCCATCACAATGTTCGATGAAGCAGAGAGAGATATCGCGGAGGACTCCGTCGTCCCAAAGCTTGACGAAACTTGGCCAGGGGCAATCCTCTCACAATCCTCCAACGTGACGACTGTAATTTGGGCTCCCTCTAGCTCAGGTGGGCATTCGCCAATTCGCCAACCGTTCTGCCAATCGCCGCCAGTGCATTCTGCCATATAGTAACGAGTTCCACCATAATCAACGTAGGTAATTGTTGACCTCGCATCTCTTGGAGGATTTTGAAGGCTCACACCAATATTCAAATGGCTTTCATGTTCATAGTAAAGTAGCACAACGTCCAAGTCCTGAGACTCTATCAACGAAGCTGCAAGAAAAGAGAATAGATCACAATCTCCTCGATTTTCAATAATTGTTTCAACCGGATACGCTGGCTCCTCAACGATTTGATATGGAATTTGATGAACCACCATGAGAACCGAATTTACAAAGGCTTCATCATTTGGGAAAAGGCTCCTAATATCCTCGGCCACCAACGCCAATGCATAAGGAGTTACAAAACTGGCAAAGTTGTTCTGAGTCAGCTGATGATTTTTTTGTTGATAATACTCGAATAGCGAATGAGTCGTTGAAAGAGTGAGCCGATACGTTGATGGACCATCCACCAGAAAGTAATGCTGTTCATAGTTTTGTGCAAAGCAAACCTTAGAAAACAGTAAGGCAAAGAAGAGTCCTGAAACCACAACTATTAGAAACTTACTCTTGCCATGTCTTTGCATCAATCTCATCTGATACAATAATTCACTGATGCAATGTGAAAAGACCTATGAAATGAGAATCTGAATCAATAGACAGCAATTTACCATCAATGGCAGTCACGCGAAGCTATACGTATAGGTACACGGTGTCTTCATCGATCCACACAACTTTTCCGCGAGCTTCACAAAAGTCGAGAAGGATCTGCCGCATGTCTTCCAAAGTCTTTACTTGCCTAGCTCTCTTGCTCCATTGTGGATCTTCCAATAAACGCACAACAACGTTCAAGTTAGCTACAAATTTGCCGTCATGCAAGGATTGTGAGGCTCCTTCATCTTTCAGCTATCATTTAGCTGCTGCAGTAATTAAAGCGATATTCCCACCTCGTCTTATACTTCAATAATGGTAGTTGTGAACTTCTCACCCTAGGAATCTCGAATTATTTCGGAAGCCCTGCACTAAGAGTGGTCTGAGGAAAAGCAGCTCGCGCATATTGTGCGGGCAGTGAGTGAAGGCACAAGTTGGAAGTACTTGTGTAGCCCCGCGTATGGATAGTGGAACCTGCAAAACTAGTCTGAGAACAACCTAGATACCG
>CP070835.1:549756-552915 GCA_020341775.1 Candidatus Bathyarchaeota archaeon
AAAACAGGTCGACGCGTCATTGCAATAGATCTGCCCATGACCTTCCCTCCAGAACCCTTTAGGGGAATCGAGATTTTTAGTTGGGCAACACACGACCAGATGTGGCAGCCAACCTCACATCCACCATCAATGATGCAATTGATACGCGGAGAGTTTGGCCCGCCACCGTTGAGGAGAGAAGTGCATAAGCCTCAGCACCTCAAAACGTTGCTCAAACTACGTGACGAGCTGACGCGAGCAACTTGGCAGATAGCTGACCTGGCCAAGGCTTTGATGAGCCGCGAAGCCTGGGACGTATTCCTGGTCGGCTTTGGAGCCACTCATCGTGGCGGCCACAAACTGTGGGACTGTACAAGCGTGCTGGGGGACATCAACCCAGATGACCGAGCAGAATTCTCCCGCGCCCTACGAGATGTCTACGTGTCCTGTGATGCAGCTGTTGGGCAACTGGTCGAAGCCGCAGATGACAAGGTGGCAATCCTAATCTTCTCGTTACATGGCATGGGCCCGAACACAAGCCGAAACCACCTCTTGCCCGCGATGCTAGACCGCATTTTAAGGAAGGAAGCCAAATCCGGCGGAAAGCCAAAACAGAGAAGAAACAGGCGACTGCGAATGCTTTTCTCGCCAGAGTGGCGGCAACGCTTCAAACATCAACTACCGGTATGGTTACAGGAGAAATTGACGAAGTTTTGGCGCAAAGGCTCCCCTTACTGGGCTGAGACCGCAGCCGTCAACATGGTCGCTGACCAGCAAGGCTACATACGCATCAACTTGCTCGGACGGGAGGCTGCTGGAACTGTAAAGGCTGGCAGAGACTACGATCAGCTGTGTACCAACATTGAGGACGCTCTCAAAACCTTTGTTGACGCTGACACAGGTGAACCAGCCATTGAAAAAGTTGCCCGAAGCGACCAACTCTTCAAGCAAGGACCCAGACAAAGCATCCTGCCAGACCTACTCATCCAATGGACCCAGAAACCAGCCGCAAACCATCAAGCCCTCACGTCACCTCGCTACGGGTCCATTCCATGGCCCACACCCGGCCTCAACCCAGACGGTCGAAGCGGCAACCACAGACCTGAAGGATTTTTACTTGCAGTAGAAGACCGTATCCAACCAGACTCAACAACAAAAGACGCCCACATCATCGACCTCGCTCCAACAGTGTTGGCCTTGCTCAACATTCCCACACCAGCAAAAATGTGCGGCAAAGTTCTATTCAACCAGATTAAACCTTAATGCACACACGCGCCACCAAATCAAGTTTGTGTTTTGGAAAAATGGCGGGGGCAATCTTGCTTGAGGACTATGGTTGGGCTTAGGGCTTGCCACGCGTTCTGTGGGAAAAAAGCTTTATGAGATGAGCACCCATTTTTACACCATCGTTTTCAATAGGGGAGGTGGTGAAGGAATTGGTGAAGTGTGCCCTGTGTGGTGCAGAAGTGACGGAGCAGCCAAAAATAACTGCGGAAGGAAAATGCTCAATCTGCGGAGCGAAGCTGACTATCAAGAAGTAGAAGCCGATCTGAGCCCGCTGGCTCGATGTACCCTACTTTGGCTGTGCAGTCTGGAGTGAGTGCAAAATACGAAAGCGTTTTTTGAGTGCTGTCCCTCTTAGTTTGTTTACGGTGGAGGTGAAACTGGTGTGCCTCATGTTGTGCTAAGCGGAGAACTACGATTTAGGGACGTGTTCGACAGAATGAAGCCGGTGTTTAAGAGAGATGAGCCTGCTGTCCTGAGAACTTTCAAGAAGTACATTGACGATGAAGAAAAGTCGATTCTCACAGAGGCGTTAGTAATCGAGAATGACAAAAAATTGGGGTTCCTTGTTTTACTGAGCAGTAGAGAAGATGGCTTCGTCGTGAGAATCTATCCTGGGTCAAACGTCGAAAAGACTGATGGCGTCAAGAGACTGCTTGCAGAAATCGCCAAGCAGTTGCTTGAATCCTTTCCAGATCTGAAGGTCGGAAAGACAAACCTTCAAGAGTTCCTGTGAGAATGAGCTCCTTTTCAAGGTGAAGTTATGGTCAGACTAGACCCTCAAAAGCTGCATGTCACTTACTTACCAGGAGTCAAGCCAGAAAATCCCATCGTGCCGCGCCGGTACACGCTGACCCACTCTGATGTTACAGGGGATCTGTTTCTGACAGTAGGTCCCGACTACAATCGTGATCAGATTTCCGGATGGTATACACGGTTTATGCGGGATGAGGTGCTTGCAGAATGGAAAACTAATCAAGATAAGCTGGAGCTCCACATCTATTGTCACGTGAGTGGAGGCCTAGTTTTCGGCAGGGCTGGTTGGCGAGACGCTATCTTTCGGAGTGAAATGCCATTGGTGTTGGAGGCTCTTCGGTATGGAGACAGAGCACTGTTTGCCGCAAATCCCAAACTCGATCAAGCGCCCGTTTTCGTGCATTTTCAATCATCCCAGACCCGCTACAACAGAACTGAAACATGGGGCAAGTTAGCCGACCGAGCACCACATCTACATGAAGACCAACAGTGAAGGCGAATCACGCACAGGCATCCTCTGTTTACTGCTACGCGCCGCGTGCGCGTCTGCACGCTCTTTCTTTAGGCAAATAGATAACAATTATCTATGAACGTGTTTGCCTAAAACATAATTGCTACTACTAGATTCATTATGCCTAGGGTTGTAGTTAGGATTGTATCCCAGATAAACATCCTTTTCAACTCTTTTGGATAGAAGCTGAGGTTAACTTTTCTTGTTGAGAAAGGATATAAAGGTCGACAAGGTCTTGTAAGAAAATCAACTATGAAATGACTTAATCCACAACTTAATGTCAACAGAAACAGGTGAGAATTGATAATCAACGCAGCAAAAGAACCTGATAAGACAAGAAAAAGCCCCACCAATTCGTGAAGTGGTGAACGGGATTCCACCCCGAATCGACCAGTCCTGAACGCTCTCTTAAGGTGTGGAATATGATCAAAATCTGGAAGAATCGAAAACAGAAGACCAATTGAAACGGCGAGAATATCGGTCACCACGTACAACCTGGCAAATAGGAGACCCAACAAAGCGTGGAATATTATATTCATATGCCAATCCAACGCGAATTGTTATTCTTCCCATTTTTTTGCATTTCGCTCTTACGCGCGCGCCATTCAAGAAAGAAGAATATCGAAGAC
>CP070835.1:553015-560099 GCA_020341775.1 Candidatus Bathyarchaeota archaeon
AGATGTCACATTTAAACCGCTTTCAACTCGCGAATCATCGAACACTCCCGCTACATTGAAGAACGAATAGTTCTTCTCTCCCATTTCGTCATACCAGTCAACCCTAGAAATTATCTCCCTATCTTCCACATTGTCAACCAGTGCTACCTTTTCAGATATAGTAGTCCAGTTAGCAGAAGCTAGAGACCTGCCATACCGTCCACCCGCAGTGATATCCACTAGAACTTGACTCAGTTGCTGATTCAAGGCGGCCTTGGCAGTTGTATCTGCACCTATGTTTATTCCCGTGAAAAAGGAGGATGCTAAAACAACCCCGAGAAGCAATGCAGCAAAGAGACCTAAGGAGCGCATGACTCTTTTCAAAGCATAAGAAAACACTGGTTAACACCAGACAACACATATTCAATCAAAGCTTCTTTTTAAAGCTATATTTTGGAAAGACGCCACACCGGATCCAACCACACTGCGTAGAGGTGCAGCTGATCCCTACTGGAAAATTGTGAGCATGCAAGGATTCAAAAAATGGGGAATGTGCGGGAAAAAGCAGGAGATATCGCCAGTCTTTGCGAAAACGGCGGCTTCCACCGGTGTGGCAAAATCTTTACGCTGCTATTTACGCTTTCGGAAATGGAGCAGGTTTCCTTTGTTGATAGGTCAAAGCAAGCATAATAGGCCCTCAGGTCTGATTTGCTGAGCATAAACTATTTGAATTAGTTCTCAGAGTTGAAGGAGGGGAACAGCAACGAAAGGAGCAGCGGGTGCAGGCGCAGCGTTTCAAATCGAATTTTTTCGGAGACTTGCTGA
Source organism: Candidatus Bathyarchaeota archaeon (assembly GCA_020341775.1). Classification (GTDB taxonomy): domain Archaea; phylum Thermoproteota; class Bathyarchaeia; order Bathyarchaeales; family SOJC01. The sequence continues at coordinate 553,820 of CP070835.1, forward strand.
AATAATGGAGAAGCAGCGACCGAAGTTGCTGCCTTGTCAGAGTTGTGGAAAACAAGTTCCCGTCAAACGTATCGTGATACGCGAAAACAAGGTTCTATGCGAAAAATGCTATGAAAAACTCTATGTGCCGCGAAAAGCGATTGAAAAGTGACTTGTCGCGCGATTGAGGCACATGCACCTGACATTTTTCGTTGAGCCACACACTGTCGTCTTCGGTGCAGTGTTTTACTCTTCGCTGATCTGCTCAGTCGCCACCTAATGTAGTGAGCGGAACATCATTTTGACAGGGCGCCCGCAGAAGTCCTTCTCACTGGATCTTATGATTAAGTTTAAAAGGTAGACAGCGTATAATCAACCGGCATTTAGGAGATTAGCGGCTTTGGTTGAGCAACATCAACAAAATCGTTACTATTTGATGCCTGGAGCAACTACACTTGGCATGGTATTTTCTGAAGGCGTTTTGCTTGTCTCTGAGAAACGAGTGACCTACGGCTATTTTGTCACGAGCAAGGCGGGGAGGAAAGTGTTCACCATAACGGATCACATAGGGGCAGCGTGTGCAGGACTTGTCGCTGACATGCAAGTTTTGATACGAGAGGTAGGAGCCTACGCGAATCTTTTCAAGCTAGACAACGGTCGAAGAATCTCTGTCAAAGCAGCAGCTAAAGTGATGTCCAATCTTCTTTTTGGTCGGCGACTATTTCCACTAATTACACAGACAATCGTCGGCGGAGTAGATGAAGAAGGCCCATCGATATGGGTCTTGGATGTGTTGGGCTCTTTGCTTCCAGACAAGTATGCCGCAGTTGGTACAGGTGCGGAGATTGCTGTTGGAGTGCTTGAGGAAGGCTATAGTGACGAGATGGGGTTGGAGAAAGCCAAGGCATTAGCTGTTCGAGCCATGAAATCGGCGTTGAGTCGAGATTCCATGAGTGGTAATGGAGCCGACTTTCTGATAATCACGAGAGAGGGCGTCCAAGAAGAGTCGATGAAGCTCTAATACTTTTCGGGCTGCGACAACTCAAAAGGTGTATTACGTAACCCTGCCATGACGTTGGCGTTTCCGTTGAATACAAACACCCGAGACACTGCATTGACCACAAGTATGGCAGCCCTCTATGTGGCTCTGAGTTACTTGCCTGGTTTCCCAGTAATAGGAGTTGAGGGAGCAACAGTTGGGATTTTGTCAGGTGTTGTTCCTGTCTTCGGTTTTGTGTTAGGCCCATGGCTGGGCACTTCGAGTGTCTTTGTGGGAGGCGTCGTTAGACGCGTTTTGACAGGAGCCAGTGTTTATTCTTGGTTGCTGTTACCAGCCACTCCGCTATCAGCCCTTGCAGCTGGCTGCCTCAGCAGACGCAGGATTGGAGTAGCTAGAGGGTGGATGATTGCCGGCTTAGTCTTAGGTGGCTTGATTATAGCATGGTACTTGACCTGGATTGGACAGGCGGTTTGGATTTTCCCACTTCTACATTGGACAGGGCTAGCAGTTATAATTATTTTTGGTGAATGGCTAGCCCTCTTTTTCCAACGTGGAGAAGGCATAGAACTGATGGTCTGCGTTGGTTTGTGCGGATTTGTGGCCAATATGGTTGCTCAGATGTATGGCACCCTAGTATTTATCGGAGCAGCGGAGGTGGGTGTGATAGGCATTTCGCTTTCGCCGCCATTCTTCGCTGCTTTAGTCCCGATTTTTGCTGTCGAAAGATTGATTTTCACTGCTATCACAACCGTTGTGGGTGTTCCCGTTGTCTTAGCTCTTAGAACAAGATTCCCGATGTCTTAGCAAAGAGCGAATCGTTGGCAGTCTAAGGCTTCGCGCGCTGTTTAGTCAGAGGAGCCGATGAGGTGTCCACCAAAGCCGGTTGCCCAGAGTAGGGCGGGGTATGCAATCATGCGTTCCATTCCTCCTTTTCCAAGATTCAGATAATTTTCGGTGCCGAATAGGACTAGTGAAAGGAGTGTGACACCGCCAAATGCTATTGAGAGGTAAGATAAAGGTGGTTTTACTAGCTTATAGGACAGGATAGCGGTGATCCCTGCGAACAGGAAAGTAATGAGGGAGAAGATTACATGGAGGAATCCAGCGTCTTCTGTGAATATGCCGACTCCCACAGCACCTATGCCGGTTACAGCGAGTAAGACAGTGGCGAGTTTGATGTTGAACGCCTTTTGGATGAAGTACGAGCTACCGATGATAGATAGCCCTAGGAGAACCATTGAAGTGTTGAAGACAATGGCCGAGGGTCCAACGCCTAGGTCGCTTATGTAGTTCTGTCGGGTGTTGTAAAGCGGGTGCAGCGCCTCGGCGATGATTATGCCCAAGACTCCTGCAACACCAGCGATGAATAGAAGAAACCCTGCAACCTTTCTGTTCTGATATTGCATGCTGGGTGATGTAGGAGTCATAGATTCTTAAACCTTATGGGAGTACGAGAATATGTCTAAGTCGGGCAACAAGTCTTATTAGAATAATTCCATTTTGATTGTGCTTGTTGTGTTAAAGCCCATGCCCACCAGATCACGAAGTCGCAGAGCGCGGAAAAAATCAGGCTTACTCACTCGCAGAGTAGCAGCGTTAATAGCCTTCATCTTACTAATTGTCATCATTGTGGTTGCGTATCAGATGGTCAACAACGAAAGCGCAGATCCAAATGAGAGCCCAGTAAGAATCCTACTCACCACGAGCGCAGGAGACATCACCATCGAATTGTACGATGATATGCCAATAACTTCTGGGAATTTCAAGAATCTGGTTGAGGACCAAGCTTTCGACGGCACACTTTTTCACAGAGTAGTGCAGAATTTTGTGATTCAAGGCGGGGATGTTAGCAGCAAGGGAATCAACGTGCCAACAATCCCTGACGAGCTTCCAAACAAACACAGCAATGTTCGGGGATCTGTAGCGATGGCAAAAACAGCTGCTCCCAACTCAGCGACAAGCCAGTTCTACATCAACTTGGAGGACAACACGAGGTTGGACAGCGATTACTCTGTTTTTGGTAGAGTAATCGTTGGCATGGACGTCGTTGATGAAATAGGAAGTGTAATCACAGATGCCAACGATCGTCCCCTGCAAGACGTGACTCTGATAAGAGCTGAACTCATCACTTGAAAAACCAGGTAACTGGTGCGGCGGGCCGGATTCGAACCGGCGAACCCCTATGGGAAAGGATCTTGAGTCCTTCGCCTTTAGCCAACAATTCAGCTGTTATTGACCTAGCTCGGCAACCGCCGCTCAACCCAAAATGTCAGCTTGCAGATAAAAATATTACCAAACCACCAAAAACCCCAGTGGACCGTTCTTTCTTGGCGGGTTTCCTAGATGAAATCGAGGGCGCCTAACCCTAGTTGTATTGTGACTCAAGATGATTTCAGAGCCTGAGCCGAGAGATACACAGCCGCTACCACTACTCTATTGCGCCCAACACCAGCCCCAACAGCGCCATCCTCATGACAATTCCATTCCACACCTGGATGAAATATCTTGCATGGGCCGTTCCATCAACCTCCGGCGCAATCTCATCCACCCGTGGCAACGGGTGGAGAATAATCAAATCCTTCTGAGCTGCCTCCAACAAACCCAAGTCGACTCGATATGAACCTCTCACCTTGGCGTACTCTGCTGCGTCTGGAAACCGCTCCTTTTGAATGCGAGTCATATACAAAATGTCCAGATCGCCCACGACTCCCTCCAAGCTGGCTCCTTCAACAACCTCAACCTTTCCCGCAACAGCTTCCAACACCTCTCTCCGCATACGCAGCATCTCTGGCGACACAAAAAACAGTTTCACGTCAAACAACGACAATGCATAGGCTAATGAGTGAACCGTCCGCCCATAACGTAGATCACCTACCAAGGCGACACGCAGCCCATCAATCTTCCCTCTCTCCTTCTTAATGGTGTATAAGTCCAACAAGGCTTGTGTAGGATGCTCTTCAGCGCCAGAGCCTCCATTAATAACCGGCACGCCTGCAAACTCAGCAGCCAGCCTAGCTGCCCCCTCCAATGGATGGCGAACCACAATAACATCGGCATAACTCTCTACGACTCGCATGGTATCAGCTAAATTCTCCCCTTTTTTCACCGAAGCAATCTCCGCTTCGGCAAAACCAATCGCAGAACCACCGAGCCTATGCATGGCTGACTCGAAGCTCAAACGCGTGCGGGTGCTAGGCTCAAAAAACAGTGTAGCCAAGATTTTCCCTCGTAACAAGTCTGACCCGCTCTTGGCCATAGGCTCCATGACTTGAGCTATCTTCAAAAGATAATTAACCTCCTCGCGCGAAAAATCCTTCAAAGAGATAATGTCACGACCTTTAAATTCCAACGACAACACCAAACACAAAAATGGGCATGTAATAAATAACTTCTTTGCTACGAAAAATCATATAGCTCTGAGCGTCCACACTGTTTAAAGGCGAATTTCAATTGGCCGAAACAACTCTCCTCGTCTCAAAAATCAAAGACGGCACCGTCATCGATCACATCACAGGTGGACACGCATTGGATGTAGTTAAAATCTTAGGGATAACAGGCCGGACTAAAGGAGCAGTTCTAATCGCTATGCACGTACCTAGTAAAAGGCTGCAAACTAAAGACATAGTTAAAGTAGAGGGCAGAGAGCTAAAACCAAAAGAGGTGGACAAAATAGCCCTCTTAGCTCCGCAAGCCTCCATAAACATAATTCGTGACTACCAAGTAGCTGAGAAGCAACACGTGAAACTCCCCAAAGTCATACGGGGCACCGTGACCTGCGGGAACCCTGCATGCATATCCAACAGTAACGAGCCGGTGCAGCCCAAATTCTACGTGCAGTCACAAGAGCCTTTAATGATGAAGTGCCATTACTGCAGCTTCCTCATGGAGAAGCAAGACATTCTAAAGCAATTCTAGTCATCCTGTCTGAAGGAGAAGGATCGCCTTTGCAAGGTCTCCTCCGCTTTCCTCCAAAGCTTGCTTTGCCTCTTCCAAGCTTCTTCCAGTTTGATCGGCAACCAATCTGACATCTTCTTCTGGAATGCTAGGTTTCTTCTCTTCAGGTACAAGTGCCTTTTCAGTAATCTTTCCTCCCGTGACTTGGAACACTCTTTGTCCTTTAAGGTTCATGATTGCCACTTCAGGCTCTTCAATAATTATCTCTTTTTCGCTCGTCTTGAATACGACTAGCTGAACGTCCGGCATAGCGTCCATGCTTAAACCCATCCGCCGCATCAATCGCTTAGTTTCACGTGGACTCATTCCTTTACGCAACTTAGGCAGCCACCTTGCCTTTATTTTCTTTATTTGCCCTTCTTAACTTTCCCTTTTCTTCTGCAGCACCATGCCTCACACGAACAGCCACTCCGCGTCCAAATTTCTTCATCTCCTCTCCCGTTAATGTTGCCCTACCCACAGCTAAAACTTTACAGTCACTATTCACAACGATCACTTCTTCCTCCGGCCGGATCTGCTCATCACAATCAACAACGTGCTTAGCAAAAACACTCTTGCCTTCAATGATGAACACTGCAGCTTCATCGGTGACTTTGACCCACAGACGGGGAGGACTTATCTGCACAAGTCGACGAGCACCGGTGATAGTTAAAGAAAACATCCCATCAGTAGGCCTTAAAGTTGCGAGAAGCTGGTCACGCATATAGATGTGTCTAATTCTGCCAGTCCCCCGAGAAAAAGAAATGTCGACGTTGTCTGGAAAAAGCATTTCGCCAGCCCCGCGCCCAAACTGATAATCAGCGATTGATCGAATCCTCTGCAAAGGATCACCTAACATGGCAGCACCATCAATGTCATGAGAACTATAAGGAGTCGAAGACAGCAAAAAAAATTTTGGTAAAGTGTGGCTAAACGGCTCAATCTCCTCTACGTTTCTAACGCCTATAACGTCAACCTTCGCCGAGACTCGGTGTGTGTTTACCTCCGAACAAGCAGCCGCAGTGTCAAGCCAGCTTCCATCTGCGACGGCTCATGCACCAGTCTAAGGGGGAGACTAACAGTTGGTGAATGCAATTTTAGTGCTGGCTAGCATTCGACACAGAGTTTCGCTGCCATTTCTCGGTGCAATGCAAGAGAGTCAGACTAATATAACGGTGTCTATAAGTACACCGTTAGCGGTCTAGGTGGAAGCTTTGCAATGCGAAGTTTGTGGTCGTCGAATCACAAAGAAATCGTATAAGGCCATAATCGAGGGAGCACGACTCATAGTATGTAGTGGTTGCGCAGCCTTAGGCTCCATAAGTTGGGAAATAAAACCTGAATCAGGTAAAATCCCAACTAGAATTC
>CP070835.1:560199-564452 GCA_020341775.1 Candidatus Bathyarchaeota archaeon
AATTATCGATAGCCTTTAGGGATGGGAAGGAACAGAAGAAAAGGGGGGAGGGGGCTATCATAAGAATCCCTTCTCCGTTCCTAACCCATTTTCCCTAGGGATTAGAAAAGGAAAAGGAACACGCAAGCGTGTCTCCGTTCTAATCTAATAAATCTCTATAGAGATCTTTGAGGTCGACGTTCTTCTCCACGAAAACACTGATGATGTTTTCTCCAACGGTTAGTGAAAGAAACTTTGCGGAGCCTCCTTCAACGGCGATATGCCTTATATTGCCCAGAGCAAAGATGCTCGAAAGTTTTTCGCTTGCTTCAAAAGCTGAGGAAGACAAGATGGCGAAATCAATGACTCTTGTTGGATCTTTTAAATCGATACTCGCAGATTTAGCATCCCGTAGAATATATCCGATTACACCATCTTCGTGTTTCAACTTCTGGATGTTTTGCCTAAGCTTCTTACCCATGTGAGATTTAGTTTCTCTTTGTTTACCACTCTTTTTGATCTTTTCTACTTCTTCCACTTTCTCCTTTCTCTCTTTCTTTTCACCGTTCTCCAACAGTCCTTTGCCTTTTTCCTGCCACTCCAATATCACTTCTGCGGAAAATTGTGTCTCATCCGACAAGGAGCTAACATCCGCCGCAATCAAAGTTTGAACTGAATCTATTTCATGTTCCCTTAGAATTTCACGGTTCGCTGGGCTAATTTCCTCTATTTCGGACAACTCGATTGGTTCGCTTCGCTTTCTTTCAAACTTTCTTATTGCTTCCACAATGGCATTTACGGAAGCCTCTGGGTTTTCGACTTGGTTTGTCTCGCTTTCTTGCTCTCCTGAAAAGTCAAGTGCGATTTTCGGCTTCTCTTCCTCTTTCAGAGCTGCTTTGCGTGATCTACGTTTTCTCGGTGCCATTCACATCATCTTCATTAGCTAATTACGGGCTTAACCCGCACCAACTCGCCTTTCTTGATATCCAAGGTTTTGCATAGCTTCTCTGGAATGCGAATGACAGCTTTGTTTTCAAGCTTAGAATTGTCTACAATCTTGACTTTACACTGACTAGCCTTCCCGTTGAACGATTCAACCTCGACAAACTCGATTTCCTCACCATCCAGAAGCTCTTCCCACTGTGACACGATGTCTCTACTCATTTGCACAGTGTCATTGCGAACCAACAATCCACCAAAGCTCTCAACTATCAACTGATTAGACGGCAATTCAAACTCAAGTTCTTCCTGTCTTTTTGGCCCCTCAACCTCTTCCTCCTGCGTTTCCTCGATTTCGCTTTCAGGTTCTTTGTCTACACCAAGCTCCAACGAAGAGGGGGAGGGAAATGTGTGTCTGAGAGAAGCAGGGTTGAGGTTGTCAAGTAGTTTGATGACAGTTGGAATTAATACTCGCGCCACGGTTTCAAGATATTTCATATCTACTTTTTGCGAGGCTATCATGGCCAAATACAAATCATCAGCGCGAGATACGTGGACATTCCCCTTGGTGCCTTCGATAACCAGAGATTCTAAACCTCCAATCGCGTCCGCTTTCTCCAATACGCCTTCCAGAGACGCGCTCACGCCGTCTAATTTAGCATCCGGTGTCTCAGGATCCGCTGTAACTAGAGCAACCTCTTTGTCGAAGAGGAATGAAGACTGCACTTCGGGGCAAACATTTCGAATCTCTAAGAGAGCGTTCTTTAAGGCAGGCGAATATGCTTCGTTATCCATGGTTCAACTTCCTTGAAAATCTAGGAAATCTTAAACAGCACTCTTCCAGGGACCCCATCATTTTCTAAAACTAGATATTTGAGTCCTTCAGTGTCACCTATTTGGTCAACCCACTTCAACGCCTCACGTGACTTCTGCAAAACCAAAAGCCTGTCTTGCTGGCTTCGAACAACTTCTTCTATAGCCGTTAACTCATGAAATGGGTTAGCATCTAAAACCACGCTTAGGCCGCCTACAGAAATCTCGCCAAGGTTTTCTTGATTTGCTTTCTTGCCTGCCAGCTTAAAGACTACATCGCGAATTTTCTTTGATCTTTCAGCTAGTGCTCGGATCTCGTCTAAACGACGCAGATATTCGCCGAGCATGCTTTTTGTTCTGCTGATTTCATCATCTATTGTTCTAGCTATATCTTGTGCTGAATCGTATTCTTTCAATTCTATTACCATTTTTATCCCTCCAAAGAGGTGGAAGAAGAGGGGTGCTTCTACCCTACCCCCCATTCTCAAACAAATAAAGGGTGTTGGTCAGGAAGCTCTCTTTTCATACGAGGCAACGTTGGTGCCAGTGCTTGACTGTAGCACAACCCTGTAAGTATTACCAGATGTCCAAGCAGACGTGATGTACACATACCCAGTTACTCCAGCATCCCATTCATTACTGGTTTGGTCCGTCGTGAATGTAGCAGCTGCTCCATTAACGGTTACTGCAGTAATTGTCACTTTTCCAGAACCAGTATTTTTTACAGCAAGAGTGATGTTGTTTGTACCTGAGAAATTCATGCTGGTGATCTGCATTTGTTCTGTTTGCATGAACGTGAATGTCAGTGCTCCCATCCAAGCGGCAACTGCGATGGATACCGCGACTGTTACGGCAATGAGTATGATGGCTGCGACGACAGGGCTAAGGGCTTTTCTGCTCTTTAGAAGTCTCTTCATTTCGGTTTTTATCCCTCCTTTTCTGGGTTCACAAAAAAGATAACGGCATATTGAGATTTAAATCTTACTAATCAAGACACCATATTCCTGAGAAGCAGTCCATCACGCTCAGAGATCAGAATAACTCGTGCGCACGTACCCACAAAGCTTAATATTCTTTCTTAAATTCACTATGGAAAAAGCGAGTGAATGCTACTATGTCAAATGACGAGGAAATGGTTGTCACTCCGTGGGAAGTTAGAGGAGAGGTCGACTATGACAAACTCATTCGTCAGTTTGGGACTCAACCCATCACTGATCAACTCTTAAAAAGACTTAAGAAACAGGTGGGAAAACTCCATCTTCAACTCAGGCGACGACTGTTTTTCTCCCACCGAGACCTCGACACCGTTTTGGATCTGTACGAAAAGGGAAAGAGATTTGTTTTGTATACCGGCAGAGGCCCTTCAGGTCCGGTTCATGTAGGTCACCTTGTTCCATGGATTTTCACAAAGTACCTGCAAGACAAATTCAAGACAAACCTTTATTTTCAGATGACCGACGACGAAAAATTCGTCATCGAGCAAGATCTTAGAATAGAAGAAACCACAAAATATGCTTATGACAACGCTTTAGACCTCATCGCCTTGGGATTTCAACCACGAAATACCTACATTATTTTTGACATCAAAGACATCGCTCTTCTCTACGACATTGCTTTAGAGGTGGCTAAGCGCATCACCTTTTCTACAGCAAAAGCTGTTTTCGGTTTTCAAGACAGCACAAATATAGGGTGGATTTTCTGGCCCGCAATTCAAGCGGTTCCATGCTTCATCCACGCGAAACTCACCGGAGAAAACGTGCCTAGTCTCATCCCCGCTGCCATCGACCAAGACCCTTACTGGCGCATCACTCGAGACATAGCGCCAAAATTGGGCTATCAGAAACCAGCTCAAGTCCACTGCCGTTTTGTTCCGGGCCTTGGAAAAGGCGGGAAGATGAGTGCCTCAGAGCCAGAGACCTGCATTTTCACAGTCGATAGTCCTAGTACTGTTAAAAAGAAGATTTGGAATGCATTTACAGGCGGCAAACCCACAGTTGAAGAACAGAGACGACTGGGGGGCGAACCCGAGCTATGCACCATCTACCAATATTTCCTCTACTTATTCGAACAAAACGACGAAAAACTCGCTGACCTAGTGAGGCAATGCAAAGCTGGAGAGACCGTGTGTGGCGACTGCAAGGCAATCCTAACAGAGAGAGTGACCAAATTCCTTTTGGAGCATCAAAAGAAAAGGGAAAAGGCAAAAGACAAGGTCGAAGAGTTCTACATAATGCGCTGACAGGGGGGATCAGTCATGAAAGTCAGAAAAGTCAGCATCCGTCCTTCCAAAGCCTACAGATGCTTACATCCAATGCACACCGTTTTAGTAACGTGTGGCAAAGTCGGAGAAACTAACATAATCACCTTAGCATGGGCAATGCCCACCTCAATTAAGCCGCCTCTCGTCGCTATGAGTATCAGACCAACTCGCCACTCTTATAAACTCATAAAGAAGACCAGAGAATTCGTCGTAAACATTCCGACTATGGATATAGTAACAGAAACGTTGTTTTGCGGCAGAC
>CP070835.1:564552-565918 GCA_020341775.1 Candidatus Bathyarchaeota archaeon
ATCAATGAGTCCTTCTCGACAGATTCGCCCCTGTAGCTTAGATACATGATCAACAGTTTTACATCCTCAAGATCGTAGCCACCGTCTGAGAGGTCTTTTTCAAGTTTGTCTATAATCATTCCGATCAGTTTCTGAGCTTCTTCGGGACTGTTTCTCCTCCTCAGCTCGAACTCCCTTTGCTGGTCAGTTTCCATCTCGTTCATTGTATGTGCATGACCTGCAAAACCCAAGAAGAAATCGCTAACCATGATTTTCCCAGATTTAATATTATCATCGGATTATATATTTTCGCGACGCGCGCGCAGCGAGGACGCCAAACCTAACTGCCAATACACTCGCAAGAAGTAGAACTATCAATAGTATGAGAGCTTCTTTTTTCCACATTCTCCTGTTTCTCCAAACTTAGAATCGCAAAAGGAACAAATAATGCTTATGAAAACAAAGTTCTATTAGCTGCAAGTACACATCTGATGCGCGGACGTGCGTCGTTCAAAAGCGATAAAAGCACCCCAGACATATGGATCTTTTGGGGGAGAGCCAAATGGATAATCCTCTTGAGCATCTCTTTTCAGCTTCGGGCTCTAATCGGTCGCAACTATATGGCGCTCTCAAAAAGAGTCTTTACTTCTTCATGTTCTTCATTACGCTCGCGCTTGCCTTAATTTTTGCGTCTCGCCCAATCTCACCAGTGTTTTCTAGTCCCCCCGCGAGTGGCCATTGGATTGTTGCTGGGACTGAAAGCTATTATGATGAAATTATCGTGCTGAATGGGAACTTGGTTGTTGAGGATGGTGGAAATCTGACTCTGAGGAAAGTGGTTCTGAAGATGAATTGCACTTACAACGGACAATTTAATATCACGGTCGCGTATGGCGGAAGATTCTATGTGCTGGAAGATTCAGTCATAACCTCTGCAGATCCAGACAAGAAAATCGGTTTTTTCCTCGTCGCACCCCTCTCGACTTTTAGAATGATCAATAGTGAGCTCCACAACTGTGGCTCGGATGAGCTGAACCTGTCAGGGCTTATTCTTGATTCCGATGATGCGATTGTTGATAACAGCCTACTGTCTCACAACGTGTGGGGGATTCTCGCTTCTGTTGACGGCGTCGTCATTCGCAACAACAACATAACAGCGAACAGCTGCGGCGTCGAAGTTCATGCAGGCGCGAATCCAACAATCTGCGGCAACTTCATATCACTAAACGATTGGGGGATTACAACGGGCGACGGCAGCCCAACCATCTCTAACAACACGATAATTTCGAACCTTGGAGACGGCGTAACCGGCTTCTTCAATGCTAGTTCCACAATCTCCGACAACACTTTAGCAGAGAATCTAGGAGCTGGCATCAACTGCCACACC
>CP070835.1:566018-571506 GCA_020341775.1 Candidatus Bathyarchaeota archaeon
ATTGCTACACCACCCCAAAGTCCTCTTCTTGGACGAACCAACGCTGGGACTTGATCCACAAACGCGTCGTTCTATCTGGAGCCACATCCAACGCTTGAACAAAGAGAAGAAGATCACCATCATCCTGACCACCCACTACACAGAAGAAGCGGATTATCTATGCGGGCGAATTCTCATCATTGATTTCGGCAAGATTGTGGCATTAGACACATCAGACCGGTTGAAAGCGCAGTTGGAAGGAGACATAGTGAGTTTAACCTTGGAGTCCCCAAGCATGATTCCAGCAGTGCGCCGCCTTTTTGAAGGAAAAGAGTGGATTCGCCGCGTTCACCTAGTGTCCAACTCCAGCAGCTCGTCCAATGCAGGTGCAGGGGCGAATGCGATGCACAGAATAGCTGTTGACCACGGGATGAGAGAAGCAAGCCACAGAAACGCAGGCGACAGCCCGATGCCTACAAGGGGTGGAAAGACGTACGAGCATGGAATCGAGGGTCAACATGGCTTCAACGGTCAGGCCTTCGGCTCCAAGCGCATAGACTTGTTGGTTGATGATGGTGGGCGTCGAATTCCGACAATCGCCAAGTTGGCTGATGAAGCCGGAGTCGCTCTCGAATCTGTCGAGCTGCACAAGCCAACCTTGGACGACGTCTTCATCTCCGTGACCGGCCGCAACATTAGAGATCAACGTGGAAGCTTTATGGATATGGTTCGCCGCTACCGGATAATGCGGCAAGCGCGAGGAGGACAGCGCCATGGCTAACGCAGCAACTCACGAAGGGAGCGGAATGTAGTGATTCAATTGCAGGGCCAAGCAATTTACGTGGTGTTGCTCCGAGAATTGAAGCGATACTGGCGAGCGAAGGCGCGAATCATTTCGTCTGTTGCACAGAGCTTCTTCTTCCTGATTGTTTTTGGGTTGGGCCTAGGAGGGTTCATAGGCGGCGTTGGCAGCGTCAGCTATCTGTCCTACTTGGCGCCTGGCATCATTGGCATGGGACTCATCTTCGGCTCAGTCTTCTCGGGCGTCTCAGTCATTTTTGACCGGCAATTCGGCTTCATGAAAGAAATGCTAGTCGCCCCCGTCAGCAGAAGCAGCATCATCCTCGGCAAAATCCTCGGAGGAGCAGTAACCGCGTCGATCCAAGGCGTCATACTGATGACCGTTGCGGCTGCGATGGGCGCCTTCGCGCCTTCCATCGCATTAGCAGTAGGCGCCGTAGCGGCCGTGGGAGTAATGCTTCTCATCACAGGGGGATTCGTGGGTCTCGGCGTCGCACTCGGGTCGATAATAAAGGATTTTCACGCCTTCCAGCTGCTATCCACATTCGTGATCTGGCCCCTGTTCATGCTGTCAGGCGTGTTCTTCCCCATCGACGTCGTGCCCCGTCCACTTCAAGTTGCAATGCTGTTGGATCCCATGTTTTACGGCGTGGAACTACTTCGGTGGTGCCTGCTGGGAAGCGGATCACCCCTGCTTGGACCTCTGGGATGGCTCATTAGCTTGGGGGTGTTGGCAGGCTTCAACGCCCTAGTTGTCGCTCTTGGCACGTACTTATTCTCCCGCACCGAAGTGTGAACGATGGGATAGGCGAGGGGCTGCTCCGTGTCCAGTCGAATGAAGTCGAAAAGCTTCCGTCAGGCCCTCCTCGACGCCTCTTCAGCACTGACAGCACATCAGAAAAGCACTTATCCGTCAGCTGCCAGACTTAACCTAAACCAGCAAAGGTCCCTGAATGCCAACCCTCACCTTCATAGGCCACGTTTCCATTGACAAGATCGAAAATGTCAGGGGAGTACGAACACAGGTCGGCGGCGGCGCATTATACGCAGCAATCGCCGCGAACGCCCTCAACGTGAAGACGGCTCTCGTCTCAGCGATTGGAAACGATTTTCCGCCCACGAAGGGCCTTGATCACCTGGGCGTTAAGCACGTTCGGAGATTAAATGCGCCGACCACAAGGTTCCACATCCGTTATAGCAGAAGTTGGGAGGCGAATTACGTTGAAGCAAGAGAAGGAGCCGGCGCCAGAATAAGGGCATCGCAGATCCCTTCGAGCCTGCTGAAGCCTCAGAGTGTCGTTCACATGGCGCCCATGAAACCCGCCAAAGTGGCACGTATTGTCGAGAATGTTCGGCGAAGATCCCCCCAAGCGGAATTATCCATGAACACGTGGGTTGGATACATCGAAACTTCAAAGCAAAGAAGAACTCTGTTGAAACTTGCGTCACAGGTTGACTTCTTCATGATGAACGAGTTCGAAGCCAAAGCCCTCGCGCAAACTAGGTATCTGCCAGTGGCTCTCGAACGAATCAGAGCAAAAAGACTGATCGTCACGATGGGAAAACTGGGCGCCATCATCAGCGGGACCGAAGTGGACACGAGTATGATGCCAGCCCTAAGTGTCCCTACAGAGAAGATCATCGACACGACGGGAGCGGGAGATGTGTGGAACGGAGCATTCCTCGCCGTGCACAGCAAAACCAGAGACTTGATGCAATCAGTGACCGTCGCCGCTTTACTATCAAGCCTCAAATGCTCAGGGTGGGGATTCGAAGCCATTGAAAAGCTCTCCTTCCTGAAACCGGCAAACGTTGTGGAATACGTTGTAGGGCTTCGAGAGGGAAGCCTTCAGAAAAAGATAACAGATTTCTAGACCGGCGCCCCACCCACACGCGTCGGAAGCTGCGATGGCCACCCAATGATGGAGGGGCAAACCGAGGCGAAAAGCCTTACGCGCACGTCGTGGGTGTTTAACCATTAAATACCTCAAAGGCACTCACTAAAGATGATCAGCTTGGACTCATCAAATGTAGTGTGCGATGTCCTGGTCATTGGCAGTGGAATCGCAGGTCTATCCTTTGCCTTGAAGATTGCGGATTCCGCCCAAGTCGTGATAATCACCAAGAAGGAAAAGGCGGAATCAAACACAAACTACGCTCAAAGTGGAATTGCAGCAGTGTTTTCGCCCTCTGACTCCTTTGAGAAACACGTGAAGGACACCATCGACTGCGGCGACGGCTTGAGCAAGCGAGCGATTGTTGAGACGGTCGTGAGCGAGGGTCCCGCCCGCATCCAAGAACTGATCAATCTAGGAGTAAACTTTTCAAAGACCGCGACAGGCACGCTCGATTTGGGCATGGAAGGAGGCCACTCAGCGCGTCGCGTCGTGCACGCGAAGGATCTCACCGGCAGGGAAGTTGAGGCTGCCCTCTTGAACGCCGCCGCGAAAACCGAGTCCATAAAGATCTTCGAAAACCAAGTCGCCATCAACTTGGTTGTCGATCGAAGTCGTTGTCTCGGTTGCTACGCGTTGGACACAGAAAAATCGTTAGTGAAGAACTTCGTGGCCAAAATAACTGTCCTAGCAACTGGCGGCATTGGAAGAATCTACCTTCACACGACCAACCCTGAGATCGCCACAGGCGATGGCATCGCCATGGCCTATCGAGGCGGAGCCACAGTCATGAACATGGAGTTCACCCAGTTTCACCCGACCTACCTCTTCCGCCCCAATGAGAAGTCCTTCTTAATCTCGGAGGCCCTCCGCGGCGAAGGAGCCACTCTTCAAGACCAAAATGGAAGGCAGTTCATGGCGGACTATCACCCCAAGAAGGAGTTGGCACCCCGAGACGTAGTTGCAAGAGCCATTGACCAAGAGCTCAAAAGAAGCGGCGATAACCACGTGTTGTTGGACATTTCATCTAAGAACCCCCAATTTGTCCAAACTCGGTTTCCAGGAATCTATGAAAAATGCTTAGGCTACGGGATCGACATCACGAAAGACCCGATCCCAGTGGTGCCCGCAGCGCACTATTGTTGTGGAGGAGTAAAAGCAACGATTGCAGGCGAAACGGACATACGAAATCTGCTTGTCGTCGGAGAAACAGCGTGCACGGGTCTGCACGGCGCCAACCGCCTCGCCAGCAATTCCCTGCTGGAAGCGTTAGTCTGCTCGCATCGCGCTGCGCAGAAATGCGTCGAACTACTGAAGAAGAAACCACCACTCCAGCGATTCGCCGCTTGGGAATCAGGCAACGCCGTCGACATCGACGAGGCCGTGGTGATTACACAAAACCGCAATGAAATTCGCCAACTGATGTGGAACTACGTGGGAATCGTGCGCTCCGACAAGCGATTGAATCGCGCCAAGAAAAGAATCGAGCTGCTGAAGGAGGAAATCAACCAATACTACTGGGATTTCATCATCACAGCAAAACTCATCGAGCTGCGCAACATGGCACTAGTTGCCAAGCTGATCATCGACTCGGCCATTGCACGCAAAGAAAGCCGAGGCATACACTTCTCTTTAGACTATCCCCAAAAGTCGCCATCGGGCCGCGATACGTTGCTGAGAGAATCCCCGCCTATGCGCCCGTAGCAGCTTGAACACTTGGAGGGCCAAGATGCGCGTGTCTTGCTGCTGCTACTCAGTCCAGTAGACCCACCCACTGGACTCTTTGGCAGCCTTCAATTTGCCCGCTTTCACCCTCCGAGTCAACGTAGTTGCGATGACGCCAGCATAGCCCTTCGTCGAGATCCCCTTCGCTTCAAACGCCTCCAGAACATCATTTCTGGTCCTTCGATGCGGCTGCGTGAAAAACCCGTCTCTGATTAAGCCATCAATTGTCGGTGCCCAAACGCTGGGTGCCCCGCCACATTCCTTCCATTTCTTTCTGAGAGTCTTAGCTGCCGCCTTCGATTCTTCCCGTAAAGATTCGAGGGGCGTTCCCACGATCTCAATAGCTTCGAGGTCTCCTACTCCAAGACCGCGCTTCACAAATTCCCGAATTAGGGGCATCCTCGCAGGCTTCAAACCCGCTAGAACTGCCCCGACCGTTTCGACGGCAACTGCATCCCGTCCCGCGAGAAGAATGTTCATGGGCACCTTTAGATCACCAGCTCCACGCCAAAGAAAGGTGCCATCCATCACAGAAAAGTCGACGCCTCCTATTGCTTCATAAATGTCTGCTATGAGTGAACTGAAAATCTCGGTTTTATGAAACTTGGCTTTCTTTCGGACAGGAACGCAGCCGAACAAGTTTTTAAGGATGCTTCCCCGCTCAAACGTTCGCAGTATGTGTGTGTTAACCAAGACGTTCGGCTTGAAGAGGAGGGTGGAAAGCCGCATCTTCGCCCCCGCAAGAGTCACCTCTTGAGCATCCTCGAGGTCTGAGAGGTTGACAGGTCGAACCCGCTCCGAGAAAAGCGCCCTCCAAATTTGCAGCCGTTCCAAACCTGTTCCCTGATAGTTATCGGACTCGCCAATGAAGATTTGGGGAGCTTCACTGAAACATTCGATTATTGCATCGACAAAGCCAACAGATGTGTGATTGTCAGCCTTGTGACTGAAAACGCCCACCTTCACAACAACATCCTTCCGAGAAGTGTTCAAATCGTCTATCCCGCCAATCAAACGCACCGCCTCGCTCAACGACGCTTCTGCAGTTCCCCTCAACCTGACAACAGCAACTTTTGACGCCAATTCAA
>CP070835.1:571606-575388 GCA_020341775.1 Candidatus Bathyarchaeota archaeon
GTACAACCTGGCAAATAGGAGACCCAACAAAGCGTGGAATATTATATTCATATGCCAATCCAACGCGAATTGTTATTCTTCCCATTTTTTTGCATTTCGCTCTTACGCGCGCGCCATTCAAGAAAGAAGAATATCGAAGACGTCAAGGGTCCGAAGCGGTTGATCAGGTTTTGCTTGATAGTTCGAATTGGCGACTAAAAGGGGGACTTTCATTTCAGCTGCATGAAGACCGCCGTGCGATCCTTTGTGTGGGGGAATTTCGGGCATCAGATCCCAACCACTACGAGAATTGAGCACTAAATCTCCTGAGCGAGAACTTTCAAAGATTTGCGCAATTTGAACAGGCGCATCTGGAAACTCGGTTTTGCAGGTGGCTGAAAGCCATTCCCGGTCATTCAGCCACTCTCCGTATGCAATTTTGCCCTCCTCCACTAATGCAGCGTAGCCTAATGGATCTTCCCCTCTAACAACATCGTAGGAGTAGTCGTTTCGCCCCTTTCTTTTGACGACTCCATGACCATTACAGGAGAATACATGAGATGTGGCTTTGTTCTCGGAAGCAAACACCTGTTCAATTGGCAATAGTTGACTCACCAAATCTATCATGTTTACGTGCCCCTTTCGAATTCTGTAGTTCTCTAGGTCCCCCAAGCTAGGTTTTTTCGACCAATCATGTTTAATGTACTGAAATGGATATGCTATATCTTCTGCACCTTCTTTAGCGAGATAAATGTGGGCCATTCCATTGCCGCTGACAGCCACCGTTGCGTCAAACTCGCCTAAGCCTTGGAGAAACGTTACTGGAAAAGTGCGAACATCCAAGCCAACCGTAGTAAGAAATTTTGAAAGATCGAAGTGTAAACTTGTTGGTCGAAGTCCGTGATCTGAGCTGATTACAATGGAAGTTTCGTCATAGAGGTCAAGATCAATGAGGGTTTTAGCGATGTGGCCAATTTGCTTATCTACATTCTTGATGGCATGGCGCGTGTTTTCAGATAATGGTCCATGCTCGTGGCTAGCTTCATCGACGCCAGGCATATACACAGCGGAAAAGACAGGTGGCTCGGACGGAATCTTCATCCATTTTACCAAAGCAGAGCATCTGTAAACTAATTCAAGGGTTCGCGCTGCGAGGGCGTCAACATGCTCCCAAGTGAACGCTCTCAAAGGGCCAAAGATTTTAGCCATGACATTGGCTAAGGGAGGATAAATGAACTTCGCTCCACGTGTAATTGGCTCAAAGATTGCAGCTGTGGTTGAATCCTTCAGCCTTTCAAAAATCGTCGGGATCTTTCCACTCATGTCTGTGTTCATGGCGAAGGCTCCAGGACCGACATAGTCACGTTCAAATTGAAGCCAAGCTAAGGGGCCATAATTCTGGTAGTTATTCCTTTTTCGGTCAAACCATCGGATCCCTGGCATGTTAAGAGGCCCAGGAAAAGCCCCAGTCAAGAAAGGAGCGTGAGCCGGTCCAGTTGTAGATGGAAAGACTGTGACTGCATCCCTCACAATGACTCCCCTCTCCACAATGTGCTTTCGAATATTTGGTAGAGATTTTTCATTCAACATTCCATAAAGAACATCAGCTCTAACACCATCAATGAGAACAAAGATAGATCGCACATCACTCCCCAATAGACAGTCACGAAACGCAAATTTAATGTTTCGCGCGCGCCGACAATGGCACCTGTGAATTGGGTGATTTTCTACAATGTTTACGGAGTCGTCTTGTGCGTGGTAGCGTTAGTTGTTGCCCTTAGATACGGTAGAACCCTTAAAAACAAATCCACTTAGTTCGCCATAACAAAGTCTCAGGTGCCTATTTGGCACCTTTGTTCCGTTAATGATTGCGCGCACATTTTTTCGAAGTAGCACCACTGCACGTTTCGATCTGCATACACACGTGCAACTTTGTCGGCAGCTAAAAACACAATAGTAGGAATTCGCCGTGCGCGACTCAAAGGTTAAATGCGATGACGGGACACGACCTTGAAAGGAGATTCGCAAGAATGGGCCAGACCCAAACCGGAGTTGAACCTACTAGTCGTCCAGCTGGCATGTGGGGTTTTACCATAATCTGGATGGGTCAACTAGTCTCCCTCTTCGGTACCGCAATGACTAATTTTGCCCTCACAATCTGGGCTTGGCAGATCACAGGCCAAGCAACTGCTCTCGCATTGGTCGCATTTTTCACGTTTGCCCCTGCTTTGCTTATCACACCTTTTGCTGGAGCACTGGTGGATCGTTGGAGTCGCAAGTTTGTGATGATGTTGAGTGACCTTGCAGCTGTGCTATCAACGGTCGTTGTACTAATTTTGTACTCGACAGGCAATTTGCAGATCTGGCATCTGTACGCAACAGGAGCCTTTTCTGGCACTTTTGGGGCCTTCCAATTCCCCGCATATTCTGCTGCAGTTACAACAATGGTCTCCAAGAAGCAGTATGGTCGCGCGAGTGGAATGCTCTCTTCGGCTCAATTTGCTTCAGGCATATTTGCTCCAAGTTTGGCTGCTCTCTTTCTTGCCACCATCGGCATTGCCGGTATCTTGACTATTGACGTGGTGACTTTCTTGTTGGCCATCGTAGCACTGCTTGCGGTCAATGTGCCTCAACCAGCCGCAACATTGGAAGGGAAGAAGAGTAGGGGCAGTCTTTGGACAGAATCTGTCTATGGTTTCCGCTACATTTCCTCAAGAACCAGCCTGCTCGCGTTGCTCTTGATTTTCTTCTGTGTTAACCTCCTCGCCCCATTTGCATTTACATTGCTTGCCCCCATGGTCTTGTCTCGAACTGGAAACGATGCTACAATACTAGGCCTTGTCCAGTCGGCTATGGGAGTCAGTGGAATGGTTGGTAGCATTTTCCTCAGTGTTTGGGGCGGCCCGAAGCGACGGATCCATGGAATATTGCTTGGACTGCTAACTGCTACAATGGGAATACTGTTTCTGGGCGTTGCGCAAACCCCGACTTTGTGGATTGTAGCCGCTTTTTTCACGATTTTTTCCATTCCTATAATAAACGGGTCTAGTCAGGCTATCTGGCAAAGCAAGGTTGCCCCTGACGTTCAAGGGCGAGTCTTCGCTGCACGAAGCATGATTGCACAGGTTGGAGCCCCCGTAGCCATGTTATTGGCAGGACCTCTGGCAGATAACGTCTTCGAACCAGCCATGATGCTAGGAGGAAGCCTAGCTGAACTGTTTGGCTGGCTGGTTGGTACAGGTCCAGGAGCCGGCATAGCATTGATGTTTGTTTTGGCCGGAGCTCTTGGAATGTTTGTCGCGTTAGGAGGCTATGCAATTCCAGTCGTAAGGAACGTCGAAGAAATCCTGCCAGACCATACTCCAGACAGCGAGCTTCCTCCAATATAATTGATGTTGCGCGTGCGGGGTTTTTGTTTGCATTTGTGTTAAACGGGTAAACAGCAATGTTTATTAAGACTCAATATTGGAGATACGTGGCGAGAACACACTGAAGAAGCTTCTCGCTGTACAGTTCGCTTCCAACAGCGAAGCTGGAGACTCTTAGAATGAAAAGAAAAGCCTTCTTCATAATAGCCTTACTGATGATGGCTGCAATCGTACCCTTGATGGTGATAAACGTTCAAGCCGTACTGAGCGCAGGTCCAGACCAAGAAGTCTACACTGACGAAACAGTCATATTCAACGGCACAACAACTGAAAACGTCACCGCAATAATTCAAGTCACTTGGGACTTCGGCGACAACACCACAGCGGTGAACGGAAGCAGTCCCGACCTGCTAAACAACAACCACGTTTACGCAA
>CP070835.1:575488-581241 GCA_020341775.1 Candidatus Bathyarchaeota archaeon
AGGTGAGACGTATACCTGAGCCTTCTAAAGAGCCCCATGAAACTTATGGTCGCCGATTGAAAAGTTGGGTTCTATCGTCTATTGGCATAGATGGGATGGCTAAAGAAATATTTCTCTTCCTTGAAAACTCCAAGGTAGCAACTTTGGAAGACTTGGTAGCGCATGTCAAAGGTGAATCTAATGAAGTGCGTGAGCTTGTTGACCTGCTGTACTCAACTGGGCTTATTGAACGTCTTGGTAAGGCCTACTACACGCGGGAACCATTGTCCACCTCTATTGTGAGAAGATTAATACCTAGGATTACTGAAAGCTTGCGAAGCATAGCGAAAGCAGAGTCAAGAGCTCGCTCGGACGCCACATACTATCATACTATGAGAGGAAGGTCCTTCAGTGATGTAGGTAGTGCCATCGCAGCATGCAAAGAAATCTCCCGAGTAGGAGAGACCCCTACTGCTAGAGTCGTAGGTGTTCATAGCTACAATGATGAAACTGTTGAGGTAGAAGGGCCTGTTTCAGGCTATGGTCACGCTCCTCAACATATCGTGATTATCACAGAGAGCGGGGAGAGAATTGTAGTTGGAAATCAAAACAGCAGGGGTGCAGATGTGAAGGCTCACTCGATCGTAGTCAAAGGTGAGAAAAATGAGTGAAGAAACAAAAAAAGAGAAAACAGAAGCTCCAAAAAAAGCAACAGGGAAAGATGAGACTGAAACCTTTGAAGTCTTGGCAGAGTGGACAGTTCGCAGACTTCGGCCACTGCAAGATGTCGCTGAGGAGGACTATCCTGAGAAGGTCAAACGTTGGGTCATCTACTCTTTGGGATTAGATACTTTGCATCAGGATATCTTCTTGTACCTTGAAAAGAATTTCAAAGGCACAACCACCGATATAGCCAGCGAATTCGACATCAGCCCTAACACAGCTCGTAAATATCTTGACGAGCTTCACACAGTAGGCCTAGTAGATTATATCGGAAGAGAGTATGCTCTTACTTACGAGTCACTGTCAAGAGCCATAGAACTGATGCTTATCCCGCGAATAACAGATACGTTGAGAACGATTGCGAAAGGAGCGTCAAACACTGATAAGCCCTTTTCTTTGTCATTCCCAAGCTTAGAGGGCAAAGAAGTGCTTGTTGAAAGCGGTGTTACGCAGATAAACAAGAAACTCCTTGAGTTGTGGCTTAGCCAAGGGAAGAAGGTGCGTGTAACAAGCTACACTAGCCTAACAGTCAAAGAAGATGTCGACCCAGGACTCTTTGACACCGTAATAGATCACCTCAAGTGCATGGGGAGCTTAAGGATTCCAACGGAGGTATATACTCAAGTTGCTCACAAAATTCGGTGCTATGGTGGAGTTGATACCTACTAAGCATGAGGCGCGAAGACAGTCAAACCCTTACCCCTTGCAATGGCTCTCAAAGCATGTATGCAGTTTTATTGCTTTCCCCCGCGCATGAATTTTTACTTTTCTTTCTTCTCCATATAAATCTGATAGGATCGAAAGATCATTGGTGTTTCGCTCCCCGGATATTCTTCTCTTTCAACAAAGCCAGCAGACGAGTAAATATGCTGAGCAGCGGTCATGAACTTGGAAGTTTCCAGGATAAAGGAAGAACACCCAAATTCTCTGCCAACTTCTAACAATTTACTAAGCATTTGCTTTCCGTAACCTTTTCCCCGGTGGGCTGGGCGAATATACATACGTTTAATCTCTCCCGTCTCCTCACTTACTCTCCTTAGACCTCCCATTCCAACGATTTCTCCTTCTTCCCTAAGCAAGTAGATAACTCCCTTGGGCGGTTTCAGATCAGCAAACTCTTCAAAATGGGCTTCAACGTATTCTGGAATGGTCTGTCCAAGGTTAGAAGCACTATTAAGCTGGTAGGACTCTAGAAAGTTCTTTACGGTCCAAGTTATGAACTCAACATTTAATTCAATGAATATTTCTTTGTGAAGCTTTGCATTAAATGGTATGAACTCTAACATCTAATAGTCCTAGTGAGAGTATCAAGTCAGTCTTAGATAAATCTCGTGCGCACGCTTTTTGACGTGTGGAACAAACTCTAGAAAAAAAGAAGGGATAGCGTTGCATGCATTGAGAAATATTCAATTTGCTAGGATATTTGCAGGTTTCAGTAAGCGCGCGGGTCTTATGAACGGTGGCAGAGACGGTGATTCCTCAATTTTCCACAAGCTTGGGCAAGACTTTAGCTATTATTATTCCACTGTCTAGCTCTATGAATGATCTGCTCAGTTTGATTCCCATGGAATCCAGATATTCTGACATTTCTCTAGTCAGCTGATTCAGCTCTGCCCTGGCAAGTTGTTCTAGGCTTTTGTATCCTGCGCCGAAGTAATGGCGGACTGTCTTTCCACTGACGTAAGGCATACGGGTGAAGTCTGCTCGGTTCACTAGCTCAAATATGAAGTCTCTTGGAATCCCTGTTTCTTCAGCTATCTTTTCACGACTTCCCCCAGTTCTGCCCTTTTCTAAAAGATCCAATGTAAACCTAATGTTGTTCTCTCTCATAGTAGCAACGTATTTTAACTGTGTTTGGTTCTTCTTGTCAATTAGCTCTCTTAGATACATCTTCGTGGGTAAGACCCAAAAGAGGAGGAATTTTAGAACACGAATTAGCTCTTCGAGAGCCATATTGGCTCTGCTGCAGAATACTTCGGCCTCCTCCCGACTCCTCACGCGATGTATGAACTCAGAGTAGCTCTTCACATTCAAATTGTCAAGCTGGCTGAAGGCCTTTTCTAGTTTCTCTAAATAATCCCCATATCTCTTTCTCGGATCACTTCCAAGCAGACAAGCTGCATATTCTTTTGCCTCTTCCATCGTATGATTGTAAGTTTCTGTGACAAAATCGTAGGACACAATTACGAGAAGTCTCTTAATCAGCTCTTCATAACTGGGAACTGGTCTGATCAGCTTCCCAGCCTGCTTCCAATCAATTCCCATTAAGCATCACCTAGCCTATTTTCACTTAGTTTTTATACCTTGTGTGAATCTAGGAAGCTAGAACTCAGCAACCTCTGCTTGCGTATTGCGCGTGCGTGCCCAGATGTACTATTTTGGTGCACTGCAGCGTGGGCATTCATCAAGAGTTTCATCGTAGAGTCTTTTGCAGTAAGCGCATCGGGCTTTTCGTGGTCTTTGTGCGCGCGCGCAGCGCCCGAGATTCAAAGCAAGTGAAAAATAACTATAAATGGAAAAACATAGAATCTAAGACATGAGATTCGGTATATCAATTAGCAATTTAGGCATGTATAGCGATTTTGAGGGGTTGATAGCTCTTGCACAAGATGCTGAAGAAGCTGAATGGGACGGACTATTCCCTTGGGATCACATCTTGCATAAACCAAGAGCAGATTCGCGAGTGATTGATCCGTGGATTGCCCTGGCAGCTATTGCCTCACATACAAAGAAGATTATGTTAGGTCCAATGGTCACTCCTTTGGCGAGACGTCGACCATGGAAAGTAGCCAGAGAAAGCGTATCGCTTGATCATCTGTCAAAGGGAAGGTTGATCCTTGGAGTAGGCCTAGGATCAGTGGTCAATCAGGATTTCGAAAGATTCGGGGAAGACATCGATAGCAAGATAAGAGGAGAAAAGCTAGATGAATCTCTCGCAATTCTGCAAGGACTGTGGAGAGGAGAGCCATTCAGCTTCTCTGGGAAGCATTACAGAATAGAAGAAGGAACGATTTTTCAGCCAAAACCTTACGGGCAGAAAGACAGAATCCCAATCTGGGTGGGAGGAGGTAGATGGTCTTGGCGTATGAAACCATTCCGCCGGGCAGCAAAGTTTGAAGGGGCATTTCCTGAGTTCACTGATAAAAGCGGGGAAAAAGTCGCTAAGTACTTTGAAAACGTAGCAGAATACGTCAAGCAATATAGAGGAAATTTGGAAGGTTTCGACTTCATAGCACTAGGAAAAGCTCCTCGAAGCAAGAGGAGGCTGAGGGAATATTTTGAACCGATTCTTGAATCAAGGAAAATCTCATGGTGGGTGGAGAGAGTCTACAGCTGGAGGGGGGATCTAGATCAGATAAGGAGCAAAGTCAGAGAAGGCCCACCTGATGTTCAAGCAAAACATGAAAGACTATGAAGTCGAACGTGAGTATCTGCGCACGTATAGAACACATAGTCTTTATGTTCTATATCTGTGTTCCAACTGCTAGTTGGAGTGACAATGTTCTTGCATCTATGTGCTTTACGGAAGGTAGCAAATGGTCAACTGTTGCATATCCAGCAAGATTCGCACGTTGTTTTATCCTTCGGATTTCTTCTTCAATTCTTTCATTGGAACAGTGCAACAAACAAGGTCGCAAGGACTACAACCACAAGGATTGTCAATGACAACGACAAGTCCACATTCTTCGCACTTGTACTTTTCATCCTTTTTCTTCACCATCTTCTATCACCTCCTATTACTTCAAGACTTACAAGAACTTCTTAGATGAATAGTGTCACATCTGCTGTGGAGGCAATTTCAAGAAATGTTGCGGCTCCAACGATTTCTTCAACTTCAGGAATCAAGTCTTCTCTCTTGACCCCAAACATCTTCATTGTTGGGCTGCACGCATACATTTTGAACAAGCTGGATTGTTTTAGTCGTTTCAACATTTCGTAGGGTGTGGGGTACTTCATTGCTTTCAAATTCTCCTTCATCTTTTCTTCGAGGTGTTCGTACGTTGCTGGTAAGTTTGCGCTTTCCATTGCACCTTTCACAAGCATCTGCAGCCCCCAAAACGTGAAGTACAAATGGGCTTCCATGTCGATTGCTACTGCTGTCGACGCGAGGATGAAGGCGCAGTAGAGCTTATCAATGGTTCCACCTTGGACGACGATAGCTAGCTTTCTTCTCTCTTGTTCACTTTTCGCTTTCATGTTACCATTGCTCCTGCTGTTTGTACGTGGGTGAGTACCATGAGTCACTCGGAACTTTCTCTTGGTTTTCCGACTTGGCTTTCACTTCTTGCTTATGGCAACGTTTCATTTCATTATTTTGCATGAATTATTATAATAGTACGAATGGGATAAACATCTCCCGAATATTTTCGGGTGTGCGCGGGCTTGGGTTTGGTTGTTTGTGTGCTTCAGGCTCGCATGGTTGGCTTCTAAAGGTTTAGTCAATTGAATTGGCTGTGATATGCTTCTCATCTGATAAATGAATTATTTTTGTGCTTCATGGTTCGAGGCTTCGGTATGCATGCAGCAAATATTAAGTGTCAAAAGGAGGTAACTAGGATAATAGTTTTGGGGGGGATATATTTTGGGTAGAGTAGAAAGGTCGATTGAAATCAGGGCTCCGCCTGAGAGAGTCTGGGAAATGCTTGCTATTGACAGGTTTGAAGAGTGGCAGGTAGGGATGCTCTATAACGAATGCTTTGTTCATGGTATGGAGTTCATTTCAGAGGTGAGGACTCCCGAAGACAAGTATAGCGTGGGCGCGTCTGCCCAACCAAAGAAGGTAGGAGAAAGGACCCTTTTCAAGGTCACGGAGAGCCTTAAGAACGAGAAGATTACGTATCTTGTTGAAGAACGAGGGACAAATTCTACTTTAACATCTATCTTAGAACCCATAGATGAGGGCACTAAACTCACGTATGCGGTGAGTTATGAAATGCCTTGGGGAATTTTTGGCAAGTTCCTCGCCAAATTGTTCCTTAAGAGAATGGGCGAAGGGCAAGTCAAGAAATCGTTAGAGAAGTTGAAAAGCATTCTGGAGAAATAATGGTCAA
>CP070835.1:581341-585522 GCA_020341775.1 Candidatus Bathyarchaeota archaeon
AGTATGATTGAAATGCCTGAAGAAATAGGCCCTGTAAACGTTTTGGAAGTCGTCTAAAAGCCCCAACATAATCCTTTGGGTGATTAGCCAGATTGAGCAACATCAACCGTTCGTACAGTAGTCCACGTGGAAAGTCGCTAAGGGCCTCTCGAAAATCTCGGCTTTCTGTAAGTTTTTGCCTCGCTGCTCGTGATTGAGGATGTTCAAAGGGGCTTGGCTTGGCAAGAAACAAAAGAGCTGCTTTTTCGAGATTATTTTGTGCTATTGCCTTTCCGACCAAATGTGTAATTGGACGGATGGTGCCAAAACGTTGATGTCCAAAGAAGTTTGGAATGCCACCAAGTTTGTTTAGTTCACTTATTGTGTTGGACATCCTCTCCTGGATGGCTCGAAGGCTGTGGCTGATGCATCTAATTGCAATATGAAAATTGTTGCCCAGAGACATGTGCGGGAAAATCATGCTAGGCGAATAGTGAAGGGGAAATAGATTTATGCCGTTGATTCTTATGCGCTTCAAGTGCTTCAGTTTCACGTTTTCTATGCTGATATACTGTGCAGTCACAGCTTTTTTATCCTTTATTCCAGCAATTTGTACACGCCGCTCGCTGATACCCAGCTGTTTTGCAATTTTCCTAGCAGCAAGTATTGTATCCCAGTTACGTTTAACAAGCATACACACAAGGTAACGTCCTTTTCCTGCAACCTGAGAGGGAGGCTCAGGACTCAATTCTGCTCTTGAGCCATCAACCAGCAGTTCTTCCACTGCAAAGTCTTCAGGCACCTGTTTTATCGTGCCGCCTATGCCCTGCGTTGCAGAAACAAATGTCTCAACGCCTATTTGCTTTTCGAGGTTTGGAACTTTCAAGATGGATTCCTACGGTCTACAGGAGAGGCAGCAAGCCGGTTATTCTGTCTATCTTCGAGGAAGGCGCTGGTCCGATGCCTAAGCAGGTGATTGTATTTGATGGTAGTTGGGTTAAGCCCCGGTCAGTGATGAGACTGTGAGGAAGGCTCATCTGGGCAACCTCTTTTTTGAGGTTTAGTAATTCGGACAAATCTTTTACTTTCACCGCTATTTTACATTGCCCTTCCTGTAGCCACGCATGAAACCATTCTGGATTCTTCTTTCTTGTTGTTTCGGCAGCAGAGACAGCTGCGTGGCTAACTTGCACAGCTAACTTGCCCTTTCCCATCTCCAAGTCTACTCTCGCAGCGATAACCTGTTTGTATTGGAATTCACGTTGTGCCATCTAGTAACCTCCACGGGAGTTTTAAAAAAACGAAGCCATCAAGAGATATAATGTTGTCGCAAAACCCCTTGGATTCTTAGCTAAACGAATAAGTGAAGTGCCCTGGAAGTCAACATCAATTGCCTTCTCCAAGTCTTCTCCTACTTTCAGCCTTGAACACAAGGCAACTAGTTTGTCTAACTTTTTCTCAGATAAGTTGTTTAGCAATTTCCTTAACTGTTTCATCACCATCATGTCGAAGCCTATCTTCCTCTTCCATTGAAACTCATATTCTGAAAGGAAATTCGCTGAAGTGTTATTGCAACGAATAGAATACCCAGCCACCTTCCCTGCAATCATCGCACAAGTTAATCCCATTATCAAACCTCCGCCGGTTGTAGGTTTGACCTGCGAAGCCGCATCGCCTACTACAAGCAATCCATCATGAAATGTTTTAGAAATCGGCCCACCAAGCGGGATTGGATGATAAACAAGCTGGGAAATATGACTTCGCCTAAGCCTTTGAGACGCTATCGGATTATGTCGGCTGAAATCGAAAAAGCATTCTCTGGGATTTCTTGAAGTTGTTGCCAAACCGACTTTCGCACTGCCATCTTGTCGAGGGACAATCCAAGCAAAAAATCCTGGCGCAAATCTGCGCCCTAAAAATACTTCAACCACATCGTCTTCAATGTTATCTACCACATCAACGTCCACTTGAATACCGTTTACTGTCTTGCATCGATCGAGCGAAGGCAAGTCCGCTCTTTTTAAGAGATTAGACGCTGCACCTTCAGCATCAATGACGATTTCAGAAAAAAGTCTTTCAGTGGTTTTCTTTCGTCGAACCAAAACACCCTGAACACCGCTCCTTTTCATCAAAAGAGAATCAACATGAGTTTGATTAAGAAGCTTAACCCCAGCATCTAGAGCTATTTTTGAAAGGTGCTGATCCAGAAGCTTTCTGTTTAGCACACATGTCACTGGAGATGGAAAACGAACTGAGAATTTGTATCCAGAAGGAGAGTAGAACACTGCTGACTTGATTTCATTCTCGACAATTCGCTTGGTTAGGGCAATCGGAAGGCGTCTTATTCCCGTCAAGCTTACATGCCCCGTGCAGTGAGAAGGAGAACCTACTTCGCTGTGTTCTTCACAGATCGCCACTTTTGCACCGAGTTTTGCAGCCTGCAAAGCAGACAAAGAACCTGTTGGACCTCCGCCTACGATGACAACGTCAATATTCACGAAAATCACATCTACGTAGATCAGATATCACTTCTCATCCAGCCATTGAATTTTCAGTTAATTTTTGCACGCACCATCAGCACTAAGCGTGAAGAAAGAAAAAAAGAGAGGGTAGATAGGGCTATTTTAAATCTTTTTCTTGCTTAGCGCCTTACGGAAAGTTTTGCCACACTTTGGACAGTCGAAGAGTCCGATTTCCAGTTGAAGCCTTTTGCCACTACTGTCAGGGCGTCCTGCCATCTTCCACGTCTTTCGAGGTTTCGCTGCCTCGCCTCCGCATTTTGGACATTTTGCCATTTATAATATCCCCTTTCACCATACGTATATATGTGAATAAATAATTTTCCATACAAAAAGACTTTCAACTAAGAAAGTGATTATTTAAACTATTACACAAAGCCTCGAAGGAATAATACAAGATGCTCTCAAGGAACGAGGTGTTGCAAACGATAAAAGAGGGGAAGGAAAAACTTGGGATCAACGACATGATATTTAAAGTGGAGTATGCTGACCAAGAATCCAAGATTGGAAAAAGAGCTGAAATTTTCATCAAATCGAGAACACTCGCTGAGATAACATTATATCCAGACGCTACGCTCTTCACTGTGCGTCATGAACTATGCCATGCAAAATTGTTTAGGATGGGAATTTCCGTAACTAACACAGAAAAAGATCGCAGGCTGTTTCCCAACACAATTAACTATGTGCGGATAGTTGTTATTGTAGAATGGTATATAAATGAACTGCAGAAGCGGGTTTTCAACGAGTATTACCCAATTGATCAAGCAGGTACTTCTCGGCCTCCACCATTTGAGGGATTGCCAAAGCTTCCCCATGAGAGATTCACGAATCAGCAAATTAAACAAATATTTGAAATCGCGAAAAAAAGTAATAGTGTTGCTTAGGTTTTCCGAAACTGGAATAGCAATAATGAGACACTTCGAGCAATTATTGAGAATCCCAGAACTGCTAGGAGTCCACCGAGAAAGGTGAACCATTTCAATTGCTCTAAGAACAGCAGGTTAGACATGTAGGCTGCGCCCAGCCAAAGAACGATGTTTGAGATTGTCTCAGCAACTTTGCTCACAGCTGATTTAAGGTAAAATCGCAGGGCCAAAACGAAGAACTGAAACAGCCCGAACACTATACAAAACCGCATCACAGTTTCATAGACTACAGGGTGATGGCTTTCAGGGGCTGGTAAAAGCAAATTGGAGGCAACCTCTTTTAACTCGAAATCTCCGAAAAAGTCTGCGACCTTACCATAGTAGCCGGGTACAACTATGAAAAACAACGCAAAGAGCATAATGAAGAAGCCGAACGAAAGAAGGCCTATGAGGTTTTCTCGCTGATCCTTGGACAACAAAGCCACTTCCGCACTTGTTAAGTGATTAGCTTTGTCTCCTTAAAAAATTGTCTGTCGATAAGAGCATTACACATTTGGCAAGTTACGCTTCGCCCAGCAGACCTATAACACCCAAACACCATATCCACGTCAATTATAGCCCGACACCTCGAGCTATTGGGAGCCGCAGGCTAAATGCCTCGGCCGAAACCTTGACACGTACACCCCGGCTCCATCAACCCCATCTTCTATGGGTGCCCTCGTCCCTACAATGAACCTGTTGCCAAGCACATTTACGTAGAGAGTGGTCGCCTCTTTTTGGGAAAGGCTTCGAGCTTAGATGCTTTCAGCTCTTATCC
>CP070835.1:585622-597302 GCA_020341775.1 Candidatus Bathyarchaeota archaeon
ACACGTTCAGAAGCCCGCTGACAAGTTGGCATAGAGTTCGCTAAGACGTTGAGAATTGTGAGGTTGTTGATCTTGAATATGTTTGGTTTGTTTTGATCGAAGCGGAGGGAGAAAGGGAAGTGGCGTTTGAGTGTTTAGTGGAAGAGCTTCATTAGGATTTCGTCGCTAAATGTCAAGAACGAACTTCGCCGTGACCCTGTAAGGCGTTTTGATGATTTCCATCTTGTGGTAAGTGATGGCTTTAACACCGACTTTGCCTAGGTGTTTCTTAGGATTAAATTTCTCGCCCAAAATTTTTGCTTGCAGCTTATAACCACGTTTCACTTTTTGAAGGCAGGTAATTCTAAATTTAGAGTATAGTTTTTCAGTGGTTTCAAATTGAACAAGCAGAGCTTCTAGCCAATTGTAGAGAAGCTCCTTTACGTCATGGCCTTCAACATTTACAGTCTCCTCATGCTGTGGGGTCACCTTCTTCGTGTTGGTCATCGTTTCAAAAGTTGCGAGAGCAGCATTTTCAAAGGCTTCTTCCAAGGTTCTACCATGGGCTGCGATGTAAATGTCTGCTGTGTGTTCCAGAAACTCGAAAGTGTCCCTTTTTTCCGACAAGCTGCTTTTCCCTGCTGAATTAGATAGTGCCACTGTGGCTAATCTCTATTTCACATTCCGTTAGAGAGTGGGGGTTGTCAGATTTATATTCCGAAATAGGAGCCATCAAAGTTCCTCTGCAAGAATGGGTTGGTGTGTTTTTCTTCCCCAATTGTGGATTTGGGTCCGTGCCCCGTGTAGATAGTAAGCGTTTCTGGTAAAGCCGCCAGTTTCTTCAATGAATGCATGATTTCTTTGGTTGAACCGCCGAATAGGTCTGTACGACCAATAGATCCTGCAAACAATGTGTCGCCAGTAAAAGCACATTCACCGCCAACAAGGGCAATACTTCCTGGGCTATGCCCTGGGGTGTGCAAGACTCTCAATACAACCTCGCCAAATCTTACATTGTTATTTTCCTCTAAAAAACCGTCAGCAACGGGTGAATTGACATGGATGCCAAACAGTCCCGTTAGTCGCTTTCCCACTTTGCTCAACATATTAGCATCTAGCCGGTGAATCAAGATATTGGCGCTGGTCGCCTTCTTAATGACTCCATTGCCACAAGTGTGGTCTGGATGTCCATGGGTATCAACGATGAATTTAACTTTCAATCCATTGTTCTTTACAACACTTAAGACCTTGTCGCGCTCTTCTTCGCGATCGAAGCCAGGGTCAATAACTATGGCTTCTCCAGTGTTGGTGCACCAAACTACGTAACAATTTGTGAAGAATGTCCCGACAGTTAGCATTTTCAGATTCACCTCGAACCCTCCAAAAAATTAGAGGTTGTTTGTCCTTAATAACTTAGCTTTGCACCGAATGAACATCATGGCGAATACATTTCTGATTCCGAGTGCAGGCTTCGGTTGCTGGTTTCGACAGTTTGAAAGAGAACAAACCATGATGATAGCAAAATAAGAGAAAAATCGCTGTTTCAACTTGAATGCTAGGGAAGATGCCTGAAAACTAATGCTTAAATTCCACGACTTTTCTAATACAGGAAAACCTTTGGTAGTCAACACTCATGGGCGAGCAACCAACTTCCCCCTCAGAACCTTTAGCGGATTCCGCTGTTGCCTCTAGCTTTGATCAAGTTCAGCCTTTAGTTGATGCAGAATTTGAGGTGGAGGAGGCTTTGATAGAGCATGGTATACCGACCTTCTATGTGGCTTTGAGGCCGGATTCGAAACAAGCCTTCATTAGGTTGGCTAGTAAATTGGAATCGATAGGGTTCGCACCTGTACTCAGGGAGGCAAAAGGAAGAAATGTTTTGAAGGTTGCATCAAAGCCTTCGACAAAGCCAAGTCGCCCTCTAATCAACTTGATACTTCTCTTTGCCACTATAGTCACAGTTTTCATAACTGGCTACATACTTTCGGAAGGACCAGTCGATCCCTGGGTAGGAGCAACCAGCTTCACGCTAGCTTTGCTTGGAATATTGGGGGCGCACGAGATGGCTCACAAACTGGCAGCAGACCGCCACAACATGGAAGCTTCCATGCCCTATTTTATACCTGGACCACCACCGTTCTTCGGGTTTCTCGGATTGGGGACTTTTGGTGCGGTTATCGTGCAGAAGGAGACGGCGCCAAACAGAGACGCATTATTTGATATCGGCGCGAGTGGGCCGATCGCTGGGTTTATCTTGACAGTTATTGTTTCGGCAATTGGTCTCTCCGTCTCACGCGTGGAACCGATGCCTTCAGATTTCGGAGGAGGACTGGCCATTTCACCCCTGTTTCTGCTTCTCATGGAACTGATAGTTAGACTCCCAGGTCCAGGCAGCTATGTTGTCTATCTCCACCCGGTAGCTTTTGCCGGGTGGATAGGTATGTTCGTCACTCTTCTTAACTTGCTGCCTACGGGAATGTTGGATGGAGGTCACACTTTGAGAAGCGTGATCAATAAGGATTCTGTCCGCACAGTTTTCACTTTGATTTCGATATTATTGCTTCTTTTTACAGGCCAATGGATAATGCTGGCCTTTATTCTCTTTCTATCTATGTATAGGCACCCCGGACCATTGGACGATGTTTCGAAGCTTTCCCGCTCAAGAAAATTGGTCGCCATTGTATTGGTTGTAATATTTGGCCTCTGCCTGTTCATTTTTTAAGCAAAAGAGATATGGGCGTTGCTGGCGAGAGTGGTGAACAAGGCTTCCGTCAAACGTGAGCGTTCGGTGAGGATATGGCAATATACACTGTTTTGTTTGCGAGCTTGAACTCGCGCCACTCAGCAGCAAGATTGCCTCTGGTTTTCCGCAAATACACAATTTTTGTGCGAACAAGCTCCACCATGGTTTCTAGGTGGGGATTCAGCAAATTCACGTTTTCAGCGTCTAACTCTGCTAAGTAGACAGCATCTAAGATTTCGGTGGGTGTGAAGCCCAATTCTTTACGTAGTGCTTGGACACGTCGAGCCAAATCACGCATCAATCCTTCTCCCCGTAACGTTTCGTCTCTGTGAGTGTCAATCAAAGCATGCAAGTTGCCTTCTGAAGCTAAGCTTCCTTTTTTCGATATCTCGTCCAATCTGTCTACGTAATCAACCGCTTTTATGTTTGCAAGTTCAAGAAACAGACTTTCAAGTTCCTTCACAGCGTTTTGAGCACTCTTCGGCCCAGCTAATGTTACTCTCTTCAAGGGCCATCGGCGCTTTAGTTTTACGGTCTGCCGAGCAGAGTATGTTAGAGAAACATATTTGAGAAGTGTGTCGAAGTGTTTCTCCAGTTTTAAATCTACGAGTGCGGGATTGGAAGTTGGCCATTTTTCAAAATTCACTGATTCCAGAAGCGTATTGTCCATTGTTTTGTGTATTTGTTGGTACATTGCTTCGCATAGAAAAGGTGTGACTGGATTGAAGAGTAGGTTGAGAATTTTTAGAGTTTGCCAGAGAGTTGCGTAGATTGTTAATCTGCGGTTCAGCGTTTCTTGTTCATCGCTCCAAAGCTCATGCCGAACCATAGGAACGTATTGGCGGCTGAGCAGATTAACCACAAACTCTTCTAACTCTGAAAGCGCGAAATTGAATCGGCAATCTTCAAACTCCGCACTAACTGCTTTCACAGTTTTTTGTAGCTTTGAAAGTAACCACTTCTCTGATGGTTTCAGCGTTTGTACCTTTCTTGCCCAACCCAGCGTGTGTTTTTGAGGATTGAAATGGTCGTATTCAGCGTTCTGAATGAAAAAACGATAGAGATGGTAGATCGTGCTGAGTATTTGGTAAGGTCGCTTGTTGAGCTCCTTTACGTCGAAGTTCATGGAGTCGATGGGCGAGCATTTCCGAAGCGTATAGAATCTGAAGAGGTCGGCTGAATGGCTGGCAAGCACGTCGTTTGCATCGATGACATTGCCAACGCTTTTGCTCATCTTGCGTCCTTTATCGTCTAGCGCGTGACCATAAAACAAGAATGCTTGGTAGGGAGGTTTTGCCTTCCCTGTCATTATGACGTGTTCAAGCAATAGTGTGTTTGCCCACCCACGGGTTTGATCGATGGCTTCCACGAGGAAGTCGACAGGCATGTAGTAGCTGAACTCCTCATCGGTAAATCTTGCGTAAGGAGCAGCGCCGCTATTGTGCCATGTGTCAAGCACAAAAGGCTCCCGATGCATTTTAGCGCCACACTTGTCACATTTGAGGAAGATACGGTCAATCCATGGCTTGTGAAGCTCAAAATGCCCCGTAGGAGGTTTAATGGCTTTTCGCAGAAGCTCTTTTTTGCTTGTCACCAGAATTTTGTGATCACATTTGGCACATTTCCAGATTGGGAGGGGAGTTCCCCAGACTCTTTCTCTGGAAAAACACCATGGTTTGCCTTCACCGAGAAAGGCTAGAAAACGGTTTTTTGGAGGTTCATAGTAGTATTCGACTTTCTCGGCAGCCTTGACTATTCTGTCATTTATCTTGTTTGTCCAAAGGTAATACTCTCTTCGCGCGTACCACACTAGCTTGTGATGGGAGCGCCAACAGGTGGGATATTCGTGGAGTACACGTTTGAGAGAAACTAGCAAGCCCTTTTTTTCCAGTTCGTTCACAACCGAACTGTCCGCGTCTCTTGCAAATAGACCTGTAAACTGGCCTGCGTCTCTAGTGAAGTTGACGTCGTCGTCGAAGGGAGCGTATATTGGAATATTGCGTTTCTGAGCAGCAGCAAAGTCTTCCTCACCATTTCCCGGAGCCAGATGAACAACTCCAGTAGCAGCCGTTACGTCTACAAAGTCTTCACAGACGACTGTGTGGACGAGGGGATGTTTGTCCAGCTCCTGCTGCGTTGGAATGTTGTCTAGAAACGGATATTCGTACTTTAATCCCTTCAGAGCTTCCCCCGAAACAACGTCGATAATAGTGTAGTCTTCGATTTCGAGTTCTTGCATGGTTTGCTCTACACGCTGCTTTGCCATTATCCAATTTTCGTTGTTTACTCCGACTTTAGCATAATCTGCGTTTGGGTGGACGGCTAGCATCAGGTCAGTGACTAACGTGAAGGGCATTGTGGTCCAGACAAGAAAATAGTCGTTGTCCGAGTCTGCGACCTTGAATTTGAAGTGGAGCGAAGGGTCTTCAACCTCCTCGTAGCCCATGCCGACTTCAGCGTTGCTCAGAGAAGTTTGGCAGTGAGGACAGTAAGCTACAACATAAAAGCCTTCGCCGAGCAATCCTTGGCTCCAAGCGCGTTCTAGGTACTTCCATTCGCGTTCGATGTATTCATCTAAGTAGGTCCAATACGCCTTTGCATCGTTTATGAACACTCCTGCTTTAATGTCAGAAAGATGCCAGGCGTCGTAATACTTCGTTATAGCCTTTTTGCATTCAGCAACGAACTGTTCTTCCCCCACTCTTTCCAGCAAGTCTTTCTTGCTCTTCACGCCCAATTGGCGTTCAACTTCCAACTCAACTGGCAAGCCTTGACAGTCCCACCCCGTCCAGAACGGAATGTAAAATCCCTCCATCGATTTCCATCTGTATCGAAGATCTTTCATCACGCGTCCGCGAACATGGCCCACATGGGGATAGCCATTTAGCGTAGGAGGCCCCTCAACGTATCCTAAGACGCCCTCGTTGTTTTCCAGTCTCATATGCTCGAGTTTTTCGGCGATATGGTTTTTCTCCCAAAAGTCGCGAACTTTTTGCTCAAGTTCTAATGGGCGATATTTTGGGCTAAATAAACGTTCAAAATTAGAGACGAATTTGACGGTCACCTTTCATCTGCACATCTCGCCAACCACAGAAGACTTGAACCTCCATATAACTTTTTTGACCCCTTCCTTCAGAAAAGATGGCTAACTACAAGTTCTGGTTTGCGCGCACAATGTGATAACCGTGTTCGAAAGCCTCATTTCAACAGATCTGTCAGCTACAGTTTGAGCATGAAGTGTAGTGTGCTAATAAAAATTGAAGGACTAGTGTC
Source organism: Candidatus Bathyarchaeota archaeon (assembly GCA_020341775.1). Classification (GTDB taxonomy): domain Archaea; phylum Thermoproteota; class Bathyarchaeia; order Bathyarchaeales; family SOJC01. The sequence continues at coordinate 591,618 of CP070835.1, forward strand.
CATAGAAAACCGGCACTGCACTCCATTATTTCACTGATTGTCTAATTCATGCATACATTTCAGGCTTAAACAGGTATTTTTTTACCATCAAAGTCCTTCTTGAAGCGCCCAAATTCGTCACTGACTTCTCGAAGCTGCTTGCCTGTGAACACTGGTCCATCAACACACACACGATATTTACCGATTGCGCAGCTGCCACATAAGCCAATGGCACAACGCATGAGTCTTTCCAAGCTTGCTTGCAATTGGATCTCATGCTTCTCAGCTAACATAAAGATCTCGCGAAGCATCAGTTCTTTCCCACAAGCATAAATCATATCGAACCTTTCTTTGGTCAACAGGGTCTCTGCCAGCTCAGTCACAACTCCTTCGTGTCCAACACTTCCGTCTTCTGCAGAGACGAACATTTTAGCCTTAGATCGCGGAAGCATTCTCTCTATTCTAGACAGAAAAAGCAGCTTTTCCTTTGTTTTAGCGCCTAACAGCAAGGTCATTTTGACTTGTAGTTCAGCAAGTTTCTCTGCAAGGAAAGCTATGGGAGAGATGCCTGTTCCTCCACCCACAAGGAGAACAGTGCCGTTGACTAATTTGAAATTATTTCCAAAGGGTCCTCGAATGCCGATGCGATCGTTCTTCATTTTTTTATGCAATAGTCGTGAGGCTTCGCCAACATCAGCAACGGTTATGGACACGAGCCCGTCTGGATGAGTGGAAGATATACTCATGGGAATTTCATCAATTCTGGGGAGCCAAACCATAACGAATTGTCCCGGCATGCTATGGGCACACAGCCCGTCTTTGAAGAAGAGTGTCTTCGCCGATGGGCTTTCTTTAACAGCCTTTTGGACCTTCACGATTCTTAGAAAATTAGCTTCGATGCGATGACCCGACAATTTCTTTCACGCTACCCAACCTCTTCCTTTCTAAGAATATGCTAATTCCTTCAGTAATTTTCCTAAACACGTTTAACCCGTTTATGGCTATTGCTGTTCCTATTTGAACTGCCGAAGCACCTGCTTCCAGGAATTCCACAGCATCTTTCCATGTGTTAACGCCTCCACAGCCAACTATCGGAATCTTTACAGCCTTGTATATTTCGTATACACATCTCAAGGCTATAGGTCTAATTGCTGCCCCTGATAAGCCTCCAACCATGTTTCCAAGAATTGGCCTCGCCGTCTCAACGTTTATGGCCATAGCTTTTATGGTATTTATCGCGGTTACAGCGTCGGCTCCAGCTCTTTCAGCAGCTTTCGCGACCTCTGCAATATTGGCCACATTTGGCGTCAACTTCACAAAAACTGGCTTCTCGACGCGACCCTTAACCTCCGCTGTGGCTTCTTCGACAAGTCTAGGGTTTTGCCCGATCTCAGCTCCAGTCTTCTCTGCATGCGGACACGAGACATTCAGCTCTAACCCGTCAGCTCCTGCCTTAGCAGCTTCTTTAGCCACTGCTGCAAATTCGTTGGGCGTAAAAGCATAGATGCTTACAATCAGAGGAATGCCAATGTCATGCATGTTTCGGATTTCCTGAGTGAAATATTTGATGCCTGGGTTTGGCAGCCCCATCGCGTTCAGTAGTCCGCCTTCAACTTGAACCACAGTTGGATTCGAGTACCCTCTGCGGGATTTCAATCCTAAAGATTTGGTGACGATGGCGCCGGCTCCTGACTCGGCAACCAACCTCATTGTTGAGCTTGACATTCCTAGTATTCCAGCAGCAAGCATCGTGGGGTTGGATAGTTTCAACCCCGCAATTTCTACCGCCAATAGGTTAGCCATAAGAGATGCCTTCTTTTTGGGTAAAAGTTATTCATTAGCAGAGATAAAGGTTAGGAAGAAACAGCATGAAAGCAACCATAATTTTGTCTGTAATAGGCGTTTTAGGCTTCAGCGAAGATGGTCAGGTAGTTGACAAGATTCTCTTCAAAAAGAACGCTAAGTTAATAGCGGAAAAATTGAACCTTGTCGACTCTAAAAAAACCATTGAGGAAACGATCGTTTTAGCGAGAAGACTGCAAAATAAAGGTTATGACGCCTTTGTGTTTGAAAACGCTGCGGCTCAACAAACAGCAAGGAAACAACTAAAAATTGACGCCAACATCGCCCAACCTTCCCCCCACGGAGAAAATCTTCGCAGAAATTTGGAGAAGTTTGCCTTTGATTTAGGCTTTGTCAAGGACGCGGAAAAGCTGCGAGCGCTGATTCGAGGAGTCGCCATTGAGCTCGCACGTTTAAAAGTAAAAAAAGCAGGAGAAAAAAAGGATCTACTAGTCGCCCAAGCCATCCTAAGCATTGACGATTTGGACAAGACTGCAAATCTCTTCATGGGGCGAATACGCGAATGGTTTGGCCTACATTTCCCTGAACTAGATCGTATGATAGACAAACACGAAACCTACGCACGATTAATTTCAAATCTTGGGGATCGGAAAAATTTTACAGAAGACAACTTGAAAAATGAAGGATTACCAAGAGACAAGGCCACGTCGATTGCAGAGTGTGCAGGCAATTCCATGGGCGCACAACTAACAGGCACGGACATCGAGAAAATTCAAGATCTTTGTGACCAGACCCTCAAGCTCTACAGCCTAAGACAAGACCTACAAGGCTATGCAGACTCCACAATAGGAGAAGTTGCACCCAACGTTCAAGCCCTAATAGGCTCTATGCTAACAGCACGTCTCATAGCATTAGCTGGTGGGCTTGTTAGCTTGGCAAAAATGCCAGCAAGCACTATTCAAGTTCTCGGCGCAGAGAAAGCTCTCTTTCGAGCCCTGAAAACAGGGAGCAGACCACCAAAACATGGAATCATATACCAAGACATGTCTATTCACGACGCTAAAAGGTGGCAAAGAGGAAAAATTTCAAGAGCACTAGCAGGAAAAATCGCGATCGCAGCTAGAACAGACGCCTTCAGCAACAGGTATATTGGCGACGTATTGAAGGCGGACTTGGAGAAACGAGTTAATGAGATTAAGGAGAAATACGCGAAACCTCCACCGCTAGAAGAACGTAGACGGAGGAGAAGGAAAAGTGGCCCCCGACGCTAAACCTCACAACATATTTACTGAAATCTACTGGGTAAAACCAGCAGCGGGCGGGAAGCGGCTTGCAACCAAGAATTTGACTCCGGGAAAGAAAGTGTACGATGAACGTCTAATTTCTTTCCAAAAGGTTGAGTACAGACTTTGGGATCCCTTCCGCAGCAAGCTCGCTGCAGCCATCTTGAAGGGACTAACTAGAATGCCAATCCATAAGGGGGATAAGGTCTTATATCTAGGCGCAGCCACCGGAACTACAGTCAGCCACATTTCCGACATCGTTGGCGAAAAAGGACATGTCTTTTGTGTAGAGTTTGCAGTCCGCGCTATGCGCGAACTAATAAACAATGTTTGCGCTTTCCGCCTTAACATGACACCAATTCTAGAAGATGCTAGAATGCCAGAGAAATATGTGACGTTTCTAGAAAAAGCGGACACGATTTATTGTGACATCGCGCAGCCTGAGCAAGCCAAAGTTTTAGCTGATAATGCAGAGCTCTTTTTAAAAAGTGAAGGATGGACCATGCTTGCAGTAAAATCTCAAAGCATCGATGTGACCAAAAGACCAGTCGAAGTCTATGAGAGAGAAGCCAACATATTGAAAAGTCGTGGCTTCAACGTACTGGAAGTTGTACAACTTGAACCATATGATAAGGCACACGCGATGATTGTATCAAAAATTTAAACAGTTAACCCTATCCGTATCTTATTCCAAAATTTAAAATAATAAACACGTTTATATTCAACCTTTGCGTATTGACTGTGTCCGAGGGGGAGGAGATGGACAGAGCAGAGATTCTGGACAACGCTGAATCCCTTTTCGAAAAAGCAGGGTTCTATCTCTCGAAAAGATGTTGCGCCCGACCAAGTTGTTTTGACTTCGTAGCTCGAAACGAAAATCAACGAGCCTTCGTCAAGGTGCATCCTACCATCGGAAATGCTTATAAAAAAGATGCGAGAGGCCTTGCGACTTTGGCGAGACTCTTTTCCGGGTCGGCACTTTTCATCTGCGAGAAAACTCGAAGCAAACCACTTGAAGACGACACAGTCTATTCTAGGTATGGGGTGGGCGCAGTTACTCTTGTAACTCTTGAGGATTCCCTTCTGAACGGAATAGGTTCGTTGATAGAAGCTGGTCCCGGAGGATACTACGTACGGCTAGATGGAGAGGCAATCAGGAAAAAGAGGCTAGAAAAAGGGCTGTCGATTGGCAAGATGGCGGACATTATGGGGGTTTCGCGAAGAACACTTTACGGCTACGAGCAGCAGATGGCGAAGGCGTCTGTTTTAACAGCCTACAAACTGGAATGGGTTTTAGGCGAGCCGGTCGTGAAGCCAATCGACATATTTCAATACCCAGAACAGATCGGCGGGTTCTTTGCAGCTGCAAAGCGAATCTTTAGCGAAAATCGCTTTCTCCAGTTTGTCACGAGAAAATTGCTTCAATGCAACTTTGCAGTTTTCCAGATAAAAAGGGCGCCTTTCGACTTTGTCGCAAAAACACCAGAAATCGATATTGATCTATTGGGGGCAGTTGTGCATGGAAAAGAGCGGAACTTTATGGTTAGAACAGAAGAGATTGTGAGTGTCAGCAAGACCGTCGAGGCACAGCCGATTTTTGTCACAGACGACCAGAAAGCCTCAGCTACTAACGTACCGCTCTTTCAAAAGAAAGATTTGGAAAAGATTAAATGCCCAGAAGACTTGATGGCTAAACTCTAGCACCCTCTCCACAAAGCTTTGTTTGTTTCGTTCTGGCGCTCATTTTCGCTTCCTTAGCAGGTTTCCATGAACGTCTCACAAAATCGGGGTATACGCCAGACTCTCGAATCAAAGATTCGAGGAAAAATCTGGTCTTCACATCCGTCATGTAGCCGCTTCCAAAGTCGCCATGTTGAGCCTTCAACTGATCAATGCTGCGGTCTCGTTCAACTTTAGCGATTATGGACGCCGCGGAAACCACGGGATAGTTTCTATCGGCTTTGTGCTCTGAGATCACTTTCACTTTGAAAGAGAGATGCTCTTTAATGTGACGACTGTAACGCTCTGCCAAGACATCCGAAGCATCAACTATGGCAATGTCAGGTCGAAGTTTCTCAATTACGTTTGCCATAGTCTGAGCTTCAAGACGATTCAGTTTGTGGAGTCTTCTTTGGCTATTGACCACCTTGTCAATTTCAGCGGGAGCCACCTTGACCACATGCGTGGCAATAGCGATTCTTCTAATCTCCCCAAAAAGCCGCGTTCGTTGGGACTTGGACAGAAGTTTGCTGTCCTTCACCCCTAACTTCAAGAGTTGCGATTGGCTCCTCTCATCTACTAAGACTCCCGCTACAACCAGAGGGCCCACAATGCAGCCGCGGCCTGCTTCATCCACACCTAACATTTGCATGAAAGCTATCCTTCAAACACTTTCGTTTTGCTCAACTTAATAATCTTGTTCAGAATTAGCGTGAGAAGTTGAGCACCATTCTTAGAAGTGAGTTCTACTATGTAGGCATCTCTCCGCGACCTTGTTAAACTGATGAGGGGATCTTGAGCACGAAAATGGATTGTGCCCACTATCAGTTTTTCACTTTGAATTACGTCCTGCACCACTTCTCTGAAGGCTTTAGAACATAATTCCATGGGGCCAATTTCG
>CP070835.1:597402-599794 GCA_020341775.1 Candidatus Bathyarchaeota archaeon
AAGTGGTTCCTCCCCCATTTGTCAAGAGAGTTGTCAAGACATGTCTTGGAATAGGAAAAGATGACAAAGTCATAGTATCTAGCTGGCGACACACGGTTGATTTAGCTGAGTCATTTGCTATGGAGTGTAAAAAAGCTGGTGCTCATGTCCTTATAGAATATGTCTCTGACGACATTTTCTATGATTCTGTTACAACTCTTCCTTTAGACTACCTAGAAACGCCCAACTCATTTAACCTCGCGTTAGCTGGAGTAGCTACAGCTGTTATTTTCATTGCAGGACCCAAAAGCCCTGAGAGACAACTTCGAGTACCAGCGGAGAGATGGATGGCTTTGGCTAGGTCTGATAAGCCATACTATGAGCGAGTTCTGAAAAGAAGAGTCCGCATGGTCGAAATATTGTTGGGTCACGTCACGTTAGAACGCGCAAAAGTCTATGGTATTGATTATCATGCGTGGAGTAAGAATGTTGAAGAGTCTACAAATATTGAATACGGGGAATTGCAGAAACTTGGGAAAAAGCTGGCGGAGGTTCTCGAGAGATCTGAAAAAGTTGAGATCACTAGTCCTGACGGAACAGACCTGAGCTTCATCTTAGAAAGTCGAAAAGCCCACATTTATGATGGAGTAATCAGCGAAGAGGACATCGAGAACGGAGCAATATTTGCTGAATTACCTGAAGGCGCTGTTTCTGTAGCTCCTACCGAAGCAAGTGCAAAGGGAACCCTCATATCCAATCTCTCCTTTCCCCAGGTTGGGAGGATAATCGAGAGTGTCTCCCTCAGTTTTGAAGATGGCCGTGTGAAATCATTTACAGGAGGCAAAAACATCGACATCATACGAGACATGTGGAAAAAGTCAACAGGAGACAAGGACAATATTGGCTGGCTTACTCTAGGTCTAAATCCAAAGGCTTCTCTCGGATTCCTAACTAACGCGATAGTTCGAGGAACAGCAACGGTCGGGATCGGCGAAAACAGAGAGCTCGGAGGAAACAACAGTAGTGATTACAGCCTCCCTGTGACTCTCTCGAAGCCTACAGTCAAACTTGACGGAAAAACAATCATTAAACAAGGAAGGTTAACACTGGAATCGTATAAATCTGAAGGCTCTGCTTGACTCTCCCTGGTCCTAGAAGATGGTTACGATGAACCCCAACCCCCGCAATCTCTCGGATTCAAGTGACAAGCTAGATTCACTCTTGAAGAAAGTCGCTGTCCTTGAAGACATAATCTTGCTTGGTAACAAAGTCTACACGAAAAAACGCGCAGAAAAAACACCACATGTCCTTCTCCAAGGAAGAGTGACAACTTCAAAATCTGAGGTTTCAGCTGGAGAAAAATTCGTTATGGAAATTGAGTTAACAAATTTTGGGCGATCCCCAGTGGCGCTGGATGGGATTGAAGAAATCATACCTTGTTGTGGATTAGAGATAATGAATGCCCCTGAAGAATACGTTGTCGAAGACTCCTATCTCAGCCTCAACAGGAGAACCCTTGAGCCATCCAAGAAAGAGAAATTCAGGTTCTCAGTACAAGCTCTCGAAAAAGGCACCTACATAATAAGTCCACGGATCGTGCACGTTGAAGAAGAGGGAGGACTGAAGATCGGCAACTTTGAACCAGTTACTATAGAAGTAAAGGAAATTCTGCTTCCAGCCCGCATGAGCACCGGCTACAAGGCCCTCGATAATCTGCTCTTTGGCGGGTTGCCCTTGGGCCATGCAGTTGCATTGACTTCAGCCTCATGCGACGAAACCAAACTCCTCGTCGATCGGTTCATTGAGAAAGGCGTCAGAGACGGCGAAACAACCTTTGCAATTACAATGGAGGTTGGCCGATGGGAAAAGCTGGCAGAAGAATATCCAAACTTCAACCTCTTCTTGTGCAGCACTCAAGCAGAAGCGACTTCCAAAACCGCACCCAACATTTTCAGAGTAAGAGGATCGGAGAACCTGACTGACATCAACATTCCCTTAGTCTCAACGTTACGCAGGCTAGAGGCCCCCAATGACAAACCAAGGAGGATATGTATCGAAATTCTCTCGGATATTCTACTACAGCACAAGGCTGTTCAAACAAGAAGATGGCTGACTGGATTAAAAGCTAATCTAAAACTAAAAGGATTCACAACTTTGGCACTAATCAACCCCTACATGCATCCTGCCGAGGAAGTTCAAGCCGTGCTCGATCTTTTTGATGGAGAAATACAAGTCTTCGAAGAAGATCAGCAGAAATACCTGCGCATCAAGAAGATGTACGACCAAGATTACATCGAAAATGAATTGCCACTGAAGAAAAACACACTCTCCACGACAGGCATAGCTAGAAGACTAAAGTATCGGAAATACTGACCACCTTGCGCGTGCGCGCGCGACTGGCTCGATTTCTGTG
>CP070835.1:599894-603297 GCA_020341775.1 Candidatus Bathyarchaeota archaeon
CCATGGGATATCTTCTAAAGAGGAAACTTGTGGACTTTGGAATAGTTGATCTTGAACCAGTCACCATCACATGGGAAAAGACGAAGCCCATCATTGAAGGATTAAGAGAAGAGTACAATCCCAGGATGTATGAGTTCTTTGAATATCTCTACAAAGAAACCAAAAAACGGTCACAAAAACTACTAGTCCAACAATAAACACCACTCCCTCTGGCACACATGCATGCTTTGATTACGAAGAAGAATAAAAGAGAAGAGCAAAGCCAGCCAGCCTAGGTGACCTGGTCAATGCGCGCGCGCTTTCACAAAACATAAATCCGTTTATTTAGTTAGTGTGACAGACTTCCGTGCATGTGATGTGAAATGGAAGATTTAGCTGAGATAGCGATTCAAGCCGCGCTAAATGCTGGAGCAAGTTTTGTTGATATTCGGTTTGAAGAAACGCATAAGACGAAATTAGAGATTAGCGATGGTGTGTCGAAAACCTCGTTGGGTCAGTTAAAGGGAGCAGGGATTCGTGCGTTTGTTGATGGAGCGTGGGCTTTTGCCCAGTCCGCAGAGTTGACTCCAGCAAGTATGAAGCGGACAGGACAACAGGTCGCCCTGACTGCGTGGGCAATTCGTGATCGTGTAGCTGAAAAATTTGACATATCTGGTCCTGCCTTTCAAGATAAGGCTAGCCTTAAGGTGAAACAGAAACTTCAAGATGTTCCTTTAGAGGACAAAATGTCGCTCGTTCGGATGGTAGATGATGAAGCCCGAGCCGTTGACAGTCGCATTGTAAACACGCGAACTACCTATAGTGATATCACGACCCAGTTATTCATAAGCAATTCACTAGGCACGCGTGTGTGGATGGCGAATTCGCTGCCTCGACTTCTACTCAAGATTACTGCAAAAGAGAACGGCGTTCAGCAACGTTCATGGGGTCAAATGTTTGGACGGGGAGGTTTCGAAATCATTGATGAAACAGAAGCTCGCGAAACTGGACAAAAGGTTGCCAAGTTAGCTATCGATCTACTTGCCTCCAAAGCTCCCAAAGGGGGTACATACGATGTGATTGTTAATCCCCGACTAAATGCTGCTATGGTGCACGAAGCTTTTGGTCATCCATGTGAAGCGGACAACTGGGTGGCACAGACTACCGTATTGGAGGGAAAGCTCGGTAAACAGGTGGGACCTGAGTTTCTGAATCTGAGCGACGACCCAACGATTTCAAGTTGGAGAGGATCTTTTGAATACGATTGGGAGGGTACTAAGACTCGAAAACGGTGCTTAGTCAAGGATGGAATTCTCACTGATCTTTTGCATAGTTTAGAAACCGCAGCCCTTTTAGGAATGGATCCAAATGGAGCTGCCCGGTGTCAATCTTTCATGTTTCAACCTATTCCACGGATGAGCAATACTTTGATGGAGCGCGGTGAATGGAACGTCGATGAGATGATTGCTGATATGCGGGATGGCATCTTGCTTTGTGACTATAACTACGGTTACACTGATTCATCTAAAGGGCAATTCATGTTTCAAGCAAATCATGGCTATCTGATCGAAAAAGGAGAGAAGACCCAAATGATTCGGGATGTGTCTTTGGCGGGGCAAATCCTAGAGTTTTTAAACAAAATTGATGCGATTGGCGATGATTTTGGAATGTCGGCAGGTATGTGTGGAAAGGCAAATCAACTCATTCCCGATAACTCTGGAGGCCCACACGCCCGAATTCGGCAGGTACCGTTAGGAGGGATGTGAAGTGGAACAGGAACTCTTTGACCTGGGAGCCCAAATAATACAAGATGGCGAGAAATATGGTGCTGATCATGTCGAAGCCTATCTTGTATCGCGGAAGAAGATAATTGTACAAGTTGAAAAAGGCGCCATCAAAACCGCAGAAGAAAAACTTGATGTGGGCTGTGCAATTCGAGCTATCGTGGACAAGAAACTAGGTTTTTCTTACGCTTCCACTCGGAACCGGAGTGATATCCAGGCTCTAACTAAAGAAGCGATTACACTCGCGAAAGTATCTCTACCAGATGCTTCTCTCCATGGTTTCCCAATTCACAACGGCTCCTATCCAGACCCAGGAGGGCTTCACGATCTAGAATTGAGTCAAATGTCCATGGAAGGGGCAATCGACTTGATTCTACGAGCGGTTGATGCGTGTCGTGCAGTTCTTAGAACCCGAAAGGTTCTGATAAGCGCTGGACTCAATATTGACTCTATGCTCACTGTCATCACCAACTCGCTGGGCATCGATGGTGCATATCAGGAAACTCTTATTGACCTTTCTACTGACCCCACAATCAAAGAAGAAAATTCTCAAGCATCTAGTTTTGAATTCCAGATTTCACGAAACCTTTCAGGAATCGATTCTGAATGGATTGGAGAAACCGCTGCAGCAAATACTGCTGATCTATTAAACCCCAAAACAATCAAAGGTGGGGAGCTTCCGGTGATCTTTACGCCAATGGCCGTTGAATGGCTCTTTGGACTGGGCTTCGCTCAAGCGTTCAATGCTGAAGAAGTTCAGATGAGAAGGTCGTATCTGTCCGACTTTCTTCACCAACCCATTGCTCCAGAACACCTCGAAATCAATGATAACGCGCTACTCCCCAGCGGCAATCAGTCCAGACCATTTGATGCAGAAGGCTATCCATCACAAAACACTGAGATCGTAAAAAAGGGTTTGCTAGAGCAATTTCTTCACAATTCATATACGGCATATAAGGCGCAAGTCGATAATACAGGTAATGCTAGCCGTAACCCTTCACGTGGTTCTGCTGGTTCCCCATATCAGAATACTCCTTCCATTGCTCCTTCTAACCTCGTAATTACCCCCGGAAAGGGCACTCTTGAAGATTTGATTGCAGAAACTGGAAAAGGAATTCTTTGCCGTTGTACATTCGACGAACCTAACCTTAGCACCGGTGATTTCAGCGCCCTTGTCATGGAGGGTTTTTTCGTCGATAAGGGTGAAATCCAGCATCCGGTGAAGAATACTCTTATTGGCATTAATATGCGTGACTTCTTCCTTGGAGTTTCCAGCGTTGGTGCTGACACTCGATCTTTGCGTCGAGTTGTCTCGCCCTCGATTGTCGTTGAATCTGCCAAGATCACATCTGGATGAACCGCGCGCGCTTACATAGAATTCGCGGACACAGGGATTTTAGTTTTCTTTTTTCTCAATATCGTGAGCCAATGCAGTGGTGATGGATACAGGCCACAAAATAACCATGATAAATGCTAGACTCCATTGAATAGTGTAAGTGACGTTTGCATCAAAGATCCATAATAAAGGATATCCAAAGATTGCGATTTCCACACCAAACGCGAACACTAATACGTAAACGATCAATGACCAAGGCCACAACTTAGAAAGGAAGTTTCTCACGGTAATAGGAAGATGGTTA
>CP070835.1:603397-606104 GCA_020341775.1 Candidatus Bathyarchaeota archaeon
AAGTTCAAGCACCGGAAAGTGACTTTCCAAGATCGCGGTGACAGGTTGATCCGCATAAGCATGCGGGATTTTTACGACTTTTTCACTAAGATTTGGGCGTTGAATACAGATCTGGAGGAGGAAGAGATGCATGAGACTCATACGCCCTTCACTCGACAAGAACTCAAGGAGTGTCTCCTGAAAGCTGGGTTCAAGGTAAAACAGGCTCTAGTCTATAACACCACGCCTGTTCGCCCACGCAAAGGGATGGCTATGCAATCGAAGGTGAGGCTTCCAGATAGACAAATCATCCTAGTAGCTGGAAAGTAACTAAAAAAACGCGTGCATTCAGAAGGAGCGGGCCACAAAACGAAATTCTATAATGTATACGCGCAGAAAAAGAACTGGATAGGATTTTGCCTTTTGTGAGAAAAAGCTGCGAGGAGACACTATTGAGAGCAGAGTCTTAATTAGCCATTGTCTAAGTACAGAATCTCAGATCATTTAATGGAAAATGGAGAAGGAGTGACCACTTTGACGGTTAAGGCAGTTTTGTTTGATGTGGGAAATACTCTAATCAAATATGATGTTGAATTCTTTGAGGAGGTCTTCCAAAGGATTCTAACTTCATTAGGTGTAGCCCGATCTTTGGTTGACATAAAGAAGGCATTCTTGAATGCGGATAATGAATCTAGAAATCTCCATCTGCTCTCATCTTTTGGCAAGGTGACTTGCGAAGAACATTGGAACACTTGGGATTCTCTTGTTCTTAAACACCTTGGAATCGCAGAACACGCAGAATTAGGCAAAGCTGTTCATTCCATGTGGTTTGATTATGTGGACTGTGCACCTTTCCCCGAAGTAAAAGAGGTTTTATCAGAACTGAAACAAAGAGGATTGAAAATCGGGCTAATAAGCAATGGCTATGAGGAGGAAATTCACATCATTCTGGAAAAGGCAAATCTAGAGAACGCAGCTTTTGACATCATAATTGGAGTCGACACAATAAAGAAGGTCAAACCTAACCCAGACATTTTCAGGTATGCTATCAGCAAGCTTGATGTGAAACCAGAAGAAACAGTGTTCGTCGGAGACAATGTCGAGGCTGACTATAAGGGAGCTGAAAATGCAGGGATACATGCATTGCTGGTTGATAGAACAGAAAAGCGGCAGAGTGATATAAAGACAATTAAAAACTTGAGAGAGGTTCTCTCTCTAATTAGAGATAAATCTCAAAAGAGTGAATGAAAATGTCAGCTAAGAAGGGATGGAACATCATTTCCAAGGACTACCAGGCATCTGTTCGGATTTCCCTTGAGGATGTTCATTATGGTCCAATGGCTCCCGGTGAAAAAGAACTGCGACTGCTTGGAGACGTGAAAGGACGAGACATCTTGGAGATTGGCTGTGGAGGAGGACAAAATGCAATAGTATTAGCCAAGTGGGGGGCTAAATCAGTGGGCTTGGACCTTTCTGAGGAACAGGTCAAGTACGCCGCAAGACTAGCTAGAAGACAGAGAGTGGCAGTTCCATTTCATGTGGGAAACATGCAGGACATGAACATGTTCACCGAAGAAAGCTTTGACATCGTCCTCTCCTCTTGTGCAATAGGATATTCAGATAATCTAGGGCAAGTGTTCCATGAAGTTTTCAGGATTCTGCGACGAGATGGATTATTTGTTTTCTGTGTTATGCATCCAATAGCCCTTAGGGGAAGGCTTGTTCGTTATGGAGGAAGAAAATATTGGGGATTGGGCAATTATTTCTATCGAGGAAGACGACTCTGGAAATGGAAATTCAAAGATAAGGTTGCTAAGTTTTATGGGTATGGTCGAACCTTTGGAGACTATTTCAACCCTTTAGTCACCTCTGGATTTGTTGTCGAAAAGATTCTGGAGCCCAAGCCCTACCCTCTGCATAAAATGACAGAAGCTGAAATGAGGAAGATTCCATATTTTGATGAAGGCGATTTGAAAAGCTACGAGATATGGAGACGAATACCTTTCACCTTACTCTTCAAAGCGAGGAAGCCATTGAAGTAGAGACAGCCTTTCTAAATTGGAAAGCTGGGCTAAATGTGCAAAAGTCTTAGACAATACCTTGGAATATGAAGAGTCGAGATTCAGTCCTTTTTATCGGCTTTTAAGGACTGGCTCTGCTATTCTTCACAAGGGTGCCCTTTAGACTCTGGATGGCACTCAGCGATTTGCTCAGGAGAACACTTCTTAGGATCTTTGACCTTTTTCTCAGAATTCGTGCAACCGCAATCACACATTAAGCATACCTCAATGAAGAAGCATCCGCATTGATCTATTAAACCTTTCACTTTGGTGCGCACGCGTTCTTCTAGGGTTATCGTCGATTAAAACGCGCTACTGCAATGGTGGGGTGTCGTGATTCTGCGGATTGTTTCAGCTACCGTTAGGAAATCTGCCATGTATGTGCAGCGGTGTCCTTGGCGTTCACACAGTTCTGCCAACCGGGATCCTGTGATTGCAAAAGGATAGTCCGCGTTTGTTGCGGCAGCATAATCGGTGGATCCGTTGCCTATGTAAATCACTGTCTTGCCTTGGGTTCGGTAGTGTCTTACCTGGTCTTGTTTGAAGTCTACAGAGGTTTGGTCAAAGAGCTTTGGAAAGATGAAGTCTATGCCGTTGACGGTGACTTGCGTCTTTGCTGTGTACGTCTCCACCAAGTCTTCCCACTCCTTCTGTCTTAGAAAGTGGTG
>CP070835.1:606204-612544 GCA_020341775.1 Candidatus Bathyarchaeota archaeon
AAGGCGTCTTTTCTTGAATCAAAGCCTTCAGTGTGCTCGAAATCGTTAACCAGGTCCTCTACTGAGATCACATAATCTTGTCGGTCTGATTCCCGCATCCCAGTTGTTACGGCAACCATTAAAGGGTAATCGGATTTTCCTCTGAAATTTCGGAATCTCAACTTTGACATTCCGGGAGAATCCCTAACCCACAACCATGAAGGGGATGAATCATTCGACATGAAGGTCACTTTTCAAAACACTCCCAATGGAGCGATATATCGCTTCCTCCGCTCATGCGGCCAGCCGCAAAGGTTAGGCTGCTCACGCTCGCAGGAATCCTCGGCACACTTTGGCAACTGCGTGATGGAGAACACTGCGAAACCATTTGGCAGGGAAACTTGATTTGCAGGCACTGCACAGCCTCTCAGCAACTAGGTTCGTTTATCCTACCCCATCCCACCCTAGAAGTGCATCCTACCCTAGATCCCCCCTAAGCGACCGTATAGAACCTATACGGTCTGCAAGGGTCGCGCCTAGATGTGCACCTAGAAAAAACCTAGAAGCCTATTTTTCTAGGTTCTGTTCTAGGTGTCATGAATCGTACGATTGGCAAATTAGCTATGTCGTCTACTCGGGTGAGATCGCGTAGTGTTGATGGGTGACTGATCTGTATATCTACGCTGCGTCTTGGGGGTCGCAATGATTTGGGGTGCGCGCGCATTTGGGCGGATGCTGATGGCTTGGCTTTCTCTGTCCTCTTGAGGGGTCGCGTTGGGCGTGCCAGATTTTATATTGTGTCGATATGGATAAGTGTGGTTTGGAGGCGTTTTGAATGTCGAGAGACCCTGCGTCTGATCTCGCAATCATCGAATCTCAGTTGAAGGGTAAAACTCTGCGCGTTTATTGGCATCTCCTTAGGGCTCCCAATCATAGGGATGGAGTGCGGGCAATTCAGCGGACGTTGCGCTTCTCGAGCCCTAGCGTTGCGGTCCACCATTTGGAGAAGCTGCAGAATCTTGGACTCGTCGCGAAGGAGCCTACGGGTGACTATTTTTTGAAGGAAGAAGTCAAAGTTGGGCTTCTCCGATTTTTCACGCGTGTTGGCCGTTTTTTGGTTCCGCGCTACCTGTTTTATTCGGTCTGGCTGTCCACTATGCTTATCACCTACGTGCTCCTGTACGGCGTGACGGGTGGCGCCCACAACTTCTTCGCGTTGACTTTCGGCGTCGTTGGTTCCTCGGTTTTGTGGATTGAAACTTTCAGGTTGTGGAGGGAGAAGCCGTTTTGACCATAATTCAGATTGTTCTAAAACGTAGAACTAAAAGCGGCTGGCACCCAGTTAACTTGAGGAGTCGGCAGTGAACCGCGTTCTCGTCTACGTTGCGACGGCTATTGTGCTGGGCTTAGTCATCACGCTTGTTCCAACTTGGATTTTCATTGGAGGTGCGGATGTCCTTGGACAAGCTGCCGACCATCAGTATTCCCTTCGGGATGCAAATGCACTGCCATTTTTAGAGACGACCGCAGGCAACCACGTTGACCTCGTCTCGTTCGAGGAGTTGGGGATTCTCGGTTTCAGCGTCTTGATGGCCTCCGTCGTCTACGTGGTGTCGAAGCGGAGACCCTGAACGAGCTGGGGGGATTCGTGGGAGGCAGGTGGCATCCTTCAGAAGAGCGTGGTTCGTCAAGCAGCGCTGGTTCGCAACGCTTTGCGGGCATACGTCACGTAGCCAGTGTGTCCGGTCATGAGTGTTTGAGGGCGAGTCTTTCCACGCGCCACCTGCATTCCACGCATGATACATTCAAAGGTGGCAACGTCGACAAATCCGTTGTCCTCTAGAGCTTCAGCGGTTTTCACGACTTGGTCAATTGTGGGGCTAAAAGAGACGATGCTTCCGCTGCCCTGCAACGCTACATAGGCCTGAGACACCACTTGCCAGGGAGTGGCCAGATCCAACACAACCGCGTCAACATTCCGTTCATCAATGCCCAAGCTTATGTCGCTGCTCTTGAGCTCAACATACTTGATTACGCCCGCTTTTTCCAGGTTTTTGCGGGCAACGGCTTGAAATTCTGGTCGAATTTCGTAGCTGTAGACGCGCCCTCGTGGCTTTGCATAGAACGCAAGGGCTGTTGTCAACGCGCCTGCACCCGTACCTGCCTCGACTATTCGGCAGCCAGGGCCTATTCCGCTAAACATCACCATCAACGCGATGTCCTTTGAGTACATTATCTGGGTCTTTCGCTGTGCCTTAAAGATGAAATCCCGCAGCGTTGGCTTCAACGCAACGAATTCCACGTCTAAATTGCTGCGCAG
Source organism: Candidatus Bathyarchaeota archaeon (assembly GCA_020341775.1). GTDB lineage: Archaea > Thermoproteota > Bathyarchaeia > Bathyarchaeales > SOJC01. The sequence continues at coordinate 608,504 of CP070835.1, forward strand.
CTGAGTGCCAAATTTTCTTCCGATGAGGTCACCCAGCTGGACGTACCCTTTGTGGGTGTGAAAGCTTTTGCCTTCTGCGACGTTGAGCAAGTAAGACCGTCTTTTGTTGAGGTAAAGCAGAACGGTGTCGCCTTCCCGAATTGTTTGACGTTTAGCCATGAATCTTGTGTTGTTTTCACGCTTTAAAAGACTGCGCGTTAAAGACGAACCAACTCGCCGACGGCGTAGACCAGAAGCCCAAGAGCTGACGCGTGAACGAAATGAAGAGCCGTAGGACCAAAAGAAGCCACGAAAAGAAATATAAACTACGTTGTTGCTGTTGAATTGCACAGCTGGAAGAAAAATGCCCAAATTCGGGTACTCCGTCGTCGAACTCGATACCGAAAAAACAGCGAAAGCCAGCGGACGCGAGCTCAAAATAAGCCCCAAACATGCCCGAGAAGTGTGTAAGACCATAAAGGGCATGCGTACAGATAAGGCCAAGCAGTACCTGGAGCAGGTCATTGCCAAAAAACGGCCTGTTCCATTTCGCAGATTCACAAAGAAGGTCGGTCACCGACACGGCATGCAGAAGGCCATGGTAGGGAAGTACCCGGTTAAGGCTGCCACACGCATTTTAAAGGTTCTCGAAAGCGCAGAAGGTAATGCTGAATTCAAAGGCTTAGACACTGAGCGGCTGCGCGTAGTCCACGCTTCCGCGTATCCTGGAATTAAGCTAAAACGCGCTATTCCCAGAGCCTTTGGACGCTCAAGTCCAAAAAATCGGGTACTCACTCACGTTGAAATTCTTTTAAGAGAGATAGAGGAACAAGGAGAAGTTGTCTGATGTCGGTCGTAAAGCATTTTATCGACGAGTCGATACGAAGGACGGAGATTGACGAGTTTTTACGGAATGAACTGGAACGGGCTGGGTATGGCGGAGTTGACATTACAAAAACACCACTCGGCACCCACATCGTGGTGTACGCGATGCGGCCGGGCGTGGTGATCGGCCGGGGCGGAGAAAGCATAAGAGACCTTGCGAAGGTCTTGGAAGAACACTTCAAGCTGCCTAACCCCCAGATTTCGGTGGCTGAGATTGAGATACCTGAACTCAACGCCTACGTTATTGCTTCGCGCATTGCGTCCGCGTTGAGAAGAGGTGTGCACTACAGACGGGCTGGATATTGGGCGCTCAACCAGGTCATGCACGCGGACGCGTTGGGCGTCGAGATCGTCGTCAGTGGAAAACTGCGAGGCCGCAGAGCAAAATACGAAAAGTTCCGGACAGGATATCTGCCCAAAAGTGGCGAGCCTCCGCTAGAGCACATGAGAAAGGCTGAGCTGCACGTCCAGCTGAAGCCAGGCATTTTCGGAGTGAAAGTGCGAATCATGCCTCCCAGCGCCGAATTCCCCGACAAAATCGAGATCATTCCAGTTGAAGAAGCAGCAGAGGAAAGCGAGGTTGCAGCCCAACCAACCGTAGAAACGGAAGAACCACCAGCCGCTGAGGCGGAAAACCAGAAAGCTGAGCAACAACAGAAGGAGGCTGCTGAATAGAATGCCCATCATTCGAATCAAAGACGCCCGAGACATGTCATCAGACGAACGAATGAAAAAGGTCACCGAGCTGCAAACCGAGCTGATGAGGCTCAGAACGATGACAAAAGCAGGCGGTACAATCGAAAACACGGCGCGTATCCGGGAACTTCGGAAAGCGATTGCTCGCGTTCTAACCGTAGAACACGAGATCAGGCGCGTGAAGCCTGAGGTGAAAGAGAGGTGAAAGTCCCACCCACGATCGTGCTGCACGAGTTTATCGGACTCAAAGCCAAAGTTGCTGCGTGTGCGAATTCGAGTTGCACGAGCGTCAAAGGCACTGTTGTCAACGAGACGCGCAACACATTTGTCATTTTGCAGGATCGCCAACGAAAAACAATTGTGAAGGACCAAGCTACGTTCCATTTCACTCTTGCCGACGGAACAGTTGTGGAGATTGACGGCAAAGTCCTAGTTGGGAAACCTGAAGACCGCCTTAAAAAGCGAATTCGGAGGCGCTGGTAGAACGATGTCACCGCCCTCTCCGAAGAGACCGAAAAAATCATGCGATGACCCCAACTGCCCCTTCCACGGAAGCCTCTCCGTAAGGGGACGGTCTTTAGATGGTTTGGTCGTCAGCGCTGAGATGGACAAAACCGCGATAATTCGCCGCGACTATCTTCACTACGTGCCTAAATATAAGCGATATGAGCGAAGGAAAAGCCACATACCAGCTCACAATCCACCCTGCCTCAACGCCAAAGAAGGAGAACAGGTGAAAATCGCCGAGTGCCGCCCAATAAGCAAGACCGTCGCATTCGTCGTGGTGGCGATACGGGGGGATCAATAGTTGGCAGCTCGGGCACGGCCGCGGGCGCTGTTCGCAAGGGCAATGTTGGGGCAGAAGCCTAAAATCGCCAAAGGCGTCCAAGCTGGAACCATGCTGAAATGCGCCGACAACACCGGCGCCAGAGCGCTCAGGCTGGTGCAAGTGATGGGATATAAAGGGCGGTTGAGACGCGTCCCCTTGGCAGGGGTAGGCGACTTGATAATGACGTCAGTCCGGAGAGGAACACCGGACATGCGAAGAAAACTCTTCCAAGCAGTTGTTGTGCGGCAAAAAATGCCCTTCCGCCGCCCAGAGGGGATTTGGGTCCAATTCGCAGACAACGCTGCGGTAATCATGACAGCCGAAGGAGAAATGAAAGGCTCCGAGATACGAGGCCCAGTGGCCAGAGAGGCCGCTGAACGGTGGCCCAGAATCGCAAGTGCCGCAAGCACAATAGTTTAGGTGAAGGTCATGCAAGCCACAAAACCAAGAACCCAGCGGAAACGGCTCTTTCAAGCTCCAGCCCACCGCCGCCATAAACATTTTTCTGCACCCTTATCGCCCGACCTGAAAGACAAACATGGAACCAACTCGATCCCCGTGAGAGTCGGTGACACAGTTCGCGTCCTACGTGGCGACAGAAAAGGATTTGAAGGGAAAGTCACGCAAGTCAACCGCAAAAAATACCGGATCTTTGTCGACGGGGTCGCCCGCGAAAAGGTGGATGGGACCAGCATCCCAATTCCCATCCACCCATCCAAAGTGATGATTGTAACGCTCAATTTAGACGACAAATGGCGCCGAGAGGCGGTGAAGCGGAAAGGCCGGGTCCAGGCGGAAGAGAGGCGTCCAACCGCGGAGGCGTTGGCTGAAGAAGAAGCTGCGAACGAGAAGCCAGAAATCGAGAGGAAACCTGCGACCAAGAAAGCCGTCGCGAAACCTCGGAAGAAGTCTCGACGGAAAGCGTCGGATAAGCCCTCGTCGGAGCAACCAAAGAAGACCAGAAAAACCGCCAAGGCAAAACGGCGAACGGCGAAGAAAAAAGCGGAACCAACAGGAGAGGCGACGTAATATGGGAAAGAAAGGGGGCAGTCGACACTTGAAACGGAAGCCAGCGCCGAGGTTTTGGCCTATTCACCGCAAAGAATATGTCTGGACAGTGAAGCCCAAGCCTGGACCCCACTCACTACGGCGCAGCCTCCCACTCACAATCGTAATGCGCGACATCCTAGCCTTCGCAAAGACTGGAAAAGAAGCTAAAATAATTCTCTCAGAGGGCAAAGTACGTGTTAATGGTGAGGTTCACAGGGAAGCCGCCTTTCCTGTGGGCTTAATGGACGTAGTTTCCATTCCAGACGCTGACGTGAATTATCGCGTGTTACCCCATCGAAAAGGCCTGATCTTGCACCCGATAGAAAAGGACGAAGCAACGTTCAAGCTTTGCCGAATAGAGGACAAGACTGTCGTCGTCAACGGGCACGTTCAGCTCAACCTTCACGATGGCACCAACAAACTAGTCTCAATTGCAGATCCCGAAACCCCAGAAGAAGACGTCTACCAAACTCTCAACACCGTCAAGATTGCCCTCCACGACCGTGAAATAACTAAGCAAGTGAGACTCGCGAAAGACGCGGTCGCGTTGATTATCGGAGGCAAAAACCAAGGGGTGCATGGAAAAATCGTGGACTACGAAG
>CP070835.1:612644-615121 GCA_020341775.1 Candidatus Bathyarchaeota archaeon
AGGTCCGAACCTTAATAACTCCACTTTTTTCATTCATTCTGCATGCATACTTCAACCCATATGTTTATTCGAAAGCTCCTTTGTGGAGATATCTCCCGAATTATTCCCGCAAACTCCCATTTTTTCTAGATTTTGGGGGTGCTTTCGGATCAGCTTCACACGCGTTCTTATCGCGTGCGTATCTGGGAAAAGAGCGCTTAGCACCTTTGTCATCCTGGCGTAAGCTTGGAAACTTATATCTTCTACCAATTCATTTTGTACAGTTCTCCATAATAGGAAATCTGTTATTTCATAGCGACCTGCGGGCGCGTACTCTGCTTTACACGCATCTAGTGAACTTTGAAAGCGATGAATATAGTGTCAAAGTGGCCAATTCAAAAAAAGAAATAGTCGAGCTGCTTGAAGCTGGATTTGAATGGGTTGGACAAGACTGCAGTGACTTAGCCTACTTTCGCAAACGGAAATAGCAGAAAAACTATGCGAATTTCGTCAAAACTATCTATATCTCTCGGATTTCACAGCTTAATTTTTTTATTATCTCTTCTGCTTTTGTGGGATCTGTCTTTAATGTGTAGAGAAGTTTTGGCGTACGAAGTTTTAGTTTAACTGTCTTTGGGAGCCTCTTGATGGCGCAGTAGCTTGCTTGCTCGCTTAATTCAATGAATTTCTCTGTTTCTGTGATTTCTGTAGGCATTATTTTCACCTCTGCCATTCAAATTGCCGGTCTAATATTTTTAGTTTTGCAATCACACTGTGACATAACTTTTTCCAGAATCCACGCGTACGGCGTTAGAACCGTGTAGCTTGGATGGTGGTTCTACGATGTCTCGACCTCTACTGGATTTCTGATATTGGTGGGCCGAGCCGGACTTGAACCGGCGACCTTCTGCGTGTCAGGCAGATGTCCTAACCAAGCTAGACGATCGGCCCGCCATGCTATCTTAGATTGAAGTTTAAAGATGTTTTATTTATACCCATTATTTTAAGCTTACACCTGCTCGAACTTTTCGCCAAGTCGCTACATTGTAGGAGATTTCAGTTTTTTGTCGCGCTAGAGTGGCCAGCCGCTTGCGATCTGTTCTGAAAGGGTTAAAAGGTTCGATTAAGTGCTTACCAGTTGTGCATCAAATGTTTACCACGATTCTTGAGCCACACATCGTCCAAATAGATCTCAGACCTGCAGGCTTTGACAATTTTATTGCCTCCTACGTCGTAAAAGCGGAACGAGTAGCGATTGTTGAAACTGGACCTTCTGCAACAGTCCCTAACTTGCTGGCGGGCTTGGAGGAGATTGAGGTGAAAGTCAACGATGTAGATTTTGTGGTCATTTCTCACATACATATTGATCATGGAGGAGGCGCTGGAGCTCTCTTGCACCACCTGCCAAGGGCAAAACTTGTTGTTCACAAGAAAGGTGCTCCTCACGCTGCATATCCCCAAAAACTGTGGAGCCAGTCTCTCCAGGTGTTAGGCGGAGTTGCTGAGATTTACGAGGAACCGATGCCTGTTGCTGAGGATCGCGTATTGGCCGCAGAAGACGGAATGACCATCGATCTGGGCGGCGGCGTTCAACTATTGGTGATCGAGACCTTAGGCCACGCGTCTCACCATCAAAGCTTTTACGAGGCGAAGAGTCGGGGAGTTTTTCCTGGAGACGCGGCTGGAGTCTACCTTCCTCAGCACAACGCAGTCATACCGACAACACCACCTCCGTTCTATTTAGCAGCAGCCTTATCGTCGCTTGAAAAGCTAATTCAGTTCAAGCCAAAGTCTCTGTTCTATTCGCATTTTGGCCGCACTTCAGATGCTGTGCAGAAATTGGAGATGTATGGTAGGAAATTGAAACTTTGGGAAAAGATTGTCTCATTGAAGACAAAGGAAACGTCTGACCTCAAAGAAATACGGAAAGCGATCGAGGAACATGATCTTGACCTCCAAAAGGCTCAGGATTACATTAAAACCCATTTCATCTTTAACCAAAGCACTGTTTCCGAGAGCATCCACGGATTCGTTGAATATTTGAAGAAAAAACGCACATAGCGTCCTAATAGAAATCCTGTGGGCTCAACCTTGAAATTGCTTATATTTCTCCTTCACCCACATCTGTGAAGGTGAGATGACTGAACAGAACAAAACCAGAGAGGTCTTCCCTCAGAACCCCACCTCTCGAAAAACTTGATAATTATTCTTGGCGTATTCCACGGAACTATAAGCGGGGCATGCAAGTCCCTGGGCTTGTCCTTGCAGATGAAGAACTCTTGGAAAAGATGAAAACAGACAGGACATTGGATCAGTGCGCCAACGTTGCCCATCTGCCTGGCATCTACAAATACGCTATCACACTGCCCGACGGGCATGAAGGATACGGATTTCCGATCGGAGGAGTTGCTGCAACAGACTATGAGAAGGGCGTAATAAGCCCCGGAGGAGTCGGATTCGATATTAACTGTGGCGTACGATTGCTGACGACCAACCTC
>CP070835.1:615221-616576 GCA_020341775.1 Candidatus Bathyarchaeota archaeon
GCTTCCACTCACCTACTTCTTCATCCTCGGCATTCTCTTCTTAATCGTCGGCTTCGTTTGGGAACGCCACGAAAAACAGCTAAAACTGTAGCTCCGACAGCTTTTTTTCTCCACACCCGCTAAGCTATGAGAGGAAGAGTCAGATGAGGCTCCATCGCCGCGAAGAAGACCACTACTACGCTAGACGCCCCAAATCAAAACCTCGACTGGCGCTAATCCGCACGCACCTGCGCGGCCACCCCTTCGAATTCATGACGTCCTCCAGCGTCTTCTCAAAAAAACGCGTTGACTCAGGAACCCGGCTTCTGATTGAAGCAATGACCCTGCCCCAACGAGGCGATTTGCTCGACCTCGGTTGCGGCTACGGCCCAGTTGGAATCGCCGCCGCAACGTTCAACCCCAACTTACGCGTAACAATGATAGACGTCAATGAAAGAGCGGTCTGGCTAGCCCGGGAAAATGTGAAACGCAACCAAATCCACAACGTTGAAGTTCGCCGAGGTTTCCTCTACGAACCCGTAAAGAACACGACCTTCTCAGGCATCGTCTGCAACCCCCCGATAAGCGCCGGAATGAAGGTGGTAGCAGCCATCATAAAAGAAGCACCTGAACACCTTGAACAAAACGGCTCCTTTCAGATAGTTGTGAAGTCCAAAATCGAAGGAAAACGACTCCAAGACGAGTTGAAGACGGTCTTCGGCAACGTGAACATTTTAGACAGGAAAGGCGGCTACAGAGTCCTACTCTCCAAAAAGGCTAAAAACAGAGTCTCCGCTATTTCTGACTAGCCACTGCCGGGGTCTCCTAGAGCACTCAGCAGACAGCTGCTGTGCGGGGAGCCAGGTATGGAGCAGATTCGCACGCTGCGAAGCTTAAGCCTGGAGACGATTTCAGCTTGAAAGCCTGTGGTCCATTCGGGCCACGTGGGTTCGAATCCCACCCCCGGCGCCATTTTCAGCTTATTTTCAAATAAGAAGTATTTCTTGTGTTTCTTTGTCAATATTAAGAATAAAAAACTAATTATTTTTATGCCTACCCAAATTAGTTTTCTTCCACAAGTCATAAAAACTGAAGCTGAGCAAAAGATCCTACTTAGACAAGAAGAGGGATATTCTATGATAAGAAAATACACGCCAGATGATAAAGAGAAGATAAAGCACTTGTGCATGCATGCATGCGAAAATGTAAAATAATGCTCAACTCTTACCAAATGCAATTCATCAACGTGCAACTCAGAAGAAAAATCGAGTATTTCAAACGACAAGCGAAAGACGAAAACTACAGAGGAACAATGGAAAACAACATAGAATATGTTCAAGGAATAATTCAATCCTTAGAAGAAGCCATGAACACGA
>CP070835.1:616676-625877 GCA_020341775.1 Candidatus Bathyarchaeota archaeon
ACTTTGTCACCAAACAGGTTCTTATCAATTTTGCCAAGGGCTATGGTAGACATGGGGGCCATTCCTCACATCTGCAATGGAGCAGACATTATGGCTCCAGGCATAACCAACTTTGAAGGTGACTTCGACAATGGAGACATTGTAGTGATCATCGACAAACGCCACCAAAAACCTGTTGCCATCGCTCTGGCACTGCATAACGCTGAGCAAGCCAGAAAATTAAAAAAGGGGAAAGTTTTTAGAAATGTTCACTACGTCGGCGACAAACTTTGGAGTGCCATAAGGCAAATTACCCAAACTTAATGGTCTACACACTCTGAGTTAAACTCTTATGTCCCTGCAGCCGTTAGGTATTTTGAGGCGTCAAGTGTTGAGCAAATCTTCTGCGTTTACTGGTTTCTACAAGTTACCCCGTGACGAGCGGCTCCAAGTTGTTAAAGAGTTCGCGGATTTGACAGAGGAAGAAACGAACATGCTCAAGAACACTGGTGCTCTGCCATTTGAGCTTGTCGACCACATGATAGAAAACGTGATTGGCGTCTTTCCTGTTCCACTGGGCATCGCGGTCAACTTCCTCATCAACAAACAAGAATATATCATTCCCATGGCAATAGAGGAGCCTTCAGTTGTTGCCGCAGCTAGCTATGCTGCAAAAATGGCTCGTCAAGGTGGGGGTTTCTACACAACAAGTACGCCACCAATAATGACAGGGCAGATTCAGGCAGTAAACATCGCAGACCCGCATCGCGCTCGCATGTCGGTTCACGCCAGCAAAGAAGAACTTCTCAAAAAAGCCAACGAGCAGGATCCGGTTCTAGCATCTTTGGGTGGCGGCGCGAAAGACTTGGACGTTAAGGTCATCCACTCTCCAAGTGGACCTATGCTTATTACCAATCTCCACGTTGATTGTCGGGACGCGATGGGCGCAAACGCGGTTAACACCATGGCTGAAGCCGTGGCTCCTATGATAGAACGGATAACTGGTGGGCGGGTCTACTTGCGCATAATCAGCAACCTTGCTACAAAACGTCTCGCCCGCGCCTTTGTGACTGTCCCTCAAGAAGCAGTAGGCGGAGATGAGGTTGTTAACGGCGTTGTTCAAGCGTCCCAATTCGCTGCTGCGGATCCTTACCGAGCGGCAACGCATAACAAAGGGATCTTAAATGGCGTTGTTGCGGTTGTCATAGCAACATGTAACGACCACCGCGCTATAGAAGCAGGCGCCCACGCCTACGCTGCTCGAAAAGGCCAATACACGTCCCTATCATCATGGGAAAAAAACCGCGATGGAGATTTAGTGGGGTCACTTGAAATGCCAATGGCGGTTGGGACTATCGGTGGCGCCATACGTACACATCCTATCGCGAAAATCGCCCTAAAAATTCTCGGCGTAAAATCGGCAAATGAACTAGCTGAGATCATAACTGCGGTAGGCTTGGCCCAAAATCTGGGGGCCCTCCGCGCTCTGGCAAATGAAGGCATTCAAAGCGGTCACATGCAACTGCACGCTCGAAACCTGGCGATAGCAGCTGGTGCGACGGACGAGCTTGTCGACATCGTCAGCGAGAAGATGGTGAGAGAAGGCAAAATTCGCATGGACAGAGCCCGCGAAATTATTGAACAATATCGGAAGACTCGATAATGATCATTTTGCCTGGCCCCGCAAGCCGAGATTTAGCGACTCGCCTTGCATTGAAGCTAAGAGCCAAGCTAGTTCCAGTGCATTTTAAGAAATTTCCAGACGGTGAAAGCTATCTGCGCATCGAGGGGACCATAAAAGGCGAAAACACTGCGATTGTACAAACCACAAGCCCGCCTCAAGACGAGAGAATGATGCAGCTGCTGTTACTAACATCTGCAGCCAATGATCAAAACCCTGAAGCGATTACTGTGATTGTCCCTTACTTAGCCTACAGCCGCCAAGACCGAAGGTTTCTTCCTGGTGAAGCGTTGAGTGCTAAGATGGTCATGGACGCGCTTGCGACATGTGGCGTCAGTAAACTAATAACTGTCAACTGCCATAACCCTGCCGCTTTGAAATCTTTTCCCATACTGGTTCAAGACCTCTCAGCCATCCCGTTGTTGGCAAAACATTTCAAAGACCGAGGCTACGAAGGGGCGGTTTCACTCTCAATGGGCAAAAAGGGGCTTGTCACTGCCCTTGAAGCCGCCGACATCCTCAAGGGCTCAAGCGACTTCCTGCCCACTAAGAGACATCGACGGACAGGAAGGGTTACCATTGAAAAGAAGCCGCTGAAAGTTGAAAGCAAGGTGGCAATCTTCTTCGACGACATTATCAGCAGCGGCGGAACTATGATGAAGGCTGTGGCACATGCGAAAAGGCAGGGAGCGACAAGAGTGTTTGCTGCGTGTGTGCATCCGCTTTTGATAGATAATGCTGAAGAGAAAATCCTGCGAAGTGGAGCAGACGAGGTGGTCGGGACGGATACTGTCCCCAGCTCCGTCAGCATCGTCTCTGTAGCGCCGTTGATCGCCAAAGCTCTGACAAGGCAAGGAGCATAAAACTTAGTGGTGCGACTTTTCTTTCTTCTCTCTGGTGAACACAAAACACTACCCTTCGCGGAGCTCAAAGCCATCTTGGATACCGGGAAGATAGTGTACGAGGAGTTGCAGACGCTACCGCAAGTTCTACGGCTTGACACACAAGTTGGCGCAGTGGAGATTATTGAGCGAAAAGCTGCGTTAACCAGAGTCTGCTGTCAAGAACTATTCTGCTGTCACGCTTCTTCGAAGCAAATCATGGGGTCTGCACAGTCTACCTGTCTGGACAATCTCCTTCGACCACAAGAAAGCTTTGCTGTACGCATCCGACGTGTAGGTGACGCAGCGCGGAATCTGGCTAGCATGGACCTCGAACGGAAAATCGGCAAACTAATTCTAGGCAAGGCCAACAGAGCAATTGTTGACCTTGAACAGCCACAGAAACCATTCTTTGGCGTCATAACTGAAAACAGCTTTGTTTTCGGATTGAAGCTTGCTGAAATATCGCCAGCTCCCTTCACAAGGAGACGGCCCAAGAAACGCGCGTTTTTCCATCCTTCAGCTATGCCTGCAAAACTTGCAAGGTGCATGGTTAATTTAGTGCAACCTCGAAGCGGTGATTTGCTATTAGACCCTTTCTGTGGGACAGGAAGCTTTCTCATCGAAGCCGGCTTGATTGGGTGCAGAGTTTTAGGCTTTGATGCCAAGAAAAGCATGGTTAAAGGTGCCTTGAAGAATCTGAAGTTTTTCAACGTTGGGTACGAAGGCGTCGCAGCTGCAGATGCCAAACATTTGCCCTTAACAAGGGCAGATTGTATAGTCACTGATCCACCATATGGCCGGTCTGCCTCCACTATGGGCTACTCGACTGAACAAGTCATAAAAGACTTTCTGCAGATGTCTGTCGGTACGATGGCGAAACAGCAACGTATATGCATAGCCGCTCCAAAGACGATTCATATACGTAAGATCGCCGAAGCATTAGGTTTTGCCCATGTTCAGTCTCACTTTGTCTACGTGCACAGAAGCCTTACGAGAGAAATTGCTGTGCTGGAGAAACCGTAGATGAGCCTGCAGGTGATTTTTCTTGGGACGAGTGGAAGCATACCGACAAACACTAGGTCGCTTCCCGCAATTGCCATACGAAGAGAAGGCGAACTCCTCCTATTCGATTGTGGCGAGGGAGTTCAACGGCAAATGGTGCGGGCAGGTTTGGGATTTAATAGAAGGATGAAAGTATTTGTGACCCACATGCATGGGGACCACATGCTTGGTTTACCAGGGCTCATCCAGACAATGTCGCTATTAGACCGCACTAAAAAGCTGGAAATCTATGGTCCACTAGGCTTAAAGGAGTTTACTGAAGCCATCGAAAAAACCGTGCAGTTCACTCTTACGTTTCCCCTCAAAATTACTGAAATGGAAAATGATGGGCTTGTGAGCGAAGAGAAAGAATATAACATATATGCAGCTTGGGCAGACCATTCGGCACCAGCCTTTGCGTACGGCCTCGTTGAGAAGGCGCGCCCCGGCAAATTCGACCCCGAGAAAGCCAAAGCTTTGGGGATTCCTGAAGGGCTATTGTGGTCAGAACTTCAGCAAGGATCAGCCGTAAAGTTGCCCGACGGAAGAATAATCAAATCTGAAGAAGTTGTTGGCCCACCAAGACCTGGTAGAAAGATTGTCTATTCCGGGGACAGCCGATTGTCGAAGACGCTAACAGAATTGGCGAGAAACGCTGATCTGCTTATTCACGACTGTACATTTGACGACGATCTTGCAGGCAAAGCAGAGGAGGATGGGCATTCTACACCAAGTCAAGCCGTGGAAACTGCAAAAAAAGCGAAGGCGAAACGGCTCGTTCTGACACATATAAGTGCCCGCTACAAAGAACCGCATTTACTGCTGCGACAAGCCAAGAAAGGATTTTCGAATGTAGAGTTAGCCCAAGATTTCATGAAAATCAACGTGCCTTTACTTAAGTGATGGCGTCCCTTAACGTTTCTATGCTTTTTTTGATGTTGCTGTAGGATTCGATCATTATAATTTCGTTGAATCCCATCGTTTTTATGTTAGTGACAAACTGTTGCCAATCGATGGTGCCATCGCCAACTCCCCAGTGCAAATCGTGTTTTCCATCGTTGTCATGCGCATGAATATGCGCTATTCTCTTGCCAAAGGTTTTAATGAATGTGTCGGTTTCACGACCAATGTTTGAGTGCCCCACGTCTAAGACTAAACCGATGTCTTCTCCAAGCTCTTTAAAAAATCTTGAAAACTGTGCAACGTTCTTCACCACAAAACCGTAGGGCTCAGGACAGTTCTCAATTGCTATCCTCACGCCGTAGTCCCTAGATTTTTCAAGCAACTTGTGCACTGAGTTGATGTTTATTTTCCAGTCCAAATTCGGATAGAAGTCACTAATTCCCGTTCGCCACCCTGGGTGAAACACTACGAGCTGACAGTCGAGGGCCGCTGCAAAGGCCAAGGTCTTTTCAAGTCGCTGAAGCATAAAAGCGCGAAGGTCTTCCGCTGGTGCGGCAATGTTAATATTTGCAAACGGTGCGTGCACCGTATAGGTAAGACCTTTGGAGCTGCTAATCTCGTCGAGCTGCTCGACTCGCTCTTGGTTAAGCCTATGCCACCCATCATCAACTAATTCAACGAATTTCACTTCAGCCTCTTCCAGTCTTCGGCAAAGGTTAGGAAATGGTTCGCCTAAACAGTGCAGCATTGACAATCCGACTTCCATGTTATTCTCACCTCAAGGTTTTGGGGCTATACTTCGCTGAAGAGTTGGGTTGTCTCTTGAATTCTTACTCCTCGTCTTGATAATTCATCGAAAAAGGGTTTTGGTGGAACGCCTGTTTCAGGCGGTAAAACTCCTTTTTCTACTATTTCGCCATTAGCCAACATCTGAGCAGCTATGGCCATAGGCATGCCTGTTAAATAGGCTAAGGCGCTTACACCATATGCTTCGTGATATTCGTGAGCGAGGCTGTAGGTGAACCTCTTCTTATTTCCATCTTTCTCACCACTCACCTCAACAATCACTCCGGCTGCATCTCTGACATTGACGTCTGGTGGCGGTGCGCATCTTAACAGAAAATCTCGCGGACTGACGTCTACGCCTTTTATTCTAATTGGATCCTTTCGGGTCAAACCCATCTGATTTAAAACACGAATTCGCTGCTCATCCTCTTCAACATAAGACATAGCACAATCTACAACTTTAACTCCTTTTCCTACAGTTCTTGGCAAAGTGGCTATGCCCGAATACAAAGCATAGCAGCAGGAACGCTCATTGATGGGTGACGGGAATCGGAAAACATGCTTGCCAGAAAAGGGTTCTAGCTGCTTGAAGTCTCCATCAACATAAACTACGGGTCCTTGAGTATACTCCGCTAGCACCGTGCGGAAAGACCATTTATATCTGGCGGGTTCGAGGTTTACTTCGCCGTAACGAATGTGCACTTCTTCGACGCTGTCAAGCTTGTCTGCGCCGTATTTTGCTAATATGTCTGCGATACCAGGCGCGACGCCACAACCCAAGACCACTGTGACTCCAGCCTCGTGGGCCTCTCTGTGAAGTTTCAGTTGCTCCAGAGTCATGTAATAGACTCCCCCAAGATCTGTCAAAGGCTTTCTGGCTGCTATCGCTGCTTTGGTCACGTTTAAATTGAGATGGTAAGGAACTGCGCTGGCAATGGCGTCAACATCTGATATGGCATCGATTAGGCTCTTTCTGTCAGTCACGTCCACTTGATGCAAAGACACTTTTTCGCTGCCGGTCCATTCTGCAATTTTTCTGCCTTTCTCTAACTTGGTCTCGCCGATGACTACTTCGGAGACTTCAGGATTTTCAGCCAAGACTCGAACAGTTACCATTCCCATAGCGCCTCCACTGCCAAGAACAATGATCTTCATAATCAGTTCTCCTGCCTGAGAGGATAATAGGAATAGATAATTGAACTTTGTGCCTCTCCGTCTTACGGCGTTCTGGGCGCAAGCCAGTCAATAAGTTTCTTTGGATTCTCACTTGTGATTTTAACTTTTATGGGCCCTAGTGGGCTTTCCGCGACAGGGTCACAGAATGACACATGACCTGCATATGCTACTTGTTTATTCAGGCAAAATGCAATAGTGTCACCGCGTAAACCTTGAAAGAGTACACCTCGAGCAGCGTCTCGAATGCGATCTCTCCGCAGAACTTTTCCAAATTTTGACAACCCTTCCATCATCTTCGTTCGCGCTAGAAGCAAACCACCTCGGCGCTGCGTTTTCTCTTCAAAGTCTAGGCGGCCAAAAATGTTCTCTACCGCTTGCATAACCTTGTCCACATCTTCCGTGGGGTTAACTTCAACTTCCACTTGTAAGTCCACTTCGTTCATTCTTCGTCACTTTCTCCAAGAATTTCTGTGCATCCCTTTTGAGGTCTTCTCTTTTGTTTTCATTCACAATCATCGTATCTGCCAAAGCAAGAACGCAGCCAAGTCCTACACGAAGCTCCCGGCAATCTCGCTCTAAGAAGCTTTCCAAGTCTGCTGGATCATCACTGCGTTGGCGTTTAGCGAGTCTTTCATATCTTGTTTCAGGAGAAGAGTGGATGGCTAATAGGATGAATTTTGGAAAATGCTTCTTAAACACGTCTACTTCGGAGATGCTGCGAAGGCCGTCAACAACAACGACTTCGCCTTTTTTCCTTTTAATTTTAGGAATGCAACATTTCGCCACGACTGCGGGGCCTTCTTTTTTGCGCATTTCAAACATGACCTTTCCAATGTTTTTCGGAGTAGGCGCCAAATTTCGGCGTTGTGCCTCGCGTCTCACCTCGTCGCCCATAACGACTACTTGATGACCCATCTTCGTAGCAACTTCAACCACCGTTGCCTTGCCAGCGCCTGGCATTCCGGCCACGCCGACGACGACTTTTTTCTCCATACAATACGCGCCCGACTAGCTAACATCTCTTAAAGCTCAAAGCTCTTATAAATGGTACATACTGAAAACTATGAAGAGGCTGGCTAGATAATGTCCCAACCCATTCGAAGCTTCGTCGCCTTTGACATCACCAACAACGAAATCGTACAGGGTATATTTGAAACGCAAGAGAAACTTTTGAGAACAGGTGCTGATTTGAAGCTGGTTAAGCCGCAAAACGTTCATATCACAATTCGCTTTCTTGGCAACATCCAATTAGCCGTTGTTGAAAGAATTCACACGGAAATGGAGCGAGCGTTCACTGCTCCTTTTGAAGTAGAACTCGAGGGAGTCGGTGTTTTTCCTTCTCTCAAATACGCTCGCGTGGTCTGGATTGGCATCAGGAAGGGAACCGAACAGCTTAAAGAAGTTTCTGATCGACTAGAATCGCGCATTCGCGAGTTGAAGGTGAAGCCAGACCTCAAAGGATTTAATCCACACATCACAATTGCACGAGTAAGAACAGGCCGTAACAGAGCAGAGCTTGTTCGACTTGTAGGAGAGTTGCAAAGGTACGACTTTGGAGTCTTGAGGGCTGATTGTTTAAAGCTTAAGAAAAGCGTTTTAACACCGAAAGGACCCATATATTCGACTTTGAAAGAAGTGTGCAGATAAAAAAGGTTTCCAAATGGCCAAGCTTGAAAACGTTTTGTCAAAAGTCCTTGCCAAGGTTTCGCCCAGCCTCCGACGGCAAAGACGAATCATTGCACTAGCTGAGAAGCTGAGCCAGAGAGTGGAAGAGGTAGTTCAGCGAAGAGGTTTAGAGGTGACAGTTCGCGTCGAGGGTTCGGTGGCGAAAAACACGTGGTTAAGCGAAGCTCCCGATATCGACATCTTCATGCAGGTTTCACCGACAGTACCCCGGAAAGCTTTTGGCACTGTCTACCTGCAGATTGCGAGAGAAGCGATGGCAGACGCTGAGCAACTGGAACGCTTTGCGGAACACCCCTATTTGGAGGCGAATTTTAACGGAACTCGAGTCAACATCGTCCCCTGCTACCGCACAGAAAAAGGTGAATGGAAGAGTGCTACTGACCGAACGCCGTTTCATACCGACTATGTGAAGCCACTGTTAGACGAGAAGCTTTGTGGCGAAATTCGACTACTAAAGCAATTCATGAAGGGCATCAATGTTTATGGAGCTGAAATTAAGGTTGGAGGGTTCAGTGGGTATTTGTGCGAGCTCCTCATCCTCTGCTACGGCTCGTTTGTCCAATTTCTAGAAGCTTCACGCAATTGGAAAACTCGAACTGTCATCGACCTCGAAGGTCATTATGTAGGGCGCGAACAAGAACTGCAACTTATCTTTGAGGGTTCTCTAGTTATAGTTGACCCCGTAGATAGCGGAAGAAATGCAGCCTCCGCAGTGAGAAAGGATCGACTTGACGAATTATCAGCGGCGTCCAGAGCCTTCTTGAAAAAGCCTAGTGAAAGGTTCTTTTATCCTCACGAAACAATGTTGCTTGGTCCTGAAGAACTGAAACAAGTCATTGAAAACCGTGGCTCACACCTCATCTTTCTAAGGCTTGGGCGTGTGGAGACGATTCCAGATATCTTGTGGGGGCAACTCTACAAGTCGCAGAGGGCCCTACGGAACCTCGTAAAACAACACGACTTCAAACTAATCCGTGACGCAGTGTGGAGCGACGAAGATAGCCTGAACGTATTTCTTCTAGAAATGGAAAATAGATACTTGCCGCTTTTAGAAAAACATGTGGG
>CP070835.1:625977-629920 GCA_020341775.1 Candidatus Bathyarchaeota archaeon
AGAAAGAAGCTCAGGCAGAAAAATGTAGCTGTCATATATCTAAGGCAGAAATCCCATTTGGCCATAGACGGGTACATCCCGCAAAACCAAATCCCAAAGACGACTTTGGATGTGTACCAGTAAATATTGAAAAGATTTTTAACATCCTTTAGAAGTTTATGTAGGACAAGCTAGTTTAGCCTGGGGAAAATCACAATGTTTAAGCTCATCTCTCTCGAAGACACGATTAGGATACCACCTGAAAAATTCGGTGACCCCTTGAAGCAAGCAGGACATGAACAGCTTAAAGTGAAATATGAAGGAATGGTTGACGATGAACTCGGCTACGTTGTCGCTGTCACACACATAAGAGTCAATCCGACTGGAAAAATAATTCCAGGAGATGGCGCAACCTACCACAAAGTCTCTTTTTCTATCCTCACATACTACCCAAAAATTCAAGAGATCGCGGAAGGCGAAGTTGTGGAAATCGCGGATTTTGGGGCGTTCATCCGCGTCGGTCCTATCGACGCATTACTGCATGTTTCACAACTGATCGACGATTTTATTTCTTATGATGAAAAGCAAGGCGTGTTAATGGGCAAAGAAACACGAAGAAAGCTATCGTCAGGTGACCATGTTAGAGCTCGCATAACGGCGGTGTCTTTGGCTCGAGGAGGGGGCTCCGGAAAAATTGGAGTCACAGCGCGACAGCCTTTCCTCGGAAAGCTTGAATGGATAAAGGAAGAGCTGAAAAAACTGAAGAGCGAAGCCGAAAAGAAGGCAACAGAAGAGACTGCGCGCTCGACTAATGACGAGGAGAGCAAGAAAGAATGACAGAAAAAGCCTGCCAAGAATGCCACAGAATCACGACAGCCTCGTTGTGCCCAAAATGCAAGACCGCCACGCTCAGTGACGATTTCAGCGGCTTGGTTATAATCATAGACCCAGACGAATCCGAGATTGCCAAAGTAATGGCAATCAAAGAAAAAGGACGCTACGCACTGCGAGTCAGATAACGCAGCTACTTGCGCGTATACAAAAGTTAATGTCCTGTAGACTTGCATGAAGGCACAACTGCATGACAAAAACTCATCAAGGATTGCCCTGCCCCAATCTGGAGGTGAACCTGAGAAATTGTGGTTGCACCTATCCATCATGCGCCAAGAAAGGTCGATGCTGCGAATGCATTCGATTTCACAAGGAACAAAACGAGTTACCCGGCTGTCTGTTTTCCTCTGAAGAGGAAAAAACCTATGACAGATCCCTGAAGAGGTTCTTAGCTAACAAAAGGTGATCTACATCCACCATCTTACACCACAACTCCGGAAACAGCTGAAAAAACCTCTCGGAACCCTTCTCCGTGGCTCTACAAAAGATATAATGGTGATGGTAGGCACCTTGATTGAACGAGAAAAACCAGCTAAGGTAATCACTGTTGGGGACAGAGTAACCAAAGACTTGTATAGACACCATCTGCTTCCTGACGTTTGCATCGTCGATAACAGAATCATGAGAAAAGAAATACCCCCAATACCCGCCTTTGCGGATGAAGTCATGGAGATAAAGAACCCTCCAGGAACAATAACAGATGAAGCATGGTCAGCTATCGAAAGGGCTATGGAGAATGCTCAGCAGACGAAAATTGTTGTCGACGGAGAAGAAGATCTGCTAACGTTAGCCGCTATTCTAACTGCACCTGAAACATCGTTAGTGCTTTATGGTCAACCACACGAGGGAGTTGTGGCAGTGAAGGTAACGATTGAAATGAAACGTAAGGTTCGGAAGATCGTTGACGCAATGAAAATGCCTAGAAAAACCTAGCATTATTCAAGGACTACTGAAACCATGCTGCAGCGTCCACTACGAAGCTCGAGATTCCCCGAACATTCAAACTAAGTTCGCATGAAAACTGTGTCTACGTGAATAGTAAGCACTTGGAAAGTTGGAGAACAGCCCTTCTTTCAAGAGAGATCGCGCAGAGTCCAAACTATAGATAAATGGTTTCATACATGAATTAATTATTCCTCACAGCAGCATTTGCGATGTAAAAACTTGCCTGATCTAACACACTTGACAATAAAGATTATAGTTGTTACTGCAGAAAAGTCATTATAGAGTGTGAGGTCTTGCTTAACTAGCAACTGAGATCGCATTCTCCGATCTCTCCTTCCCCTCACACTCTCCAAATCTGCGCACATGTGATTTTCTTAATAATACAAAAATAGACAAAGGATACACAGAGAAAAATGCTTGCGCGTCGCTAGTTTCAGATTCATCATCTATATGAATGAAGCTTTATAAGGACAAAAAAGCTTTCTCTGTTCCACACCAATCATCAAGGGAAGATTAAGATTTGAAGATCAGAATCCTATCTGAAAAGCACAATCCTTTGCTAAAAAGGAAGGAAGTGGCCTTTGAAGTTACTCACGGCCAAGAAGGACAAACTATTCCTCGTTTGGAGTTAAGAAGCAACCTTTCAAATTTACTGAAGACAAAGCTTGATTTAGTTTTCATCAAGAAAGTGGAAACAAAGACAGGAACGACAGTTGCCATCGGCGAGGCATCCGCCTATGAAACAGCTGAACAAGCACAACTAGTCGAGCGAAAACATATCATACATCGAAACGTCTCCGCAGATATCACGAAAGACACGGGCTCAACAAGACCGGTGGAAGAAAATCTGAAAAAAGATAAGCCGGAAGAAACCGAATCTGTGGAAGAAAAGGCATCCTCTGCTATTAAAACCGAGAAGGAAATAAAAAAACCGAAGAAAGAGGAATAGTAAATGCCGGAAGAAACAGCAAAGCCAACTCTCGAAGAAGAGAAGAATGAAACAGAAGCCGAAATTGAAGAAGTAAAAACTTCAGAGAAGCCGAAGCCAGACAAACCGAAGAAAAGAGAGAAAGGAATTTTCAAATGCTATAAAATAGGTGACGAAGGCTTGACACGACTACGACCATTCTGTGAAAGATGTGGTCCAGGCT
The DNA here is from genome assembly GCA_020341775.1 of Candidatus Bathyarchaeota archaeon. Lineage (GTDB taxonomy): Archaea > Thermoproteota > Bathyarchaeia > Bathyarchaeales > SOJC01. Next base: position 628,944 of record CP070835.1, read on the forward strand.
ACTTCATGGCAGACCACGGCAACCGTCATACTTGCGGGCATTGTGGCTTCACCAGATACAAACAAGATCAGCAATAGGGAGGTTTGCATTGCTGAAGGCAGAAAAGATGAAAATTCGAGTGAATGTCTTCATAAGCAATGTCTCCGCAGAACGCTTCTTGGAGATTAAAAGACCACTGCCAAAAATTAACATCAACACAAACCTCAACATCTTAGGTGTCGACAAATCCCATGAGAAATCGTTAGAAGTCCCCTTTGTATTTACAATCACGTATAATCCCTCTGTGGCACAAATAAGCCTCAAAGGAAAGGCTCACGTCGTAGGAGACAGAGAAGAGTTAGAAAAAATGCATAAGGCCCACAAAGAACAGAAAGTGTCGCCCATTATTATGCAGACTATTTCTAATGTTGTGTTCATCGAGTCTGTGATGATTTCCCGAACACTTCACATCCCTCCACCTATCCCACTCCCAAAGGTGCCCTTGGCTACCGGGAAAAAACAAGGACCTGAACCGCGATATAGGGCATGATGAAGCTTTTCACTCTTATTTTAACGGTACATACATTGATGATCTAGAAGCGCCAATGCCAGGCTGTCCATGTCTGACAGGTTTGTTTGTGACAGAATACTCCCCAAGATAATGCCCCACCATTTGAGGCGTGACCTCAATCGCGACGAATTCTTTTCCACTGTGAAGCAGAATAGTCACTCCCACCATTTCAGGGAGAACGACCATATCCCGAGCATGCGTCTTAACTATTACGCTTTGCCCTTTGTCCATAGCTGCTTTGGCGTCTCTGACGCTTCTTAGAAAGCTTTGTTGTTCAATTGTCAACCCCCGCTGGAGGCTTCTACGGTGGCGGGAAGGAAGCAAACGTATGAACTCGTCCATCGAGAGACTCTGCAGTTGCTCAAAAGTATATCCTCGGTAAGTAAACTCTTTAGGCATAAGATTCTCGCCTACGCACCCTTCTTTG
>CP070835.1:630020-641400 GCA_020341775.1 Candidatus Bathyarchaeota archaeon
AAATTTCATCGAGCTTCTCTTTGGCTTCAAATAGAATGTCGATGAAACTTTCAAGACTTGTGGTGGGAATCGTGAATTTTAGGTCGGAATGCCCAGAATAGGGCTTTCGCTTGATCATGACATTAATGTTTCTACTGTTGGTGAGAGAGATTTCCATTTGGCCATAAATAGGATCGGCCTCTCCAGTTACTAAGCCGCTAGCTAATGGGATACTTCGGGACTTCCCCATGAGACAAACTTCCCTACACTAGATTCTGCCAAACAATCAGTTAAATCTTACGATTTACGAATACTTTATGTCGTCATTCAGCCCAAACAAGCAATGCATGTTTTGCTATTCGGGCTCAACTCCCGCTAGAGCTTGGGCAAGTCGCTGTTTGAGTTTGATGTTTGTTTCTCTTTCAATCATGATTCTTTGGGCTTGAGGTGAGCCTGCACCGTGCAGTGACTCTATGCGGTATCCAACGGCGCCCAGCCCAGTGGATAGGTTCTCGATGAGTCTCAACATTCGAAGCCTTGCTTCTGTCGATTTTTCTCGTTTGCCTTTGAGGTATTTCTCCATATATTTTCCAGTTTTAGGATTCTGTAAATCTTTTTCGGAAGGTAGCGTTGCTATCAACCCACCTGCGATGTCGTTGGCAAGTCTTACTATCTCAAAGGGAAATCTAGTTACGTTGTGTTTGCAAATGTTGGATAGCAGGGTGTTGACCAGAAAGGTTCCTGAGGATGTTTTGCATCCTTCGGATGAACATGCGATCCCGCAGGAGTATATAGTTTCGTTTAAATGGGTCATTTCGACGATTTTGTCTCTAATATGGGGTGCTGTCGGCACTCCATTGTACTCGGCAACAGCAGATGTTGCTCCAATAAGCACATCGCCGACTCCAGCTTTGCAGCCGCCATAACTTTGTCTATGGTAAGCTGCGAATGTATTTACTAATGGCCACGAAAATTCGTGTTCTCCCGCCAAGAAAACCCTCTTCCACGGTACGAATACATCATCGAAGACAATCATCGCTTCTTGCCCACCATATTTCTTGTTCCCTAGATCGATCTCGGAGTCGCCGAGTTTTCGTAAGTCGCAGGGCTGTCGGCCATATATGTAGAGAAGGCCAGCAGTGTCACTTGGAGTGGCGAAGGCGACTGCATACTCCCTATCTTCATCACGCATCTTTCGAGTGGGCATGACAATAATTTCATGCGAGTTGATGGCGCCGGTTTGATGGAGCTTCGACCCTCTCACGGTGATACCATGTTCGCTTCGTTTCACGATTCTCAAGTAGAGGTCGGGGTCAGCTTGCTGACTGGGGCGTAAGCTTCTATCTCCTTTGGGGTCTGTCATGGCGCCACAGCACATCAAGTCCTTATGTTGAACGTGCTGAAGAAAATCCATGAACCTTCGGTTGTATTCTGTCCCGAGCTTTTGATCTGTGTCGTATGTTACAATTGAAAGTGCATTTAAGGCATCCATTCCGACGCATCGCTGGAAACAGGCGCCTGTTTTCTGACCTAGTAGTCTTAGCAATTTCACTTTTTTCACTAAATCTTGGGGTGTCTGGTGTATGTGGTTGAATCGGTTGATTTTCTCTCCTGTTATGTGGGACGCGGATGTGGCTAAGCTTTCGTATTTTGGATCGTGGGCAATGTCATATGTTACAGCTACCGAGTTTATTGACGGTTTGATTATGGGGTGATCAACAGGCTCCTTTACCTTCTCGCCGAGCAAATACAGATCTATCTTTCGGCTGCGGAGGCTTTGCACGTACTCTTGGCCAGTGATTATTGCCATCGAAGTTCCCGTCATTATTGGAAGCCAAGCCTCTTTATTTAAGTGTGTGTTGCATAGATGCGGGAGCGCACACGATTCTCGAGTCTGCTGATGTATTTTAAATTCACAAACAATAAGTCAGCATACTTGTTGACTTTAGTGTGTGATGAATTTATGGCTAAGTGTCCTGAGTGTGGAAAGCCCTTGGTGAAAAGAACGAGAAAGGGCAAATACAATTGCGAAAATGAGCAGTGTTCGGTCATATATGTCCGGTATCCCAATGTGCCTGCATTAAGGGCAGTTGTTTATGAGGCATCAAGAAAATCGTGCGCTCGCGTAAAATAGAATTTCCTCCACAAGACAGGTTTATGTATAAAACAACGAATTTATGAAACATATGATGGTCTCAAAAGAGTCTCAGAAGTGCGGGGAAGCAAGAAGTTAAACTTTTAGAATGGAAAGATGTTGTTTTTCTGACAAACCACAACTTTGTTTCAAAAGTCTAGAATTTGCTGTTAGGTTGCCAATGGAGCGCTAGTGCAACCTTGAAGCATGTCAAGCTACTCCCTTAGAATAATAAGCATGGTCATCATCCATATGCTTCTCATGTCGATCTGTCAGATCACCTACATTCTGGAATGAACACTTCCTGCACGCGCCAGAAAGTACAACAGTTGTGTCTGACTATGAACTTTCATGGCATACATTAATAACAGAAATTTGCGGAAGCGCATGGTTCGACCAAGTCGATTCCATGATGCGCGTTGATCTAGTGGCTGGTGGATTATATGCTGACAACTTCGCTGCCTATCCACACAAAAGCCAACTCATCATGCCAGAAATAAAACTTGACATCAAAGCCGTAGCGTTAGCAGCCGAAGGCTTCGGAGCATTTCCAGGCTACGAACGTTGGATCGTCGTTGTTGGCATTAACGGAGACTATAAGGTCGACATCAAAGACGTCGCGCAGGTCTCTAGAGACTTTGGCTGGGTCGGCTAGAAAGTTCAGGAAATCTTTTACTTCTCATGTTTTCTAAGAATGAGACTGCAATAGCATACTGTGCGCGTTACGTTCTTCTTCTATGCATCAAAACTGCCAGTAATGTTGTATACATGATACTAAGCTGAAAGAAAGTTGAGTTATCTCTCGATCGAGCCAATGCTGCGATGGCATGCTGGTATTTTGCTTTAAGCTTGCGAATTTTTTTCCTCTGTTTGATTGCGAAGATCACTGCTGCTGTGAGAGATATCAGCGTTATCAGTGGAAGGATGCTTGGGGGAAACTCCGAGATTATCCAAGTTCCCATTATTTCAATTAGATGGCTGGAATGAGAGTAATTCAGGTATATGAACACGTACTCATCGTTTTCAGTTAAGGTAAACTCCTCTAATGCAAGTGGAATTCCGTCGATTGCAACTATCCATTCTGTTGGAGCAGCGTAGAGTAACGCTCTTGGGATTGTGATGTTGAGGAACCCTGTACCGGTATTTCCAGAGGCGTTGAAACTTATGCTCTTTGAGGTTGGGCTGAAATTGAAGTTGCTCATTGTTGAGTTCGTAAATATCGGAATGTAATAGGTTTGGCCAAGATAGTCTACAACTCCTTGGAAAGCTATCTGGAAGAGCAAGTTCTTCAAGCTGCTCGTGCTGACGTTTTCCCATATCATGTTCCTATAGTCCAACGAGGTTGTGTCTGGGGTGGGTACGCTGCTTGGCGCATGTAGAAGAATTGCGTTTGTGGCGTTGAAACCGCCTAGAATACTTATCTTCAGCCTCTCAAACTCTCTCGGAGTACTAGCTTCGCTTGTCATTTGGAGCCAATTGTACAATGCGAACCTTATCTGGTCTATTTCGTCTATGGCGGGATGCAGCTTGAGGTTTTCGAATTCGAGAATAGTCCAGTCGCTGCCTTGTCTTATCTCTGCCTTGAGGTTGCCGATGTCTATCACTGTAACATTTAGCATTCGCATTTGCCAGTTTATCATGTATGGACTGGATAGGTTTAGATACTCGATATAGCAGTCCTTCAGGTGGTTCAGCTCTGACTTGAAATCGTTTTCCAAGAGCCATTCAACTTCGAAGATCGTAGAGGTATCAATGTAGTTGCATGATATATTGAGCGATTTCAAAGTGCAGTAAGTCGTGTTTGTGCATGACTCAACCAAATCTCTCAGCATTGGAGGACCGGCGTCTGGGAGAATTGTAATTATCTCATTTTTTAACTTTGAAACATTGGCTGTAAGCGAAGCACTCAGATCCAGTTGTCGTATAGCATTTATATACTCCGCTTCTATGCTGAAGCTTTCAAGTGCATAGGCTGTGGCGTTGGCAATTTTCAACCAAGCGCCGACTTGAGTTGTATATTCCGGAGGAATAATTGGGGGGATGGACTGCAATGTTTGATTCCAAAATGCTTCTACATCGCACGATAAGGACAGGTCTACTGACGCGACATGAGATGAATGCCAGTAATTTAGCTCTAATGATCCACTCCTTACGGAAGAGAGTGCTGCATCCAGCGCAGTGTAGACAACTGAAAATGCTTCTTCGGGAGCGTATGGTCCGAAAAGCATTTGAGACAAATATGTCGTCATAAGATCTGTGAAGTTCCCATGAAGAGTGGCGTTGTAATTTATCTTGGCTCCGATGGCGTCAATGGGGGTCTTTGTGGTGCTCAAAGCTGTGCATTCGATCGCTCCATCGGTTATGTTGTAGAGCGAATAATCTCCTCGACTCGGAATTGTATTATTGAATTCTGTTAATATTTCCTCCAATGTCGTCGCGTTTATTTCCATACCATAATAGTTTCCGTACATCACATCGATGTGGCCTGTGAATGACACTTCTGTCTTGCTTCCGCTGAAGTATACGATGACATCGCTTAATGGAAAGCCAGAAACTGTGTGAAAGGTTATGTTTCCACCAATTTCATTGTCAACGTAGTCTACAAGAACTGTAACATCAGTGACGTTGAACGGGAATTGGGAACCATAGTAGGGATACATTTTGGCCGTTCCATGCAAGTCTAAGTCTAATATTCCATTTGAGTAGGTGGCGAGAAACGAGAAATCGCTGGAGTTAAGCTGGATTGGAATGATGGGTCGCCCCATCCAGTCAGTTCCCTCAAACATCGGAATGTGCACTGTAGTGTTCAGTTGAGCGTTCAGCATACCATTATTGTATTCAGATAGAAGGTTTGCAGTTGTGGAATTGTAGGGAAACTGATCGTATTGGTTTGGATATTCTGGAAGCAACATGGTTCCATTGAGACTGCCTGCTGTCAGGTCGCCGAGGGTTGAGAAATCCAACGTAGCATTCACCAAAGGCGAATAATATGGAGAATATATATTTGTCTGATTGACCAATCCACTGAGTCCTACTGTAGCGTTTGGATACACTATGAGTTCAATTTGCGTGTCACTAAAAGGTGAATCAAACTTTATGTGATTGTATGTTGTTGAAAGGGCGGCTGTTGAAATGTAGCCCAGCTGATAATAGGTAGAATACTCCCTTAAGCGTATGTCTGTAATGTCCGTGGGGCTAAAGTGGTTGTATGCAATCATAGGTCCTGAAAAAGTGAAGTTGATTGTGTGTATGCCGAGGTCGAGGTCTACAATAAATTGCTGGCTGGGGAAGTAGATGCTTCGAGTATAATTATCCAGCTTCTCTGCGAGTCCGCCTCCGGAAAGGATGTAGGTTCCGGCTTCTGTGACGTTGATTTCAACTCCAACTTCTAGGTAATCAAACAAGCCGTCACTATCTGTGTCAACTCCACGATCGTAAATATTATCTGTGAAAAAGGCTTGCGACTCGAACTCGTAGTAATGGTAAAGCGTAGCCAAGGGAAGCATATAATGCTCTTCTAGGAGTATGTCTTCCCATGTCGAAATGTCATAGAGTCTAACAGGTCCTACGTAGGTTGGATCCAGCTGTTCAGCGTATATTCTCACGCCAAGAACGGTGAAGTTCACTAAATGCATGCCCACATCAAAGTTTTGACCGATTCCAGATGAAATCCAAATGTAGCCAGATTTGTTGTCAGAAATTCTGTCCACAAAAATGGAGTAGTAGCCAGCATCCGTGACGTTTACTTCTACGCTTATTTGAAGATAGTCGAATAGACCATCACCATCGTCATCGACTCCTTCGTCAAGAATTGTGCTGGTGAGTAAAGCCAAGGGATCGAATTCATAGTAGCCATAAATTGCACTCAAAGGAACGTTGTAAAGGGAATCAAGCAAGTAATTCTGATACCCTTCTAATATCGAAAGTTGGATTTCATAAATCATTGAAATATTGCCACGGGCTGCGTAAATCTTGGCACCATAAAGGGAAATGTTTAAAGTATGAATTCCGGGAAGAAGATATTCTGCTGATTGATTGCCCACATATATGGACACATCTCCATAAAGGTTCCAAATATGAACTTCATAGGTTGCGGGGTCAGTTACATTTATCTCGACCCCCACCTGTAGTGTGTTGAAAAGCCCATCACTGTCGGTGTCAATTCCTTCAGAGCTCATGTTGCCGGTCATAGATGCGCCAATGTCAAATTCTGTGAAGTCGTAAATTCGAGACAATTCTGCGTCTGTTATTTCGCCTAAGTAATCATAGTGTTGATCATAAAGTGTGATTCGTGAAATGTTTTTTGGGCTAAATCGTTCAGCGTAGATTGCTATTCCGGAAAAGGACAAGTTTAGGTATTGTGCTCCCAAGTTAAGATAGCCCTCGCTGGAAGTGAAAAAATTGAGCCAGGAGTCGTACTGGTCTACAAGGCCATCAGCCTCAAGAATATAGTGACCAGCAACTGAGACATTAATCTCCACAGCAACCTCTAAATAATTAAATTTGCCATCGGCATCTGTGTCTTTTCCGCTATCGAAAAAGCCTCCTGGGAGGTTGGCGAATCCGTTTGGATTCGCACTTGCAGAATGATTTAGATTTATTGATGTTAAGAATGAAAATAATAGTATACATATGGCTAAAAGGGATGAAACTCTTTTTCTAACACTCATTCCTAAACCCCGGCGCAATTATAATGCGATGAATTCTTATATAAATTCATTTCAGAATACAATGAGGGATTTGGCACGAGGCTCTTAACGTTTTGTTTTCGAAATTTATTCCGCAGAAAATTGAGAACGACTCTGTGTATTATAGGTGTGGCTTTGGCAACAACTTTTGTGGTCGCAGTGGGAGCAACAACAACAAGGTATACTGCTATAATCAAAGAGATGAATGTGCTCTTTAGTGGACAAGTCATGGTGGTGAGTGAGGGAGCAATTGTTATTCAGGCAATTCCAATAGGCGGAGGTTTGCTCCCACAAAACTATACTGAAAATATGATAAGGAATCTAACGAATGTGGAGAAGGTAGTTTCAATATTATTTATCACACCTCTAGGTGTTGGAGAGATAATTCAGCCAGTGCCAGTAAATTTCAGCATTGGCATACCAGTGCAGGATTGGCATTCAATGCTTGGGCCTACTCCACTGAGGGAAGGTGGTCGTTTCCCAACAAACGAATCTGGTACAGAAGTTGTAGTTGGCGCTTCGCTGGCTGACCAGCATAATTGGCTTCCTGGAACAGAAGTAATGATCAATGGGTACATGTTGGAAGTTTCGGGGGTCTTAGACACAAAACTTGCCATACTGAACCGCTGCTTTGTAATGCCGCTCAAACTTACTCAAAAAATCTATAATTATCCAAAAAGCGTCAACATTATTTCGGCAAAGCCAATTCAAGGATGTCCACAGGAGAAATTGGCAGAAAGTATAGAGCAGCGAGTGGAATTTGTTGATGCACTGACTGAGGACAGAAGGAACGACATGATTCAGCCCGTTCTTGCTCAAATCGAGACTTGGAATCTAGGTATACAGACACTAATTTTCATAATGAGCTTAATTCTTGTGATGACTGTTACGGTGATGAGCGTTTCGGAAAGACGTAGAGATTTCGCAACATTAGATGCAATAGGAGCACCATTGAGTTATGTGTTTCGTGTTGTCGTTTTCGAAGCAGGGATGATTGGATTCTTAGGTGGTGCCCTCGGCATAATCTTCGGCACATTCGGCGCTCTTTCTTTGGCAAGCCTCTATACAGATATTTCACTAAGCCAGTTCTTCCCAAGTATATTTGAAATCGCGTCGCCAATTTACATGCTCGAAATATTCCTATCAGTTGTTGCTATCTGTTGTCTTGGAGGAGTGATTCCAGCTTTACGCGCAATGAAGATGCGGATAGCCGAAGTTTTGAGAGCTGAATATTAATGAGAATCAAAACAGTGGATCTGACACGAAAATTTCATGTAGGCTCATCGGAAATAATTGCAGTTAACAAGGTCAATATGGAAGTAAAGGAATCAACATTCATAGCAATAGTTGGGCCTTCAGGCTCAGGAAAGTCGACCCTCCTGAATCTTCTCGGATTGAATGATCAGCCAACACGCGGAAAGATACTCCTTGGCAATGTTGACGCCTCGCTTCTGCCAAATCAGGAACGCAGAAAAATCCGGCTTCTATGCATGGGGTTTGTTTTTCAGACCTTCAACTTGCTCCCGACACTTACCGCGCTAGAAAATGTTGAGCTGCCCTTGGCTCTGGCTGGTCAACCTTTCGAAGAGCAAAGAAGCAAAGCTACGAAACTTCTGGAAAGCGTTGCTTTAGAGAACCGATTGCACCATAGGCCGAAAGAGCTAAGCATAGGTGAGATGCAGAGGGTGGCAATTGCTAGAGCTATTGCCAACGATCCAAAAATCTTGCTAGCTGATGAACCCACTGGTGAACTCGACTCAAAGACTGCTGAAGAAATAATTAGCCTGATTTTAGACATCAACAAAAAACAGAAGACAACAACTGTCGTGGCATCACATGACCTGAAGATAATTGAGGCGGCCGACATAACCTACACAATAGAAGATGGGAAATTAGAGCTTGAAACATGAGTTGGTCTTATCCGTTGGCGACAGTGTGAGCACAAGTAGCGTACCTTGAGAAATATTGTCACGCGTGCGGTTTGTATACCTAAGACGATGTGAGCAAAGCAAAGGCTTAAGACGGTCACGGACATGCTACATTCTTGTTCGCGAGGAATCTGCCCTTGGACCTAAAATCGATAAAAACCGAAAATGATGTGATTGCGGCTCTTAAAGGCAAAACGCAGTTTGAAAGAGATGTTTATGTGGCTACCTTCAGAATCCCAAAGGGGAAAATTAGCACTTATAAGCTGATCGCCGAAAAAATCGGGAAGCCCAAGGCATATCGTGCAGTGGCTAACGCCCTTCACAAGAACCCGCTGTCTCCTGTGGTTCCATGCCACCGTGTCGTAGCATCTGACGGTTCGTTTAAGGGAGACAAGAAAGGGGCTGATTGGAGAAGGAGTATGGTTCAGAGGGAGGGAATTCCCATCGAGAAGGGAAAGGTGAAGATTAGCGGCGAGCTCCTGTACTAACAAAATGCAGGAGCACGCGGTGATTCGTCCAGGCACACTGTTAAGATGTCAAAGCCACAATCGTTGAAAAAGCCCTATAAACGCAGCGCTAAGTACGCGTAAGTGTCTCTCTCAACGGAGGTGTTGTTTGCAGTTGTTTCCTTACACTTAGCAATGTGTGATTCGCCGCTTCCGCCCGCGGTCCTGAAGTAACCATGTTGTATAGATCGAAAACCGTGTGAGCGGAAGGAAGACCACGGGCCTGGCAAGGATGAAGGTGCGTACATTTACTTGCGATAGGTTAAAGTAGGTTAATTTTCTAAGCAGTGAGCACCATGAATGTCGTAATCTTTGCTCTTGCGGAACTGCTGAGAGACTATCTAAACCTTGGTCAGCTGGAGAGCGAAGTCATAACTGCGGTAGTCACTTTTACTATTGCATTAATCATAGGTTGGATCGTCTACCTGGCTTTTAAAAGATATTTGTCTCGTTGGGCAAAAAACACAAAGACGACGATCGACGACGAGATTCTGCGAAACATAAGGACACCAGTTCTTCTCTTCGCCATCCTATTGGGTCTCCACTACGCTTTAGATTCCCTAACGTTTCTGAGCCCTTACTCAGAAACAATCGCAGTTACCTTTACAGTTTCGCAAATATTGATTGTTACTTTCATAATAACAAGGATCATAAATGTGGTCACAAGCTGGCTTGCTCAACGAGCAAGACGTGAGAGGAGAGTGAGTGAGCATCTACTCTTTGTTTTGCGACAAATTATTAAAGGAATTGCCTTGGTTTTCGCGTTTCTAGCTATTCTCGTTGTCTTCAACATAGACCTTTCAGGAGTGGTTGTAGGGCTCGGCGTCGGAGGAATCGCCATTGCTTTAGCCCTTCAAAACGTCCTAAGCGACGTGTTTAGTGCTTTTTCCATATATTTTGACCGCCCATTTGAAGTAGGAGATTTCATAGTTGTTGGTAATTATTCTGGTACTGTGAGGAAAATTGGGATTAAATCTACGCGATTGCAGCTCTTGCAGGGAGAAGAACTTGTAATATCAAACCGAGAGTTGACGACGACAAGTCTGAGAAATTTTCGAAAGCTAAAGAGAAGAAGAATAGAATTTAGAATTAGGGTGGCGGTTGACACTCCTTCACAGAAGCTAAAGCGCGTCCCCGACCTCATTGAAAGTGTCATACAAAAAATCGAATTGGCCGAATTCGAGAGGGCGCATTTGAAAGAATTTGGCGATTTCAGCCTCAACTTCGAGGTGGTCTATTACATGAAGACGTCCGACTACAATGAATACATGGACACACAGCAGAAAATCAACTTCGGAATTATTGAAGCATTTAGGGAAGAAGACGTCCGATTGTCATTTCTGACGACCAAGATTTTTCTACAAGAGTGAAACTCCCAAGAACAAGTATCACTATGCGTGGAAATTTCTTGATCCAACGATGTGTTTTTCTGGATAGAATAGATGGAAGCCCATTAGGCGCGTTGGTGCGGTCGCCGAGATTTGAACCCGGGTCACCGGCTTGGGAGGCCAGCGTCCTAACCAAGCTAGACTACGACCGCACAACACCAACACAACACGTGCAACAAAAAAATAAAAGCTTCCCTGTGACCACATATTAACACTGCTCGAGAGGCGAGTAATTGCAGGAGAACAACTGGCGTGGTCGCATAGGAATATTGATCACCACTTCACGTAATCCAACACAGACGATGAGAACCTTCTGCAATGAACTTTCTCATATAATCCCCTGCTCGGAGAGGGTCAACCGCGGGAAATCAAGCTTGATCGCTCTTGCTGAGAAATCCCTCGAACGTGACATAAAAAAACTTGTAATTGCTGACCGGTGGGCAGGTCGCCTGGGAAAAGTCCAACTTTACGAAATAAACGACAAAGGCTTGGTGCAATATTATCCCGTAATATGCGTTAAAAACGTGAAACTTCGAAGAAACTTCGGACAAAAGGCGCGTGGTACAGCGAAACGTTTGGCGCTGAGGACGAGTTCTCAAATTTCCTTCGAAGCCAACAAACTCGCCGACGCGCTTGCCAGTTTCTTGTGCATACCAAGACTCCCCCCCGAAGGCCTTAATTATTCAGAAACGCAAACGATCATGCACATTTCTGTCAATGCAACGCGCCATATTCACATCAAATTCCTACAGACTCC
>CP070835.1:641500-645403 GCA_020341775.1 Candidatus Bathyarchaeota archaeon
ATGTGTTGCTCATCTGGAATGCCAGCTAAAACAACTGTTTAAGACAGGGGACCATAGTATCTTTGTCGGAGAAATTGTTGAGGCCTACGCGAATGAGGATAGCTTCAGTGATGAATTCAACATGGAAAAGGTCAAGCTCATCTATCACATCGCCAGCGACAAATTTGTTACGCTCTCGGACAAAATAGTTGAGCCCCCTCTCTAGCTAGCAATCGATTTCGCATGCAACAGAAAGAATTACTGTCGCTTCAAGCCATGATCTCCTCAGAAAGAGCCCTGCCAGCTGCACAGGTCATTTCATGTCCAAACTTTTTTAATGTTCTTCCGATTTAAAGAAAGCGGCGTGCGAGGAAAGCATGAGTCTACCAAACGATGTCCTAAGAAAATATCAAACCGCAGGAAAAATTGCCAGGGAAGTGCGACAGGAATTGAAACGGTTTGTCCGTGAAGGCCAGCCGCTAATTGACGTATGCAAAAATGCCGAAAAACTGATTGGCGAGAAGGGTGGAAAACCTGCCTTTCCCTGTAATGTGTCTATAGACGAAGTTGCTGCTCATTTTACGTCACCCCCAAACGACAAGCAAATTGTGCCATCGAACTCCGTCGTAAAAGTAGATGTGGGCGTACACCTCGATGGTTACATCGCCGACACTGCAATTACTATTTGTTTCAACCCAGCACAGACCAACCTCGTGCGAACAGCTGAAAAAGCTTTAGAGACTGCCGTGAAAACACTCTACGCTGGCATTTCAACGTCAAAACTTGGCACTGCCATTGAAAACACAATTAAGGCTCATGGATGCAAGCCAATTTCAAACCTAACAGGCCATCAAGTTGGGCGATATTTGATCCACACGGGAAAATCAATCCCCAACGTTTCGCATCTCTTTGGTTCGAAGATAAAGGGAGGTGAAGTGATTGCTGTCGAACCATTCGTCACCGTCGTCAATGGAGCTGGCAAAGTGATTGAGGGAGACCAGAAGACGATTTTCAGGTTTGTCAAGCACAAATCACTAAGAAATCCCTACGCGAAGCGTCTTCTGCAACATATCGAACGCAGCTATAGGACTTTGCCATTCGCAGAACGTTGGTTGGTAGGAGCGGTACCTCAGCAACACCTTTCTGAGGCCTTCCAAGAACTCCTCCGCTCCAAATGCCTAACATCGTATCCCGTCTTCATCGAAGCACATGGAAAACCTGTAGCCCAAGCAGAACACACAGTTTTGATTTTAGAAGATGGATGTGAAGTCTTAACCTAGGTGAAGACCTTCTCTTCTTTTCTTTTTTCAGGGATTTCCCGGTAGATCGCAGAGATCATCATGATTCCTTCGCATTTTGTGCATGGCCCAAGTTCCTTGAGTATGTAGTCGCCTCGTTCGAAGTTTCTCACTTCTTTGAAGTCACAGCTTGGGCAAATTATAGTTGTGGTAACTGGTTTCGTTTCTAAGGTGAATTTCTGCACACGCCTCCTGGTTTGGAGTAACATGTAGGTGGATAGAATCAACCCAATGAACCCAATTAGCAAGTAGTATCCCATAGTAGGGTCATTCATCAGAAACAACTCATATGCTTGGTATAGCGCAGTCAGCGAGAGGGCCAGCACAACAACAATGACAATGAGTACAATGGAGGAGAATTTGCGCGCGCGCGCATTACGCTTCATTTTATTGCCCAACCCCGATACTGTTTCCGATACCAGCAACAATCACGCTGTCCCCTTCTTTCGTCTTTTCTTTGATCACGCGCTTGACCCGATCGGCTGCCACTTCGCACGCCTCAAAAACCTCTTTTCTCATTGGTGACACGGCGTCGCCAATGTCTTCCTTGATGATGATCGCGTTGAGAGGAATCTTATATTTCAGAATGCTTTCTTCGATTTTATATTGCTCTGTGCCCGGTCCACCGATAGCTGCACCTACACCTTCTGCGACCTCGCCTGGCTTCTCACCCTCCAGTTTCAGTGCTGCATCAATCATGATAATTGTGGCGATTTTCCCGTCGTTCTCCTCAACAATCCTCTTTATTGCTTCGCCTGGTTTTCCCACATTTCCGCCAGGGCCTTCCGCTTTAATGACGAAGGCGGTTCTCCCTTCCAGGGGGACCTTTGCCACAACACAGTCTTTTTCGATCTTCTTCTTCCTGTGCCTATGCATTAGCTTAGCTGCAACAAGAGCACCAGCGCCATCCCCGATGGGTTGACCATGTGAGAAAGCTTTGAGGGCACTTGCATAGGCTTCTGCCTCGCGCATAATTAGTGGAAGAATCATTTGAATTTGCATAATGATGTAGAGGCTTAAGGTTTTTTTTCCCAAAATATAGAAGTGGCGAATAACTTTGTAGATAATATTTAATGCAGCTGCAGCTTCCAATGTGTTTTCCAGGTTATTGACATTGGTCTCATCAGCGGCTGGCGCTATTAGTTTCACCTCATCTTTGAAGCGGGTTTCTCGCACATCCAATATGTGTTCAAGCTTCCACACGACACCTGCCGGATCCATGCTTTCGGGAGGAATTGTCACATATTCTAGAAACTGGTCAACCCGCTCAGCGGGGTCTGTTTTGGGCTTACCAATCTCTTTTATTGTTTCTATGGCGATTTTTCGTCCTTCATCCCGTATAAATTTAAGGCGTAGCAGAGATCCTTCAATCTCTCTCACCATAATGTACATCTGAATTCTTTGCCCATAAAAAACGAAGACTATGAACAGGAGCGTGAATATTATTTGAAATATCCAGCTCAGGGCGTCTTGTCCTGGAATCAGCCCCTGAAAGAGCAATGCATTCAATTGCATCAAATATACCACAACTTCAAAAACTTATACCCACCAAGTTATAAGTTTTGAGGATTTTCGCGGATTCTGAAAAGAGGCTGCCGGCTTTTCTGGCTTCACATGGCCGAAGACCATACTAACACCGGAAACGGAACACGGTTTAACTTCCGAGTTCGGAATGGGATCGGGTGGGTCCCGCGCCCTTTGGCCGGCAACCAGTATAGAGCGTAGTCTAATGCTTCTTTAAGTTTTCGCTCTTTGAAGCATGTTTCAACCGCAGTGACAAACCGCGCGTCAGGGACTGAATTCCTGCGGTTGAGCTTCGCTCTGCAGATGTTCTCTGGCGTGTGTAGAGGTGGTGGAGTCGATTGATTGTTTTCTCATCGATGTAACCTTTGTGAGGTTTGAAGCCTCCAGAAAAGCCTTTGGGAATGTGGAGCAACTCGTGGATTAAGACTTTTTCTTGGTTTGCTTGGGACAACTTATCGTATCTTTCACCTATGACTTCGATTAGGTATCGAGGCGCTGTTTTCAAGGCTTTTTGCCAGAGCTTTTCTAGGCTATGAATTCGAGCTACGGTACGTCGTGATTTTGACCCCTCGCTTCTGAAACAGTAGACGCAGTCAGGATTGATGTGAGTGAAGTGCAAGTCCGCCACCATCTTGTCAACAAGCCGCTTCACATCTGGAGCCGTATAATATCTAATAACCATGGAAACAATTTCAGCGCACTTGAATAAAAAATGTTTTTAGCAGTTCCATGCATAGGAGGTTTGATGTTCAGAAATGCCTTACTTCGTTTACGTGCTTCTTTGTGAGGATGGAAGTTACTACACAGGATCTGCGAAGAATGTCAATTTTCGCTTCAAACAGCACGCAAAAGGGTATGGTGCACGATATACAAAGATTCACAAGCCCTCCAGAGTTGTTTACGTAGAGAAGTTTACCACACACAGAGAGGCGCTGCGCAGAGAAAAAGCAATCAAATCGCTAACGCGTAAGAAAAAGCAGATACTTGTCAACTCTTAAACTCCAGGCTTGGTACGTAAGGCATATATTTTCTATTTGTGTGTCTTTTGGTTAAGGTGGGGCTGTAGTCTAGCCAGGTATGACGACGGGCTCCAGAAAAACGC
>CP070835.1:645503-646580 GCA_020341775.1 Candidatus Bathyarchaeota archaeon
CTACAGAGTGAGAAAAAGAGCGTTAGAAAGTCGGCTTTCATTTTTGTCCAAAGATCTAACTAGACTCAGAGAAAAATTGCAGACTGCTACTTCCAAATATGCAGACATGATGCGGCAAATCGAAGTTGCTGAAGCAGAGCTGGAGGGAATTGAGGCAGGTATTCGTCGAACTGAAACCAGGTACAGGCGAGGCGAAATATCCACAGCTGCATATCACAAGTTACTTGAAGACTACTACCGAAGAAGAGAAAGAGCCAAAACCACGATTGACGGCGTTCTCCTGAGGCTTAGAGAGGAAATCGCCTAATCTTCCGAAACGCTTTTATTTTTCTCCCGTCACCATCGATAGATTCTCAAAGGAGAGAAATCATCATGGTTGAAGAAAAGATCGATAATGAAAAATGTGATGGATGCGGAACCTGTGTGGATATTTGTCCAGTGAGCGTGTTTGAGATAAAAGAAGAAAAATCCTATATCGTTAATCCAGACGAATGCCTCGCTTGCAGAGCATGTGAAGTTCAGTGCCCAAACGGTGCCATTGAGATCATTGAGTGAGTTCAGACTACCAGAATTTAAAGACTCCAAAACGAAGATTGAACACGCCTAACTTTATCAATGACCCGCTCACCTCTTCTCACGAGCCCAGTGGAGGGCTGCCGACCACTTTTACCTTCAACCACAAAAGGGATACCAGCCAATTTTGCAATCACGCTATTCACCATTAAGCTCAGAGTTTCAAGATTGTATCCACCCTCTAGAACTGCCACAAGCTTTCCATCACAAGATTTCGATGCCACGTCCAAAATTCTAGAAAAAACTCTCATGTAGATATCTGAAGAGAGCGAAAGAGCTCCAACTGGGTCTGCATAGTATCCGTCAAAACCTACTGAGACCAGAACAAACTCGGGTTCAAACTGTTGAGCTATGGGAATAACTATCTCGTCAAAAGCCTCGAGATAAACTCTGTCTGGTGTTCGAAATGGAAAAGGTAGGTTCACCGTGTATCCACGTCCTTCTCCTTTGCCCACTTCATCAATGAAGCCGGTTCCTGGAAAGCCCCGCGGATCTTGATGTAAA
>CP070835.1:646680-650670 GCA_020341775.1 Candidatus Bathyarchaeota archaeon
CAGTGGAAATGCGACTAAGGCTATAGAAAAGAAGCTTAAGAAGCTGGGTTTCAAGATAGTCTCACCCCCACTAATTGCCTATGTAGAGGGCGAGACTAATCAAATGCATCTGAAAGAAGGAGAACTAGAGAAAGCGAAAGCTTGGGCGCAAACTATCGCCAAAAAGCTTTCCAAATAGAGCATATGAATGCGCGCGCGCAGAAAATAACTTCCCTCTTCTCTTCTGCAATTTTGTTTTAATAAGCAATTCATCTAATCTATCGTTTAGGTGTTAGATATGATTGATATATCATCGATAAACGCAATCTCTGGAATAATTGCAGCTGTAGGCGTAATCGTAGGTGTTGTCTTCGCTGTCTTTCAACTGCGGGACTTTGTCAAAACCAGACGGGCGGACCTTATTCTGAGACTCCAAGCAAGCACTATTAACAAGGAGTTCATTGAAGCATTCCAGAAAGTCATGAGTCTGGAATTTGAAGACCACAATGACTATTTGAAGAAGTATGGTCCAACCTACTTTACTGAAAATCCAACAAACATATCGCGCACGAAAGTCCTCTCGACCTTCGAATTATTAGGTCTTCTCCTACACAGAAAACTGGTTGATATTGACCTAGTTGGAGAGATCTATCCAGTTAGCACGGTTTGGGAAAAAATGAAGCCTACAATAGAAGGCACGAGAAAGCAGTTCAATGCGCCAAGAGTGTTTGAGTTTTTTGAATACTTCGAGGAACGCACCCGCCTCTACCGTAAAATGCGGAAGGGAAAACAAGCACCTCAAGCACTACAATGAGCATCCTTCTCTCCTTTTTCTGTTTTCACTTTCCAAAAAAATGGGAGTGTGCGGGAAATTCGGGTGATATCTCCACTGCCAGTTAGAATCCGAGAAATCTAGCAATTCTGGATGAAATTCGCACTTTTCTTATTATTTTCGTTACCTAAAGTATGTCAAGTCGTCTTTGTCTTTGTAGATCCACTCGAATCCTTCTTCCAACAAAGCTACAATCTCGTTTCGTGTTTTGGCCAATTTGCGCGTGCGTAATGCTTCTATCCTAGATTTTTTCTCATCCGCTTTTTGAAGGCTAGGTAAATTGCTGCAGATATAGAAGTGACCGCAATCAATGGAAGGTTGAATTCGGGTATTCCCGGTGCTTCTTCTCTTACTATCTGCACATAGTCATAGCCTCCGCCTCTGAGCTCATCATATGTAAGGCCATAAACGGATATGCCTACCGTCTCTCCCACGTGATCAGCCAGTTCTTTCACAGCAACTACTGTGGGGATGTCAAAATCCAGCACCATGTCCATGAGACCATCAGCTCCAGCAGCGTGACCACTTCCCACCGGGCCTATATACGGTGTTGCAACATCTTCAAATCTCCAGCTTGTAGGAGGAACATCTGTCAGAAAATCGTACAACACCACTGTTGTTGGATCTATCATCGTCACATCGAAGAGTTCGGTGCCACATAAAGCAACCTCGAAAGTTCCACTGCTGGCGATGTTTATGGTATTTGGCCAAACACCTGGTAAGACGTCAGTAGTTGCCTGAGCGAGGTAAGGTCCAACCCTGAGGTGAACAGTGACTGGCCCTGAAGCCAACAAAGATAGAAGAAGGGCGCCTTCTACATCACTAATTATTACTGCTGATATATCGGTGATGAAACCTAAGGTGCCATATTTCATGTTTCCAGGGACATTATTGTATACGATGACCGCTAAGGCCCCTGCTGCTGCTGCGTTCTGAGTCATGTCTGAAAAGTACAATGCGCCTCGTTGGATCAACGCGATCTTGCCAGCTGTACTTGGAGGAAAATCTCCTGGGTGACCCTGTCCACAATCTAGAATCTCAGCCACTTGGTCACTTGGTGGCGAGTATATTAAGGTGTTGGGATTAAGTACGGGTCCACTGACGACCTCAAGGTGCGATTCATACACAAACGCGTATGAAATACCTGTTAAAAGCAAGCTCACTGCGATTATAATAAGAGCAACGATCAACCCAATTTTGATACAAGTTATTCCTTTTTTCATATAATGCCACCAAATTAAAATTAGCTTCATCTATACTCCAATTATTCTTATTAGAATTGTGAAACTATAATCAAAGCACATGTATTGGAAATATGGATTATTTTTCTACATAATGATTCTACTTCACTGCGCACGAGCAGCGTCACACCTGCAGAAAAAATGGGAAAATGTGGGTGATAACCCGAAAAAAATTCGGAATGCATGCATGCGCAAGAAGTGGATACAAAAGCATCTCCGACAACTCAGAAAAAAGGGGAAGAAAATGTTTCTATTCTAGGTTTTTCCCTATTCGTTTTCTGAGGGCTATGTAGACTATTGCAGCCAGTGAGGTAACCAATGCTATGGTGACATCAAACTCCGGAACACTAGTTGGCTGGTAGACGTTGCCAAATTGACAAAAAATCGCCATACCTACCTCGAGATTCAGGTCAAAAGAGGTAAGTGTTGTAGGAACCCAATTAGTCCGTTCTTCTTCAACGACTCGGTATAATTTCGGGGCTGAAAGTCCGCTAAAAGTGACTTTTCCGTCAGATCCTGTCATGCCTTCAGCAATTTTCGTCCATGTTGTACCGCCGTCTTCACTTAGATGGAGTTCAATCATCCAACCTGGGATGTCTGGTTCACCTGCATCCTGCACGCCGTCATTGTCATTGTCCTCAAATTTGTGGGCTGTGATCCAGCCTGTTGCAGTTATCGTCGCTGTTGTGTATGCTATGTCCATTCCCCCTCTACCGTCTATAACAGTGAGCTGGACGGTGTAGGTGGCAGCAACTGAATATGTATGGCTTGGTGTAGAAGTATCTGATACGGGGAGAGTTCCGTCTCCGAATTGCCACTCATAACTTAGGGGATCACCGTCTGGATCGGACGAGCCTGTTCCATCAAAGGTTACAGGATACCCCACATAGCCAGTGTAGGGCCCATTAGGATCTGCATTAGGAGGATTATTAACTGAAGCTTGTGCCACACCTGCAACGCTGAATAGCAAGTAACTTACAACTGCTAGGATACACACTACGCGAAATCTCATTCTGTCTCAATACTCCTTTCTCTCGCTAGTCTCTAGTTATTATTGAACTACAAGTTTAAGGATTATGAAACTGTGATTCATGCAAGTAGATTATTAATTCAGCGCGCACGCAGCTACTGAGCTGAAGTTTAAGCCTAGGTTCATTTTGTGTTTCAGTCAATGATATCATTAAGTTTTGGTTGGTTGGAGCTAAAATTTAACCCTGATCTCTCAAAAAAAGGGGAGTTTGCGGGAAAATTCGGGTGACATCTCCACTGCTAGTTAAAATCCGAGAGATATAGGTATATTTTCACGAAATTCGTAGCTTTTTGCTATTTCCGCTTTCGAAAATAGGTTAGACCATCTTTCTGTGCAACCCATTCAAACTCAGCTTCAAGCAACTCGATGATTTTTTTTGTGTGAGCAACTTGGTGCGGAATTCGTCGCCTTCAAAGTTCGCTGGATGCGTGAAAAGCAGAGTGCTATTGATTGATTTATGACCAAGCAATCTCATAACGTGTAGAATGTCTTTGGTTCGGTGATATTAATTCATGCATTCAGTCTGATGTTTGAACTCTATGAACAGTATCATTCAGTGGGATTTTCTTACCCAGAATAATCTGTTTTTAAGGGCTGATTTATTCTTAATATTGGTGATACTTTGAACAACAAGGTAAAATTTGGCATATATATTGCTAACCATGGGATCACAGGTAATCCACAAGATTACATCAAGTTGGCTAAGAGGGGGGAAGAATGTGGATGGGATGGGTTCTTTTTATGGGATCACGTTTTTCTACCGTGGGCACCAGATCAAGATGTATTGGATCCATGGATTATATTGTCCGCAATTGCTACTCAAACGGATGAAATCACTATTGGTACAACCGTAACACCATTAGCAAGAAGAAGGCCTATGATGATAGCAAGAGAAGCTATTACAATAG
>CP070835.1:650770-652232 GCA_020341775.1 Candidatus Bathyarchaeota archaeon
AAAAACGGGACGCCCATAGTCCTTCGACCAATAAAACCTGAGGACGAACTCCTTCTTGACGAGCTTTTCCAGTCCTTTTCTGAGGAAACTATGCGTTTCCGATTTTTCCAAGTGATAAAGGAGATGCCGCATGAAACCTTGACCAGATACTGTAACATCGATTATGACAGGGAAATCGCGATTGTGGCTGAAGTCGCAGAGGACAACGATCGCAAAATCTCTGGGGTGGCTCGACTCATTTTACAGCCGGGACGAAAACATGGAGAGTTTGCCGTTGTGGTTGGCGATCAATGGCAAGGACTTGGCTTAGGATCTAAGCTCGTTGAGCTCGTCATTGCCTTAGGGCGGGAGATGGGACTTGACACGATATATGGCGACGTTTTGTCAAACAACCATAAAATGCTTCACTTATGCGCTAGCAGAGACTTCAAGATGGACGTGATTGACGACGAAATGACCAAGGCCACATTGGACCTGAAAGCATAGACTTGCACATCTACAAGCTCTTCTGCTTTTGTTGTCTCGCAAGCTTTTTCTTTTTTCTCCTCGCTTTTCTTTCTTTCTTTGTTAGAGGTTTTGGTCTTTTTTCTTTAGCCTCGCCTCTCATGCTTCCACTCATCAACATCCCCTACCATTAATGAGCTGAAGGAGCTTTAAAATTATGCACTGTAAACCAGGAAACGACTTTGGTAACCACTGACCCGGAAAACGACTGACACCCCTAGCCACGTAGCCCAAACCCAGTTTCGCAGTTACCACGTTACCTTCGCTCAAGCTTTGAGCTGATAGCTCCAAAAATTGACCCAGCGGCACATATCCAAGGGCCAACTAGAAGCCGAAGTGTTTGTCCTTGAGTGTCGTTCGCGTCTGCGAGCGTTGCGATTATCACCATAACTGAGATGAAGAAGGCTATGGCCGAGGTAGCTGTGGCCAGCTGTATGCCCACCTTATAGCCCAGAATGTGGATGCCTCCACCAAAAAACGTCAAAACAGCAAGGAGAATCAACGTCAAGGGAATGACTAATTGAGCTTGGTTCTCAGCATGGGTCATACCAGCGATTGCTGTATATTTTGTAGTTAGCCAAGGTAGAAATAGGGATGCAAACAGCATTACTCCTGCAGCAATAGCTACGCCGCCTTGAACAAGCGCGTCTGCTGCTTGATCCTTTCTCTTGTCAAACAACTACAACACCCGCCTTCTTTTCTTCCCTCTTTACATTGAGCTCTTTTCTTAATAATTTTTATTCAAGATCCAGATGTTGAACAGAGCGGCAGTGAAAAACAACAGGTTTAAATGTGTCCTAAAATCATCTCTCTCCTCCAATCGAAAAAAGGTAGTGATCATTCTTGGCTGTTGACGTCGTCGTCGGAGCATTTTTGAATGAAGAAAGATTTTTGGTTGAGCGGCGAAGCCCAGATGAGGACGTTGATCCCAGCATTGTCTGCTTGCCTGGGGGCCATG
>CP070835.1:652332-653472 GCA_020341775.1 Candidatus Bathyarchaeota archaeon
GGAAGTTTAACGTTAAAGATATATCTCTCGGTGTGGTTAGGGTTTCTCTCAATCTGACATGAGGCGAATCAATGACTCTTACTGATAAAATCTCAAGGCTAAAGCGTGAGAAGAAAGCCGTCATTTTGGCGCATAACTATCAGAGGCCGGAAATTCAAGATATTGCCGACTACGTAGGTGACAGCATTGAACTTTCCAAGCGAGCCAAGGAAGAAAGAGATGCTGAAATCATCCTGTTTTCGGCCGTTGATTTCATGGCAGAGTCCGCCGCTATACTCAATCCTGATAAGAAGGTTCTCCTCCCGAGTCAAGGCGCCCGTTGCCCCATGGCTCAGATGCTACGTGCAGATGAAGTCAGAAGATGGAAGAGAAAGTATCCAGAAGTGCCAGTTCTTCTCTATGTGAATACTTTGGCAGAAGTCAAAGCCGAATGCGACATCTGCTGTACATCTGCAAACGCCATCAAGGTTGTTGAGGCTTTAGATTCAGATACCATACTTTTTGGCCCAGACCACAATCTAGCCTTATACGTCCAGAAGAAGACCAACAAGAAGATAATTCCAATGCCCAAGAAAGGTTTCTGTCCAACCCATGTGCTCTTTCAGAAAGGCGACATACTGCTGCTGAAAGAGGAACACCCAGACGCCGTTGTCATTGTGCATCCAGAGTGTACGCTAGATGTTCAAAAGGTAGCCGACTACATTGGAAGCACTTCTCAAATGTGTAGATACGCAAAGGAACTGCCAGCTAAGAAGTTCATCATCGGGACTGAGAGCGGGCTTATCCACCGGTTAAAGAAGGAGAATCCAAACAAAGAGTTTGTACTCGCTTATGATGGCGCCATATGTCCAAACATGAAATTAAACACTTTGGAACGCATCTACCTGGCTCTGAAAGAGGAGAAACACCAAGTCAACGTTTCAAAGCCAATAGCTAAGAAGGCTCGAAAAGCGCTAGAAAGGATGTTCTCCATTACTTGATCTCTTGGGCGAAGTGGATGCTTTGGCTATTTCAATGCGAGAGCGGAAACAAGAATTGGAAGATGTAATAGAGAGAGCAATGGAGTTTCATGGTCATCTTGGTCCCTTTCTGGTCATAGGTGTTAGGATGGCACTTATCGGCATGAGAGAGCTAGAAGTA
>CP070835.1:653572-654673 GCA_020341775.1 Candidatus Bathyarchaeota archaeon
GCTAGAAAGACGTTTAAGCCTAGTAATGCAAATAGCTCTGGTTGCACTTGTGGGGGCACTGTCCTAACCAGCTGATTGCTTTCTAGCTTCTACGGGAATCTTATTTAACTCATATGAAGTCTGAATCTGAATCCCAATGAAAATTCGCGCGCACCACTGCGGCAAATACAGGTGAGAAAATTTCACCTTTGCTGCGTGCGCAGTGGCAAATGTACTTAGATTTAGACGTATTTTGTGGATGAAAGTGGGAAATCTGGCGCTTCTAAGAGTCAGCGATATATTTGCGTATTACAAAGAATTATCTCATAGTTTTGAGACATTCAGAGACCGCAATACAGAAAACGACATTTTCTGGGGAAAACTGTATGCCAGAAACAGAGATTGAAGAAGCCATGTTTACGGCGTATGTAAGAAAAGAGGGTAGAATTACGGTCGCAAAAGAGATCAGAGATATGCTAAGCATAGAAGAGGGAGCTCTGGTTGAGTGTAAGATTAAGAAAGTCAAGTAAGAAAATCCTGAATGCAAGATATGTCTCTATATCAAAGCCGGATTTGATCAAGTTAAGAATCAAGGCTCGTCGTCGTGGTACTTGGTTTAGAGCTTTGAGCAGAATTGAGCGGGGATTGATGGATCTAACAATAAAGGTTGTGGAAAGCGTGCGGAGCGTTATTCTAGCGAGATCCTTGATTAGTGTTGCGAAGAAACTACTGGATGCCCTAGAGAGTGAAGTTGCGTTCTTGATCAAAACTGTTGGTCCATCACTCGCCCAAAAACTGAGTGAAATTGCCCAGAGTTGGGGAAACGATTCTGCCAAGGACTGGGCGAAAGATCAGATTTTTATTCGGTATTTGTCAGTAATGAGGAAGAACCTGTCATCAATATTCAGCGCTTAGTATAGATTCTATGTACTTCATCGGAATAGCGATAACTTTCAGGAGCTAGTCTAAACTGAATCCGTTGCATATAACAGCCATTCTTGTGCTTTTCATTCTATACATTTGGAGCCTGTACAACCTACCGGTTATTGCGGTTGGCGTAAGAGATCTTCTGAGAACAAGTCGAGAGGTCAAGAAAGCTTCCCGTTCAGAGAAGTCACCCAC
>CP070835.1:654773-656379 GCA_020341775.1 Candidatus Bathyarchaeota archaeon
ATTATCTTCGAGAGATGAAACGCAAAGATTTACTTTCCAAACCTGTTCAACAGATAGAACTTCAGCCTAGCATGAGCGTGAATGAGCTCATTAAACAATTTGAGAGTTCTGGAAGTTTCGGGGCAGGCAGACTTGCAACTGCATGCGATGTTTTTGAAAATATGGTGCGCGACGAAAAGTGCACGGTCCTTCTGGCGCTCGCTGGAGCCATGGTGCCAGCTGGTTTGCGCCATATTATTGCTGACCTTATCCGAACCAGGTTAATCGATGCCCTTGTCAGCACAGGAGCAAATATGGTTCATGATTTGATAGAAGCCACAGGTGGCCATCACTATAAGGGCCACTGGGTTGTTGATGACTACTTTCTCTATAAATCTCACATATACCGCATCTTTGACATTTTCCTCCCAGAAGAGGACTTTGTGAAAGCAGACAAAGCACTAATAGAAATGTTCGACGAGATTGCGAATGCTAATGAAAAACATCTGTTCTCTTCAAGCGAGCTCATGCAGTTAATTGGAGAACGCCTTAATGATAAAAAATCCATTGTGAGAGCAGCCTACGAAGCTAATGTTCCAATTTACCTCCCTGCCATGCGAGACTCAGAATTCGCCTATATACACATCGTTCACAGCAAACGAACCAAAGAAAAGAATGCTATCTTAGTTGACGCATTTAAAGAATCATCAGAGATGGTAGCCCTCATGGAGAGATCGCAACGCCTTGGCATGGTAGTCATAGGAGGCGGCGTTCCACGCAACTCTGTCCAGCATGCAGCTTTGATGGCGGATAAAGGTCTTGACTACGCCGTGATCTTAACGACTGATCGACCGGAATCTGGAGGGCTTTCAGGGTCCACACCGGAAGAGACTGTCAGCTGGGGCAAGTTGAAAAGAAAGGCTGGTAAAGTCATGGTAATAGGCGATGCAATGATTAGCTTTCCCATCATGGCTGCCGCAGTTCTCGAGCGGCTTGGGAAGGATTTTGAAAGAAAAGGTAATCCTTAGCTGAGGTAGAATCCAATGTCTCAAAAGCTAGATGAGAAACGATTTTGTGGCAATTGCAGTTATCACCATACATATGAATATCCTGATCTTATATTCTGCTTTAGGAGATTTGAGGAAGGAAAAGACGCAATCTTCTCAATATTGGACCACTGTGAATACTGGGAACTTCAATCCGAGGGTTGTTTCTGTCTTCGAGATGCTATGGAAGCAAAAAGAGGAAAAACGACGAAAATACTCTAGCGACGCAAAGCTAAGTTATTTTGAAAAATCAGGGAACTGCATTAGGGATAGGTGTCTCCCCAATGCGCACTTGTTATTCCGATGTCGAATATGTCAACTGCTCCATCATTGTTGATGTCGGCGTCGATATCGTAACCTGATGGTCCTATGGGTGGTCCTGGATACCAGTGAGAGCTGATTTTGCCAATGTCAAAAATGTCAACTGTTTTGTCGATGTTGACGTCGCCTGGGATTGTGCTGTAGAATAGGCCATTGTCCAGGTGATCGTAGGGGGGTGGAGGGTTTATGATGTCGTATCTCATTTCTAGTATAGTATTATATCCTTGGAGTCTTGTACCTATTCCAAGTGTTATGTCGGA
>CP070835.1:656479-657587 GCA_020341775.1 Candidatus Bathyarchaeota archaeon
GGGAAGATTGGAGTAAAAGTGGAATATGTTGGAACGATTGTGTCGAATGCGATTAAGGAAGGCTACCTTCCAATGGTTTGGTGAGTGGAGAAAAAGTGATGGAGAACGAATTCAGAGCGCATCTTGAAGGGAGAGGCATCGAAAAAGAAGCTATTGACTTTGCTCTAGATTCAGTCAGGGGATTTGAGAAGTTCCTTGAGAGTAGAGGCATGTCATTTCATTCAGCAGATCTAAAGGCGCTCAAAGACTATATTGCAGTCCTCGTGAAACAAGCCGAGAACTCGTGGGAAAGACTTGTTGCGATCGCTCGCTACTGCAACTTGGTAAAGAAGAACGAGTTCTACGTTTACTTTACATCTATCCTTGGAGCAAGAAACGTGTTGCCCGACATGGGCAACAGGCTCGCCGCGATTGCGGGAGAAGAAATTCGAAGTCAAGTCTTTCAGGGATTCAAGCTGCCGCCTCTTGGATCACCGCAAGAGGTCTACCCGAGAATCACGAAGAAGATTCTGGAAAGGATGGAAGCCCATTTGTCAACTGACATGTGTAAGGAAGTCCTTACATGGAACTACCACAAAGTGCCAGCCGAAGCTTTCAAAGAGAAGAAGGAAAGGTTTGCGAATGCCGTCAGCATTGATGCGTACTTGAAGGCTGAACACGAAAGGTTCATCGGGGAATTAGAAAAATTCATGAAAGAAGGCAGGTTGTGGTTCGAGCAGGAAATTACACCAAAGGTTCTTGAGTTCGTGCGGGACAACCAAGAAATTTGCACTGGTGTGAGGCGAGGCGGCAAAATTTACGTTACCAAGATGCCTTACGATCCGAAGCAATATTTGAAGGAAGAGGACGCGACCTTGAAGGCTTATTACGCTTGTCATTGTCCGCTCGTGAGGTCGGCCATTCGGGAGGGGCACCCTAAGATTTCTGCGATATTCTGCCATTGCAGTGGTGGCTACGAAAAGGTGCACTTCGATGTGATCTTCGACGAACCCGTTGAAGTGGAGTTGCTTGAAAGCGTCCTTAAAGGAGACCTGCGCTGCCGCTTTGCCAACAAGGTGCCAAATGGCAAAATGAAATAGCGTGCGCTTGTGCCTAGATTTGATCGCCC
>CP070835.1:657687-672777 GCA_020341775.1 Candidatus Bathyarchaeota archaeon
GAAGACCTACCAACAGTATCCTTGCCTTGAGGGGATCTTGCACCGACCACAAGCTGTCATTATAGAAGCAAAGAAGACTGTTTTTTAACCGGGAAGCCTTCGCCCCATTTGCGCCGCTCGTGCATCCGGGTTATTTTCATGCGAGCGGACGAGGTTGAGCCATCTTTCCAAGAACAGCTGCATAGGGAGGACCTTCGGAGTCGATGAACTGCCGCACATCCCATCCCGTTCCTTTAAGCACCTCTTTCATCTCCTCTTTTGACACCATCAAGTAGTCGAACCATCTGCCCACGTACCTCTTGAATCTGATCCGGATTCTCACTTGTCCGCCCATTCTGCCTTTTTCCTTGTTTTGTTTATGATACTCCAAATGGTCTGGATTATCCGTCTTGTACGGATCCAAAGAATCCGCGATGACCAAGGCGTTTCTCGAAGTCATCTGATGGAGTTTCCTCAGCACCATTCGTGCCTTTTTGAAGCCGCCGAGGAGGCCAAAGTTGTTTCCCATCATGATAATAGTGTCGAATGTGTCTGGTTTGTAGTTTAGGTCGTCAATTGACATGACTCGGGCTTTCTTCAAGCCTCGTAGTTTAGAGACCTTTATGGCCAGAGGAGAGTTATCAATCCCTAACACATCAAATCCTTTCTCTTGCAGGTATAGTGAATGTCTGCCAGCTCCACACCCAATGTCTAGCACCCTTCCCTTCACGAAATCCATGGCTCGTCTATGGTAGGGAGCCCAATCTGCGTACCTAGAGAAATAGATTTTTGGGCCATGTGGTGAAGGATCAATGTAGCCGTCGTCTCTTTCAACCACCTCAAAAACTTCTTTGCCTTGATAACAAGCCCATATCTCTTGTCCATAGGCGTCCTCTTCAGGTTTCAACGCCATGGTTCTCAATCTACCTGAACGCATTTTGCTAAGTATTCTCCATATCTCTGGTTTGGGCTCCTTGTGCGGATTTCGTTGCAATGCTTTCTCATGAATTAAAGGTGAATAGCAAATCATAAGTACTTCGGCAGTCTTGTGGATACAGCAAGTTTGCTGGTGAAGCAGAGTGGAAGATGTGTTGATTGCACCGTGTGGCACACACTGTGAATTTTGTGACTACTACAAGAAGGAGAGAACACCCCACTGCGCGGGATGTGGGTCGCATAAGGGACACCCGTTCTGGGGTGGCTGTAAACTCTATGCTTGTGCGAAAGACCATGAGGTTGAACATTGTGGGTTATGCAAAGACTTTCCATGTGACCTCTTCATCAATCAGTATGATCCAGAACATGGACAGAAGAATGCATTCACAAGAGCGGGACTCTTAGCGTATAGGAAGAAGGCTGGAACAGCTAAATACTATGAAATAGTCAAGAAACTGGACGAAGAGCATCAATCCTAGCATCTCAAATAAGCCAAAATGCAAACCCAGCTATCTTCCACCGAGGCTGAATTAGCTTGCGTTTCTTCCGTAAGTCAAAAGCCTGATGAATCCAACAAGAGATGGAGGACTTTGAAAGTGAACCCCAATAAATGTGTGAACTGCGTTGACTTCCCATGTTTAGATGTCAACAAAGGCTGCTATCTTGTTCCAAATATTGAGCTTGACCCCAATAAAATCAGAGTATTCATGATCTCAGAAGCACCGCCTCTTGAACGAAGGGACTACTTCTACGCTGAGGGCGCCTCTTTCTATATGCGGACAACGGCTCAAGCTTTCAAAGATGCAGGATTTGAAGTGGCAGATATGGATGATGTGCTAAACCTAGGAGTCTACATAAGTACAGCCATCAAGTGTGGAAAGACTGGCTATTCCATAGTCACCAAGACCATGGAGAACTGCTCAAGCCTTTTGGAGGCAGAAATGGATTTGCTACCCCATCTCAGGGCTGTTCTGCTTATGGGAGACACTGCCATAAAAACCATGAATTACATAGCTAAGAGAAATGTTGGAAAAAGAGTAGTTCCGAGTGGTTCGACCTACAAAATCAGAAAAGACGAGTATTACTATAATGAAATGCGAGTCTTCCCCACTTATTTACAGACAGGAAAGAGTTACCTAATTGAGAAAAGCAAAAGGAAGATGATCGCAGAAGACATTGACACAGCATTGAAATATCGGTAACTTGGTTTTCCACAAGATCACGCACCCGCTCAACTCAAGTTCTCTGCAACATATTTCGCTGCCTCAATGTTTTCTTTCAATTCACGGATGGAGCCGACTCCCACGAAGCAGCCTTCAACATCGAAATTAGAGATGTACGTAAAGGCTTTTTTTGGCGATGTTCTTCCTCCCGCTAAAGGCTTAATTGCAAAGACGGGTTTTGCGGTGTTTCGAGCGGCTTGTTCGGCGGACGGTTTTGTTGGAAACATCATCACGCCGAGCGGGTTCAAGGGTGTCACATAGCCTTGAATGGCCTTCAAGTTGTCCTCCAGCCGCGGTATCGTCGTTCCCGCATGGTGGACGCCGAACAGGACCTTTGGAAAGCCGTGCCTTTGCGCTCTTTTCACGAGCTCGTTCATCAGATCGAAGCGTCCTGAAATGGCTAAAAAGTCTGCTTCTGATCCAAATTCGATCTGACTGACCGGCAGCTGTGTGAAAAACTGGAGGTCTTCGTCTATCATATTCCAGTCGATATTTAGTCGCGGAAAGTCCGCCTCTTTGTAGGGTATGCTTCGAGTCACCCTATACTTCCAGTCTTCTCTGAAGTTCAAGATAGGGTCAGTCAGCATGCGCCTTTTCGCTTCCGGATATAGCCGTACCTCAATACTTGCATATGTTGCCCATCGTCTATACGCGTCAATCCCGTGACCCTCAAGTTTGAGGGGAATTTCGATACATGGCAACAGTTCAATGTTGTAGCCTTCTCTAATTAGCAGTCGTAGAACCTGCAAATGCACAGATGAAAGGGGAGCGGAGTGTATGGTTGCAGCAGCAAACCTGTGGATGCCACATTTGATAGATGCTTCTACAACTTTTCGGGTTGTAGTCATCTCGGAAAATCGTCGATGATATTCTTTGTCTCTTTCTTTGCCCTGGTACGAAATTCCGATGAAGGGCAGGTGGCCTAGAATCAATCTCTTTAGAGGGTTCACGGCATTCACGACAGCTGGATTGGTTGCATAGGCAATATGAAGTGTTCAAGGTGTGGATTCGGGAGTAATCACCCACTGGATGGACCAGTGGCGCTGCTGGTCGCATTCCAGACACGCAATGCCTGCCATCCTGAAGGCTAGCACTTCTTTGTCTTCATTGCCAACAAGCAAGAGGGAAGCAAGCTTGCTAAGATGAGGCAGGTGGCCCACTAACATAATGGATTTCGTGGCTTCGGCTAAGCGTTCTTTTAAAATTCTCGGATCAGCTAGTGGCTCCAAGTTCATATCCGCCTTGACGCCATTCGCTGGGAGGAGATGCGTCGCTAGAATCTCTGCGGTTTGCTGTGCCCGTAGCTTACCGCTATGTACAACTTGGTCAACTTGGATTTGGAGGTGCCTTCTGGCATACCTCGCGATTTTTCGGATGGTTCGCCGTCCCTTACTCGAAAGAGGTCTTGCCGGGTCTTCCAGTTTAGAGGTAGGTTCAGCATGTTGGACCATATACAATTTCATGAAGTTGGACCACGTTTGACCAATGAAACCGGCACCTATTAAGCCTTAGACGATCTCCATCAGTCTCTTAAGAAAATCCCGCAAACGCTAATGAGTAATAATAGGCACACGCGTTAGCTAAATCTTAAATTAGGTTTTTTCAGGCTATGTAATTTGCTGGATTCGCCAATGACCAAGAACGGTTGCAGGGCCGTTTGCATGCATGCGTGCAAAGGATGTGGCTAGAGAAACTCGGATAAATCACAACGGGCATGTCGCATTTTTCGTGCGTAGGCTAAGTGGATCAGCCGTGTGAACATTTTCGGGAATCGCTTAACTGACGCGGTTGACGTTTCAAAAATAATTTGGCAGGGATGTTCTTGAGGAAGAGAACCAGAATCGAAATCGTTGCAGAGCTGTTACGTTTGTGTGGACAGCCACGATCGAAAACGAGGCTCATGTACGGAGCAAACCTATCGTGGAACCAGACGAGTCGTTATCTAAACAATATGCTTTCTTTGGGGCTTCTCGAGGTTCACCATAGTCCAACAAAGTATGCGATAACCCAGAAGGGTGCAAATCTTCTCGACCGATGGAGGATGTTTGCTGAAATCCTTGTGGTGCAAAGAATTATTAGACACGTTTAGGATAAATGAAAAACATGGTTTCCTTGACAACGAGAATCATCAGCACCGTCGTTGTTGTGTTTTGCTGGCTCATCTTCGTAATTTCCTTCCTCGCCTTCTATCCCACAGGATTCGACATCTGGCAGAACATAGCATTCTTTATAGTTTCTGGGCTGACGACGTGTGCCATAATTGCTCTCATCTGGATACGGATGATCCCAATTTAGCTGGGACGCGTGTCAACCCATTTTTTTGGCATCAGATTTTGGTGGAAGAGATGAAAATGGAGGCTTTGCCCAAAGGATTAGCAGCATCTGGCGCCATAGAAATTTCGAACACCTTAAAACGGATTTCCGGTGGGAAAGTACTAGATGTCGCTACAGGAAACGGCGAATTCATCGATACATTAATGCATACCTTGAAAGACTTTGATTGCTTCGTGGGAGTCGACAACTCAAAAAAAGAGGTGGAAGCCGCGAAGAGACGTTTTGAAGGACCCCTCGTTGAAATAATGGAAATGAACGGGGAGGCTCTCAAGTTTGAGGACGGATCATTTGACACTGCTTGCATATCCCATTCGCTGCATCATCTTTGTCACATCGGACGAGTATTGACTGAAATGAAACGCGTATTGAAGCCGGGTGGGCATTTCATAATTCAAGAGTCATTTTCCGATGGCAACCAAACTGAAGCTCAGAGAACAGAAATCCTTCAGCACCATTGGGATGCAGAAATTGACACACTGCATGGAACTACTCACAATAGAACTCTTACTAAACAGAAGATAAATGATGTTGTCAATGATTTGAAGCTAAGACGAGTTGAGGTTCTCGAATCTACGCGTCCTGTTAAATGCTTGTTTTGCGAAGACCAGTTTGACTGTGAGAATCCAAAAACTGAAAAATTCGTAGCTCAGTCAATTAAAGAGATTGATGACGCCCTCAAAAGATTGGGCAATCCTCGAAGCTTTAATTCGCAGCTTCGCTTGAAGCAGCAAGGTAAGAAACTCCGGGAAAGAGCCATGCGATTCGGCGTGTCTCCAGCTTCACTCCTGTTCATTGTTGGAAGCAAATAACTTGGGAGACACGCTGCCCCAAAGTATTCAGTGGTCAATCTGCTGACCACATGTGCTCAATAACATTAACTATTGTGTCCAACCTTTATCGTTAACGTGAGTGAAGATATGGCGTATGAAGCAGTAGCGTCCCACAACCTGCTTAAAACATACGGGGGTAGCGTGGAAGCTCTTAGGGGAGTAGCGATTTCCATCCAACAAGGAGAGTTGTTCACGCTTTTAGGTCCTAACGGAGCTGGCAAGACAACATATTTGAGGATCATTGCCACTCAGCTGCTACCAACCAAAGGCGACGCAGAGGTTTTAGGCTACGACGTTGTAGAAGAAGCCAAACAGGTGCGCCAACACATTGCCGTTGTTCCTCAAGACGCTGCCGCCTATGGAAACTACACGCCATGGGACTATGCTTACTATTTCGCTAAACTGCGGGGAATGCCTAGCGCGGACGCTAAACAAGCAGCGAAGAAAGCCTTAGAGGATGTTGAGCTTTTCGGATTGCGAAACAGAGTATGCGCTTCCCTTTCTGGCGGAGAGAAGAAGCGCGCTATAATCGCTTCTGCTCTTGCTTCAAAAGCGGAAGTGTTGATGTTGGATGAACCTACAAGCGGGTTGGACGCGGTAGCGCGCCGAGGCGTTTGGTCTGCGTTAAGAGACATGGTTAGGGAAGGTAAAACAATTCTGTTAACGACGCACATAATGGAGGAAGCGGAGATGGTCTCGGATAGGCTGGCAATAATCCACAATGGAACCGTTATTGCCGACGGCAGCCCCGACAGGGTCAAGCAAATGGCGAAGGAGAAGTTTAGAGTGGTTGTCAGAGGGAAAATCAATTCTCTTCCAGCCGCCCACGACGTTGTGAAGCTTGGCGACAAGCAAATAATCTACGTTTCCAACGAAGACGAAGCCTTGGAACTTGTAAGGAAGGTGCTGAAAAAAGGCTTGAACGCTGAAGCTGCTCCTATTACTCTGGAGGATGTCTTTGTAAAACTTGTGGGAGGGTGGAATTCTTGAATTCGAAGACCTTGAAAGACGCTTTGATTATTGCCCGTATGAAGGCT
Source organism: Candidatus Bathyarchaeota archaeon (assembly GCA_020341775.1). Lineage (GTDB taxonomy): Archaea > Thermoproteota > Bathyarchaeia > Bathyarchaeales > SOJC01. The sequence continues at coordinate 664,027 of CP070835.1, forward strand.
TTACCTGACTTAAAGCGGCAGCCTTTGATTCTAGTGGTCATTGGCATCGTTAGCGCTATTCCACTCTTTTTCTTCACTATCTCTGGAGGTGGAGAGATGGTTGAACATGGCATTGTTGGAGCAATTGTTTCAACCGTCGGTTTTATCGGCGTTAACGCTGCAATTCAAGACGTCACATGGGACAGATACGTTAAGGTTCGTGAAATGCTTGTGGCGATGCCGGTTCACCCTGCCTCATACGCTATGGGAGTAGCGTTAGCGCCACTTTTGCTTTCGCTGCCGGGGATAGTCTTCTTCGTCTTAATTGCGGTGGGAACCGGTGTTTTAAACACGTTCGCATTAGTTTGGGCAGTTCCAGCGCTGCTTCTGTGCTGGTCATCATTAAGTGCTACTGGGTTCATAGTTTCAACCTATCTTTACAAGTCCAGTCCCTACACGTTAAACAACATTGCCAACATCCTCGGAATAGGCCTAATATTCCTTCCACCAGTCTATTATCCCGCAGAAATGCTTGGCAGCTTGAGTTGGCTATCCTACATCATACCAACGGCAAACACTGCTGAGCTAATTCGCGGATTCGCCGGTTTAGCAGAGTTGTCGCTTGAGAGTGGTGCGATTAGATGGTTGGCCCTGCTTGCTACAACGGCGGTCTTCACGTTGTTAACAGCTTTGAAGGCGCGATGGAGAGACGTTTGACGTTAAATTAGGCACCCTCCCCCGAGTCCTGCCCCGATGTTGGCTTCTCCATTCTGGTCTTGCAATGGCAAAATTCGACCATCCGAAGGATATATCGTTGCTTAGAATATGAACCTTAGGGAAACACCGCTTTTACCACGCATGCCACTTCCAATATTTGGTGATAGCAAAGTGGTAATGTTGATGGTGTGTCCAAGTTGCCAATCTAATGAAGTTAAGACTCTTTACGTTTATCGGGGTTATGCTTGGCGCAAATGCGTTAATTGTGAAAAGCGCTGGAGTGAAACAGCTTAATGTTTCGCAGCCTCAAACGCAGAATTTGGCATTGGAGAACCCTGCGTAGAATAGATAAGGAGCTGGAGAAAACTCAGGCTAAGGATGCCTAGACCTGAGAAAACCTGAGGTTCCCTGCGAGTACGCAATGACGCTTCAACGGGGACCTGTGCGGCACCTGTGCCCGAGGTTGACCAGGGCAAAGTTGTTAATGGCTAGCAGGGCATCACGATGCTGGTTATTTACTCCACTCACTTGCTGCGTTGCAGGTGTGGCTTAGACTTTTTATGAATTCGGGATTCATAAGTCTTAAAATGCGTGACCTCGAGGTTTTCGTTCGTAGGAAGCATTAAGTTGAGCAAGAAGACAGATGAATTGGCTAATCAAGTAAGAAGAGAGCTGCGGGCCTTAAGATGCCAAGTAGCGCAGAAGAGGAACAAGAAGGCCTTGAAGATATTCCGAAAGTTGGCTTCAACTTTGGACTAATATTTTCTGGGCTCGCTTCATTCGCGCCTTCAATCGTATCAGTTTACTTTCTGGTGTTTGATTAAATCTCTGCATTTATCGGCGTGCTCACACCAATCGAGGCATGATTGCTCCTTTTGAGGTCTGCCGATCTCTTTCTCGCAGCCATCACATATTCCCATGTTCTCGTCGCTCCAGATCTCCACGTTTCCACCACAGCTGGGGCATGGAAAATACTCGGGGATGGGCCTAACGAAATTCTTTATGCCTGGACACGTTTTAAAGTCTGAATTGGACATCTTTTCTTACCTCGAAGCTTGTTGGAGAATTTGATTGGGAATCTTCTCCCCTCTTACGCTAATTATCTGTTGCTTTAAAGGAATCGTTTTTCCTGACAAATCTAGGGCATCTTTAACAAGTCGATATAGGCCAAAACAGCAGGGGACTTCCATGTTCACAACTGTAAGACTCTTTACGTGCGATCGCTTGAATGTGTCCGCCAACTTCCTCTTGTATCCTTCTGCATCATCAAGCTTAGGGCACCCAACTACAACTACCTTGCCGCTGAGGAAGTCGTCATGAAAATTCGCGTATGCGAAGGGCACACAATCGGCAGCAATTAGCAGATCTGCATTTTCAAATAGCTGTGCATCTGGTGGCAGTAATGCTAGTTGTACAGGCCATTGGGAGAGCTTAGACTGTTTCAATTGCGAAGCATTATCCGTTTCGTGGGTCGCCAAGTTTCTTCCAAAATCCGTTAAAGCCGCTGATGGGCAGGGTTGGTTGGTCGTACTCAAGTCTGACTGCTGCTCTTTCAAATGTCTTTTCACAGCGCTTTCGTCGAATTCATCTGCTTCCCTAAATTGAATCACTAAAGCACCTTGAGGACATTCACCTATGCAGGCGCCCAAACCGTCACAATACTTATCACTAATCAACTTTGCCTTTCCGTCAACAATTCTTAGAGCACCCTCGGCGCAGGAAGGTATGCATAGTCCACAACCGGTGCATTTTTCCTCGTCGATGGACACCATCTTTCTTAACACCATTCATTCATCACCTTTTGTGTTGGACACACTCTCTACTCTAAATCTACATTGAGTGGGCGCAGATTAAATATTTCCCTAAAATATTCGGGGGAAGTGTTTGTCCTTAACGCACGACCATTCTAAACCCAATGGGGCGAGAGATGGGTGAAACAACGAAACAGGCTTTGATTACACGCTCGCAGCAACAAGAAAAGTTTCTTCAAATCATCTAAAGTTTTCGATTGCCATACACGAGGTGTATGGCCAAGTCATTTTGTTGATTCATCACTTTCCATCATCCCAAAAATGTTTCCTTCAGGATCCTTGAAATACACCATCCACCCAACACCAGGAACCGCCATCTTTGGTCTGACAATTGACCCCCCATTGCTCTTAACTTTACGTACATATTCATCCACGGAAGGGACATCAATCGTGTTGACTGTTGAAGGTTGATCGTCCGTCCTTCTTGACAGCCCCCCATCAATTCCAGGTTCATCTTTGTTCCCAGTTGTGATTAACCAATACTCTATTGGGCCTTTCCACTTCTCGACTTTCCACCCAAATACTCTCTTATAGAATTCAATGGCCCTTTCAGGCTTCTCTGCCTCTATTTCGAAATGAATAATTCGGGGCACCTTCATCACCAGCAGATACCCTACACCGATTCTGCCTTTAAATGTGTTTCTTTAAGGCACACCACGATGTATACATGTTAAAGCTGATTCACAGCACTCCCAAAAGATGTGGAAAAGTCTTAAATTCTCGAAGCCTAGTGTAAATTCGAGATCAGCCTTGTCCCCCAGAGATTTGCATTCTTTCGTCGCGATTACTCTAGTGACGCTTGCTCTTATCTTTGGCATGTGGCAAGCCAGCGAAACAGGTTCCTCAAATGTCACAGCCCTTTCAACAAACGCCAGCATAGGGGTATTCTGGGACTCGGCTGCTACACAAACGTGTGACCAAATTGATTGGGGCCAGCTTAATCCAGGGTCCAGAAAGAATGTTGTGGTCTTCGTAAAAAATCAGATCAACGAGACGCTCTTCTATTTGTTGACAACACAGCAGTGGAGCCCGCCAGATGTTTCCAACTCCTTAGCTCTTCACTGGGATTATGACAATGCAGCTGCACATTCAGGCACAACCAAGCGCGTGTGTTTGACTCTGCTAGCGTCGCCAAGAATTGAGGGCATAATCGATTTTAGTTTTAACATTGTGATCAAAAGCAGCACTTACATGTGGAGCGATATTAACTATGACAAGAAGATCGATATTTGGGACGTTGGAATGGTAGTCCGTGCCTACAATTTATGTGCAAGTGGTCAGGCGTGGAATGAAAAGGCAGACATCAACCAAGACGGAACCGTGAACATAAAAGATGTTGCAATCACCAGCAAGAATTACGGAACCATATATGTATAGGCTTCCCAGCAAAAAATGGAGCGCCTGAAAACATTTTTAGCAGCACAAGCACGAACCTGCATGCAAGCCGTGATGATTATCTATCTGTTTCCTACTTCTTTTTCTATTTGATTTTGCAGCCTTCCAAAGGATAGTGATCTTGGGCTCTTGATCGCTGCCAAGTAGCCTTTAGTCAGGTCTTCCACTGTGGATTCCAGAAGCTTCATGAATTGCGTATTTGCGAACTCCTTCTTTGGATCTTTTTCCCAACCATAGACAATGGATAATAGCTCTTCGATCATCTGGTCCATCCCATAGAGTTTCAGATGAAGCAGCTCATGAATGATCAACTCTTCAAGATTCTCGCATTTTGGACGACGATTCACTAGAAGGACAGCCTTCCTGTCGTCCTGATCAATCTTTATATCTCCAGACTTTCTCCAATTAGCTCCAACTATTCTGACCCTTATGTCCCAATCTCTCAGTCTCAAGATAGTTTGCCACCTGCAAAGATGTTCCCTTACATCCTTTTCATCAACAGTCATTCAATCCACCAAACCTTTCAGCCCTTTCATTTTGACATTTTTGCATAACCAATGCGTGCATGCAAGAACTAATCATTAAATATGTTTATTAAGCTAAGGTTTCCTGCCGCTTCTATAAGCTCAAGCGTCCGCAGAATTGCTGAAAAAAGAATCAATGGAATGGAGCAGCTACTTATTCCACAAGTCGAAACACTTTCCATGAACGTAATGCAAACGCCTGTAAAATCTTGCGTGGACGGGGAATGTACATCCATTGTGCGCATGAAATCAGGTTGCCCTCTTAATTCTTCAAGAGTTCGTCAAAGCTTAAATGCTGCGCACGCCGCAAGTGATCAAGATATTCTTTTATGACTCTTATGGAATTTCAAGAAAGTAGCTAAGTTAGTTTGAAATAATGGTTTGTGAAGCCCCATGTCTAACAAAAGGTCGTTGAATATGATTCTCGCCAATGCGAAGGTGAAGGAGAAACGATATGACTGGCTTGGAGCAGCTGAGCTCTACGGGAAGGCTCTTTTCCAATCCTTAGAGATAAGAAACTTCTCGAAAGCTGGAGAATTTCAAGAGGAAATTGGTTTTTGCTTCCACATTGCTGCTATGCAGACTGACAGCCAGAAAAGTTTCATGAAAGAGATGCACCAGGCGATTAAAGCATATGAAGAAGCTCATGGTTTTTATGAAAAGTCCCCAAGAGAGAATGGCGCGAGGATGCTTCGCTGTGAAGCTATCACTAAATATCTTCGCTATTGGATTATACTGGACCCTTCTGAAAAGAAGAAACTTCTTGACGAATGTTTAGAGTTGATGGGTAAAGCTTTGACAGGTTTCTCAGAATCGAGAGAAACTCTGGAGTATGGTAAGACCTACAGTTGTCTCCCACTACTCTTTTTCTGGAGAAACGTTCTTGAATGGAATGGAAAGACTTTGAAGAGCATTGTGGAAAAAGGCCTTGAATGGGGAGAGAAGGCAATCAGATCACTATCCGAGGTGAATGACTTGTATGAAACAGCTAAGGCCTATTTGACATTAGCTACTTGTCTTGTGTTCCTCGAAGGTTTCATCAAGAAGCCAGAGGAGAAGGAAGTTAACCGTTTAAAGATTATTAATTATTTGAGTAGAGCCGTTGATGTTGCTGAAAGCGTTGGTGACGCACGTCTACTAGGTTTCTTGCATCTCTTCTTGGGAGCAAACACAAGCGAGGAGGAATCCGTAGAGCATTTCGAGAAACTTTTAGAATGTGGCGTGCAGACAAAGAGCAACTTCCTGCTCGCATCGGGTTACGATCTCTTAGCGTATATGACTTATTGGAAAGCACTTTCCTCCGAGGATCCTGATGAAAGAATCAAGCTTGCTGATGAAGCAATGAAATCCTATGATTTGGCTAGGCATCACTTGTCAAGAATCGCATGTGTGAACCCCAGGGGGGTCTTCATGCGTTTACGAGCACGCGCTAGAGCTCCGCCTGCTAGTCGTGCAGAACACTTCGTGCAGCTAGCTAGGTGGGAAACTAGCCAGAAGGAGAGAGAAAAACTATTAGAAAAAGCGGTGTGGGCTAGCACGAAGGCTTTGAAGCGTGCTGAACGCTCCACTATGCCATACGCAATATTGTATATCCTGCACGTAGCAAGTGTAGCTCTTGAAGCACGAGCGCGTATAGATCCAGATGCTCTACACAGGCGAACCCGATTGAACGAAGCTTTGAAACATAGGAAGAGAGCAATCGAAATTCTTGAAGAACTTGCGCCCTTTGATTATTATGCTCAAGGAGTGATGCAAAATTACCTCGCAGGATTGAAGGCAGAGCTATCTGACACAGAACTGAACAGTGATCAAAAGCGAAGCCTCCTTGAAGAGGCCGTTTCAAGCAATGAAAAGAGCCTCGACCTGTGCAATAAAATGATTCCCTACTTCGAACAGATGGGCGACGTGAAGTTCCTAGCCACACTTCAACCGTACCAAGACGCGTATGCTACAATGTTGATACGCCTATATGGTCTGACAGGTAATGTAGAGTATGTCAGCAAAGCTATAGACATTCAGCAGGCAGTAATTGAATCAGCCACCAAGTTAGGCATGGTCAGCCTCTTAGGGGAGTCATATTGGAAAGTCGCTAAGGCGCATGACATTATTGGAGATCATTTGGAAGCAGCAGAGAATTTCGAATCTGCCTCAGCCAGCTATAATAAAGCTGCTGAAAAAGTTCCACAACTAAAGGATTTCTTTCAAGATCACGCATTCTACATGCAAGCGTGGAGCGAAATTGAAAAGGCAAAATACAATCACTCGGAAAAGGAGTATGGGCAAGCAAAGAAACATTACGATCAGGCTGCTACGCTCCATAAATCTACAAAGAGATGGAACTACCTCAACGCCAACTATCTGGCGTGGGCTCGGCTAGAAGAAGCAGAAGACGTAAGCAGGGCAGAGCACCCTAAAAAAGCAAGTCAACTATTTCAAAAGGCGGCTAGACTATTCCGCGGATCTAAAAAAACGCTCAAAGCTGCCCTAACGACCATCGAAAACACAAATGAGAAGGATTTGGCTGCAAGGTTGATCAAAGCCTCAGATATAAGAGCGGAATATTGTTTAGGAAGAATTGCCTTAGAAGAAGCGAAAATTCTTAGCAGAAAGGGTGATAACGCCGGTAGCTCCGAGAAATTCGCTGTAGCCACTAGACGATTCCAAAATGCAATGAACAGAATCGAACAAGAACCAGTTTTCACAAAGGCGACAGTTGCTAAGGATCAGCAAGAGCTGATGCCTATAATCTATCTCTGCAAAGCTTGGCAAATGATGACTAAAGCAGAGGCTGAAGCTTCCCCTGAATTGTACTTGAAGGCTTCTCAATTTTTTACCAAAGTCAAAGAGTATAGCCCCAACGAAAGAGCCAAGCTGCTGGCTTTGGGTCATAGCCGTTTTTGCAGAGCACTAGAAGCAGGTACAAGGTTTGAAGACTCCAGAGACATGAATCTGTACTTTTCTGCTACTAAGCATCTAGAAAGCGCAGCAAATTACTACGTCAAAGCAGGGTTCATAATGGCCTCCGAATATGCTCTTGCCACGCAACGCCTATTTGATGCTTACGTTTACATGGCTAATGCTAAAAGGGAAACAGATCCTGAAAAAATGGCCAGGTATTACATAGTGGCTGAGAGGGTTCTGCAAACATCCATTGGATCTTACCTAAAAGCGAAGCACCCAGCAAAAAGCGAGCAGGTTAAACGCCTTCTCGAGAAAGTTAGAGAAGAACGAGAGTTAGTCGCAACACTAAGCGAAGTCTTGCATGCTCCAAACATCACATCGTCAACAACAAGTTTCGGTCTGCCAACTCCAAGTGAAGAAACCGCGGTCGGTTTGGAAAGATTCGAACATGCAAGCATCCAAGTCAACCTAATCCTCCCTACGAAAAAAATCGCAGTTGGAGAAGACTTTAGAGTAGAAATGCAAATCGCAAACGTAGGAAAAGAAGCTGTTTTATTAGACAAGATTGAAGGGATTTTTTCCTCAGGTCTTGAACTAGTGGGTAAACCCCGTTACTACTCAATCGAAAGTAAGCAGCTCAATATGAAGGGGAAGAGGCTTGACCCATTGAAGACTGAGGAGATTAGACTTGTATTGAGGTCGTTTAGCAAGGGCAGTTTCAAAATTAAACCAAAAATCATCTACGTGGATAACGCGGGAATGCAACTGGCTTCCGAGGTTGAAGAAAAGGTCATTGAAGTTTCCAAGATCGTACTTGCAAATCGGATAACTACAGGCCATGAAGGCCTAGATAATTTGTTATTTGGTGGGTTACCTAAAAATTACGCTGTTATGCTAACATCACCTGCTTGTGACGAAAGAGACTTTTTAATTAGGAGGTTTCTTAAAACAGGAGCACAAGAGGGACAAATCACTTTCTATCTTACGTCAAGAGCTTATGGAGTGGCGAGTTTCTCGGAAGAGTTCCAGTCAAACTTCTACCTTTTCATCTGCAATCCTCAAGCGGACGCGATCGTAAAAAACAGCTCCAACGTATTTAAATTCAAAGGGGTGGAAAACCTCACTGATATTAACATTTCTTTGACTTCAGCTCTCCACAAGCTAGGTGCACCTGCTGGGGCTATTCGAAAATGTTGCATTGAAATTGTTTCGGATGTTCTACTCCAACATCAAGCTCTTCAAACGAGAAGGTGGTTAGCTGGGTTGCTTCCAGAGCTGAAAGCTGAAGGCTTCACGATTCTAGCTTTGATGGATCTCAGAATGCATTCTATACAAGAAGTTCGCGCAGTTCTTGATCTTTTTGATGGAGAAATAAACATCTATAAGGAGAAAAACACTCTCTTTCTAAAAATAATGCGAATGGC
>CP070835.1:672877-674471 GCA_020341775.1 Candidatus Bathyarchaeota archaeon
AGGTATGAAAGAGTCAGCTGACTGAGACTGTCATAAATTCTATTCTCTTCGTTATTTACAGGGATGATTATCGTAGCTTTCACCGTTCTAAAACTCCAAAAAGCTTGAGTGTATTGTAGGTTCTTTGTGGGCTGTTTTTTGTGGAATTCACCTTCGTGCAATCTGATTGCAAATGTCATAGTGGCTGGCAATTCTCTAATCTTTTCTTGATTACAAAACAGAATTCTGCCTTCATAAATGACTTAGCTTGTTTTGGTCAATCTGAGCAATATGTATGGATAATAACTAAACTAAAGGTTAGTTCATTAAATGGCTTCACGATATTCAAGAAATCTTAGAATGCACAAGACTCACTTCTTTGTTGGACTAGCGATTTCGCTACTTTTCACAATGGTTGTTGCTTTTCAGGTGCTTAATTTCTGGGTTTGGCAAGCTGAGCTTGTTAGCCGTTTTCTCTCCTTTGCTGAGGTACCCCACACATTGTCTATATGGAGTAGTGCTGCGGGAAGCCCAACGTTCTGGATCCCCGTTAACTCCTACCCCCTCCCGGTGATGACAGTAGTTGTTTTAGTAGCCATTTTGGCGTCTTCTTTATTCATCTTAAGCACTTTACGAAGAATACCCTCTCCTATCAAGACTATCGCTTTTGTTGTATCGTTGGTCGCGATATTTACACTTTTGTGGCAAACGTTTTTCCCAATAGAACAATCTACCACGTTCTTGGTTACTCTTGACTGGTCATGCTCTGGTGTCATTAGCCTTTGTTTGATCACTTTAATCTTCGTTCCTCTTCTTTTTACCATAAGAGGTCCACTTTGGATCAAAATTCTCTGGCTTTTTCTAACAATAGGGTTCTCTGTTCTCTGGAATCTACTTCGGATTTCCTTTGTGACAGCTACTCTATATTACTTCGGCGGTTCAGTTTTCTTGCTACTTCACTATTTTATTGGCGCTTTTGTTGATTTTGTCTACATTGTCACATTCTACTCACTTGCACTAGCTCATCTTTCAAAGATTGAAACTGCGGAGGTGATGAATCTTAGCCTCTGAATCGCAGCTTGTCTCGATAGTCGGGCAATTTGCGAGCTTAATTCTGCTCTTCATAATCGCGATAATGTGTCTCTATATCGTGCGCCACTTCAGATTTTTCAGTAATAGACTGTTCAAAGACCAGCGGAGATGCAAACAGGAATTGGCAGGGACATACAGGCCAAGCGTGTCAATTCTAATCCCTATGCATATGGAAGGAAAAGTGGCAAAAGAGATACTGGAGCGTTTCATCGACATGGACTATCCAAAAGATGAGTCGCACTACGAGGTGATTGCGATCGACGACGGATCAACAGATGAAACTTCCTCAATCGTCGATGAATACGCCTCGAAATTCTCCTTCATCAAGGCTTTACATCGACTTGGAAATGGCGGAAATGGCAAGCCAGAAGCACTTAATGTTGGAATAAAAGTAGCTTCAAACGAGATAGTGCTGATCTTCGATGCTGACTACTTGCCTCCGCGAGACTGCGTGGAGAGACTTGTTGCTCCCTTCGTGGATGTAGAAGTCGGTGGGGTTATGGGGAGGGTTGTCCCCATCAAC
>CP070835.1:674571-686033 GCA_020341775.1 Candidatus Bathyarchaeota archaeon
AAAGGCGAATTTCCCCACACACTAGCAGATACCCAGAAGGCTCAAAAGATTCTTGGATGGAGGTCAAAAGTCAACTTGGACCAAGGACTAGACATGTTTGTCGAATGGTTTCTGAAATGCAAAAAATAATGAAGCGCTGAAAATATCTGAAGACGGAAGGCTGCAACGTGCGAAAGAAGTACGCCAAACTGGTCCCAGTTCTTTTAGGTTCATTGTTTTTCATGCTTCTTTATAGTCCTGTCGACGGTATCCAGACAAACGAGAATCATTCAGTATCCACTTCAATCATAGAAAACAACCCGGTTAGAATTGACTACTACATCTTTCTTTCTGGGAAATATTCGCCAATCGATATGGATGTAAGCAACCATGTCATCATAAATATAACTCTGCCTAGAAATCCATTAGCCCTGCCGTACAACTTAACACTCTATTTTTTGCCTTTCTCCATTGAAGTGATTTCAGAACTACCTCTCGGCGCCAGTTCTGAATATGGTTTCTTTGGATCTCCCCCGACAGGATACTTGATAATTCACGTGCCTGCAAACGCGAGCTATTCTTCCATCCAACTGGAAGGGCAACTCTCCGGTCAAAGCTTCTTTTGGCGCAATAGTGCATCTGTCAGTGTTTTTAGCTATCTTGGCTTCACAGCAATCGATGTTAGACTTTTTCTTGTTCCACCACGACAATCCAAAGTTTTGAGATTGTATTCACGTGCTGTTCCAGACCTGAAATATGCAAAGGAACGATTTGGAGAAAATGAGGCATACGTCGTTGATCAACAAGACTTCATGAGATTGCAAACTACGTCAGGACTGTCAATTCTTTACGAAAACGAAACTTGGGAGATCTACGCCTTTATTATAATTTTAGCTACGATCTCTGTCATCTTGTTGTTTTTCTATTCGACACGATTTAAAACACTGTTAACAAAAGTAAGCTCAGTCTCGGATGCCGGGAAAATATGGAGTAAACTGCAGAAGCCCACCGCAGTTCTGAAAAAAATCTCACACTTGATCATGGGCTCTATTCGATTTGCACACAGGAAACTTCGCAATTTAGATTCCTTGAAACTACTCGCAGCCTTCTTGGCTTGTGGCGTTCTGATGGCTTCAATCAGCCTAATTTCAGGTCCTGATCCTAGAACCAAAGTCTATGTTTTTTCATCCACCAAAGAAACAGCCGATGAGATCAAGGATTTCATCGTTAACCGTGGTGGAGTAGCGGTCACCTCGCTTGAAGAATTTGGCGATGTGGAGACTCTAAGTAATCTCGGTATTTTTTCAGCTGCGATTATAGCAGATTTTCTTCCCCCTTTACAGAGAGATGTTGAGCAAAAGATTTTCTATGCTTTGGCAAACATACGCAGTGAGGAATACGCGCATTCAATACTTGTCTTACGAGTAGAAAACACATCATGGTATGCGTCAGACTCCTTTATGTCACAGATAGAAATGCGCTATCCTGGCAAGACAAGAGTCATCGAGAGTTTAAACTCCTTTGAAATAGCTTGGGGGAAAATTGAAGGGAGAAAAAATGTATTCGGATTAATAGTAAACCTCGAAACTTACTTCGCTATGTCAGCAGCAGTAGGTGTGCTCTCGTTTGTTCTAGTTTTTATCGGATTAGCCTTCCTGGCCAACAAGTTGGTAGAGGTCGGAAAGAAACCAGCTGCCACCGGGCTTCCTGAGGCGATAGTTTACACAATCTTCTATTTCGTCTTCACCCAAGGAATATATGCAGTTTGTAGCGTCTTATTGGCAATGCCATTAGGATTACATACAACTCGTCTGGAAGCAAAAATCACGGCAGTCAGCTTAATACCTCCGTTGCCAATTTTCGCTCCTAGAGGCTTTGGCGGAGGCTCCAACCCAAGAATGCTTGCTGGAATTGCTGGATTCTTTTTTGGAGCAGTCTTGTCATTTAGAGGTGGCGCGAAGCTTGATAAGGCGACAGTCTTGGCGCTTCTAGTCTCACTATTTTTTATAATAGTTGATCCTTTGACAAGCGGGCTAATCCTCCACGAGTTCATACTGCTTAATACCGTTGGGCCCTCTTTTGGCGCAGCATTTCAGACCGAATCATATGTCAGAGATTTCCTGGCAAACATTGGCATCGCAATGGGTGGCTGGGCCTCACCGACCTATGGACTATCAACCGGAATAATCCTATACTTCATGGGTGCCATACCGCTTTGTCTCTTTCCAAAACTCCAAAAAGTTTCAGCAGCTTTGCTACTCAGCATCAGCATGATTGCCGTGGGCACTGGAGGGATTCGAGTGGCTGATATGAATCCGTGGAAAATGCTTGCATCAATCATGCCTGGCATACTAGTTGGCTTCTTAGTAGCATTAGGTTTTTTCCTGATTAGTATCGCTGAGGGCAAAATCAGGGAGAAATTCGGCCAGTGAAGCTCATTCTAACAGGATTGCCAACCACGTTATTGATGTTCGCGCAAAACTGCTAATCTGAGGATTAAAAGGAACAGTGAGAGAATAATAAAAATCATAGATTCAGGGAAAAAGCTGAGTCTGAAAGTTTGAATAAGGCTTCTTAATCCTAGAAACATGCACACACTGAATCCGATCGCTGCTAGAGTCTCTTCGACTACATTTAGCCTAAAAAGAATTGCGACAAAGGCGTACCCTGGTACGTACAAGTAGAAAAGTAGAGTTAAAAGCCATGGAGTTGGAAAGTCTAGCACAATCGAGACCAAGAGTGCTCCGGAAACTAACAGTAGGAACAGCGCCCACAAACGACTGACATTTCTCAACAGCCTTTCCAACCGTATTCCCTCCTCCTAATTAAGGATTTGACATTGAAAAATCTAACCTCTCGAAAATCGAGTGAAAGTAGCTTTTTAAGCCAAAATGGTGCGAGTTTTCGTGAAAATCTGTTACATTGCAATTGATGTGGCAATTCCTTTCTTTAGGGGCGCATCTACACACGTTTTCGAAGTTGCACGACACCTCACCAAACTTGGACATGTGGTTCACGTAGTTTCACGGCGAGCGAAGATTGGACAAAAACAGTATGAAATTCTAAGCGGCGTGCATATACATCGCATATACAGAGGGATAGTTGCACCCTTGCCATTTTCGAGTTATGATAGGCTTGAGAAAGGAGGAATTGACTCATCTGCAGGCCCTATCGATCACGCTTACGCAAAGTATCTCTTCACCGCTTATGCAGTCTATGCAGGATCGATTTCTTCACAGATAATCAGGAGATATGGCCTCGATGTAATATTGGAGCGGGAGACTTCTTTTGGTGCGGGAGCGGTTGCCAATATGGTCACAGGAAAACCGATGATTCTGGAACTCATTGGCCCCCGTTATAGCCGCGCCTCTATCAGAAGGGCTAGAAAAGTTCTCGCATATACGAGGAATGCCATTCCATATCATTTGCCTTCGAGGAAGGTGGTATTCGTAGACGCTGCAGTCGACCCCGATGTTTTCAAGCCAGATCCAGCTCAACGAAAACTGATACGAGAAAGATATCATTTTGGAGATTCGCCAGTCGTAGGTTATGTGGGAACATTCGCAAAGTGGCATGGAGTAGAAGAGCTCATCCATGGAAGCATGAAACTATTAGAGCAGTACCCTCAAGTTCGATTCTTGATGGTTGGTCCTTACTTCACCTGGGCCAAGGAATTAGCAGAGAAACTGAAAATTTCCGAGGCCTATACCTTCACTGGACCAATACCACACCAAGAGGTTCCTAACTACATAAACGCTTCCGACATAATGGTTGCTCCATACAATCCCCAAAAATCCGAATTGCGGAAAAAGTACGGCATAGGATCACCATTGAAGCTTTTTGAGTATATGGCTTGTTCTAGACCTGTAATATCAACATCTATGCCGCCAATAACACGCATAATTCGAGAACACGAAACCGGGCTACTCATTCCAGAAGGCAACTCTGAAGCTCTTAACGAAGCCATCGCATATTTAATTGAGAAACCATCCTTAGCAGAAAAAATCGGAAAAGCAGCTCGAAAAGAGGTGCAAAAATCTTTTTCGTGGGCGACCTTCGCCGCAAATCTTTCACGCATTTTCTACGAGGTGACAGAAATTGCCTAAACTGGCACTGAAATCGACATGTTTGATCGCAATAGTGGCTTTTTCTCAAGCTATTTTGCTTGGGCTAAATCAAGATGGGAAGGCTAGCTTATTAGATACTATGCAGTCAGGATTAATCAGGGCTGCATTAACTAGCAATGTAGCCCCGCGAGACGATTGGAGCAATGGAACGCTTCACAACTTAAGAATCCTTCAAAAAATCTTGCCTATCCGAATAACTGTGACAGAAGACTTCGAAAATCTCAATGATTTCCAAATCCTTTTTCTGAATTTACTCAACATCAGTGATTCTGATATTGCGACTATTGCCAATTGGGTCGATGCGGGTGGTGTCGCTGTATGTATCGGTCAGAGTGGTAGATATGATGAAACAGGCAAAGAAAGAACAGCACATCCATTAAGCCACGTTTTAGGAATAACCCTGAACGGATGGGAGAGAGATAGCGGCGCCAACGTTCGGAAAATACTGGTCACAACCTCATGGCACTGGTGGAGTTCAGGCAGAATTTACGATGTGACAAACAATGGTGACGGCTTATACCACGAATCAGCGGACATATACTACGTTCCAAAGGACGAATGCGTCAACGTAACTCTCAACGGTGCAGCCCAGATAATGAGCGCTCAAGATAAAAACCTCTCCTCCTATTTTCCACCTTTTCCGACCTTTACAACATATGAAGAACCGCTCCTAACAACTCACTCATATGGGTCTGGAAGAGCCTTCTTCGTGGCAGCTGACATTTTCTACCGACTATTGTGGAAACCACCAAGACCTCAATTCGGTATATACACAAACGAGAATTCCCTTGTAGGTGGATACTGGTTCCGCATCGGATTGTTATGGCAAATATTGTACGCCATCACCCTAGATTCCTTCTCAACTATTCCACTGCCCATAGTCACCTCGATGCCCAACGGATTTCACACTGCCATGAGCTTCGGAATAAAAACTGTAGGCTACGGTGTCGCCGATAACGACACAGCCGATGATTCCATCTATGAAAACATGATGAAATATTGGAAACCACAATTGCTTGATCAACAGCCTACGTTAAAAGGGTGGTTCTGGGGCTTTTGGATAATGACGAAAACAATAGACAAGACAACCAACGCTTCCAACATCGTCAGCTTTGTAACGGAAAATGGATACGCTGGTTCCCGGTCCCACACGGGACACTGGGCTCTGTCGGATTACATTAAGAGCTCCGAAATTTTGCATAGTTATGGCTTTGATTACGACTATGAAGGATCGGCCGGGGCAACAGTCAAAATACAGGACCTCGCAACGCTTACAAAGAATTGGAATTTCACAGACATATTCTACTTAAGACGGATTTCTGGGAAAGGAGAACACGGCGCAGAAATCTCCTGCCTTCCCTACCCCATTTCCAACCACACAGGAATTGTAAACTTCTTTGCACAGCCTTACGCCGTCGAATTAGCGGGTTCACTGATTGAATGGCGTCTACTGATTTCCCGCCAGAAGGTTCTGGGTGAAAACTACGGGATAGGTGGATACTGTATGGGTGACACTTATCTTGGCTGGATTGGCAGCATTGAGAATATTAATGAAACGATCAATACTTTTATCGCGGATGACACGGTCTGGAAAACTAATGGACCAACCTTTGAGGATTGGTGGAACAAGAGATGGGATGTGACCATCACCGATTTTTCCACAAATTCAACCCATGTGGAAGTCACTATTCAAACTCCCAAGATAGAAAACTTAACACTCTTGATGAAAGAAGCTGAGAATATTTACAACATAACTGTTGATGGCGCTCCTCTCACTCCGCTGCCTGAATCCAGCAGAATTGTGATTCCCAAAATGGCGCAAGGTGTACACAAGATCTCGATCAAAATTTCGCTATTTGGAGATTCAGAGCTGGATGCGTATAATAAAGACTTGGAAACCGCCGGGAGGCCTTACATCTACGATTCGACCCACCTAATTGAATCTCTGAATTTTACATATCCAAGGTTAACCCTCACGCTTTTCCCACTTCAAAGCGAGAGCGCCAAAATAAAGATTCACAGCTTGTATTCTCCACTCAAAGCCTTCGCCGATGGCTCTATCATAGAATTTAATTACGGCTCTAACATAACCACGATATCCACCTCCCAAGAACGAGTAGACCTATACTACGCACAGCCCCAAATCATTCAGTTCCTATCCACAAAGCAAGAGTATGAAATCAATGAAACCGCCACTTTCGTAATTGAAATATACGGCGATCATCCTACCTCTGAAGTCGCAAAATGGATTGTAAGGCTTTCTCTAATTGACGAAGGAGGAGTGGTTGTTAGCTTGACAGCCCGAGAAATCGAAATCAGTATGGACGCTGCCAAGATTCTGCAAATTAGAGTGTCAAACCTCCTATTAGGACACTATTCAGCAATTGCTGAAGTTCTGGATCCTCAAACTGCAGATGTCCTTGCAGTTGACAGTCTAAATGTGACAGTAAAAGAAGGATCAGAGGCCCCACCACTTTTCAGTGCTTCCACCTTGGAAAACTACAACGACCAGCTCAAGCAGGGTGGATTGCCCTACGTAGAAAGCTCCACCCAAACCGTTGTAGGTCTTGTCTATTCCACGAATTATCAGCGGCTATCCATAAATCTGGATGCTAATCTTAACTCTGAAGCGACAGTTGAAGTTAGCAGCTTGCACTCCCCGGTCCAGGTTTTCGCAAATAATCATCCTTTAGACTTCGCATATTACTCGAACACGTGCACGATCCTCACTTCTCACACTCAACTAGACCTATATTTCGTGCAGCTCAGAATCCTTGAGTTCAAACCGACAAAGAAGAGTTATAATCCAAATGAACCGGTTGAAGTCACTCTAAAAATCGACGAAGATCGCCCATCCGGAACAGGCGAATGGTTTGCTTGGATTGAATTAGCAGATGACACCGCAAAAACCATCGCAACTATCTATAAGGAGATTGTGCTAAACGAAACCACAAGCGCCCAGGTTCAACTGACATTAGGAAATTTCTCTGAAGGCACATATTCTTTAACAATCCAGCTTTTTGACCCAGAATCAGAAAACATGCTGGAAACGGCTTCCTCAACGATTGAAGTCACAGCGTTAGCGACAGAGCCTTTGTTTCCACCGCTCCTCTTAGCGATTGTCGTGCTTCTGCTGGGGACAGGGATCGCTATCTACATCATACACCGTGTAAGATACAGAGTACGCAACATAACCCCCGAAAAAAGGTTTATTAAGTATTACGATATATGAATATCTACTCCTTCCCCGAAACAAGAATTTTATGGACACAGAAATGGGTCGTGCCATGAAACAAAAGCAGCGCGTTCTTTTAATATTCGGCGTCTTAGCAACACTAATTGGGCTATTCCAGACTACTGCTTCCCTTCCCGCCGAAGCCACCCATTCATATAAAGAGCCTTTCAAAGATTTCTTTGATTATGAATGGTGGCTACCAGGATCGGAATACTCTGGCATGGGTAGGCAATATGGCAAATGGACCGTAATAGAGATGTTTCCTAACAACCCTCACGACTTCCGCATATTATCTGACAATGCTATATCGGGAACGTGCAGCGCAGTCTTAGACATAAATGGCAACCTACAAAACCCGCTCTGTGAAACGTGGGTCGACTTGTTTACGTCGCCAGACCCAGATCATTTAACCTACCCAGACATTTACTTAAATCCCGCATACATGCGGTTCCGATTCCGCATAGACACATGGAACGCCACCAACTCCTATTGGCGCGTCAGTCTCGGAGAACTTTCAGGAAACGAGAACTCAGCTCTCGTGACACAAGTTATCATCGCGCTAGAGGGTTATGCGCCACCACATCTGTGGATGCTCTACAAGACTGGATCATCTGCTTCAGATTGGGAAAATCCTCAAAACAAACACCAACTCATAAGCAACACAACTGTCAGCCTTGGAGTCATCCACACTCTCGAACTATACAAGTACTCTCATGCGGATGAGGGTGAAATCAAAGTTTGGCTTGATGGGACTGAGGTTGCAGATCTCTCCACCAACAATCTTGACTTGAGCTACCCAGGAGGCGTTAGAAGCATTCGAATTGGAAGCAGTGAATACTATTCAAAGCTGTCTCCAGGAAGCTGGGCCACAATTTCATTCGACGATCTTGTGGTTCGCGACCAATACGTTGGCGAAGACTCTTTTCCGACAACACTCTACGATTTAACTTTAGACTCATCGCCTCAAGGAAAAACTGTGCGTGTTGGAAACCTGATCGTAGGAACCACACCAGTTACAATAAAAGTGCCTGAAGGAACGATTCCAAAAATCGGCATTGAACCCCTTAATTTTGATCATTGGGAAATAACACCTGAATTCGACAACTTCTCTTACTATTCTGAAACTTGGCCCACCCTCTCGCCACCGCTTGCTGCAACCGTCACGCGAGCTGAAGCTGACCATGGACCTGGACCCAGACCAACACCGGCGATCTATAGAGACACCAGAATTACTGCAATATACCTCTCAGGTGCACAACATCACCTCAACATCGCTTCTAAGCCCTCATCTATACCATTCACCGTCGACGAGCTTGACTATCTTACTCCTTGGAATGGCTCGCTTTCTGAAGGAAGCCACACAGTCTCCATGCCCCCTGACTTCACAATCGGAGACAAAATGTACAAATTCAAGAACTGGGAAGATAGCTCAACAAACCAAATAAGAGTATTGAACCTCTTAGAGGATGATAGCATAACCGCATTTTATGAAGAAACAAACATCCAAGAAACAAACATCCAAGAATTCCACCTGCCGATCCTGTTGATTGGCTTGATCGGGTTGATCACAGCAACTGCAATAATCGTCTTCACGCGTTTACGCACCAAATAGCCAACAAGTCACCAAAGGTAGAGACGCATGCAATCTAAATCCAATGTTGTTTTCGTAATCATTGACGCTCTCAGAGCCAGAAATTTGAGTTGCTATGGCTACTCAAAGCCCACCACTCCAAACATCGACCTTTTAGCGAGACAAGGCATGTTGTTCGAGAAAGCCTTTTCTTGCACCAATGTCACGGACTCATCCCTAACATCGATTTTCTCAGGAAAATATCCGATAAATCATGGGATCATCAGCCATGGAATCCCACTTTCAGACAAGAAACTTAAAAAAATCAGCGAAATTCAGTTTCTCCATGAAATCTTAAAATCACAGGGATACTTGACATTAGCTGTTGATTGGCTAAAACGATGGCACAAGAGAAACTATGATGTATACTACGACTTGTTTCATGGACAACAAGATCCTCATGGAATATCGAAGAAACGCACCATAAAATACAAGATGTTGAAAGCAGCCGCTAATGCAATCCGGCTTTTAGGAATGAAGAAGGCTTACAAGCGAGGAAAGGCAAGACTAGGATATGGGCGCGAAGCAGAAACGGTTTCTGCAGTTGCCATGAACTTAATAAAACGAAACTTGAAGAGAAAATTCTTTATCTTTATCCATTTCTGGGATACACATGCCATTTACAATCCTCCTCAACCTTACGTGGATAAGTTTTATCACCACGAAGATACTGAACAGGAAGATCTAGGGAAAGTCTTAGATCAAATCAGAAATCAAGGAAGGAGAGAATATTTAAAGGAGCATTTGAAGGAAGCTCCAAACACAGATTATGTCATCGCTCAATACGATGGCGCAATTGCCTACGCCGATCACGAATTAGGAAAGATACTTAACTTCCTAGAAGACCATGGCATATCCGAAAAGACACTATTCGTTCTGACATCAGATCACGGAGAAAGCCTAACCGAGCATGGAATACTCTTTGACCACCATGGACTCTACGATGTTAGCATTCATGTTCCGCTAATTATTAGCGGTCCTGGGATTCCTTCAGGTAAAAGAGTTGATGGGCTCGTTCAACATGTAGATTTGGTTCCCACCTTGCTGGACATATTGAATATACCGATTTCTAACAAAAACATGTTTGACGGCAACAGCTTGGTTCCATTGATCACCGATGAAGTAAGCAGCATGCGCCCAGCAATATTTGCGGAAGAGGCATACTATGAACGCAAGAGAGCCGTTAGAACCAACGACTACAAATACATTGTAGCTTTATCCAAAAGAGATGCTTTTTGCAGATGCTGTCAAAGCATCCATGGCGGCCAAGAAGAACTTTATAACTTGAGAAAAGATCCCGATGAAACTCAAAACATCGTTGGAAAAGACCATAAAGCCAAGGAAGCGATTGAGCGACGGCTGCTGGACTGGGTCAAGTTATTCGATCATCCTGCCTTGGAGAAAAGCTCAACAGAGAAGCGGACATACTCCCGTGAAGAAGAAAAAGAAGTGATTGAGCGACTCAGGAAGTTAGGCTATATGGAATGACAACAACATGATTGAAAGTGAGTGATTTTGAAAGCTGATAATCCAAAATTTTCTATTATCATAATCACATTGAATTCTGGCGACACCCTTGCCGGATGTTTGTCTTCCATATTCAGTGTAAAGTATCCCAGAAACATGTACGAGGTCATAATAGTTGATGCTGGCTCAAGCGATGGAACTCTAGAGATTGCAAAGAAATTTCCTGTCGACAAAGTAATAGTAGAACAAGGTGCCCTTAGAGGAAGAGCCCGCAACATCGGTCTTAAAGAAGCCAAAGGCGAAATTGTAGCGATGGTCGACTCAGATTTGACCTCGCTGGACGATGATTGGATTTTAAAGGCCGAAAAGGCACTTAAAGACCCAAACGTCGCAGTTGTTCGAGGGAACGACTTAATTCCAATACCTACGAATGATATGAGCTTTCGCCAGCGAGCCTTGTTCTTCATGTCGATTGCTCCAACCAGAATTCTTAGAGAGGAATAGCAATGGCCAACGACTATTACCGAAAAAGCGCTCTGTTGGAGGTGGGCGGCTTCAACGAGACAATGCAAGTGATGGAAGATCGGGATGTTCTTTGGAGACTGGAACGCGCAGGGTATAAAACAATCCACAAGGAGAACATCGCTTTCCGACACTATCGGTCCACTGAAAGGTTCACGCTGCGATTCATACTGAGAAATGGCTTTACCTATGGCTACTACTGGCAGAAGCTAGCCCGCCTTCATCATGACAGAATCGGGCTTTCAGGAAAACCAATAAAGCTTTTGGCTTTCAGCTTTATCGCAATTCTTTCTTTTTTCAACACGAATTTTCTTTGGGTGCTCCTTGTTGCAGCTTCGTCTTGGTTTATGTTCAGATTTCTAAGAGATCGTATAAGAGTTGGCAATTGCCTTCAACAGATGAGCGGAATACATGAAAAAGTCACCGCCTTAATATTCAGCTTCTTTGTGCATATCCTTTTCGAAATCGCCGAAGAACTAGGCAAGCTGTATAGCTGGCTTGG
>CP070835.1:686133-690891 GCA_020341775.1 Candidatus Bathyarchaeota archaeon
AACTGGCGGAAATGTCCAAGTCTGTTCCAAGGGAAAATGAATGTAACAGGCCTTTTGACGTCGTTCAATAGTTCCACGCATTTCATTATTTCGCTTTCGGCAACGTCATCGGTGCACGCGGGGCTGCTGAAATCCACGTGATTGAACGTGTGAGCACCCAAGTCAATTGCAGCGGAAGTATTTTTCAATCTTTCAAAGGTTTCCGTCTCTCTGAGGGCTAGCATCCCACAGATCCCCCAACTTGTGGGAACGGAGTGCGTCGCCGCCAATTCCAAGATTTTAGCTGTTGCCCTACGCCAGTCGCTCCTAAGTGGACGAGAAACTGGAAGATCATAATCGATAGACACACACAAGGCGCCCCTTGCGCCATGCTTGAATTTGCAGACTAGGACATCGGCTCTTTGGTCCTCCTCCGCCACCTCTAACACGATGCTTGCTACTCGAAAGAAAGACTTAGCTAACACAGATCGTGGAAGCACGGGCCTGCAAAACATAAGCATTCTTAAGCTCAGAGTTTTCACTAGCTTCCTCAACTTAAAATTCGACCGCAACATAGGTAACTTCATCCCAAAAAGCCTCACTCGACTTTGAAATGTTTGCAGTTGGATGATATGTGAATCTTAAATCTACCTAGGTAGATCAAAGGTCCAGATATTTTATATAGAAAAACCTCGCATAAAGAATTTTATCCTCTAGGTATAAGGAAAGTGGAAGGCTCCGCCATGAAAACATGCATTGCCGCAACGATTCTCCTATTAATGTTCTTCTGCATACCAACTTGTCTTTGCTTGAACGCTTACCTCGAAGTCACTCCAGACAGAATACCCCCAGACGGAGTTGTGACAGTATACGTGGAGAACAAGTACGAAACAGGCGCCATCACCATAGATCATATTGAAGTGGAACACTATGAGAGTGGCTTAGCATACTTGAAGACTGTCAGCATAACTCTGAATCCAGGCGAGTCTTTGACAGAACACTTTGGAACCGGAGAGAGTGGGTGGACTCCAACCGCAGATTCAAGTCAGGAAGGGCGATATGTTGTAGAAGTGCGTGGACCTTTCACAGTAAAAGACTACTTCAACGTTTCAGACATGTTCGCGGTTCCCGAATTCGGGTTGTCTTCACTGCTAGTTCTATCATTAACGCTCGCTTTGCTGCTGAGTCTGAAACGTAGGGTCAAGTAGCCTGCAAGTGGACGTTGTTTTGTGGTTTTCGCCTCAACGCGGTGACGCCTAAAAGAAGAGCGGACACAATGGATGTGAGGTAGGCCATGGCTCTTCGATAGACATAGGATCGAGGGTCGCCTCTTGGGAAGGTTTGAGGCACATGGAGAAGGGGATCAAAAGGCGTGAGAAAATATTTGGATGGCCCGCCAATTTCGTAGTTGCATATGAAATACACAGCAACGCAGAAACACGCAAGACCAGCTGCCTGTAGCTTAGTTTTTGCGGCGAGAACTGTGAATAGGCTAAACCCAACAACCATTAAGATTAGATTAAGTAGGTAACCTCGAAAAGCTTCTTCAAGCCACCATCGGTTCAAGGCGATGCACGAATCGAGGGCTAAAAGAAAAAACCCGACCATTGAAAACACTCGCAGCGACTCACGGAACCGCTCCAACCATTTAGGGGTTCTCAATTGACGCATTGACATTCACGTTCTAGAAGGCTAGGTGACAGCCACAGGCTACTCGTTCGAAGGTGGATTTCTCGTGGGCTTTCCTAGGCTTCGCACATGCACTCCCGCCGCGCGAGCCTCCTCAGGGTCAATGATGTGGCGTGCGTCGACAATGGCACAGGGAGCCGCCATTAACCTCTTCAGCTTTTTAGCGGTTAGCCGGCGATATTCCAAGTGGTCCGTCACGATGATGGTGCAGGAAACTTCTCGGACGGCTTCTTCAACGGACCCCACACGGTTTATTCCTTGGAACACTTGGTTTACCTGGTCATTCTGTGCAAAAGGGTCTTGCGCTTTAACATTGACGCCCCGTTTGAGTAATCCTTCGTAAATGGGCTTGGCAGGCGTGTTGCGTAGATCGCCGCTGTTGGCTTTGAATCCTAACCCTAATAGTGCTACGCCTGCACCCCTCAGGTTCACGTTGATCTCGGCGAGCACTTCCTCGGTCAAATCTAATATGTGGCTGGGCATTCCACTGTTCAGTTGTCGAGCCAGCGTCATGAGCTGAGGCGAATATCCGACGCGTTCAGAGGAGTGAGTGAAATGGTACGTGTCCTTAGGCAAACAGTAGCCGCCTACCAGTCCCGGTGTGAGAATGTGGGTCTTCGGGTCAATGTTCGCTGCGTTGATAGCCTGAAGCGCGTCGACTCCCATCTTCTCACAGGCCAACGCAAACTCGTTGGCTAATGCTATGTTCACGTCTCTATAGATGTTCATGAAGAGTTTGGAAGCCTCGATGGTCGCAGCTTGGTCGTAGACGTAGACAGGTCCCTTAAAAACTGAGAAGAGGTTGGCAGCGGCTGTGGCGTCTCGTGTTGTGATGCCCCCCACAATTCGTGGGAGGTTGCGAAACTCGTAGAGCGCATGGCCCTCCTTAATGGTTTCCGGCATGAAAGCCAGCCCAAAGTCGTTCCCCGACTTCAGCTGCGACTCTTCTTCGAGAGCGGATCTAACTAAGTTTTCAGTTGTTCCAGGGGAGACGGTGCTTTTCAAGATGACCAGCGTGTCTTTCTGCAGGCCTTGTCCCACGTTCTTGCTAGCGCTCAGTAAGTCAGCGTAGTTGGGAATGTTTCTGTTGTCGATGGGCGTACCGACTGTTATGAGAACAACGTCAGACTGGCGGGTAGCTTGCGCTGTCTGCGTGGAGGCGGAAAGTCTGCCCGTTTTAAGAGCTGCCTTCAGAAGGTCTTGTAGGCTCTGCCGAGCGCGGGTAAGCCTTGCATGCGCCTCGGCGACCTTGTCTTGAAGGTGGACACCAAATTTTGTGACGGAAGCCAGCCTTCCGCAGCAAGGACAGAAGGCTTCTGTCTCGAGTTCGAAGAGGCGGACGCCACAGTTAGGGCACGACCCTTCAAGCAAGTGCGCCCCTTCATCTAGAAGCGCCGAGACGTCATGTTCTGTGACGTGGGTTTCGCCCCGATTAACTCTCTCAGCAGATGTTTCGGTGCGCACACAACCCTTCACTCGTGCGCCTTCTTGAACAAACAGAACCGCCAAGGGAAGACCAATATAGCCTAATCCCACCACGCAGATTGTGACGCGGCCTCCACGAACTGCTTCGACCGTCGCTTCTTTAGACATGCGCAGGATTTTAGCCATCAAAGCATCTCTCCAAACATTTTCTAAGTCAACCTTTCATGAGCTATACGTGCCGAGTAGGACAACACGGAACGTTCCGCCTAAAATAGGTTTGCTTCAACACACCACACGTGCGAGTGCGTGTGAAGGCGACTGCAGATAAGGGGCCCGCAAATGACGCAAAATGGCCAGTAGAATGGATGGCCCTGGCTTTCGGGACAAGTGTATTGGTGTAGCGCTGGTATACCATAATGTTTATAAAATCTTACGATACCCTATTCCAAGGCGAAAATCTTGGCTATGCAAAAAACCAAGCTAAAAATTGTTCTCTTAGTAGTAGCCGTTGGCGTGGCTGCAAGTGCTTTTGCCGCGTTTGCAGCCACGCGGACAATCAGCAATAATGGGCAAGTCCACGTGGTCGGCATCAACGTTTACTGGGACTCCTCGTGCACCAACGAAGTCTCGTCGATTGGTTGGGGAATTTTGCAGCCTGGAGAATCCAAGACCGTCACGATTTACGTTCAGAACGAAGGCAGCTCGCCAGTGGTGTTAAACATGACGACTCACAACTGGACCCCCGCGTCTGCCTCCAGCGATTTAGGGCTGAACTGGAATCGCGAGGCGTACGTTCTACCTTCCGCAACGGTTGTCGAAGCAGTCTTCACTCTTTCGGTGGCGTCAAACGTCGATGGATTGACAGACTTCAGCTTTGACATCACGATCACTGGAACAGAGTCTTAGAGATCAGGATCGACGCAGTCCTTCCTTTTGACGTGGAGGCTGCAACTACGCCCCTTTTGTTTCTTCCAGCATTCCATAGCCAAGTCATCTATGAAGCAGGAGAGTCACATTTTTTTCATCTTCCAGATTTTGGGCACTTTCTTCTTGATTTCAAATCGTTCCCAGTTCCAGTAGCTGAAGGGGTGAGGTCCCAGTTTTTTGGCCCACTTCGCCATCTTTTCGATGCCCTCGTCTAACGGCGTCTTTGTTTCGTAGTCTAAAAGGCGCCTCGCCTTTGCGGAATCGCAGTACGCATATTTTATTTCTTGAGGTCGTGGAGGAAATTTGACTGGTTTGAGGGTGGATCCCATTTTGTCCAACACTAATTCTGCCAACCTGTTAATCGTGACCACTTCTTCGGATCCGATGTTGATGATTTCACCGTAGGCCTGTTCTGCAAAGGCGGACTTTGCCACGTACGGGGTGCAGTCGGAGATGTAGGTGAAGGCTCTCTTCTGCTCACCGTCACCATACACTACGGGAGGTTTTCCTTGCAGTATTCTGTTCATGAAGATGGCGATTACGTTCCGATAGGGATTGTCCATTATTTGCCGTTCGCCATAAACGTTGTGGGGGCGGAGGATTACGTAGTTCAACTCGAACATTTCTCCGTAGATTTCGAGTAGCTTCTCGCAGGCGGCTTTTGTTATGCCATAGGGGTCTTCTGGTTGTCGAGGATGCTCCTCAACCATGGGCAGCTCGGGCTGCGCACCGTAGACC
>CP070835.1:690991-694190 GCA_020341775.1 Candidatus Bathyarchaeota archaeon
AGTAGTCTTCGATGGCAGTATAATTCCCATCTATCATCCACTGACAGAACCAATAGAATGTGTAGTGAAGGACAACTTTATAACGAGCATTGAAGGTGGGAGGGACGCTCAAGAGTACAAAAGGTACCTTGGAGATCTCGACGATCCGCAAGTCTACAACATAGCTGAATTCGGTATAGGCACAAACTCGAAATGCAGGCTCTCTGGAACCCCTCTTGAAGACGAAAGAATATTCGGAGCGGTGCACATTGGCATCGGAACAAACATCAATTTTGGTGGAAATGTTAAGTCGAAGACCCACACAGATGGAATGATCATGCGTCCTACAGTCAAGATAGATGGTAGACTAATAGTGGAAAATGGCAATTTCAAGATATAGGAAGATTTCTAAAAAGAGGCAGAATAACAAAAGGATTACATACAATACTAGCAAGAATCCTATCAGAGGCAAAAGCATGGATATCCAAAGACGCGTTTTGGATCAGATCTCAAAAAAAGAGGTTGTCGAGCTATTAAGAGAATTAGTCCAGACTCCAAGCGTAAATCCTCCTGGCGAAGAGGAGGAAATCTCACTGTTAGTAGCAGGAAAACTAGAAGCGATGGGTATTGAAGTCCGGTCTGTGGCGGTGGAGTCTAATCGACCAAATATAATAGGTCGGTTGCGAGGTCTTGACCAAGGAACTTCTCTTATTCTGAATACACACATGGATACTGTCCCACCTGGAGATCGAAAAGATTGGTCTTTTGACCCGTTTTCAGCCAAGATCAAGAACAACAAAGTATATGGAAGAGGTGCGTGCGACAACAAAGGTTCTCTAACTGCAATGATAATGGCTGCAAGTGCCATTCAAAAAGCTGATGTCGAACTCAAGGGGGATTTACTATTGACAGCTGTTGTTGATGAAGAGACCGGAGGAGAAAAAGGAACAAAATATCTGGTGGATAAAGGATTAATAAAAGGAGATATGGGGATAGCCTGTGGTGTCTCCAACTTGGACAAGATTTACACTGCTAGTCGTGGAGGCGTACGGTTGGAAATCACCACTAAGGGAAAACTCGCCCATGCCGCTATGCCTCATCTAGGAGTAAACGCTGTAGAGAAGATGGCGAAGGTGATTCTGGCAGTCAAAGAACTTAAGCTAAACCACAGACCACACAGGCTTCTTGGAGGTCCTACAATAGCACCAGGTACTTTAATTGAAGGCGGAGTTAAGATCAACGTGATCCCCAACACATGTAAATCGTCATTTGACATAAGAACGGTGCCTGGCCAGTCATTTGATCGGGTTCTCGATGAATTCAAAGAGTGCCTTCATAATCTAAAACAGATCGATTCGGAGATAAAGGCGGATGTTAGGGTACTTCGCCTTACAAACCCCGCAGAAATATCTGAAAAGGAAAGAATTGTTCAAGTGGCAAGAGATGCAACAACATACGTAACTGGGAAGAAGCCAAAGATAGCTGGTATACCAGGAGCTACAGATGCGCGTTTTCTCATAAACCAAGCTGGAATACCAACTATTGTTGATTTTGGCCCAGGAAAACTCGACCAATGCCACGTAGCCAACGAACACATAGAAATAGATCAAGTCGTTGATGCCGCGAAGATATACGCACTTATAGTTCTCAAGGCTTGTGGCTATCAATAGTGTCAAATTCGTGAAGGATTCAGTGAATCTGAATGCTTGAAGTTGCGTGAACAAACCATGTCAAAAGAAATAGAAATACTATATCTTGCGGAAAAAGACGTTGCTCTCACTGGCCTAACAATGAAAGAAACCGTGGAAACCATAGAAAGAGTCTTCAAAGCCCACGGTGAAGGCGATGTAATTGTTCCTTCCAAGATATCCCTCGACATGAAAATTACTGCCAAATATGACACTTGGGGCAATGCAATGCCCGCGTATGTTGGACCATGGAACATGAGTGGCATCAAGTGGGCTGGAGCTAACTGGAACAACCCGAAGAAGTATGGTCTTCCGAGCATTTTCGCCACGATAATTCTGACAGACCCGGAAACTTTTGCTCCTGTCGCGATAATCGGTGGTGGCTGGATCACCGCAATGAGAACAGGCGCAGCAACAGCGGTGGCGGCAAAATATCTTGCGAGACATGACGCCAAAGTCTTGTGCATTGTAGGAGCAGGTTATCAATCAGGCTTCCAGTTGTCCGCTTTGAACGAAGTGCAAAAGCTGAGCGAAGTCAGAGTTGCAGACATAAGAAAAAACGCAAGAGAAAGCTTTGCAGAAGAGATGGGTAAGAAACTGAGTTTGAATGTTAGCCCAGTAGACAGCATGGAGAATGGTGTCAAAGGTGCTGACATAATAGTGACTGTGACTTCTGCAGATGCGCCGTTGGTGCGCAACGAGTGGCTGAAAACTGGGTGTTTCATATGTGCTGTGGGCAGCTATCAGGAGCTTGATTTCAAAATAATAAGAACAGTGAACAAAATAGTCGTAGATCATTTGGAACAGACTATGCATCGCGGAGAACTTGCAAAGTGGGTTTCGAAGGGGCTCATTTCCAAGAGAGATGTTTATGCAGAGCTGGGCTATATCGTCGCAGGGAAGAAGAAAGGAAGAGAATCTGACACAGAGAGAATACTATGTGTTCCAATAGGTATGGGAAGCGAGGACATAGCGATATCCAAAAGAATCTATGAGATCTCGCTGAAGAAAGGATTAGGCAAGAAATTGAGATGGCTCTAGCCTACGGTGTTCAACGCATATTGCCAGTAACCTTTACCTTTTGACGGCGGGTATTTTTCTCATCTTCCCTAGCTTCTTTGATACATCTTTTAGACCTAATGAAACCAAGGTTTCTTTGTATGGCCAGCTAGTCTTAACATCCCATCCATGGAGAGCATAGTACTTATCAAGCATCTTATCAAGTTCTTCTGAAGAGTTCATCATACCTTTGTTAGGGCCTGAGGGCATCGGTTCGTTCATCATCCTCCATGAGAGATCATCCAGCTTTCTGTCTGCTCCTTCTCGGATGTTGAAGCATTTCTCCATGGTTAATATCCTTCTGCCAGCAATTTGTATCTCCTTTTCATTCAGTTTGATCCCTGTGGCTGCGGTAAACATTTCTGCCATATTTGAAAACGTAACGCAATAAGAGTTCGTGGATGTGAAGACGCAAAGCCCCAAGGATTCTGTCGCCGCGTAGATATCTTCATGCCATATAACGATCTCGGGTC
>CP070835.1:694290-712327 GCA_020341775.1 Candidatus Bathyarchaeota archaeon
AACTCACGAGCCGCTGTTCAGAGCCACATGTACAGAAGCTGGCCTGAACAAGTATCTCTTTGAGATGGCTAACATCCGCGACCAGTGCTCCTGGGTCCACATGCACGAGCATGAAGCTGCGACGGAGAAGGCGAAAGACCTAGTGAGAATGGCCGTCGCGAAAGCGCGAGTGATAGAGCCTTTGAAAAGAGTTTCTCTAGGGGTCACCAGTAGAGGTCTAGTTATCGGAGGGGGATTGGCGGGAATAACTGCAGCTTTGGCCCTTGCGAAGCAAGGTTTTGAAGTCGACTTAGTGGAGAAGAACAACGAGCTTGGAGGTTTCCTCCGCAAGATACACTACACACTGGAAAACGACGATACCGAAGAGTACCTGAAAACCATGATCGATAACGTCTACTCGAACGAGCTGATCAAGGTCTTCCTTAATGCAAAAGTAGAACACGTTTCAGGATATGTCGGGAATTTCAAGACCACCGTAAGCATCAACTCAGGGAGTGATGTGAGAAGAGAGCTGGAGCACGGAATAATCATCGTGGCCACTGGGGGTGAGGAATACCAACCGACCGAATATCTCTATGGAAAGGATTCTCGCGTATTGACGCATCCAGAGTTGGAAAACAGAATCATGATGGGTCCCACACCAAAGTTTGGGAATGTCGTGATGATTCAGTGCGTAGGATCTAGAAACAACGAACATCCCTACTGCAGCCGGATGTGTTGTGGAGAAGCGGTAAAGAACTCCTTGAAAATAAAGGAAAAAGATCCGATGGCTAACGTGTACGTTCTATATCGTGATATGAGAACCTACGGTCTTATGGAAGAACACTACAGAAGGGCTCGAGAAGCCGGAGTGATATTCATACGTTACGAAGAAGAAAGCAAGCCGAAGGTCGCCCAGACCAAATCGAAGGGAAAAAACGGCTTGCAGGTCTCGGTTTTTGAGCCAACCATCCAAGAAGACATAATCATAGACGCAGACCTCGTTGTTCTGAGCGCAGCCATTGTTCCATCCCAAGAAAATGAGAAGTTAGCCAAGATGTTGAAGGTGCCGTTAAACGAGGATGGGTTCTTCTTAGAAGCGCACGCCAAGCTTCGACCCGTAGACTTCGCTACAGAAGGCATCTTTGTGTGTGGAATGGCTCATTCGCCGAAACCCATCAGGGAGAGCATCTCTCAAGCGAAAGCTGCTGTGTCAAGAGCGTGTACGCTTTTGACGAAAGACACTATCGAAGCTGAGGGAATCATCGCCACCGTCAACCCGGGCAGATGTACAGCGTGTGAGCTCTGCATGCTTGTCTGTGCCTACAATGCCATAGAAATCGAGGAGACCAAAAGGGGAAAGACGGCGAAGGTGAACAGCGCTCTCTGCAAAGGATGTGGAGCATGCGCAGCTACCTGCAGATGCTCCGCCATCGACGTTAAAGGCTTCACCGACGACCAGATAAACTCGATTATAGTCGCGTTGAGGTGAGTAGAAATGAAAAATGTTGAAAAAGGGTGGGAACCGAGAATACTTGCTTTTCTTTGCAATTGGTGCAGCTACGCTGGAGCTGATCTGACTGGAATCAGTCGAATTCAGTATCCTCCTAACGTGAGGATCGTTCGAGTCCCCTGCTCTGGCAGGGTCAACCCATACTACATCATAAAAGCCCTGCAGTGCGGCTGGGATGGCGTCTTGGTTTCTGGCTGCCATCCAGGCGACTGTCACTACATCAGCGGGAACCTAGTGGCTAGAAGACGGTTTGCTGTCTTAAAGGACTTATTGGAATACGTGGGAATCGAGCCTGCAAGGGTCAACTTCTCGTGGGTCTCCGCAGCTGAAGGCGGAAAGTTCGCCAGCGTTGTGACAGAAGTTGTAAATGAGGTGAAGGCACTAGGGCCTGCCAAAAGACTAGTGAAGGTACGAATCGAATGGAAAAACTTGAAAAATCGCTAAGGGAGATTGCTGAGAAGCTTCTCAGCGAGAAGAAGGTCGACCTCATAATTGGATATGAGCGAGGAACTCGGCCTCTTCGCACGACTCCCTGTTTCGTAAACAAGACAGAGGATGTTCAGAAGCTGATCTGGGATTCAAGCTGCGACAACAACCTCGCCAAATATGTAGTGGATCGAAAGGAAAAGGTAGGCGTTGTGGCAAAAGGCTGCGACGCACGATTGATAGCAGTTTGCATCGCCGAGAATCAGGTACCAAAGGAAAACGTGATTATAATTGGTGTTCCCTGCCTCGGGGTCGTTGACAGGAAAAAAGTCGAGTCAAAGCTCGAGGAAAAGGAAATCCTCGAGGCCACTATTGAGGGTGAAAAGATCAAAGTCAAAGGAGAAGAGTTTGAACTTCTCCTTGCGAAAAACGACTTCCTCTGCGATTCGTGTCTAACCTGCAAGCATAGAAATCCGCCGATTCAAGACGTGCTTGTCGGAGAGGAGGTTCCGGAACTCACGGAGGTGAACGAGTTCACAGAGGTTGAAAATCTTGAGGCGATGGCAGCAGAAGAGAGGTGGAACCATTTTAACGGGGAACTAAGTAAGTGCATTAGGTGCTACGCTTGCAGGAGCGTTTGCCCCCTCTGTTACTGTAAAACATGCTTTGTCGACCAGTCTATACCAACTTGGTTCGGCAAGACAAACGACCTATCCGACACTATGATATACCACATTGTA
Source organism: Candidatus Bathyarchaeota archaeon (assembly GCA_020341775.1). Taxonomy (GTDB): domain Archaea; phylum Thermoproteota; class Bathyarchaeia; order Bathyarchaeales; family SOJC01. The sequence goes on from CP070835.1 coordinate 696,949, forward strand.
CGGGCTTTGCATGTGGCGGGGAGATGTGTTGATTGTGGGGCCTGTAGCCGAGTTTGCCCTGTCAACATAAACCTAAGAGAACTGATGAAGAAAATCGAAAAAATCGTGAAAGAACGGTATAATTTCAAGGCTGGATTAAGCCTCGAAGAGGCTCCCCCGCTAGGAGATTTCAAATCGGAAGACCCTCAGGAGTTTATCAAATGAAATGAGGAGCCTACAATGAAGTGGAAGGTCATAGAAAAGAGCAAGCTCCCTAACCTCATCGGAGAACTAGCTAGAGAGTATGAGATATTCGCGCCCGTTGACAGAAAAAGCATCGGCTCCTTTGAAAGGCTTGCTTCCGGAAGTGAAGTTTCCCTCGACTCCCGAAACACGAAGAAGCCGCCAAAGGATGTGTTCATTCCCCAAACTGAGACGCTGTTCACCTATAAGACGGGCAAACAAGAAGTCGAGCTGGCAGCGCCTCAGGTTGTAATTGGACAAAGGGTGGTGCTGGCGGTCCGCCCCTGTGATGCCAAGAGCTTTGTTCTTTTGGATAAGTTTCTCTCGTCAGGAGAATACAAAGACGCATACTACAAAGAGAAGAGAAAAAACACGACCATAGTGGGGCTGGCGTGTAATCATCCTCTGAGCACATGTTTCTGTACGTCGCTCGGGGGAAGCCCACATGGAAAAGAGGGTTTGGATGTGCTTCTCCAAGATATCAATGACAAGTATCTAATAGAACCAATCACTGAACGAGGCGAAAAACTTATCGAGAAGTTCCCCTGGCTAAAGGAAGCAGAACGAGCGGACATCGACAAGGCAAAGAAGCTCTCCGACGACGCCGAAGCCGCCGTGAAGTCTAAGGTCTCCATCGATGGCGTCGACAACAAGCTTGACGGCATGTTCGACGATCCAATTTGGGAACAGATTTGCCAGAAGTGCCTCAACTGCGGAATCTGCACTTTTTTTTGCCCCACCTGCTGCTGCTTCGATGTTCTGGATGAAGATGGAAAAAGGATTAGAATCTGGGACTCATGCCAGTTCTCCTGCTTTACACTGCATGGTTCGGGGCACAATCCTCGTCCTTCAGGGAAGGAAAGGATGAGGCAGAGGATCATGCACAAGTTCAACTACTTCGTCAAGACACATGGCGAAAGCTTCTGTGTGGGCTGTGGAAGATGTATTCAGGAATGCCCCGTGAACCTTGACATCAGAGAGGTCGTTGGGGCGATTTCCGCCTTGCCCACAGACAAGAGGAGTGATAATGACTAATCCATACATCCCCAACCTCACAGTCATCAGAAAGATCACAACAGAAAATGAAGCAAAAGACATCAAGACCTTTGAACTCACCTTCAAAGACTCCGAGGCCATGAAGAACTTTAAATACAGATGCGGCCAGTTCGCAGAGATCTCCGTCTTCGGCGCCGGGGAGTGCCCCATAGGCATCGCGTCATCCCCCATGGACAAAGACGCCATCCAGTTCACAGTGAAGAGAGTTGGAGTTGTCACAACGGCTTTGCACAACAGCGAAGAGGGAACAGTCATGGGAGTCAGAGGACCTTATGGCAACGGGTTCCCCATGGAAAGACTAGAAGGTCGCAACGTCGTTATCGTTGGAGGAGGATTCGCCTTCACCACGCTAAGATCTTTGGCCAACTTCATCCTCCACAAAGCCAACAGAGAGAAGTTCAAAGACTTGACTGTGATCTATGGAGCCCGGAATCCAGGCGAACTCATCTACAAATACGACCTTGAAGCTTGGAAAAAGAGAGACGACATTAACCTCAATGTGACCATCGACAGCGCTGTTCCCGGCTGGAAGGGGCTGGTTGGCTTTGTCCCCGCGGTTCTTAAGGATGTTGCTCCAAGCTCAGACAACGCTATCGCGGTTGTCTGCGGTCCACCAATAATGTATAAGTTCACGATGCCAGTCATCAGTGAATTGGGGTTCTCCCCTGAAAATGTGCTACTGTCCTTCGAGATGCGGATGAAGTGCGGCATCGGAAAGTGTGGAAGATGCAATATCGGAGAAAAGTTTGTGTGCAAGGACGGCCCTGTTTTCACCTATAAAGAGTTTCAGAGGATGCCTAAAGAGTACTAAGCACTCGAATCTTAAGATTTTTCTTACAATAATGCGCTCTAACTCAGTGAAGTGGTTTAGGTTGGATCCATGCTAAACGCTCTTTCAGGCTCCCTGAGGAAACGTTACTAACCTGGCGTTCTAGCCTGTTTAGCTAATTGCGGCTTGTCTTCAAAGCTTGGGTTGGTCTATGATAGACTTTCGTGCCATTCTACAGCTTTCGCAAAGTCCATGATATTTTTCAATTCAGCGTCTTTATCGCTGGGCTTTATCACTAGGAGCCAGCCTTTGTTGTAGGGGTCTTCGTTGAGGGTCTCGGGGCTGTCTTGCACGTCAGTGTTTATCTGTTCGATAGTGCCGCTCAGCGGTGCTACTAGGTCTGAGACTGCTTTTACAGATTCCACCGTGCCATAAGGTTCGTTTTGGGTTATTGTGTCACCTTCTGCTGGAAGTTCAACGTAGACAATTTCTCGGAGTTGTTTTTGGGCGTAGTCTGTTATGCCGATGCGGACTTTGTCGCCTTCGATTTTTACCCACTCGTAGTCTTTTGAGTAGCAGAGCCCTTCAGGGACTTCGACGTCTTTTACTTTTACCATGTTTAGTTTCACTTCTTGTATTGAAGCTTACTTTAAGGGTGTGGGGGTTTTAAAAGATTGTCTATGGGTATGTGTGTTCTCATCGATGGCGGAGCCTCCTCGATCTGAATACGCTTGCATAAGTAAAAAGGTTAAGTGTGGTTGAGGGAGACTGTGTAACGAGCTGCAAAAGATATAAAGGAATCCCGTTTTACCGTTAAGCTAGGCAAGTAAAGGAGGGCTCGTGGTCCAGCTGGCTAACCCTTTTGGGGGCCAAGAGACGCTTCCCTCACGCGGAAGAAATCGCCGGTTCAAATCCGGCCGAGCCCACTAGGTCGGAAAGAAGTGTCGCGCGAGAGCGTCAAGGCACGATTTTTTCTCTTGGCGCCCTTCCGAGGTGGATTATGAGGTCTCGGATTTTCCGCATGTCTTCTAAATATACGAATTCGTCCACTCCGTGATATTGTGTGTCCGCTCGAATTGTTCCGTAACATACTACTGGAATTCCATTTTTTGCAAAGAAGCTTCCGTCGTTTCCTCCGAGTTCAGCAGCAAAGGGCAGTTGCTCGCCCACAGTTTTTCGTATGTTTTCTGAAACCGTCTGCACAAAAGTCAAATTCTTTGGTGTGTGGTAGCCTGGAAGGCGGTTAGTGAATTCCAACGTGGCGTGGCAACCGGTTTTCTCGATCGCTGCTTGAAAGAAGTCTTGTAGCTCTTTTTCAGCAGCTTCCACCGACTCTTCGGGGATTAGTCGTCGATCGAAACGGACTTCGCAAGCGCCAGGGATAACGTTTTCTTTCTCTCCTCCTTTAATCATTGTCACCGAATATCGTCCCCACACACGCTTTCGTGGAGCCTCAGGGGGTGAGTGCAATTTAGATTCCTTCTTCTCGACCACTTTCTGATAAGAGTCAAGGGCTGCAAGTAACTTCAGAGCCTCGCTTATTGCATTCTTGGCTTTGAAAGGATAGCCTGCGTGGCCTTGTTTCCCTTCAACGGTGATTTTACCCCAGAGGATGCCGCTAGCTCCAAGATAGAGGCGTTCAGGGCCTGCATCAACTACTAGTGCTGCGTTGCCTTTCAATCCGCAGTCGGTTAACACGTAGTCGACTCCGTATCGTCCGCCAATTTCCTCATCGACTCCCGCGAGGAGCTTAAGGTTGATGTCCAAATCCGCTTCTTTCCTCAGCTGGGCCATAGCGCCGATGGCGGCTGCAATTCCAGACTTGTTGTCTGCTGCGCCTCTGCCGTAAGCCTTTCCTTCTTGGATTGTCAGCTTGAAAGGAGGATAGCTCCACTTGGACCCAGGCGGTACAACATCAAAATGCGATTCAAGAAGCAGAGTCACGTCGGAGCCTGTGTCGAGGGTGACTACAACGTTGGGGCGTGGAAGCCCGTCGTGGGCTCCTTTTTCGCCATCAATAACCTCCACTTCAAGCGAGTTGCGTTCCGCCTCATCCACGATTAGAGATGCACATTTTGGGTAGCCTTTCTTTGAGACCGAGTCAGTGTCAATTTCCACCATCTTTGCAAGAAATTTAATGTCACGTTCCAGTGGACTCAAACGATGAACCTCCGAAGTTTCTATAGGTTACTAAGACTTAGCTTTTTTCATGCACGCGCGGTTCTGAACTTAAAGTTTGGTGGGGCTGCCCGGATTTGAACCGGGGTCTAGAGAGCCCAAGTCTCCAAGCCTAGACCAAGCTAGCCGACAGCCCCGCATGTTTTCTGTTAAGAGGTTTATCTCTTTCTTATTTTGTTTGTGGATGTCTTTTATGTTTGTGTATCGATATAACTGCGCATACACGATGGAGCGTGTTGCACATAGGCTATGCAGAGCCTTATGCGAGCGAATGTTTATTAAATAGAAGCAAACTAGCTACAGCTTCTCCAATAGGTGAGTAAGTTGCCAATTGCTGAGTTCAAATATGATTTGGGAAAGGTTGAGCGTGGCTACAATAACAGAACTCTATACATAAATCTCACAGACATGACCTTGACCAGCAGATCTGTCACCGAAAAAATGAAGAGTATATTTGTTGGTGGTCGTGGATTCAACCTTTGGTTGTTATGGAACGCCTTGCCAAAGGATCGGATCATCAAATGGGATGATCCTGAAAACGAAATCTGCATTGCATGTGGTCCCTTGGGTGGCACTTCCATCTACCCGGGTAGCGGGAAAAGCATCGCCGTGTCCATCTCGCCACTCACAGGATCTGTGGTTGACTCTAACGCGGGAGGATATTTTGGGCCTTATCTGAAATTTGCTGGGTGGGATGCCTTGGAGATTCAAGGCAAAGCCAAGAGTGAAGTGTTCATCCTAATTGATGGAGATGAGGGCAAAATAGTTGTGGAAGACGCTGAGACGTTGCCCTCTGAAACACATCTGCTTGGCGAAATCTTGACAGAAAAGTGTGGAGCAGACAATAAACGCAGCATATCACTTGTTTCCGCAGGTCCAGGTGCGGAAAACACGCTGTTTGGATGCCTCAACTTTTCATGGTATGATTCAAAACGCAGACAGGTTCGATATAAACAAGCTGGAAGAGGTGGAATCGGCACCGTGTTCCGCGATAAGAAAATTAAGGCTGTCGTCGTTAAATTTTCTCACTTGACCGCAGATATCAACAATCCTGCCGATTTTGACCTCCTCAGAGAGGTCGGCCCCGAATACAACAAGGAGATTAGAACGCTCGACCCCCAGCAGCGGCGAATGGCTGTCGTGGGAACCACCCACTTAGTTCCCATCATGAACGAGTTTGACCTCCTTCCGGTCAACAATTTCAGGTTTGGCAGTCATCCTGACGCGGCAAAGATCGGTGAAAAAGCCTACGAAAAGAAGTTTGACCCGGGGTTTGATGGGTGTTGGGTAGGGTGCGCCGTGGCTTGTTCTCACGCTGTCAAGAACTACGAGCTTAAGACTGGCCCCTTTAAGGGTCAGAGAGTGCTGGTTAATGGACCTGAATACGAGACAATTGCTGGTCTCGGAAGCAACTGTGGCATTTTCGACGCCGACTGGATAGTTGAGATGAACTTCTACTGTGACACGTACGGATTAGACACCATTTCGGTTGGAACAGCAATTGCCTTCGCGATGGAGTGCTATGAAATGAAGCTGATCGACGGAGAGGCCACTGGTGGACTTGAATTCAACTTCGGAAGCAAAGAGGCAGCCATGAATGCCATTCATCAAATGGCGCTGGGTGAAGGATTCGGAGCGATCGTGGGTCAAGGTGTTCGTAAAATGAAGGCCATCTTTGCTGAAAAATTTAAGGCAGACTTGAATGTTATGCGTGACATAGGAATGGAAGCCAAGGGCTTAGAGTTTTCTGAGTATGTTACCAAGGAGTCCTTGGCCCAACAAGGGGGTTACGGGCTCGCCTTGAAGGGAGCGCAGCATGACGAAGCTTGGCTCATATTTCTGGACATGGTTCAGAACTTGATGCCAACCTTTGAGCAGAAGGCGGAGAATCTGCACTGGTTCCCCATGTTTCGCACCTGGTTCGGATTGAACGGCTTATGCAAACTTCCCTGGAACGACATAACCCCCGAGGGCAACAAAGCGACGCCAGAACCTGCCAAGGTTATTCAGCACGTGCAAAACTATGCGAAGTACTTCTATGCAGTAACGGGTCGAGAAGTGACCGTGGACGACATTATTTTCATGAGTGAAAAAGTCTACAATTTCCAACGTATCTTTAATTTGCGAATGGGATTCGGTAGGCGCAAACATGACGACATACCTTACCGAGCGGTTGGGCCAGTAACGGTGCAAGAGTATGAAAGCCGCGCAGAACGCTACGACAAGCAGTTGAGAGAAGCTGTCGGATTCAGTCCTGAAGGTCGATCGTCAAAGGAAAAGTTGGAAGCTTTGAGAAGCTTCCGCGAATCGCAATACGAAAAGCTGAAGGATGCTGTATACAAAAGAAGGGGATGGAGTGTGGAAGGCATTCCCACTTTAGAAAAAGTGAATGAACTGGGAATAGACTTCCCTGATGTGGTCGCGCTATTACGGAAATATGCGTGAGCGTCTAGGCAGCCTTTCAGATTGTTCCTTATGCAGGGAAGATGCCGTTGGCTGTCTTTTGGCTAGATGAGGCCTAGCTTTTTTCCTCCCTCGCTGAAGGCTTGAATGGCTTTGTCTAGATGTTCTTCGGTGTGTTTACTGCACAGTTGAACTCGTATTCTGGCCTTGTCCCGGGCCACCATGGGAAACACGATCGGCAAGGAGAAGATGCCTTTTTTCCAGATGAAGTTGGCAAGGCTTTTCGCTGTCTTGCTTTCGCCACACATTACGGGTACAATGGGAGTTTCGCTGTTTCCAGTGTCAAAGCCGAGGTCTCGCATGGCTTTGAGGAAGTAGTTGCGGTTGTTCCAAACGTTCTTCACGTGTTCGGGTTCGCGTTCAAGGACCTCGATCGCGGCGATGCACGCTGCAGCGACTCCAGGCGGCACGCCTCCGCTGAGGAGCCAACTCCTCGACTTGTTGTAGGCAAAATTCCTCAGATCTTCGCCGCCGGTTATGTGGCCTCCGATGACGCCGAAGGCCTTCGAGAAGGTTCCCATCTCCACGTGGACTTGTTTCCGGTCTAAATTGAAGTGGCTGACGATTCCGCGACCACCTTCCCCCAGCACTCCTTCTCCGTGAGCGTCGTCCACATAGACACCTGCCCCATGTTCTTCGGCGATTTTGGCGATTTCGGAGAGCGGGGCCAAGTCACCATCCATGCTGAAGACGCCGTCGGTGAGAATCCAAATGTGCTTGTAAGCAGGTTGATGTTTCTCCGCTTCATCCATGACACGCGCCAAGTCTTCAGCCTCTTTGTGCTTGTAGATCGCGCGGTCGGCGTGGCTCAGACGAACTCCATCTATTATTGAGCCATGGTTCAGTTCGTCAGAGACAAAGAGGTCGCCTCTGCCGCAAAGCTGCGGGACAAGCCCTTCGTTTGCCATGAACCCCGTCTGATAGGTTAGCGAAGCTGGAGCCCTTTTGAACCTGGCTAGGCGGAGATCCAGTTCTTCGTGGACCGTCATGTTGCCTGCGATTGACCGATCGCTTCCAGCACCTGCACCATATTTCTTGGTCGCTTCAAGCGTGGCTTGCACGACATTTGGGTGTGTAGCTAAATTGAGATAGTTGTTGGCACAGAGCATAATCACTTCTTTGCCTTCGACGACACATACGGGCTCGCTTGCTGTTTGGAGTTCTTTGAGTTCCCAATTGAGGTTTTCTTTTACAAGGCGTTGGTATTCTTCGCCCAGATATTTTGTCGGATGGCGTTTCTTTAACATGAGATTTCACCTTGACAACGTATTGTGTGTAATTAAGGCTCTCTTAACTTTTATGCGTGAGTTTAACCGTCACCATTTAGGTTCAAGAACTATCTTTGCGGTTTTTTTTGCCTCGATTAGTTTGATGGCTTCTCCCATCTGGTCCATGTTCAGTCGCTGTGTGATGATGAGGGCAATCTTGCGGTGAAACTCTGCATCTGAAAGTAGGCCCTTGACTTGAAACCACGTCTGAAACATGCGTCTCCCCGAGATGCCATAAATCGTCGCTGCCTTAAAGATCATGGCATCGTTAAAATCCAATGTGACAGGGGAACTGAAAAGCCCGAAGAGGGAAACTCTTCCGCCGGGCGTCAATATTTCGAATGCGTGATTCAACGCCGCCGGAGCCCCCGACATTTCAAGCGCTACATCCACGCCTTCGCCGTCCGTTTCGTCGAGTATTATCTTGGGCAGATTGGCGCCTTCCTCTCGCGCGTTTAAGACTAGGTCAGCCCCCATCTTTGCCGCTAACTCCATGCGCACCTTGTTTAATCCTCCGGCCGTGGCGAAAATTCTCGCAGCACCCAGCTTCTTCACGACAGCAATAGCCATCAATCCGATGGGACCACATCCCAAGATAGCGACGTTTTTTCCGGCGATGTCTTCAACGTTGTTCGCTGGCAAGGCTGCTTGAACCGCGTTTCCCAAAGGCTCTTGAATGGAGGCTACCCCCGAATCCAGTGTCGAGTCGTTTTTCCACACGTTACGTTCTGGGAGGGCAACATACTCTGCGAAAACACCGTCCCTGTCCACGCCTAGAATCTTTAGATTTTGGCAGATGTGCATACGGTCAGTGCGACATTGATAGCAGGTCCCATCAACTATGTGGGTCTCAGCAGAAACTGAGTCGCCAACCTTGACGCTGGTCACGTCTGGGCCGATTTCAGCAATTTCTCCGCAGAACTCGTGGCCGATTATGAGTGGAATTTTCTTTATCCTTTGCTGGGCCCAGTTGTTCCAGTTCCAAATGTGCATATCGGTGCCGCATATCGAAGCAGCAGTGACCTTTACAAGAACTTCTCGTCTCCCAATCTTTGGAGTGCCAACTGTCGAAATCTGGCCCCCTGGAGCCCTTTTTGTCTTGACGATTGCTAACATGCTCTGGCGCCCCCACCATCTGAGCCACGCACGGGGCAAGGCTCGAAGTCGTGAGAGAAGTACCCATTTAGTTTGTATGCTATAAAGCTATTCTGGAGAGACATCCTCGAATCCACTAGTTAATTGCGCACCATCACCTAGAAAAGCGGGTGAATACGTCTTAACTTTCTTATTGAAAGCTACAGGCTTACCTTCTTAGCTTCAATAGCGCCTGGCTTCATATATTCAAACACAGTAGGCTGCAATTTTAAAAGAGCATAGCCCGGGTCTTCTGGAACTTCAAAAAATTCGCGGATGAAAGATGTTTTATCGTAGACCTCGGCTTTCACTTTTGCATCAGCGAGTATCTGAGCTTTACATTCTACTCTTATAGTGCCCTTCTGTTCTCCGTCTTCGAGGAGGAGACAGAATTCTGTTTTGGGATTCTGTTCAATCTGCTTGATCTTGGCGTCGTTGGACCCGGTGGCAATGAAAAGCTCCCTGTTGAGATATATTAATGTCACAGGCCTCACACGAGGTTGGTCTTTTTCAGCCGTTGCCAAGAAGACATGTTGTTGATCAGCGAATTTGTTCCATATTTCTTGTGTTAAATTCGGGTTATTGTCTTTCACGGAACTCACGCAATTCCTTCATTGCAACGCAAATATTAAGTGTTTTTCGCGTGTAACAAATAATAAGGTTCGCCGTTACTATTATCTCGGGGAAATATTGAGGTTAATTGTCATGAAGAAACTTGCGCCGTTGTTGCTCTTCGTTCTCCTGTTGGGATTCTTTGTATTGCTTGTGAGAATAGAAAGAGTGAAAGCAGATAGTCCCATATACATTAGGCCCGATGGCAGCATCGACCCAACGTCAGCTCCAATAGAACGAGTTGGAAACCTCTACACCTTGGCTGGCAATCTTTCCACGGGTCTTGTGATTCAAAGAGGCAACATGCTATTGGATGGAAACGGGTATATGATCAATGGATCTGGTAGCGGAAACGGAGTTAATGTCCAAACAACCATAAACGTTCAGATCCAGAATCTCACCATTCAAAACGTCAACTATGGAGTTTTCATCGATTCATCGCCAGGCACCATAATCCTTGGAAACACCATTGCCGGCAACACTTATGGTGTTCTCATCGATTCGTCGCCTGATACAGGAATCCTTGGAAACACTATAACCAGCGGCAGCTACGGCATTCTCATCGACTTGTCGTCCAACGTCCAGATTCTTGGGAACACCATAGTTGGCGACACCTATGGCGTTCTCATTAGAGAATCACCGACCAGTATTGTTTCAATCAACCAGATTCACACCACGATGTACAGCCTACTGGTTGAGGGTTCGGAACTCAGCCATTACCTGCATTCGATTGACGTCACAAACCTGGTGAATGGGAAACCCATCTATTACCTGACCAACCAAACGAACCTCACCTTGAATCCTGTGTCGCATCCTGAAATCGGCTACTTGGCTTTAGTTAATTGCAGCAATGTCCAAGTCGAGAATCTCACATTGGTAAACGACCATCATGGCCTTCTAATAGCATATTCAAAGAGCTTGACAATCACCAACAACCTATTTGCAGACAACACCTACGGTTTGCAGATTGTGTCCTCCGAGAACGCAACGATCACCAACAACCTATTTGCAAATAACACCTACGGCTTACAGATCACAGCCTCAGCGAACTTGCCAATCATCAACAATCCGTTCACAAACAACACCTACGGTTTGCAGATTACATCATCTGAGAGCTTGACAATCACCAACAACCTATTTGCAGACAACTCCTATGGTTTGCAGATTGTGTCATCCAAGAGCTCGATAATTACGAACAGTCTATTTAGGAATAACACCTACGGTTTACATATCACATCGTCACCATATAGCACAGTCTCCACGAATCAAATCGTAGCGAACGAGTATGGCGCATACTATGACAATTCTTCTCACACGACACTTTCTAAAAATAATATTACAAATAATGAAAACGGGGCTTATTTGCTTGATTCCCATCACAGCACCATCACTGCAAACACGCTGGTAAATGATGGCGGGATTTCCCTCCAGGAATTTTGCCGAAACAATACTGTCATAGAAAACTTCATCGAGAATTGTAGCGGTGAGGCGATTTACTTTGGCTGGTATAGCGAACGAAACACCGCATCTAACAACACAATCACAAATTCCACATACGGTGTGCGAGTGCATGTGTCTTCCGACCACACGATTTCAGGGAACAAAATTGCTAACTGCACTGAAACTGGTATACACATATTCGATTCTTCTCGCAATGTTGTCTCTAGAAATGCAATAGACAACTGCGGAAGGGGAAGCCGAATGAGCAAATGTTGGAGAACAACATTCTCAGACAATACGATAACGAACTGCTCGCTTGAGGGTCTTCTCGCTGGCGGCGGCGTTTATTATGATAATATACTTCGAAACAGAATCAGCAACTGCCAAGATGGCATCTACTTTGATGATTCTGCGTGGGTCCCATGGCGCGCATCAACGTGCGTAGACAACACGATTTCCAATTGCACAAGAGGGATTCGAAGCAACCGCGCAACTATCACTATAAGTGGAAACACCATCACAAACTGCCAGAGTGGCATTTGGTCTGCTCAGGATAACAGCATCAAAATATCGGGTAATGATATATCTAACATTGTCCAGCATGGCATATATATTGCGGGCAATCGGTATACGTGCATTATTTCTGATAACAGAATCACCGATTGTTCCCAGAGTGGCATTTGGCTAGGTGCTCGTGCAACTGTCTCCAACAATGTTGTCAACAACTGTTACAATGCGTTTTGGCTGCAAGGACGGTCGGGCAGCATTCTCTCAGGTAATGCCATGTCAAACAGCTGGACAGGCGTTGGAATTGATTCCTCTCGTGACAACCAGTTCGTTCATAACAACTTCCTGAACAACACGTACCACGCATACGTTCAAACACCTGATTACCCTAACCTATGGGATAATGGCTGCGAGGGCAACTATTGGAGCGGCTTCGACGTCACTGATGTGGATCCTGATGCCATCGGAGACATACCTTACATTATTGATGGGAACAATACAGATCACTACCCACTAATAGCGCCATCTACCAGCTTCAACACTGCCTACGGGTATGCTGTCTTTTTTGTAAGCAATTCGACGATCTCTAATCTTAACTTCAGCCTCAGCTCCGCTCTACAGCCTCTCGAAGCAACATTGAAGTTCAATGTTGCGGGCGCGATGGGCACTCAGGGATATGTCAGAGTCAGCATTCCCAAGGACCTCATTAATGGCTCATACTTAGTACGGTTTAATGGAGTGATCATTACTGATGTGACCTTTCCAAGAGTGAGAGAGCTTGTCTGCCAGAGCGACATATACACGTACTTCTACATCGAGTATGCTCACAGTGACCATGTCATAGAAATCAGTGGGACGACAGTCATCCCTGAGTTTCCATCACATGTCATTCTGCCATTATTCATGAGTGCAACACTTCTAGCGGCTGTAGTTTTCAGAAGAAAGTATAGTTGAAGGCCATCTTTGCAGAGTTCATATAGAAAACAAGAAACCACGCTGCTTTTCCTTATTTTTTATATAGTTATTATTAGAGTGTTGGTAGATGATGCATTATGAGAATGGGCTTTCTTGTTAATCCCATTGCTGGGTTAGGTGGAAAGGTCGGGTTGAAAGGATCCGACAACGTTGCCAGGGAAGCCCTCAGGATGGGAGCGACACCTGTTGCTCCTCAACGGGGATTCGAATTCTTAAAAAAGCTGAAGGAGTTGGAATTGCATCAGCAGCTGACGTTGCTGACATGTCCAACTGTGATGGGTGAAAGAGTGGTGCGTTCTGTGGGATTGAGTACTTGCATCTTGCCCATGCAAATGAAGTCTCAGACGACTGCAGATGACACGAAAGAGGCGGTGAGGTTAATGGTGGAGCGGAAGGTCGACCTTATTTCGTTTGTTGGCGGCGATGGCACTGCTAGGGACATTCTCGACGCGCTAGGGGGCTATGACTCGACACCCGTTCTAGGTATTCCGTCCGGCGTGAAGATGTATAGTGGCATATTCGCTGTACATCCCTCTGATGCTGCTTTCATCGTTGAAGCTTTTTTAAGAGAGGAAGTTCAACTCGTTGATTTTGAGGTCATTGATGCAGATGAAACCGCTATTAGACGCGGCTGTTTCAACATACGTCTCTACGGTTTCTTGAAAGGTCCTTTCGTGCCTGCACATATTCAAGGCAGCAAGCAAGCGTCGCCAGAAACGTTAGATGAGCATGAGAACCAAATGGCTATCGCACGCTTCATAGTTGAGGGGATGGACCGTGGTGCTGCGTATATTCTCGCTCCTGGCACGACTGTGAAGGGTGTGGCTGACTTGTTGGGGATCACGAAAACCCTTCTTGGAGTCGATGTTTATCGTGATGACGGGGTCATGTTGGATGTCAATGAAGAGCGAATGTTGAGGGAAATAGCTGATTGGCAGAGGGTGTGGATCATTGTCTCTCCTATTGGGCGACAAGGTATTTTGTTTGGTCGTGGCAATCAACAGATTAGCCCTGCAATTATTCAACGTGTGGGGAAGGAGAAGATTATTGTGATGGCGACGAAAGCCAAGATTCGAAGTTTCGAAGGTGGAGTCTTGAGGGTTGACACTGGCAACATCGAAGTTGACTCGATGCTCAGAGGCTACATTAGAGTAGCAACCGACTACCGTGAATGGAGATTGTTGAAGGTTAACTGAAAATCAGGATCCAGCTTTCTCAGCTTTTCCCAGCAAGTTCACAATGATCGGCATCAAGTCCTTTCCTAAGATTCGACCTAGACCGCCTTTTGCGCATGCTCTTTCGCCGAACTCGTCTACATCATCTACACGCACATCTGGGCCCACAATGGCAACAGGCACCGGCTCGCCGCTGTGCTCCCTCTTCACCGTGGATGTTGTGTGGTCTGAGGAGATTATGATCAGCGTATCTTCAAGGTCGACGGTGTTTAGGAGAACATTGACCAACACATCCAGCTTTTCAATCATCGCAACCTTTGTCCGAGGCTTTCCATCGTGACTTGCAAGGTCGGTAGCCTTGAAGTGTATCAGCACAAAATCGTGGACTTCGAGCGTTTCCACAGCAGCTCGCGCTTTGGCTATAACATCTGTTTCATAAGTTCCAGTGGCGTTGGCAACTGGAATCAAATGCATTCCAGCCACTTTGCAGACGCCTCTCACGAGAGGAACAGCAGCGATTACCGCTGGTCGAATCCCGTACAGTAGGGTGAGAGGATCAATTTCAGGGAGCTGTCCAATACCCCTGAAGAGAACCGTGTTTGCAGGGAGCAAGCCTTTCTTCATTCTTTCATCATTAACAGGATGGCTCTTCAATACACTGTAAAACTGCTGGTTGAGCTGGTTAAGGATGGCTGCAGTGTTGTGGGCTTCACTACTTGCGTCAAGAGGGCGCGCCTTCAGCACTTTGACACCGATTTTATGCGGATCTGTATCTGAAACCATCGTTGATAGATTCGGCCCGCTCAGGCGAAGTATCGCGCGATGCTGAATGGTGCTTTTGAACAGGATACCTCCTACTTCTGGGGGATCGTCTCGCAGCGACTCCTCCAATGCAACCGCCAGCTTAGCTGCATCGTCGTTTTCGATTCTTCCAGCTCTTCTGTCTAGGACTTCAAACTCTTCGTTCACCGTGGCGAAGTTGCATCTCAAAGCCAAGTCGTTGGGTAGAATATCGATCTCCGAGCCGATCGCCTCAAGTGCTCCGCGTCCACTATAAACTTCTAGAACGTCGTAGCCCAGAAGCGCAAGATGGGCAACATCACTTCCAGGCGGAATGCCAGGAGCGACGATGTCCACAACGCCACAGATGCCCGACTCGGCGATGCGATTCAACGAGGGCGTTTCACCCGCCTCGAGAGGAGTCTTGCCATCCAATTCTTTGAGAGGAACATCAGCCATCCCATCGGCAACGACAAAAACTGCTTTCACAATCGACACCCACTTTCCTATTCTTGGTCAACATATTTAGAATTACGGTTAGTGTGCGCCAAAGAAAAGCAGACCCTTGGAATTTTCCGCGGTTTTTAAATCGAATTGGCTAAGTCAACGACTTTATTGTTGATTTGCTGGAAGATCTTTTTCGCATACCCGTGAGGCAGAAAATAGGGATCATCAATATCCCAAACCACAACATTGTCTGCACATTGGGGACACATGCTTACAACGACCCTTCTGTGCTCAGGCTTCATGGCTACAATGAGATCATAGCTGTCGAGTTGCTTCCCATCCAACCCTTCAGG
>CP070835.1:712427-715676 GCA_020341775.1 Candidatus Bathyarchaeota archaeon
ATATATCTCCATTCAACCCACATCTACTTAAGAAATCCAGTGATTTATGGCTTCTGGGTACACATGCCTCGCATGAAATCACGCGCCTGGCTATTTATTGGCCCCTAAGATAAAACTCGAGGCGGTCACAATGGTGTCCATTTCGTTCCGAATTTGCTCGCCACCAACGCGGTGTCTATGACGTTTATTTGGTTGTCGCGGTTGACATCTGCGACGGGATCCCATCGTGGATGGGTCGGGCACGAACCGAAACACAGGGCGACTAGGGCGATGTCTTGGATGTCGACTATCAAATCTTCATTTACATCTGCCGGCAGCGGAGAATAGGGGTTCATGAGGGGGTAGTGATCTATGTTGTCTGCATCGATGATGTAAGGCGTGTCGCCGATTCCATCGCTACCAGTCTCGTTTTGATACAGTCCCCTGAATAAGTCTGTACCAACGTAGTCGCTCCAGTAGTTCCCGCCTGTAGGATAGCCAGTATCCCAAACATTCACCGAAGGATATTCTGGATGATCTTCATGATAAACTTGCACTCCATTGCTAGTAAGAGAATTATGGTGGATTGAATTGCTGCTGCTGGCATAGTATTGGTAAATCCCTCGCTTGTTGTTGTCTATCTTGTTGTAAAGGATTTGGTTTGCCACGGACTGGACGTTCAAAACGATTCCACTCATATAGGTATCACCTAGCCATCCATTGCTGGACACTCTATTTCTTTTGATTATGTTGCTGGAACTATGCAAGTCCAAAACAACGCCCGCATTTATGCTATTAATAATCTGGTTGTTTTCTACCAAGTTTCTAGTTGCCTTTGGTCCTAATGAAAAGAAGTAGACGCCCCACTTGTTATCTGTTATATTATTCGATTCTATTTGATTATCAGTACTGCTCCAGACAAGAACTCCACAATCATCGCTGTTTCTTATACAATTATTGGTCACTACATTATCCGTTATGCTGTGTGCTCTTCCATCCAGAAAGACGCCTTCACGCACATGCTCTATGATGTTACCATCCACTAGGCAATGTGAACTCCTGATCCAAATCCCTTGCCAATTAAGACCCGTGCCGCGAATCGTAAATCCCTGCACAGTTACGTTGTCTGCTGTAATTGTGATGATGTCCCGTTCTGATTCCGGTATTCTGATAACCGTTCCTTCTTGGCTCTCGCCTTCCAGCGAAACGGTTCTATTAATGACAATGGTCTCAACATATGTGCCGTTTCTAACAAAGATCGTATCTCCTTCATTGGCGTTGTCTAAGGCTTCTTGTATTGTCGAATAGTGATCCGGAACAATTATTGTGGTGGGTTCACCTGAGATGCCGGGAAGAGTTCCCACCAGAGATGCTAAACTCATCAGAAGCAACAGGAATGTTGGTCCGAAAATTCCTCTCTTTCTCATATATCTCCATTCAACCCACATCTACTTAAGAAATCCAGTGATTTATGGCTTCTGGGTACACATGCCTCGCATGAAATTACGCGCCCGGGCCATTTATTACCCACTAAGGGGAAACCCGAGGCGGATTTGGGTGCATGATAGAGAGAAAGAAGTAGGGCTTTTAAATGACCATGAACCACAAACACAGCTATGAAAAAGCATCGTAAGCAATCTTGGATAGATCCTCGCATTGAGATAAAATCTTCGCCACTTCACGGCAAAGGGATGTTTGCCCTCGCGCCAATAAAGAAAGGGGAAGTTGCAGTAATTTGGGGACTTCCAAAGACTTATGAGAGTAAAGAAGAGGCTGAGGCGGCAGCAGCAAGAGGTAGAGCTGAAGGAAAATCGATAATCGTTGGGCAACTTGATGAAGATCTTTTTACGGTTGAAGAAAAAGGTGACGACCCAACATACTTCATGAATCACTCATGCGATCCCAACCTTTGGATGAAGGATGAAGTGACCCTAATCGCAAGAAGAGACATCAAACCTAACGAAGAACTGACTATTGACTATGCTTTAGCCGAAGCGGATGAAGACCATGAAGCATCATGGAAGTGTGTTTGCGGATCTCCATTGTGCAGAAAGAGATACACCGGTAAAGATTGGAGAATTCCTGAGCTTCAAGAAAGATACTATGGGCGTTTCACGCCACTCATTAACAAACGAATTGCCAAAATGAAGGAACAAAAAGCCGCTGCATAAAAAAACGCGGGTGCATGCATCAGTGTTGATTAGACTAGAAAGTATATGAGCGGAGTAGAGGGACGGCGCGTGCGCAGGCACCGAGTAGAATGCCACTGCATGCTTTTGCCCATGTTTGAAGCAAATCTTATCTATATCTGAGCTTAAAACTGTATTATGTTAAGAAAGGCCACAATGTCATGCATTCTTGTCTGGTTGGCCTTAAGCGCTCTAGGCTTCTTTCTCCTTCAACCCGCTACTCTAATCTACGCAGCAGGGCACACTTGGATTGTTACGAGTGCACTAGATAGCGGTAACGGAACACTGCGCTGGTGCTTGATGAACGCGTCCAGTGGAGGCACTATTGCCTTTGATAGTTCTGTTTTCCCATCGACTAGCCCCGTGACTATCGCTTTGACCAGCGAGTTGCCACACATCATCCAAGGGAATCTAACCATCGATGCCAGTAGCGCTGGTGTAATCCTCAATGGCAGCCAGTTACCAGCAGACAGTGTGGGTCTGTTTATTGACTCAGAAAACATTAGCATTACTAAACTTCAGATTCTGCACTTTCCCAGTTGGGGAATAAGGCTCACCACTAATGCTGTTGCTTGCAGCATCTCATGCAACACAATTGCAAACAACGGTGGTGGGATAATGGTCAGTCAGTCTCAAGATAACAATATATCTGGAAACAATGTAAGAGAAAACGACTCTACGGGCATCTATCTCTATAAGTCTTCAAACAACACGATTTTTGGAAACAACGTAACTGCAAACAATCAGATTCCGATTCACAATGTGCAGGAGGCTGGACACGGCATCCGACTAGTCAATTCCATAAGAAACAGCATATTTGGGAATAGAATAAGGAACAATTGGTATGGCATCCGACTAGCCAACTCCGCAAACAATGATATATCCGGAAATTATGTAGCGAACAACGATGAAGGCATCCAGCTCTACGAGTCTTCAAACAACAACAGCATATCTGGAAACACGTTCGTCAACGATGGCTTAACTGTTTATGGTTCGTATGAAAACGTCGTGGATGACAACTGGGTGAATGGAAAGTCTCTGGTTTATCTCGAAGATGTATCAGATCGCATAATCGAAGACG
>CP070835.1:715776-717976 GCA_020341775.1 Candidatus Bathyarchaeota archaeon
AAAATAGAAGACACATTTGCTGAAATGTTTTCCATGTGGGCTGGACGGATCTTAATCACGGCTGAAAATGAAAGATGGGCTTTAACCGGAGCGCAAACAACAACTGGCTTCGCTGCATCTATCATTATGTCTCCGGCCGAAGCGGGCGTAGAGGGCACTCTCTCGCCAGACAAGACTCCTGATGGTCGTCCAGGTGCGTTAATACAAATATATCATCGCACCCGAAGAGACTTGAAAACACAGATGATTCTGAGAATTGGACAATGCATAATGACCTGTCCCACAACAACTGCTTTCGACGCGCTGCCAAAAGCCAAGAGAAGACTGAAGGTGGGGCGAAGCCTACGCTTGTTTGGCGACGGTTTTCAGAAAAGAGACGAAATGTATGGAAGAAAAGTCTGGCGGATCCCAGTTATGGAAGGCGAGTTTGTTGTTGAAGACAGCTTTGGCGCCATGCGGGCTGTTGCAGGCGGGAACTTTCTAATTATGGCTGAAAGTCAAAAAGCTGGACTGCAAGCGGCAGAAGAGGCAGTTGACGCCATCAATAAGAGGTCTAAGTATGCAGTTCTAACATTTCCAGGCGGCATCTGCAGAGCAGGCTCCAAAGCAGGATCAATGAAATACAAACTTAAGGCATCGACATTTCACTCCTACTGTCCAAAACTTAAAGCGCTAGTGCCCGACTCAAAAGTTCCAGAAAACGTCAATTCAGTCTATGAAATTGTCATAAACGGCTTGGACTTGGATGCCGTGAAAAAAGCGATGGCTGAGGGAATAAGGGCTACGGTGAAAGTTCCAGGCATTCTAAAGATCTCTGCCGGCAATTATGGAGGCAAACTCGGCCCGTTCAAGGCTCATCTGAAAGAGGTTTTCGAATCAGAATAGTTGGCGGCATGTTTGAGGCTGATTGTTGCTATAACGGGAGCCAGCGGAGTTGTCTACGGTGAGCGCCTCCTAAGAGTGATGCAAAAAAAGAGAGTTGAGACTCACCTAATTATCAGCAAAGCTGCAGAAGAAGTGATTGACCACGAATTAAAGATAAAAAGAGAAGAGTTGGAAAGGCTGGCTAGCCACGTCTACAGAGCAGACGACTTAACTGCACCGATTATAAGCGGTTCATTCCAAACAGACGGCATGATTATCATCCCTTGTAGCATGAAAACTCTGGCTGGAATCACACACGGATACTCTGACAATGTCATTCTGAGAGCAGCCGACGTAACTTTGAAGGAGAAACGCAAACTAGTCTTGGTTCCACGAGAGACACCGTTAAACATGGTTCATCTGAGAAACATGCTAGATCTGGCAAGCCAAGGCGTGCGAATTCTACCTGCCATGCCCGCCTACTATCATGAACCCGGGAAAATAGAGGATCTGGTAGATTTTATAGTTGGAAAAGCTTTAGACCTGTTGGGAATAGAACACGAGCTTTTCCAACGATGGTCTGATTAGGAAGAATTAGACGAGCTTTATGTATTCTCTGCCTCTTCCTTCTGGTGAGCCTACAAGGATTCTGTGATATTTTCGCTTGGTCCTTGTATCGTGTACTTCTTCAAGTTTGCCTTTCACCAATACGGTTTCTCCAATTTCTGCAATGTCGCTGTATAAACCTTCGTAGGAAACAATCTCTTTAACGTTGGTTACTTGCGGCCCTTTAATGATCTTCGCATCTTTTACGCGGTAGACGCTTGGAAGAAATATGCTGTCAGCGTTCTCTTCAACAACAGCACCTAGAACCACTGAATCTACGGGTTCGTAGGCTTTGTCTGCGTATTCCTCGGTAAGCTCCTTTTCAAGCTTAACTGGATGCATGGAAAATCTTGTGCCTTCGAAGACCCCGATGTTCCACTTCCGCTGATAGATCTGGAAAACTTCGTCGAAGGTTAAAGGAAAAGATTTCACTTTGCTAGTACACCAAGCCTTCAGAGCCTTGTCTTCAAATCGTTGAATTGGAGATTTCCAAGAGGAGCAAGCATCGGCCAACGCTTTCTTTACTGCTAAACTGTTTTTTCGTCCGTAAACGGCTACGTCTAGATCGGAAAAGGGCTTGTGAATGTGAAGCAGTAAGGAACCTGTGACTCCGAAGCATTCCAGTGGGACACCACTTTTTTTGCTCAGGAGGGACACCAAGCGCTTCAATTTTTTCTGTAAGCCATCTAAGCGAGAGATCTGAAAGAGTCGAGCCAGTTTTTTCTCAGGC
>CP070835.1:718076-719999 GCA_020341775.1 Candidatus Bathyarchaeota archaeon
AGCATAATTGCCATGCAACCTGAAGTCATGGTGTTAGATGAGCCAACATCCTTTTTAGATCCTTTGGGCGCTCAAAAAATCTTCGAAGTAATTGGCGATCTGAACAGATCTCTTGGAATGACAGTCATACTTGTTGAGCATCGACTAGATTTGGCGGCAAGATACGCGAATCACGTTGTCGTCATGGATAAAGGAGCTGTTGTTTTAGATGGTGATCCTAGAACCGTGTTGGGATCTGAAAAAGCCCGGTTATTAGGCGTGGGAATACCTAAGGCAACAAGGCTTCACCAAATTCTCAAAGAAGATGGAGTCAATTCGTCTGAAGTGCCTGTAACTATCGAAGAAATCACTAAACTTCTGCGAAAGGTTTTGGCTGCATGATTGAAGCCAAAGACGTTTACTTCACTTATCCAACAGGTGTTGAAGCTTTAAAAGGAGTCTCTCTAACAATAAAGGAAAGTGAATTCATAGCAATAATGGGTCAGAATGGCGCCGGAAAAACTACGTTAATAAAGCATTTTAATGGTTTGCTGAAACCTACGAAAGGGAATGTTTTAGTTGATGGCTCTAACACCCGAGACTTAAGCGTGGCCAAGCTGGCTCGAAAAGTGGGGTTTGTTTTTCAGAATCCGGACAACCAACTTTTCTGCGAAACTGTAGAGGAAGAGGTTGCTTTTGCCCTCAAAAACTTCGGCTTCGAGAAGTCCAAGTTGGAAGGGAGGGTGACGTGGGCTTTGAACCTGTTAGGGCTAATGGAATACAGGAAGACTTCCCCCTTCATGCTGAGCGGAGGAGAAAGAAAACGCGTTGCTTTGGCGTCGGTGCTTGCGTGGAATCCCAAATATCTGGTGATGGATGAACCAACAATTGGACAAGATTATGAACAGAAGGAAAAGCTGCGCCAGTTCATAGTCCAATTAAATGCTCAAGGCAAAGCTGTTGTGGTGGTCACTCACGACGTAGAGTTCGTCGCCGAGTGCACACCACGTGTGATACTGATGGCTAACGGAAAGATTGTCGTAGATGATGAAGGAAGGAGAGTTCTTACCAACGGTGAACGTCTTAGCGAAGCGTCTGTATTGCCACCTCAGGTTACTCAAATTTTCATGGAGCTGAAGGATTTCGGGTTGGAAACCGACGTAATTGATCTTTATGAAGCAAGGAGATTAATTCGAAAGCGGTTGAGCGAGAAATGAGCGTTTTTGACGGATTGAAATTCAGGAGAGTCTCATCGCCCATCCATAACTTGGACCCCCGAATCAAGTTCTTCTATGTATGCTCCATTTTTACCATCGCAATATTGTTTTGGGAACTGCTTCCACTGATTACTCTTTTCTTGGTCCAGACTCCATTTGTTCTTTTGGCGAGGGTTCAAAAAGATTGGCTGCGCTCTCTCAGAGGCGCCGCATTTCTTGCTGCAGTTATCTTCAGCACGAATATTGTTGTTAAATTTCTGTATGCAGGATACGCACTGACGATTCACGACGTTGAATATGCTGCAGCTATGACTATGCGTTTTGTTGTACTTGTTGAGTGTTTCTCAATATTCTTTCTAACCACGTCCCCGGACCGGCTAGGCTTAGCTTTGGAGCAAAGCCACATACCCTACGAGTTTTGCTTCGCGTTCACGACTGCTGTGCGGTTTGTGCCAGTACTAGCTGAGGAAGCGCAAACAATCATGGATGCCCAAAAAGCGAGGGGATTGGAACTCGAAAAAGGCAACTTTCTGAAGCGAATAAGAAATTATATTCCGATTCTCATTCCCCTAATCATAAGCGCTATTCGACGGAGCTTAGAGCTTGCCGAGGCAATGGAATCAAGAGCCTGGGGCGCTATTCAGAAGCGTACGAACTTGTACATTTTAAAGATCGAGAGGGCTGACCTGGTGCTATTCTTAGTGTCTGTGAGTATACTAATTATAGG
>CP070835.1:720099-735457 GCA_020341775.1 Candidatus Bathyarchaeota archaeon
ATGAATAGCTGTTGCAGCGCTTTGGTTCACGCATTCCTTCTCAAAAATAGAGAGTCGAAGAGAGATTCAGAAAAAGAAGAGAGAAGTAATAGGCAGCATTTTAACGAAATGCTGAGAATCTAATGTCTTTATTGCAGGACGATATACAAGCCGAATGAATCAGAATGCCCAAATGGTAGTGCGAATACAAAAAAATCTGCTTTTCCCTGAAATGCCCGAATAGGCACAAATAGCGCTCATTCATCTCTTACTTCTTTGCTCTATTTCTTCTGCTATTATGTTTGTAATGGATAGGGATTTGACTACAGCTGCTTTGTCAAGACTAACGAGCATCGTATCAACTTTTTCCATGAATCCTCCCGTACTGATTTGGAGGCTTCTCATGAAATTGCGATAATCCGAAAAGTTCTTGTGAAGAGAAAGCATGATTCCATTTCCACTCATGCCCTCAGCACTTGCCACGAATAGCACTTGGGGAGCTGCTAATAGTAGTTTTTTTGCTTTTTCTTGTTTTTCGAGACTGAGAGTTGTTCTTGCCTTTGCGATGGTAAGAACCATTATCTGATAGCCCAGTTTGCTAAAATCGGGAATCATAGTGTATTCTTGAATGTAGCCCTCCGTCTCTAATCGTTTCCTCATTCTGGTGACTGTAGCTAAGGAGACTCCAATCGCTTTTGCTAGCTCCCGATCACTCCTCCGCGAATTCTTCACGAGCTCAGCGATAAGCCTCCATTCTACATCTTTCAAAGCGTGTTCCTCCTTCACTACTCGATTGATGAATGTTGATGTCGTAGATTTTTGCCTAGTCTCATTTTATGATTGGATTTTTCTGTTGCAGCGTGTCGAATCCTGTTGCAGAATGGATTTTCGTAAGTGCCTTGAGATCTGTTGGATGAAGCGGTGGTAATCCAAGATTGGCTCTCTTTTTTTGGTGAATCGCGAGATTTTGACGATGCGAGAGTCGTTCATGAGAGCGAGTGCGAATTCTGAGTACCTGTCTGGCATGTGTCCCTTCTTGATGTCGAGGTTTCTGGCGAGATGAATGCATGCATGCATGCATGCATGCGCCTGACAATGATTCGTCCATGAATCCCAAAAGCCCTAATTGTAGGAGGACCCGTGGGTTAAAAGGTTCGGTAATCCTTTCCACTGGGCAGCTGGCAGCGCAAGTACAACATTGATAGCATTCAACCATTCTGCGTCACTTACTAACTTTCATAAATCCACATTTAATGCTTGTGTGAAAGCTTGTCTCAGATCGACCTCCACGAATTTGCGATTCCTTTAAATATTTTGTCTCGACTCGTCGAGTCCACCTATGCGTGCGCGCATGCTTGCAACCGGTCGCGTGTAACCTACATGATTTTGGTGGCTGTTGCTTCGTCACGAATCGTTGGAAATCTCAGTCATATAGAACATAAATATAGAACATGGCGTTATATGTTCTGGATGTTTCTGATGGCCTTACTGAGGATCTGCACTAGACCATGAAGGCCACATTTGAACGAGCCAAGAGAGGCGATGCATGCGTCTGAAGTGGATGCAAAAGCATCACCAAAAACGCATAAAGGCACGCATGTGAAGGAGAAGCCCTTGTGAAATAGCTCGATGTGATGCGACTAGTTGAGCATTTTTAAGGCTGTTAGAGGGATGGCTATGACGACAGGGAGAATCAACATAGAACAGTTTTCTATAGTTATACTAGGTAAATCCTTAAAATAAGGCCTGTACAAAGTTGTGATAAATGTAGTTGATGGAATGCAAATGGAAAATTCGATAGGGAAAATTCTAGGTCTCTTGATTGGACTCTTGCTTTTGCTCTCACTCCAGGTGTTGCCTGGCTCCACAAACTTTGCAGGTGTCGGAGAAGCAACATACTATCCTAACACAGTATACTCGAACGTAAAATCCTGCGAGCGTACTCCAGGTGATGGCAACTGGACAGAACCTGTTGTCAACACATTGGGATTATACCACGATCCACCTGTGGACCATGGAGAAATCGGGGTTCTCGAGATTACTGAGTCGAAACTCGTTTACCAAGTTGAAGTCTATGGCAGTGGCTGTGTACCACCTGTGAACTTAACCGTTAACGGAATCACTAAAGAAGTGCAAAGCTACCACGATTCTGAGCCGAAAGGCAACGAAACCCTGACTTTCAACATTGAACCCTCCAAAATTATCACGATGCACACAACCAAACACGATAATGTCTCCAATCACGGTTTCGGTATCAAATGGCTCAAAGTGTATTACGTAATTGCACTCAACGCAACATTGGACGTGGATCCTGATACGTTGAACCTGAGGAGCAAGGGATCATGGATAACGTCTTACCTCGAGCTTCCAGCCGGCTATGAAATTCAGGAGATTAACATGTCTGCAATTTTGTTGAATAATACTATCGTGGCTGAACAGCATCCGATGGCAGTTGGAGACCAAGATGAAGATGGGATTCCAGATTTGATGGTGAAATTTGACAGAGCCCAGGTCGAGGCATTCATCTGGAATGCGACCAACAACGCGCATCTCTGTGAGGAAAAGCACACGTATGTGGCATTGACTGTTAATGGAGAATTAACTGGGACCAATTATACAACATTTCAAGGAATTGATATCATCAGAGTACTGTGCAAAGAGTAGTTGCACGCCCGCACTCTGCTCCTTCACGGCTACGACGAGCGAAAGGACAGCAGCAAATCGGCATTGATGGAAAAGCATCTATAGAACAAACTGCAACCTAGTCGTAGGTTGGGTGCTAACATGCTGTTGGTTCAAATCTCAGACATTCATTGTGGACCCATGTTTCAAGAACGCATTTTACGCGACGCTATTGAGGAGATCAACTCGTTGTCTCCAGACGTAGTCTTAGTGACTGGTGACTTGACTGAAGATGGGTTGATGTGCGAGTTTCAAACGGTGGCGGCACAATTAAAGAAGTTGCGGGCTGACAAAGTAGTCTTTGTGAGCGGGAACCATGACTACCGTTCCACTGGCTATCTGCTGTTTAAGCAATTCTTTCCTTTTGAACAGGTGACGGAGGTAGGGGATGCTGTCATTGCCGTGGTTGGCTCCGCAAGGCCAGACAGAGATGACGGAGAGGTGGGACACAGACAAAACCTTTGGTTAGAGCGAACACTGGCAAAGCATCAGGACAAGATGAAAATTGTGGCGATCCACCATCATGTGATTCCTGTTCCAGACACAGGGGCAGACCAGATTACGGTTATTGATGCAGGAGACGTGCTGAGAAGTCTCGTCGAATCAAAGGTGGACATTGTGTTGTGTGGCCATAGGCATAGACCATGGCGATGGCAGATCGAAAACTTGAAGGTGCTTCACGCTGGAAGTGTTTCATGCAAAAAAATGCGAGGTTTCTTCTGCAACTCTTACAACATCATAAAAATCCTTAAAGGTCAAATCGACGAGAAACTGAAAATAGTGAACGGTGCAACGGTAGACTTCGCGGACATTGTTAAGACGCGGGAGGTGATGCAAGCTTCGGATTTGCCCAGCTAGATTTCATTTCCAAGAATTAGTCAGCCTCCATGTGTTGCCGGGATAATTACTATTTTATCGCCATTCTTAATTTTAGTATCAAGCCCTTTCAGAACGCCAATCTCGACTTTGTTTAGAAGGATAATTGTGTCTGCGAGTGAGTTGTTCACACTGGGGTGCAATTGGTGTGGACGGAGTTTACTGAGTTTTGAGATTACTTCTTTGACATTGGCTGGACGGTCAAGCTGCAAAGACAAAACCTTCTTTCCAAATAATTTCTGATAGACTCCCAGCAGCTCTACAGTGATTCGTATGGTCAATTCGATCATCGATTAGGCTTTCTCGCCAGTGAATAGCTCAACAATGTCAGAGGCAATCTGAACTATGCCGTTTACGTGTTTTATGGTTTCGGGGAGCTCCGAGTCAGATTTTTGAGAGAGCATTTGTATCGTTCGTTCGATCTCAATTAAACATTTCAACACAGGCTCGTCATTCATTTGTTGTTGAGTGTAGAAAGCTTGGAACACTATACTCTCAATGAATGCAGGGTCGCCTAAGCTGTAGTAGATTGCGGCTTGTGCTTTTCTCATCGCCTCCATGACTAGGCTCTGTGCAATCGATGGGGTTTTTTTTGCGGCAGTGAGTTCGGCTCTTGCCTCTCTGAGGTAGCGAAGTGCCCATCCTTTTTGATAATTACTCATAAAGAGAAAGTCAACCAACTCCTAGGCTTCTTGGCCGTTCCCCTCATCTGCTTCCACTTCGCTTTCTTCTGTCTCTTTGGCGGGGAGAGACAGTAAGCTGGTGATGTAGCCAGCTATTCTGTTTCTGAGTTTGTTTGAGGAGATCCGCGTCAGCGACTCTACAGCTTCTTTGTTATTCTGAAAATTTGCGCTGAACTTGTTTCGATATAACTTGACTAGCTCGTGAGCGGTTTTTTTCACACGTTCTGGCCGCACTTTGCCCAAATACTCACTCTTCCTCTACTTCATAGCTTCAATAATCGCTTGCTTTCCAGTTCTTGTTAATAATTGAGGCTTCCATAAAAGCAATTTGGTGGTTCTGCTGTTGCTTAACTGCTTTTGGAGTTAGAACAGCTTTTGCAGTGTGTGTGCATTGTCGCAAGACGCTGAAATTCGAGGATAAGGGTTAAATATGGCTTAATTAAAAAAAGAGGCTCGGAGATGGTTAAATGGCTGATTTGGAGTTGTCCATTGCACCTATGCACCGAATAATCAAAAAAGCCAAAGCAGAAAGAGTAAGCGAAAGTGCTGCACAGGCCTTAGCTGAAGCGCTGGAAGATATTGGCATCAAAATAGCGAAAGAAGCCATAGAATACGCAATGCACGCAGGACGAAAAACTGTCAAGTCAGAAGACATCGAGATTGCTACCCGAAAAGTCGTAGAAAAATAGCTCTCTCCTTCCTTTTTTGTGCTTCCCCTTTGGAAAAGCTATTTATGTATTCACAATTCTTAGTGCTAGCGGGGGAAGATCGTTGCGTTTAGGTTATATCTTATACATTGTTGGTGTGATACTCCTCATCGGTGCGGGTTACGTTGTGTATAATAGCGCGACCCTAGAACCGGTTCTTGGAGGAAAGCTGATTTATGGGGCAATTGTCTTTGTATCACTGCTTTTTGGATTCACTTCTTTTATTTTTGGTTACAGTCTCCGACCTAAGAAATACAGATTGCGCACAATTTCGCCAACGACCGTATCAGTTGAATCGCTCAGCAAGATAACGCGAGTAAAGGGAATCGGAGACAGACGAGCCGATCAGCTAAAAGAATTAGGAATAGTCACTGTAGCCGATTTGTCGGTAGCTTCTGCCGAGGAACTAGCGGAAAGCCTGCAGACATCAACGAAAATCGTTGACCAATGGATTAAAGACGCAAGAACGTTGTTGCTAGAAAACTAGAAGACGACGTGTCCACTAATGCTATGCCCGTTAGAACCGCAATTTCAGCTCTGGACCTGCATGCATGCGCGCGCGCGTCGCTGGGGGCGCACATGCTATTTCATCCCCAGCTTTTCGCCTTGCTCTAAGAGCCGGATAGCTTCCGTGAGACGTTTTTTGCGGGTTTCTTCCCTCTTTGCACTTGTGATCCATCCAACATAATTCCTCTTATATGAGCGGGCTAGGCTGTCGAAGAATTCTTGAGCTTTCTTGTTTGCAGCTAAGGCCTCTGTCATGTAAAGGGGAACTGCGAGTTCTTTTTTTGCAGGAGTAACTTTGAACCACTCTCCAATTTTCTCTGCATCTCTGATTTTCATCATCCCCGCTTCAGCCATCTTGCCCGCTTTCATCATTTTTCGAGCTCTTTTCTTGTTTAGTTCAGACCACCTGCTTTGGCTCTTGCGAGGTGTGAATTTCCGAGCAAACTTCTCGTCATCGATCTTCTTTATTATGCTGTCAATCCAGCCAAAGCAGAGGGCTTCCTCAACTGCGTCATCATAACGAACGCTAGATTTGCCAGTATGCTTTTTGTAAAAGACTAGCCAAACGCCCTTCTTTATGTCGTGGTTTTTTTTGAGCCATGTTCGCCATTCGTCCTTATTGGTCACAAGCAATTTCTGAGTGATGTTCATTATGAATCCTCCAAGGTGCACTGTCATGCTAAGGCTAGCACATATATTCTTCGGTAGCCAACGCTCGGTGGAACGGGCGTGTAGCAAACATCGCTTCGCAGATATTTCGTGCGATAGTTTTTCTTGCTAGGAGCACCACACCGTCTTTGAAGGATCTGTGCGACGCTACTGTTGCACTATTTTTATTATGTGCCGCCTTTCTAGGCGTTTTATCGCTTCAAGAAAGTCATTTTTCCTTTTTCCATCTAATTTGAAATGTGACAGAACCTCTTTTAGTGGTAGTCTTACGTGTCCAAATCTTGTGAGATGGGATCTTAGATAATTGACAACTTGCCGTTCTACTCTTCCACATTTCCAAGTCGTATTACGCAGCAAAATCGCGAAGGACTTCAGCTGTTTCTTCGTTCTCTGTTTTGGCTGCTGTGACACTGATTTGTTCTCCTAGTACAAGCTCTCCTGATGCAAGTTAATGTTGTAGCCCAGAGTTTCGATTTAAGCTTTTGTTCCTGATTTGCAGATCCTGAATCGTTTCAGCTACATTCGCTGGACTTGCTACTGCTAAACATGTTCCTGCAGAGCACACATAAACTATTGGGGCGTGGTTCAGTGGGTATTTGAGCTCTGCGAGTCTTTCACGGTCCCGGCGAGGATCGAGAATCTCTATCACCTTCAACGGCAAGTAGGTTTTTAAGCTCTCCTTCCACAACTGATTGGTTGTGGAATTTTCTAGGGAGCCTACGATGCGTAGCTGTATTGGACGGAGATAGAGCTCAACCGCAAGAGCATAAGCAGCTGCCATGAGACCATGTCTTTGGTATGAGGAAGCGAAGTGCTCTAGGACTTGTCGGGCAGCTTTGAGAAAGGCATCTTTACCCGTTAAATGGTGCAATCTAAGCAAGGCGTCGGCAGCTACGCTGTTCTCGTCAAACGGCTGTATCCCCCTTTTTAGATTTCCCAGCCCTTTAGCGTTTTTAGGCCTGTCATTGAAGGCTCCACTGTCATTCCACAAGCTCTCGAGGGCGAGGTGAGCGATGGTTTCTGCGTAGTCTAAGAATTGCCGATCCGCTGTTGACTGATAGGCATCTATTAAGCATCTGATCATCGATGCCTGGTCTGAAAGGAGCCCAGGAAGATGTTGCTCGTCATCGAGGTAGTAGTGGAACATGCCACTTTCAGGCCTGAAGCTCTTTTCGAGAAGAAGATTTACCGTCTGCAGGGCGAGCGTTTGATAAAGCGGATTGTTGAGTACAATTGAGGCAAAGAAATAAGATGAAGTCATCAAAGCGCTCCAGTCCGTGTAATGGTTCTTGTCTACTGCAGGAGAACTCCTTTTTCTGCGGTTTGGCAGACCAAGCGTGTAATATTCTTCGTCAGCGTCTTGGCTTCCATAAAATCCGCCATTGTTCTGGTCTCTGAGATTAGCTTCAACGTAGTCAAGGATTCCCTGAGCAACTTCTCGGAATTTCCCTTCTTTTGTGACTTGGTAGAGTTCTAAGTAGTTGACAAGGAGGTTAGCATTATCAGTGCACATTTTCTCGTAATGAGGAGAGTTCCAGTTCCTTGTGGTCGAATAACGGAAAAAACCTCCTTCTTCGGCATCATAAATGCTACTGCTACTCATCTTGTCGAGAGTCTTTGCTGCAACTCTGAGAAGAGCTTTGTACCTATGTATGTGATATTCTACCAGAGCAAAAGAAAGCGCCTTGCTGTGAGGAAATTTCGGTGCGTTGCCGAAACCGCCATAGGCTGAATCAAAACCTGCTAAGATGTCATTAGTTACGTTATCGATTATGGATTGAAAGAGCTCGTGGCTTGAATTAAATTCTAGAGTTTGCTCTTCGACTTCTTTGCTGGCGAGCTTCTTCGTTTCAGCCCCTATTTTGGCTTTGTTATTCCGATAGAAACGACTCACGTTCTCAAGCCACGGCTTCATCTGTTGCGGCGGAACGTAAGTAGCTCCTGTTATTACGTCTCCGTCAGGCGTCAAGATCGCGGTGGTTGGCCAACCGCCCATGTTGTATCGTTTGTCAATGTCAGGTCGCTCGTCGCGATTCACCCTTATTGCTACGAACTTTTGTCTAATTAGCCCTGCAACTGCTGTGTCTGAGTATGTTGTTTGGTCCATAACATGGCACCAGTGACACCACACGGCGCTGACATCCAAGAGTATTGGTTTGTCTTCTGCCTTAGCCTTCTTAAACGCTTCTTTGCCCCAGAGGAACCACTTAACCTTCGTTTCAGCCATTCATCGTCTCCCAAGAGCCACATTGGTGCTGGCTGTTCTACTGCTAGTGACGCGACTGCATATAAATTGCTCAGTAGAAGCAGGAAAGAGTGCTGGTTTTCAGGGTCTCTCGGCTGCTGCGTGTTCTAAGCGAATTCCGGTACTTTGTGGAGAAGCATTCCTTCAACTGTAACCGGGTTCATCGTCAGCGCCAAATTG
Source organism: Candidatus Bathyarchaeota archaeon (assembly GCA_020341775.1). Classification (GTDB taxonomy): domain Archaea; phylum Thermoproteota; class Bathyarchaeia; order Bathyarchaeales; family SOJC01. The sequence goes on from CP070835.1 coordinate 728,628, forward strand.
TGGGCTTCATTGAGTTTCGACGATCTTTCAGCGTAGATTTCCAATAGAACATCATTTTTCTTAACTTTGCAGCCTCTTTTCCATCGTAAAGCAACGCCGGCTCCCTTTTCTCGTGGGGCCCCTGAAGCCCTGGCGATCGCTGTTATCGCTGCGTTGCTCACATTTGTCACATATCCGTCGCAGGGTGCGTTAATCGCGACGTGATGTGTCCCGACAGGGATGTCGCTGGGGCGAATTTTTGGATTACCACCTTGAGCATCTATGATTTCCCGCATTTTCTTTAAAGCCTTTCCAGACGCGATAATCTCTTTAGCCAGATCTTTGCCTTGCCCAGACTGGGCTGCGAAGCCTATCTCTAAGAGTATACCTGCTAATGCAGTGGATTTTTCTATTAGACTAGTAGGACCAGCCCCTTCTAGTGCGGCCAAAGCCTCACGGGCTTCGAGAGCTGGACCTACCATGTGGCCGACTGGTTGGCCACCATACGTTATGCCACATTGGAGGTTCATGTGGAATCGTTCACTTAGTTCGACGAAGCTTTGAGCAACCTTTCGCGCTTCTTCTAGAGTGCTGACTTTAGTCTCTGTTCCCACAGGGATGTCGATGACAACGTGGTCAGCCCCCACTGACAATTTTTTGGATAGAATGCTGGCTAACATTTGTCCGAAAGGGTCAATGTTTAATGGATGTTCAACCCGTATTAGCAGATCATCTGCTGGTGCTACGCCCAGTTTTCCACCCCATGCGATTGCTCCTGAAGTTTTCAACGCGATTTCCTTGAGTTCAGCTGCGTCAAACTCGACATTGGCAAGAACTTCCATTGTGTCAGCCGTTCCCGAGGCACTGGTTATTGCGCGACTGCTAGTTTTTGGAATGAGCAAATTCGTAGCGGCAACGATTGGGACGATGAGTAAAGACACCTTGTTGCCGGGGACGCCTCCTATGCTGTGCTTGTCGAAGCAGGGGGAGTTAAACTCGATTACTGTTCCTGTGTCTACCATAGCGCTAGTTAAGTATTCAGTTTCGTCCATTGTTAAGCCATGAAACTCTTCTGCCAACAGAAACGCAGCGATTTGCACATCGCTGAGCTTATGATCTACGACATCTTGCATTATCGCGGTGTATTCCGCTTTGGTTAGTGAGCTCCCGTCCATTTTTTTGTGAATAAATCTTATGGACTCTGGGGGCTTAGCAGGAGAAACTAGAACCTCGGCGCCTTCTTCTATTTGAATTTCCGTTGAAACGTCCCTGAGGATCCCGATTTCCCCTTGCTTCAGATACGATTTCGTGGTGTCTACGAAGGCAGAAGTTGCTTGTGCGCCAAAAATGATTTTAACCCAGTCATGAGCCAGTGCGCCAAGCTCCTTGGCGTCTTCTTCGTGGAGAAGCACCATTCTCTTGCCGACTCGTAAATCAATAATCTTTGCTTTCAGTTTGACCATAATTCTTCCTCAACGCACGCTATTTAAAAACTATTTACATAAACGTTTTCTTTCGAGTCCAATGAGCAGTGACAGGCTGAGAACCTCGTCTGCACGGATTGGACATTGCGATTTTTTTGGGAAAGTCGAGAGCTGGTGTATTTTGGCCGCATTTATTGTTCTTGCATGTCCTGCTCGAGGTTTCTGGCTCCCGTGGGATATTCTCTTATCTGTTCCGATGTTAACACGCTGGGCTGAGTTGTCTTTTCATCCACCGTGAGTTCTGCGTGTGACTGCTTCAGAGTTTTTGGTGAAGTTGGCTGTGCTCGTGGAGTGTAATCTCGGCTGGTTGTGGTCGGCTGGATCGATAGACTGCCTCTTAAGTAAGCTTCGCGGCATGTGCCTGCGGCAAACAATAACACCCCAAATAATATGAGACCTATGTACACCGTCGAGCTTCTGGACGGAAGCACTATTAAAGAGGCAAGCCCCCAGAAAACTAGCACTAGCCCTAGGCCGCTGAGAAATCCGTACACGAATGCGCCTAACCTATGGTTCTTAATGTCTGTATGCATGAAGATCACGTTCTTGAAAAAGTTCTTTTTGAATATAATGATTATGAAATATCAATAACTATGCTGAATCCGATTCCAATCGTGCGAGAGATATGGTAATTCCAAAAAACTTTTAATGCCTTAAGCATTGAGCAATTCAGGGAGTGGATTAATCATTAAGAGTATTGAGTCAAAGAGCACAAAGGTGGTGTTTGCCAGATTCTATGAAGGCGAAGATTTGCTTGAAGCGGTAACCTCAACTTCGCAGCAACACAATGTCACCTCCGGATTCTTCTTCCTTATCGGTACGTTGAAAAGGGCAGTGTTAGGCTACTACAAAGATGGCGAGTATGAGCCAATTGAAAAGGCTGGTCCCTTAGAAATAGTGTCTTGTCTGGGAAACATATCAGTTACAGCGGAGGCGGAGCTGGTTGTTCATGGTCACATCGTCGTTAGCGGTGACGACTGCGCTGCCTTTGGTGGGCATATTCTGCATGGATGTCTCGTAGATGCAACCGCGGAGCTTGTTTTAGTCGCATCAGAAAACGGCATCTTAAAAAGAGTGTATGATGCTCAAAAAAAACTCAACCTTTGGGCGTTTAATAAATAGGTTGGATTCCTCACACAGCTCCATTTGGGAGTTCTTCTGCTGCCTGACAACGTGTAGTGCAGAGTAAAAAATTAATAATATGTGGATAGATGTAGTGAAGCTATGATTCCGAGTAGTTTCTTCCTAACTAGAGGCGTTGGGAAACATCGAGAATGCCTGCAATCTTTTGAGTTAGCGTTGAGAAACGCTGGCATCCATTACTGCAACATCGTAAATGTCTCAAGCATTGTGCCCCCTGGATGTCGGCTCTTGCCACGAAGCAGGGGATTGAAGAGGATCAAGCCTGGAGAGATCACTTTTGTCGTGCTGTCTCGCAACTCAACTAATGAACCTCACAGGCTTGTTGCGGCATCCATCGGAGTGGCCATGCCGTCTGAGAAAGACTCCTATGGTTACCTTTCAGAGCATCACTCCTTTGGGCAGACACGAGAGGCTGCGGGAGATTATGCCGAAGACTTAGCGGCGACTATGTTAGCAACAACGATGGGAATTCCATTCGATCCTGAAATAGCTTGGGACGAAAAGAAGCAGCTATTCAAAACCAGCGGGCTTATCATAAGAACAACCAACATCACGCAATCGGCGACTGGCGACAAGAAGGGATTGTGGACCACGGTAATTGCAGCCGCCGTTTTTGTTCCTTGACTTCTTGTTGAAAGATCATGTGTGGATGTCGAAACATTTAAAGCACATATCCGCAAATGAAATGAAGCTGCAGGTGGAAAATTGGTGAGTGGTGAAAGAGAAGATCCGATAAAACTACACAAAGAAGGCAACACTTTGTATGAGACGGACAAGTACGAAGAAGCTGCAGAAAAATTTCTCAGGTCTTCGGAGCTCTACGAAAAGAAAAACAATTTTTTCGACGCTTCGAACATGCTTTTCAAAGCCGGTGAATGCAGTTTCATGCTGAAAGACTATGACACGGCCATTGAACGATTCAACAAGGCTGCAGAAATTGCCTTCCAGAAAGGATTCGACCGTTTTGCCGTCAGCGCTTTAGAATATATACTGGACAGCTACAAAGCGTTGAAGAAGGAAACAAGCGTTGAAGCAAAAGAGTTAGTGAAGAAAATCGGGAAAGTCAAAAAGAAACTGGCCTCACAACTCTTCTAAACCGCCTGTTCGCCCTTCGAAAGGCTTATGTTTTTTCGTCTATTCTGTGAAAGACGATATCTATGCCAACCTTGTTTCAAAGCTTAGCTGAGCTATGCGAGAAGTTGGAATCAACCAAAAAGCGGAATGAGATGGTCAGGTGGGTCGCTGAGTTTGTACGGGGGCTTGAGAGTGATGAGATTGCATCAGCCACATCAATGTTGCTGGGTAGAGCCTTTCCGCGGTGGGATCAACGGGTTCTAGAAGTCAGCTGGGCAACTCTTAGTAAGACAATAAGAAGCATAGCCAACGTAGACCGTACTACCTATTCTTATGCCTTCAATAAGACGGGAGATGCCGGCGACGCAGTCAAAATCATATTGGAGCAGGGCAAAATCAGAAAGCAAGCCACTCTCTTTCAGGAACGCCTCACAATTCTTGAGGTGCAGCGCACCTTTGAAACCATCGCGGAATCGATTGGAGTCGGATCAAAAGAAAAGAAAGAACGGTTGCTCAAAACTTTGTTCGGCTGTGCAACTCCTTTAGAAGCGAAATACATTGTCAAGGTCTTAATTGGTGAAATGCGAACTGGTTTTTCTGAAGGTCTAATGGAGTTGGCAGTAGCCCAAGCGTTTAAGGTTCCTCTAAAAGCTGTGCGAACTGCGAGCATGCTTACGGGAGAGCTTGGCGAAGTCGCCGCTCTCGCTAAGGCCAAGGGAAAAGAGGGGTTGTTGAAGCTGGGATTCACGCTTTTTCGACCCATAAAGCCCATGTTGGCACAGATGGCTGCCTCAATCTCTGAGGCTTTAGACGAACATGAAGGGCTTACCGCGTTAGAGTACAAGCTGGATGGTGCTCGGATTCAGATACACAAGCTTGGCGACAAGGTTGAGATTTTCAGTCGCCGACTTACGGACGTAACCTCGAGTTTTCCAGAGATTGCCAACCTTGTTATCGCGGAAGTTCAAGCCTACAAGGCTATTTTGGAAGGTGAAGTCATCGCTGTGGGTGAACATGGAGTTCCTATGGCTTTTCAACATCTTATGCGTCGATTCCGGCGAACCCATCAAATCGAGCAATTTGCCGAAGAAGTTCCTGTGAAACTCTACCTGTTTGACGCGCTGTATGTTGATGGGCAGAGCCTTGTTGATGAACCCTACACTGAAAGGCGGAAAAAGTTAGGTGCGATTTCAGGCAATATACCGTTGGCTAAGCAGATTGTCGCTCAAAATGTTGGCGCCGGTGAAAGCTTTCTAAAGGAAGCCGTTGAGGCGGGGCATGAAGGTTTAATGGCAAAGAAGCTGGATAGCCTCTACACACCGGGGATTCGAGGCAAAAAATGGTTTAAGATAAAACAGATTCTTGAGCCGCTGGATTTGGTGATCGTAGCCGCGGAGTATGGGACTGGGCGTCGACATGGTTGGCTATCAGATTATCACCTGGCAGCCCGAGACAACGAAACGGGCAAATTGTACATCATAGGAAAGACTTTCAAGGGTTTGACTGATGCTGAGATCGCTGACATGACATACCGACTGAAGGCGTTGACGATTAAGGAGGAGAAGTACAAAGTCCTCGTCGCTCCCCAGATTGTCGTAGAGGTGGCCTATAATGAGATTCAAAAGAGTCCAAAATACGTCTGTGGCATGGCTCTTCGTTTTGCGAGAATCACTCGAGTTCGAGATGATAAACGTGTTGACGAAGTAGATACCCTGCAAAAGGTTCAGCAGATTTATGAGTCACAGTTCGAAAAGAAATCGAGACCTTTAGGCTCTGGATGATGCCAGTGATGGGTTCAGCGCATACACAACGCGCATGCCACCTTTGGGTATTGCTGGCACGCAGGTTTCAGGGGGCTGCATAGGCACATTCAACCGCAGGCTCATGAAACTGTGTGTTGGTTCTGAGCGCGACATACGTGTCGAATTCTTTCGTAGGCTCTTTTTGGCTCAGCGATGTCTTCTACTAGGTTTTCAAAAGGACACATAGCCGATTTATTTTGGTTAAGGATTCTGGGTGTGACGTCTTCAAATTCGATGTGGACTTCATGGGTGTTTAGAACCTCCAGACCGCTTTGGCTCAGTGTAACAGCGAAAGCTGCTCGAACTCTAGAGTAAACGCAAAGCAGAGCGGCCGCCTTGCCGATGACGCGGTCTGCGACTGAAGAGTTTAAAAGTTCGCGGTGATGTTTGTCGATTGCCTGTAGGAAACCACTGAGGCCCTCTGTTCTCGTTTCGAAAATCAGTTTGGAATGCTTCACGAACACGAGGCTCAGCCTTTCTTGTTTCAGTCTCTGCTTGGCAACAGCTAAGTCATCCATCTTAACCATCATAGAGATCCTTTGATTCTTAAAGGTTTAGTGAATCACAGTAAGAAGTGTGTTTTCAGGCGTAGCGGCAATCTTCCATGCCAAATCGCGCGCGCGGTTTTTTTTGGACCACTGTTGGGGCAAACGGAAGGAGCTAGGTCATGTCTGTGAGAGTGAACATTCTGTTCAGCGCTTCGCTGGCTTTTTTTGCCACGGTGTCGGGAACTGTGACCACGTTGTGCTCTTCTTTTAACGATCGGTAGAGTCTTTCCAGTGTAGTGAGTTTCATTGCTCTGCACACGGCGCCTCCATAGGCTGCTAGAAATCGCTTGTTTGGGTTTTCCTTTCTGAGCTTATGAAGGATACCGATTTCGGTGGCGATTATTAGCTTTTCTGCGGTGGAGGTGTTTGCGTATCGACAGATCTGAGACGTGCTTCCGACGAAGTCTGCGACGTTTCGGACTGGTTGGGGGCATTCGGGATGCGCCGCAACAACGGCGTCAGGATTTTTCTGCTTCTGTTTTACGATGTCGTCTTTCATGAACAGAATGTGGGTGGGGCAGAAGCCGTGTGGAGGGATTGGGATGACTGTGGTCCCCGTTTTTTCTTGGACATATTCTGCCAAGTTGCGGTCAGGGCCAAAAAGCACGGTCTCTGCTCGGAGGGCGTCAACGATTTTCACGGCGTTGGCGGATGTGCAGCAGACGTCACATTCCGCCTTGGCTTCAGCCAGCGTGTTGACGTAGAGTACGACTGGCGTTTTAGGATATCGCTGTTTCCACAGCCGCACCTGATCTGCGGTCAACATCTGAGCCATGGGACATCTGGACCCTATGCAGGGA
>CP070835.1:735557-739343 GCA_020341775.1 Candidatus Bathyarchaeota archaeon
GTTTCGAATAGTTTCAATTAAACTTTTAATGTAAAACAAACGCGAAAACGCGCGTGCGCGATGAGAAGTCATGCTCAAAAGTTTTGCTTGCGGTCAATTGAATTTAATCGAGTCAACAATAGTAAAACAATTACGTAGTTAGGGTTGAGGGACAAACTTGCGTCTACATGAAGATTGGAGTGAAAATTACAGGTGGATCGCGCTTCCGAGAAAAACGAGGCCGAAGTAGATTAAGATTACTCCAAAGGCGGCTATTAGAACTCTATACCATTTGAACCCAACGAATTTCATCCCCAACTTAGCAAAATGGGCAGTCGTTGTTAGCCACACATAGTCCATCCAAACATGGCAAATGTACATGAAAAACACTCCAATCAGAGATGCAAACTCCAATGAAATAATAATAAGTTGGGCTCCAGCAGTTAACCACCAAAGGATAAAGAACGGATTTAGCCCCGTGAAAACTAAGCCCATGACAAGCAAATGCTTGGACTCTGCAACCTCAATCCTTTCAGGGGGCAACTTGGATTTTAGTGAACTATGGATTTGCATCAAGCCAAAAGCAACTAGTACAACACCGCCAGCAACTCCAATGACAATCTTCACCAACTCGTTTCTCAAAACAAAAAGTCCTAACGCCAAAAGCATTACAAGTGTGAATTCCACCAAAGTGTGGGCCACGGAGAATATGGCTCCGCTCTTAACTCCATGCTTCGAGCCTTTTGTAAGGTTAGCAAAGAACAGCGGTCCCGGCGCCAAAGCACCGGAGGCAGTAACCAAGATGATAGTTACAACAAAACCCAAAACGTCCATACCGGAGTACAAAGGAAGATTTGAATATAATCTTTAGTGCAGGCGACACAAAAGACTTGTCCCTGAACCTCGAGCGCGCATTTGTGTCTCTTTGCGTGTGTAGTTCCTGCTTCATCTAGTAAGACAATCTTTACCAAACTCGTTGATGCATGCCTTTTTAGTAGTTACGATAGTGTCTGATCCAATGGATCCTGCATTTCTTCTCTATTAGATTTTTTTTTGTGAAGTGGTGACAAAGTGGTGACAAAGTGGTGACAGAGTGGAGTCGTAGCCGGCTACAGCTCTAGACCGTAATGGAGACAGAAACCGCTACTATATAATAGAACTACCATTGCTTGGACGCGTTATTTTATTTTTGGGACGCAGGTGGAGACAAAGTGGAGGCAAGACGGAGACAAAACCGGAAAAAAAGTAATAAGCATGAGCGCATAGGAAAGATTCAGGTGTTCCGGAAACCCAAGTAAGCGTCATAAGCATGCCGAAAAACTCAGGAATTATACCCGTATTCAATCAGAAATGGAGACATCACCCACATTTTGCCCATTTTTTTAAGCGAATGTCGGATTAGCGTTTTATTCCTTTAATGGTAAGGTATTTTCTGTATGGTTTGAATCCAACTTTATTGTATACTTTAATTGCAGATGGGTTGTCACTCAATGTAAAGATGATTGCGATGGGTGCCTTCTCTAAGATCAGCTTCACCAAGTATGATGTGATGGACGTAGCATAGCCTTTGTTTCTATGAGCTTCATGAGTGGCAACTGTAGGTATGTGGCCTACTCTCTCCGTTAGTCGTGCCCTGCCAATGGAGACAAGCTCTCCATCCTCCTTTATCCCAACCCATTTCATCGTGTTCATTCCCTCAATTATCCGTTCACGAGTGAACTCTCCCCAAACTTCAGGTTTAAGCCTGGTCATTATGGTTGCTATCCCCTCAGCGTCAGAGGAATCTAAGGGAACTAATGGATGGGCGATGTGAAGGTTTTCTTCTCCTTTATGAAGCATCATAAGGATTAATTCGTGAACCCGAGTTGGCTGATACTTCTCAATGGTGGATTTCTCATGTTGCTCTGAGACCAGTAATTCAGCGTTTTTTAGGGTCAGTTGTTCCAAAAGAGCTTCTCCACTCTCACGGCTTCCCCTTAGTTGGACGATTCTTTCTTTGAAGATCAACATCATTCCGTCGATGCGATTTTCTTTCAACGCCAACAGGATTTTTGTGTCATTTCTGTTGTATTTCCAGTCGAGAGCAAAGAAGTAGTTGTGTGGGATGTCTTGATTAACATACTCCCAGAACTTAGGTTCCAAAGCTGGGCTAAGAGGTAAAATTTTCATCTAAAGCTCCCCTGAAATTCTAGCCAACACCTTTCTTAGAATGCACTTCTCACATTTATCAATAGTGACATGAGTAAAGACGGTCTGCTAGCCACAGTGGAGATATCTCCCGATATCCCGAATTTTTTTCGCGCGCGCGGCGCAGAGGATAGCGATCGACGTCCTTGTGTAAGTGGGCATGCATGCATGTCAACGGAACCCAAGTCCCCTACAGACTATTACCGGTTTCCAACATCACACATAACTATCTATATTTCACCTACAGTCACTCGACGCAAGAGGTTATTATAATCCCAGAGTTTCCAGCATTGACTATTTTACCTCTATCCATGATTGCGACGTTGCTCGTGGCTATTGTCTGCAAGAGAAAGCACTCTGCAAACAGGTTCTGACCTCAATACTGTTGCGCGCGCGTAACGGAGGAATTATCTCGTCTAAAATTCCATGTGTAGGCTAAAGGTGTTTTTCGAATAAGCAGAAATGGAAGTATGGACACCTTCCTAAAACGCGTGCGCGTTACCATTATTTGTGTGATCACGCTTTTACAAGGAAAGTGGAGAACTAAGATGGGTTATAAAAAGAAAACATGGCAGCAGAAGTTGGAGGACAGCAAGAATCTTCCAAAAATTCTTGAACTCGAACCATCTTTTCCGTGTTATCAAGCATTGAAAAAGATGGGAGCCAAACCAAGAGATAGTGTTGTTTTGGCACCAGGATTAGAGGTGAATGCAGTCATGAAACAAGTTCCTAAAGGGAGACTTCTTACATTAGAAAAGATATGCAAAAGACTAGCCAAGAACCACGGAGTAGACTATTGTTGCACTCTGACAACGGGAATCTTCATAAACATCGTTGCCAACGCCGCAGAAGAAATGAACACTGATGTTCCATACTGGCGAACCATAAAGAATGATGGACAGCTGAATAAGAAATTTCCAGGTGGCGTAGAAAAACAGAAGAAGTTGTTAGAGAAAGAAGGGCACACCATAGTAAAAAGAGGTAGAAAACACATAAGATACTACATCAAAGATTTCGATAGAAAAGTAATCAGTCTGTCCAGTTAGTAAATGCATGCGCGCGCGAGTTAATCTTGTAACCTTTTTTCTCCCAAGCTTCTTTCATTATTGGATTCCTTTTCAGATATGTGTTTACAATCTTTCTCGGGACTCTATTGAATGGACAGGAAAAATTTACGCATGAAATGCAGATTCTAGTGGTTAATCCAAAAAAGAAAATGCTCCCTCCAATCACACTAAAAACCACTAGAATTGTCAGAACTACAATCGCTTCGTTAAAGACTCCTGCGAAATCCAATAGAGTATAGATTGTATATAATTCTGTCACAACAGGAAATAACATGAAAAATAGTGCTCCGCCTAAAAAGCCAAGTTTTTCGTAAGTGTTCATTGGTTCCGGATTGTACCTCCATATTTTGATCGTTCCATGATTCGCGAGACAGTGTAACATCCTGCTCTCCTTAGCATAGTAAGGACAATGACTGCAGAGAACACGAATCTCAAAAAAACCAAAGAAAAAAATCCAGAACACCAAGTAAATAATTAGGGGAATCCATGAATGAATCAACCCCTAAATATAAACGCAGAAAACCCGGATGCTAGAGCTAAACAGCTAATCTTA
>CP070835.1:739443-741998 GCA_020341775.1 Candidatus Bathyarchaeota archaeon
CCAAACTGAGAAGGTTTGCCCCATATCATTCCTTAATGTGAAACAGGTTGAAACCTACACACAACCATTATCAGCGCCCTTAAGAATGGACTTGGAATTAAATATTCGTTGTCAGAACAACTGCATACACTGCTATGCCGGGGGGCCCCATTCAACATCAGAACTCACCACGCAACAGTGGAAAGAAGTGATCGGCAAATTGAAGCAAATTGGCATATTCATCGCTACGTTCACTGGAGGAGAACCCACTCTACGGGAAGACCTGCCTGAACTTCTGCAGTATGCCCAAGATAGTGGAATCGTAACGGGTCTTATTACTAATGGACGGCGCCTTAAAGACAAGAAATACTTGGGAATGCTTGAAAAAGCGGGGCTTGATTTCACTCAAATAACCTTGGAATCGCACAAAGCAGCAGTTCACGACAGAATCACTGGAACTAAAGGAAGCTGGAAAGAAACGGTACAGGGAATCAAAAACGCGGTGGATACACAAGTCTATGTCACAACAAACACCACACTCAACAAGCATAATGCCGCTGATTTCCTAGACACAATAGATTTTCTTAAGAAACTAGGTGTGGCAGCTTTTGGCTGCAACAGCCTAATATTCTCCGGAAAAGCTGTTGAAGTAAGCGATGAATTTGCCTTAACACCTGGGACGTTGAAGGATCTTCTTCCAAAGATCAAAGAGAAGGCAGGCCATATTGGACTGAAATTTCTTTGGTATACGCCCACTCAATACTGCCGTCTTGATCCTGTCAAACTCGGTTTAGGAGTTAAATCCTGCACCGCAGCGTTAGTTAACATGTGTATTTCACCCAATGGCCATGTTTATCCATGTCAGAGCTATTTTGAGAGTCTAGGCAATATTCTCAGAGATAACTGGAGTAAAATCTGGAAACACCCTCTTGCCCTGAAACTCAGAAGTAGAGAATATGCAGAACCAAAATGTGAAAACTGCCCTCAACTACACATTTGTGGAGGAGGATGCCCCTTAGAAATCCAGAAGGATAAATACCTGTGCGTTGAAGCCCAATAATTACGCTTTAGATTCTTCCATTAACTTCTTCTTTTTCTGTTCACATTCCTCGCGAGTGATAGCTTTCTACATCAACTGAGAATCTGTCATCTACTTCTCGAACCGGTGGAAATGTCCCCAGAATTTCTTCCCGCAAACTCTCCTTGTCTGTGAGTTCCCAACCGACCATCAACATGCACATGCTCTTGTCTTGAAAGCCACACCTGAGATCTTCATAGTGCCTCAAGGATTCGTTCTTTGAGAATCTGAATAGTATCCAATCCATTTTTACGAAGGTTTCCAAAAAATGGAAGGCAGATATTCATTATATCTACATGATCTTTGAATTCTGAAAGCTTCTCGATGACAACAGGTAACGTTCCACCAATCTCCTTAGAGCTTAAACTCTCCAAGGCTTTCTGCTTCACAGACTCCGGAGCGCGTGCGATCCAGATCCACTCTTGTTCAATGATTTCCTTCAATCTCTCTTCAAAATCATCAGTGTCTTCACCAATTACCCCCGCTGTCAAGTCAACCGACCAATTGAGCTCCTCGAAATCCCGCCCGACCCTTTCACACATTCTCTTGACTCGCTCTTTCTTCTCTAAGAAGCCCTTGATTGTAGTTTCGCGCGCGCTAAAATCCATTCCATCTGCATATCTAGCAACGGTTTCCTCCATCATTGGTGCTTTGGGTTTCATAGTACCGACCCAGATTGGCACACGCGGTTTTTGAACGGGTTTTGGTAAAAACATGGCTTCTTTGATCTTGTAGAAGTCCCCATCAAAGCTAGGCCTCTCTTCTGTCCAAAGTAGGTTGATGATTTGAATTGCTTCCATTAGTTGAGTCACCCTTTCTTTTGCTGATGGAAAAGGATAACCATATGCTTCATACTCGCTGTCTTTCCAACCTGCTCCTATCCCCAGATCTATTCGTCCGTTAGATGCATTATCTAGACTTGATACGATTTTTGCAAGAAGAGCTGGATTTCTGTAGGATTGTGACGTGACTAGTGTGCCCAATCGAATACGGTTTGTCTGAGGGACTAGTAATGCAAGTGTTGTCCACGCTTCATGTGATTGCATCTCATGGCCCTCTACAGGTCCAAAGAAGTGGTCTGAGACTGTAAAGCTGTAGAATCCTGAGTCCTCCGCAGCTTTTGCTAATGTCACGATGTCATTGTAGGTATATCCTAATTGGGGTTGAATATTGATGCTAATCTTCATCTAAGTCACCCTGTAACCTTGGATGCGTGCGCGCACAGATAAGACCCTTTTGGGTTTAAGTTGACATAGAAACCTGAGCATTGTGCTCCTGCTATTTCTCGAGCACGTATCAGTTAAAAGGAACTCACACAGAATTCAGTAGAGTATCGTAATCTGAGTAGCAAAAGTAAAGGAGAGGTTTACATGAAGTTTCGAATCACCCGATATTCGCCCAAGTATCAGGATGCTGTTATAGATTTGTGGAACCAGTGTGATTTAATCGTCCCTCAAAACGATCCTCTTCAGGATATTCAGAAGAAACTGGATTTTCA
>CP070835.1:742098-744147 GCA_020341775.1 Candidatus Bathyarchaeota archaeon
TAGAAACATTAGTGGCAGAAGCCAGATGCTACGCTTTCTTTTGTCTAGAAAGAGACTGCCTCCAACCTCGGCAAAAACCGCAATGTTGCCAATGTGATTGTACGCGAAGGCAAATAGGATTCCAGGGAACAAGGAACTCCACCAAGGAGCTCCTGTCAAATAAGTGAATATTCCTATCAACCATCCAGTGAGTATGAGCAATGGTGTGGCATAGACTCCGAGCAGGAGAACACCATCAACTTTCTGCCATAATGACAGAACTGGAGACTTCAGGGTTTTAAAGAAATATTCGAACAAACATTGATTATGGCCTATAGCCCATCTGGTGAGCTGCTTTTCTCTCATTTCCCATGAGAGGACTGCCTCCTCATAACACTCAGCAGCATTTACATAAGCTATCTTCCAACCATGTAAGTAGAGCTTGTAGGTAAGGTCTGTGTCCTCTGCGAGCTTGGTTTCGTCAAATCCCCCAACGGCTTTAAGTGCACTCATCCTGAAACCTCCAACAGTTCCTCCGAATTGCGGAACAAGGTTCAGGTTATATCTTGCCTGCTGGCACATTTGGTAGCCTCCTGCTCTCTCAATATCCATGATTCGAGAAACGAAAGACTCCGGACTGTTTATGGGGATAACCCGACCCATAACCCCACCGACTTCTACATCCACAAAGGGAGCCACAAGTCTCTCCACGCAGTCTCGCGGAGGCAAGTAATCAGCGTCGAAGATCAGCGCTATCTCGTTTGAAGCTACTTTTATTCCAACATTAAGTGCTTCTGGTTTGCCATTTCCGCCATTTCCAAGTCGATGTATAGCCTTGATGAAGGAGAATTTCGAGGCATACTCATCGACGATTGAGGAAGTTTCATCTGTTGATCCGTCGTCGATCGCAATCACCTCGTAGTGCGTCTCATCTTTTGGATAGTCCATGTCGATGAAACGCTCTAGTATGTCTTTTGCCACTTTTCCTTCCATGTGCATAGGGATTAGAATTGACACGGCTGGTCTGTATGTCCCTGCCAATTCCTGTTTGCATCTTCGCTGGTCTTTGAATAGTCTATTACTGAAAAATCTGAAGTGGCGCACGATATAGAGACACATTATCACGATTATGAAGAGCAGAACTAAGCCTGCAAATTGCCCGACTATCGCGACAAGCTGCGATTCAGAGGCTAAGATTCATCACCTCCGCAGTTTCAATCTTAGAAAGATGAGCTAGTGCAAGTGAGTAGAATGTGACTATGTAGACAAAATCGACAAAAGCGCCAATAAAATAATGAAGTAGCAAGAAAACTGAACCGCCGAAGTAATATAGAGTAGCTGTCACAAAGGAAATGCGAAGTAGGTTCCAGAGAACAGAGAACCCTATTGTTAGGAAAAGATAGAGAATTTTGATCCTAAGTGGACCTCTTATGGTAAAAATGAGAGGAACGAAGATCAAAGTGATCAAACAAAGGCTAATGACACCAGAGCAAGACCAGTCAAGAGTAACCAAGAACGTAGTAGATTGTTCTATTGGGAAAAACATTTGCCATAAGAGTGTAAATATCGCGACCAACGACACAACAAAAGCGATAGTCTTGATAGGAGAGGGTATTCTTCTTGAAGTGCTCAAGATGAACAAAAAAGATCCCAAAATGACTACTAAAACAACTACTGTCATCACTGGAATGGGGGAGGAGTTAACGGGGATCCAGAAGGTTGGACCTCTCGCAGCACCACCTACAGTAGACAATGTGTGGGGTACCTCAGCAAAATAGAGAAAACTGCTAACAAGCTCAGCTTGCCAAACCCAGAAATTTAACACCTGAAAAGCAATAACCATTGTGAAAACTAGCGAAATAGCTAGTCCAACAAAGAAGTGCGTCTTGTGCATTCTAAGATTTCTTGAATATCGTGCAGCCATTTAATGAACTAACCCTTAGTTTAGTTATTACACATACATATTTCTCAGATTGACCAAAACAACCTAAGTCATTTATGAAGGCAGAATTCTGTTTTGCAATCAAGAAAAGATTAGAGAATTGTCAACCGCTATGACATTTGCAATCA
>CP070835.1:744247-746681 GCA_020341775.1 Candidatus Bathyarchaeota archaeon
ATAGTATTTGCAACATCATATTTCGCTATCTTATTTTTATTAATGAAACGTGATTCTAAATTCATATTCTTAATTGCTTGGATGATCTTACCTTTATTTTTCTTACCGAGAGATGCAAAGGAACAGCGATTTTCTCCCTTGTTGGAAAAGTGAACAACACAGGTCTCATTGAAGTGCCCATGGGAACTCGACTCAGGGAGATCATTTACAACATAGGTGGAGGGATACTTGGAGGCAAGAAGTTCAAAGCTGTTCAAACAGGTGGTCCTTCCGGTGGATGTATACCTGAAGCACTTCTCGATCTTCCAGTGGACTTCGATAGGTTAACTGAAGCTGGCTCAATGATGGGGTCTGGTGGTATGATCGTCATGGACGAAGCCACATGTATGGTAGATGTGGCTCGGTACTTCCTTGACTTCCTGCAATATGAATCCTGTGGTAAATGTGTTCCTTGTCGAGAAGGAGTCAAAAGGATGCTTGAGATCGTAACCGACATCACTAAAGGGGATGCCAAGAAAGAGAGTTTGGCGCTCCTTCAAGAATTGGCTGAGATGGTAAAGGACTTTTCTCTTTGTGGTCTTGGTCGGACATCGCCAAACACTGTACTGTCAACTTTGAAGTATTTTCAAGATGAATACCAAATTCACGTGAAAAACAAAAAGTGTGTAGCAGGCATCTGCAAAGAACTTGTTGAGTACTTTGTTGTGGAGGACAAATGCACAGGGTGTGGTGCCTGCTTGAAACTCTGCCCGCAACAGGCCATAGAAGGTGAACCAAAGACCCCTCACACCATTGATCCCAGCAAATGTGTTAGATGTGGGGTTTGCCGAGATGCTTGCCCATTTGATGCGGTGTTGTTGAAGTAGGAAGTGATTAGATGGTAACTTTAACAATTGATGGAGTAAAAGTTCAAGCTGAAGAAGGTTCAACTATATTTGAGGTCGCTAGACTCTATGGGTTCAACATCCCAACCTTATGCTATCACGATGAGTTGACGCCCTACGGTGCTTGTCGGCTGTGTACGGTAGAGGTTGACGATGGAAGAAGGACTAGACTAGTGACCTCGTGTTTATACCCTGTTCGGGAGGGAATTTTTGTGAAGACATATTCGCAGAGATTGGCAAGGGGGCGGAAGCTTATATTGGAATTGTTAATCGCCAGATGCCCCAATTCAAAGACGCTGCAGGATTTGGCTTCTAAAATGGGATTGGAGCATGTAAGATTCAAGGTGGATAGCAAAGACTGTATTCTTTGTGGGTTATGTGTAAGAATGTGCGCTGAGCAAATGGGAAGTGGGGCGATAGGTTTTGTGGGCAGAGGACAAGAGAGAGAGGTGATTACCCCATTTCGATTGTCGAGTGAAACGTGCAGAAACTGCGGAGCCTGCATGTATATTTGCCCAGTAGTTGAACTGCAGTGCCACGGGGTAAAATCTCCAGGAGAGCTCTGCAACTCTTGTCTTGTCATGTCCCCGCAATGTGTGAAAAAGTATGATCAAATCATGTGTACTCTAGACTCATGTGGAGCCTGTGTACAAAAGGAGGAAAAATAGCATGACCTTTTCAAAACCAAACAGAAGCCCAGCGACTTTAACCAAAAATAGAACCGATCCATGTCCAATCAGTGGGCTCTGCGTCACTTGCATAGATGGATGCCCTGGTCCCTGCGAAGTCGCCAAATCTGCTATAAGAGGTAGTGAAGTCATTTATCCAGCGCCTTTTGGCGCTATAACTACTGGATCCGAAAAAAACTATCCTGTTAACCTCTCACACTTCAACATCATGGGAACAACCGTAGGAGCGATTGGCATTGAAGCCAACAGCGATAAAGCCATATTTCCTAACGTTGATCTAGAAACCAAAATAGGACGAGGCGAAGGCATTAAATTAAAGGTTCCATGGTTCACCTGTGGACTTGGATCTACAAAAATTGCCAAAGATAACTGGAAAGAATTAGCTATTGGCGCAGCCATCTCAGGAACAATGCAGGTAATAGGGGAAAATGTATGCGGCATGGATGTCAACTCGGAATTCAACAATGGAAAAGTCGCTCATTCTCCGGAATTGGAATGGAGAGTGAAAGCCTACAAAGAATGGAGAGAAGAGGGTTATGGAGCCATTGTTGTTCAATCCAACATAGAAGACACAAAGCTCGGCGTCCTTGAATATGCAATAACGGATTTAGAAGTAGACGCTGTTGAATTGAAGTGGGGCCAAGGAGCCAAAAACATCGGTGGCGAGGTTAAAATCAGAGATCTAGGCAAGGCCCAGCTTCTGAAGAAAAGAGGCTACATAGTTATCCCAGATCCTGAGAACCCTGACATTGTTGAAGCGTTCAAGAAAAAGCACTTTAAAGAATTCGAAAGGCACTCTCGAGTCGGCATGGTTACTGAAGAATCTTTCACGAACAGAGTGAAAGAGCTCAAAGATCTCGG
>CP070835.1:746781-748465 GCA_020341775.1 Candidatus Bathyarchaeota archaeon
GAAGGTGATCTGAACCTCTTGGATTCACTGCAAAAGCAAGTGCATACGCTTTTGAGACTCTTTGATCGGCTCTAGTTGTTGGAAGTCCTTTGGAGTTGGAGGCAACCCATTTCCAAGACCCTTTCCCAACTTTCTTCGCTGCTCTATAAGCCCCTTCAGCAAGAATATCAGCCAACCTGCCTTCTCGGCGAGCTATTTTTGGAAGAAGATTGATAACTGCTTCGGCATTCCCAAACCTTAGGTCTACTCCATCTGTATCCTGCTTTGACAACACTCCACGTTGGTAACATTCCATTGCCCACTCAATAGCATGTCCTGCTGATGATTGATCGAGACCCAAAACATCACACAGATCATTTGCTTTTATAATGAATTCCAAATCATAAACGTCTATTCCCGCTCCGAAAGTCGACCAAGCTACTAATTGCAGACCACCTGTGTGTGTTCCAGCATACGGTCCAGATCTCACAACGGCATATCGCATGCAACCAATGTTGCACCCAAAGCAACCTCCACGCCTTACTAGATATCCTTCTTCCACTAATCGCTGTCCACTAATCGGATACGGATCTTCAACGTGAGGAACCGTCCAATTGCGACCTGCCATCGAGTAAACCTTGTTCTTCGCAGGCATGGATCCGCTGGTCCCGTAAAGATGTAGATGCATTGCTGCTGGATCCTTTGCGAGGGCCGCACGTATATCCATTGCCACGTCATATAGCTTACTGGGTTCTTTGACAGGAATGTGTCCTGTTCCTCTAACTGCAATAGCCTTGAGGTTTTTGGATCCCATCACTGCTCCAGCTCCTCCTCTTGAGGCGCTGTGATAAATATCGCAGCTGACACTGGCAAATCTCACAAGATTTTCTCCAGCAGGCCCTATGCAAGCGATCTTTACACTCTCATCTCCAAGCTCTTCTTTGAGAATTCTAGTAGTGTCTCTAACATCCATACCCCACAGGTCTTTGGCGTCACGGATCTCAACATTCTCATCATCTACCAATAGATACACCGGCTTTTTCGATGCCCCCTGAAGAACCAAATGATCATAA
The DNA here is from genome assembly GCA_020341775.1 of Candidatus Bathyarchaeota archaeon. Taxonomy (GTDB): domain Archaea; phylum Thermoproteota; class Bathyarchaeia; order Bathyarchaeales; family SOJC01. The sequence goes on from CP070835.1 coordinate 747,834, forward strand.
CCAGCGAATCTCAGTTCTGCGCTCCATTGACCTCCTACACCTGTTTTCAGATATAGATTGGTTTCTGCACCTATGCAAGTCACACTTGATCTGCCACAGCAGGGGACGATGGTCCCTGTCAATGGACCAGTGCCAAAGATAAGAACGTTTGCAGAATCAAAACAATCAATGCCTGGCTTATCTATCAAGTCCCAAAGCAATCTTGCATTAATTCCTCGATCACCCAGGAATCCTTTTCGCAACTCTTTGGAAACAGTTTTTCTGTATGTCTTTCCCTTGGAAAGATCAGCAAAAAGCATATTGTCCATCATGTGGATCCTCCTGTCTGGACAACAGACGAAGCTGTTTCCATAGCCTTTGCAGTTTTCCTGGCATACTCTGATTTCCTGGATGCAGTCGCTCTACCAGTCTTCAGAAATTTTAGAGCCCCCAGCGTGCAAACCCTAACGCACTCTGGATCTCCAGCACACAAATCACAATTAACTGCAACACCTTTTTCATAGTCCATCTTGATGACTGCCCAAGGACAGGCTTTTGTACAAGCCTTGCATCCAATGCACAGATCCAGATCAACAGCTACAATTCCGGTTATTCGATCTTTCGTTATTGCATCAACTGGACAGACTTCTTTA
>CP070835.1:748565-749735 GCA_020341775.1 Candidatus Bathyarchaeota archaeon
AGATGAACGCTGAATATTTCGGCGTTTCACGCCTCCAACTAATGGAAAATGCGGGAGCCTCAATTGCTTCCGAAATTGCGGCCCGATTTCCCTCTAGGAAAACAAAAGTTGTGGTTTTTTGCGGTCTCGGGGGAAATGGTGGGGACGGTCTTGCAGCGACTCGCCACCTTCTCTCGGCAGGATATCGAGTGAAGGTTGTAGTGGCCGGCAAAACTGCAGATATTAAGCTTGAAGAGACCCGCAAAAACTTGGCCGCTGTGCAGTCTTTACGGAGCCCGTTGCTAATCGTTGAAGTCACCGACTCATCTCAAATTCCGGAGATACAGGCAGACATCGCTGTTGATGCTCTGTTAGGCATTGGGTTAAAAGGTCCTTCAAGGCAGCCAATTTCTCAGCTAATTAAGACAATAAATGAGTTGCCAGCCTTTCGCATATCTGTCGACACCCCCACTGGCTTAGATGCAGACTCTGGCGAGACTTTTGGTGAAGCGGTCAAGGCTGATTTGACGATAACATTCCACAGACCCAAGCCTGGATTGCTCAGAGCGAAGGATTATGTAGGCGAGTTAACGGTGAAGAATGTTGGATTGCCCAGAACTTTCGAAATGTTTGCTGGACCCGGTGACGTTTCTCTAGTTGTTAAGCCTCGACCGGCTGAGTCTCACAAAGGCGATTTCGGCAGCTTGTTAGTTGTCGGTGGAAGCGAGATTTATTCAGGTGCTCCTGCGCTCGTCGCCCTTTCAGCCCTTCGCACAGGAGTTGATTTGACGTACATTGCGGCTCCCAAACAGACTGCCGCTGCCATTTCTTCTATGACGCCAAATGTGATAACCATCAAACTTGAAGGCGCTCATCTTAACTCAGACAACGTGCCCCACGTACGAAGATATCTCGAGAAAACGACTGCAGCAGTCATTGGCCCAGGTCTCGGGCTTCACGAGGAGACCAGGGACGCTGTTAGCAAGCTTGTAGTTGCTGCAGACGAGATAGGCACACCTCTCCTGTTAGATGCTGACGGATTGAAAGCCTACGCCTCATCTAGGCCAACCTTTCAATCCTCTTTGGTCGTGACACCTCATGCCGGAGAGTACGCTCTCTTGACTCGCAAGAAATTACCATCAATACTCGATGAAAAGGTGGAAAGCGTAAAGAAAACGGCTGCGAAGCTTG
>CP070835.1:749835-757739 GCA_020341775.1 Candidatus Bathyarchaeota archaeon
CCAAGCGTTTTCTTAAAAAAAGCCCAAGGTGACGCCCACCCAGACGCAAGGTAATCAACCTCTCCTAAGGTTATACCCGCTTCTTTCAAACAGTAGAGAATAGAATGTATCGGGAATTTCGCTGTGTGCTTTGCACCAACAAATCGTTCCTCCTCAGCCGCAGCCACGATGGTCCCGTCCTTTAGGAGGCAAGCTGAGGTGTCGTGGCTGAAACCCTGTACGCCTAGGATGTACATTTTCACTCTCTCCTATAGTTTAACACAGTCGCTCCAGACTCGCATATTAATTTATACACGTTTTAAATTGCCGCTTTGAAGTAGCTTCTTCTTCATCCATCATGAACAATTGAAACTCAAAACTAAAATACGATGAGTCTACGCTGATTAAGAGGTTGATGAGCAATGGCAACTGCAGGAGCAACCACAGCAGTTATGGCTGCACAGCACACAAGCTCGTATCGTGTGAAATTTAAAAGAAAAGAGTTCTTGGAACTTGTAGAAATCGCAAAGCCAAAGATAATTTATCATAGAAAGAGAATGCACTTCTTCGCCTTTGATGGTTTTGTAATGTATACTTTTGAATGTGAAGACAGCGATTTTCTAGATAAAAAAGTTATTCACGCGATTGAGTTCTCAAACGTAGCTTGGGAAGAGTAACTCAAACACGGGGGATTGACTAAGTCCGAACAAGCCCTGGGCATACATGCAGATTGAGGCGTGCATGCATGTCTTACTTCTTGCGCCATACTTTGAAGTATACAATGGTCAGGATTATCGCTGCGGGGATACCAAAAATTACGAGCAGCCAAGCCAAAGTGAGGAACCAAGAATACACCCAATAGCTATAGGGATGGTCTCCAAATGGGGTGAAGAAATCCCCAGTGAGATACATGTAAATCGAATACGCAATGAACATGGCGAACCCAAAACCCCCACCTTCAGCGGTTCCCCGACCCCGCATTCTGCCTTTAAACTCCGCTCTCTCCTCAGCTGGTAATCTCTTCCACCAGAAATACCATCCCACGCCTAAAGCAACCCCGACAGGTATCCCGACAATCAATAATTCCCACAATAGTAGAAATATGAAAAACTCCCAAATCCACGCTAAAGTCCACTCTCCGATGGTGGCGGTGCCCATCGCTCCAACGGGAGAAGTTTCAATGAACCAAAAAAGCACCAGCAGCGCTCCCGCGACAGCAGCGACACAACCAATGATGACGGTCACAAATATTATCCAGTGTTCCTCAATTTTCCGCTTCCAAAACTCTCCGTCGCTAGAATTGCCCTTTTCCTCCAATTCTTTCACCATTTTGCGCGTGCGCAATACCAGACCCCTATTTCCTCATTATTAGTATAAAAGATGTTGCTCGCGCGCTTGCATCTCATGTCGGCTGTTCTTCCATGGTTCTTTCCGCGCGCGCAGAGTTTATTAGCGAAGGATCATGTTCAATCCAAATGGGACTCGTGCATGGATACAAATAAGAAGGTCAAGCCTCTTGTGAGGAAAGAGGACATTAAAGCTGGCCTAGTGAGGCTAGGTTTGAAGAACGGCGATATGGTTGGTGTTCACAGCTCGTTGAGCAGTTTTGGTCATGTTGAGGGTGGAGCTGATACCGTGATTGATGCCTTGCTGGAGACTGTTGGAAAGCACGGAAACGTGGTGATGTCAACCCATTCAGCAAATTTGTCTAAAGACAAGAGAACCCCCGAAATGGTCGCTCTAGGCATTTCTTGGTTGTTCAAGATCCTACCGTACGATCCTGACACGACTCCCGTGACAACAGGAATTATTCCCGAGACGTTCCGAAAGAGAAGGGGGGTTGTTCGTGGACGACATCCAAGCCTGTCAATTGCAGCGTTCGGTCCACAAGCAGAGGTGTTGTCGGAAGGGTGGCATCGACTGCTCGAGCTCGACGGTTCCATCCTTCTCATCGGTGTGGGTTTAGACCGATGTACAGCGATGCATCTCGCCGAGAAACGGGTGCGGTTTCCAGATCGTATTTTGGAGAAGATCACACCGCCGAAATGGTTTGTTGAGCAGCATCCTGAGAGCGAGTGGGAGTGGGATGTTGGGCCATACCCAGATTTCGCCAAATTGACAAGGCCATGTATTGATCGAGGAATAATGAAAACGGTGAAGGTCGGCGAAGCCACTATGAGGCTGGCAAAGCTGAGGGGACTGATAGATCTGTATGTAGAGCATCTGGAGAAGAACCCGGATCTTTTCTACTTCACATCTACAGCATAGACATGAGCACGTCGCGGAAAAATTGGGAAGCGCGCGCATGCTTCCGAGAATTTCTAAAACATAATAATAAAATAGTTCTATTACTTGGATCCAGCATTCCTGTGCCTTTCCCAACTTAGCAAGCAAAGAGCTCATTGAAAGGAAAGAAACAAAAGAACGCCCACAGTATCACATTTCTGAGATAACAGAGTACAGAAATCTGATAAACTCTAAAATTAAACATCGTAGTTTTTCTTGGGTGATTGCCCATTTATCGAGTGCATCCCAACTTTCATCTGTAGCCTCTACATAATCCTCGGTAGAAAGTCCGCGTTTTTCTTTGTGCTTAGACTCCCACCCGCTCGCAGAATCCTTGGTTTGGTGAAATAGGTCAACAAGTCGTTTGTTATACGCAGTTATCTTCTCAGCTATGGAAGGATCATGCTTCTTTGCATAATCTGCAACCGTGAAGAGACGTTCCAGATTAGCCCAGTGTACCTCTGCGGTCCCAAACCACTCGCGCAGTGGGTAGAAGCAGTCTTTGTCCCCATAAAGCATCTCCAGTTCGTCGAGAATCTTTGTGTCAATAGCCCTCATGGATACTTTTTTGGGCTCGTAGGGGTAAAAACCTTTTGTTTACACTTGACAGGCATGCATGAGAAGTTCTTTCCATCAATCGTGCAGGCCATAAAGACATTAAGGGAGGGAGGAGTAAATCTGCTCATGCGCTGTTCCCATTGCGGAGTTTGTTGTGAACAAACGGAAATGATGCTTTCAAACACAGACATTAAACGTTTAGAGAGATTGGGTCATGAAAGACAGAAGTTCATCCACTACGACAGATACGGCTTTGCCAGACTGAAAAATCGCCACGGACTATGCATTTTCTATGACGCCGAAAAATGTCGCTGCCAAATCTATGGGTACAGACCTTTAGGATGTCGAATTTATCCGGTGATTTACAGCGAAAAAGAAGGACTAGTAGTGGATGATCTTTGCCCAATGCAAGACACTGTCTCGAAAACAGAACTAGAAAGAGAAGGAAAAAGGCTTGTTGAACTTTTGCAGAGAATAGACAACGAAGCACACGCCCACACGTTTGAACACGTTCGCAAGCACGCGGTGACATGACGTCTGAGCCCGAAAAATCGGGCTGTGATCTGCAACATAGTGAACATACAAAGGTTAATAAGGCGGACTGGCGTAGCAAGGGTAGCAGTTAGACGCTTTCTGAAAAGGGTAGAACGGTAAACGACGGTTTTGCTTTTTCTGACCACTTCTAGCTGACAAATCCAGTGAGGTGAAAGAATGTCATATTCATACGGCGGAAGCAGAGGATACGGATTCAACCAGAAGAAGCCAGTGGAAGTTGACAAGGAATACGAAGCCAAGATCGAGGACATAAGTAGAAGAGGCGACGGTATCGCAAAAATCGAAGGATTCATCATATTTGTGCCAAACACGAAGCAAGGAGAACAAGTTAAATTTAAAATAACACGTGTTGGAAACCGATTCGCAATAGGTGAGCTAGTGCAAGCGTAGCCTAACAGCTTCCAAAATTAAAGTAGCACACGAAAATCTAAAAGACGGAGGTGTATTGTATGTCAAAAAACGAACAAAAAAGCAACGACGAATCTGAAGTTGAAAACAAAGAAGCAGCAAAGGAAAAAGCGGCTGAGAGCCCCAAAACTCGTTCCAAAGCTAGCAAAGACCAGAATGTAGTTTACGTTGGAAATAAACCTCCAATGAATTATGTCATGGCCGTTATCACCGCTTTTAACATGGGCAACGGAACCGAAGTAACACTAAAAGCACGCGGCCGCGCTATCAGCACAGCTGTTGACGTCGCTGAAATCACCAGGAACCGATTCTTCAAAGAAATGAAAATACACGCAATTTCAATCGGAACTGAAGAAATACCCCCAAGAGAAGGCGGTAACCCAAGAAACGTCTCGACGATGGAAATCAGTCTCAAGAAATAAGCACTTGAAACACTGAAGACCATCTATTTCCTATTTTTTATCCATAGAAGTCCATTAATCATGAGCCGCATGTATGCGCGCACGAATTGCAGCTTTTCTTCTGCGTATGCGCGAATGATATTATTCTATCTCTTTGACCTTTGGAAATCTTGTCAAGATTTTCTGAATGAATTTATTTTCAAAGTCCCATGCTTCTAGTATGTCTGTTACTTCCTCCGTAAGTTCTTCGCGTGTGTATTTCTCCAGTTTCCCAGTCAATTCGTCGAGCGCAAGTCCACAGGCGTACAAATGAGTTCCTTTCTCGCTGGGGGAGATTACAATGTGTACACCTGATCTTTGGGCTGCTTGGACGTAGCTGTCTAGCCCTAGGGGAGACAGCAAAGCCTTGGTCATCAAGGGCACAACTGCACCTTCTCCTGCAAAGACGGTTGTCTGCCCTTCCTTGGTGGACTCTTCTTTCATGATTTTTAAACTCATACTCTTCAGAACATCGTGGCAAACCTTGACCACTTCATCACCAGTCGCATTACTAATAAACAGCTTTTTCTTAAAGCAAACAGACATCAATGACGCCGTATTCCCTTCAATTTTTCCAGCTTATTTGTCTTTTCCAGTAGCGCGCGCAAGCAAAGGTATAATTACTGTTTCATTGAGCATTATTGATGTCTGAGGTGTGACTGGATTGATACAGTGGGAGTACAAAGTGCTTCCGCTAAAGACAAGAGTTCACGCAGGTCGTCTCATAACGGAAGGAAAACCCCGAATCGAAAGCATCCAAGATGAGTTAAATGATTTAGGGAAAGGTGGATGGGAACTCGTGGGCGTTCAAAATATTCGCCTAGAAGATGGCAGACTATTTACAGTTGCTTATCTTAAGCGGCAAAAACCATGAAATGCGCAGGCATCCGGAAACCAGGTTGGTTGCGGCGGTTTATTATGGGATATTGCGTGTGTTGGTTCGCAAGGAACTCTCCAAGAGAGACGGATGACGCGCTTAAGGCATATACGCATTAACCATGCATGTCTACGCACGTATAATCCTTAGAGGCGAGATCGATGACTGAAAGAGAAGGGTTGGACGTTGGTAATGGGCGTCAGTCGCTAGAGTCCATCTCCGAGGGCTTAGCGAAATTCTATAGGAAAAGGCAGCCCAAATTGAAACAGGTCACTGTCCATGACACGACCGATCTGACCTCCGGTTGGGAGACAGAGCTCTACGGATTCACTCTGAAATACTGTGAAGGCCACCGCTCCACCTTGAGGCGTCTCGTCGCGAGACTCTACCCGGGGAGAAACGCAGCAGAGAAGGCCAAGCACGAGTTCAGTGTGATTAGGAGGCTCGGCGAGGTCGGGTATCCTGTTCCCTCGGTCCATGAGGTCGAGGTCGATCTCGAAGCTCTGGGCGTCCCGTTCATCACGATGGACTTGATCGAGGGCCACAGCATGATGGACGACTTCCTGGGGACACCGGTAAAGGAGCTCGGAGCCTCCCTCGAGGTGTTCACCAGCCTCTTCGTGGAACTGCACCGAATAGATCCTGCAATGGTCTTCCCCGAACTCCCTCGCTTCGTAGACACCTCAGACTACCTTGACCTAGCCTTGGAGCGAACGCGAAGAGGTCTGGAAGAGCGCGGACCTTCTTGGCTTGAACCCGTTCTGGACTGGCTCGAAGAGAGCAAGATCGGGGTCTCTCCAGGACGGTTCTCAGTCCTTCACAGGGACTTCCACCCTGCGAACATCATGGTGAGACTAGATGGTTCCCATGCGGTCATCGACTGGGGTGCCTCCTCCTCTGGGGATTTTAGGGAGGATCTCACGTGGACCTTCATGTTAGCAAGTGCGTTCTGGGGAAGACCTTTAGGGGAGGCTATCCTCGAGGCCTATCAGAGAGCAGCTGAGGAGGAGATTAGTGATGTGGGATTCTTCGAGGTGGCGTCGATTTATAGGAGAATCCAAGATACGTCGATTTCGTTCACGAGTGGTGCCGAGGAGGCGAGTATGAGGGCTGGCGCGGTGGAGCAGATGAGGGAGGGGGTGGCTCATCTACACCGGATCCATGACTTCCTCAAGGAGAGAACAGGCATCAGGCTCTCCGAGTTCGACGAGATACTTAGGACCGTTGAGGAATAGCCCTTTGTTGGCGCGCGCTGTTTCCGAATTTTCTTCGGGTTATCACCTGCACATCCTCTTTGTTCACCATGGATTATATTTCCAAAAAAACGCTATCTAGGGTATCCAACGATTTCTAGCAAAAACTTGTGTGCGCATGCGATTTAGGTTTAAGTTGCTGCAGAGTCTTAATATACAATGTTGACAATATTTTAAACAACCTTTTGAACGTACCGAGTAGTTCGGGATTCTAAGGTTACTCGTCTCTTCCGAACAGGAACTAAACAGATGCTACTGGATAAAATACGAATAACGAATGTTACGAATAAAGCAACGCAGTCTCCTAAAAAACACTCCTTCTACAAAGGCTACGCTCTTTTTGTCACAAAAACTTTGCGAACCCCGCTATTCCAACGGTTCCTGCGTTGGTTACTAATCAAAGAAAACATTGATAAACGCCTGATTGAAGAAGTGCAGATCAGGGTCTATCCATTTCAGAAAAAGAATGGAAACAACCTCGCTGGAAAATGGAATCAACGGGGCAACATATCCATTTTTCCCAAAAGTTATGAATTTTACGGAAAGTTAAAGGCAAGACATGGAAATAAAATCGCCCATTCGTACGTCAAATGTAGAGCCAGAGCTACGTTGATTCACGAGATTCTCCACGCAAAATACTTCAGCGATGAGGAACGGGTTAGAAGACTAACAAAGAGGTACTTCACTCTCTACGCCAAGAACCCCAAAACAGAGGAACTCAAGAGCATTGTTTCCACAATTCTATTCAAACAATAGAACTCTGTTGAAAGACGTTAGAATAGTGCCCGAAATTTTACATAATAGCAAGAGGACATCCAACCTGGTAGGATGAACTTGATGCTTATCTTAAATGATACATCGTTTTTTGGAACTGACTATCCATTATGGCAAGCCAACTCTATAAATGTTGAGAAAGAGAACAAGAAAAAAATTTCCAAAAAAAACGCTTTAGAGAACCAGTTTCTAGTCTACTTCTTGGCTTTGGCTTTGCCTTTACCCTGTTTTCGTCCTTTCTTCTTTGCCATAACTTTTCGCTCCTTTCTATTTTCCTTCAGGTTTAAATCTTTTTACCAGTCGTCTTCTGTTTCTTCCCATTCTTCCTCTTCCCATTCTTCCTCTTCCCATTCGTGCATGGTTTTACACCTCCGACTCTTTCGCTAAATTGCACCAAGCATGATTGTGGATTTATACTTTTTCTTCCAAAAATAAGGATGGAAGATCCTTATTAAAAGATAAGAAGGCTTAGGAGTCCTCCTTTTTTGTCTTATAAAGACTTTTCAATTTGCACGTCGACGCTTTGCGGGCGCGCAGGTTTATAAAGTGTTTTGATAGACGCGCACCCACGCAAAACCTTGATTAACCAAGTTGAAAATCTTTAAGACGACCCGGAATACATTTTGGCTGTGAGAGTAAGATATGGCGTATATTGTCTTGAATGGGTTGAGGACGTTTTACGAATCAAGAGGAGAGGGTCGCTCCCTACTCTTCATCCATGGATCCGCCGGAAATCATTCTATGTGGAGACATCAGCGTGATTTCTTTGGTAGC
>CP070835.1:757839-760530 GCA_020341775.1 Candidatus Bathyarchaeota archaeon
AATTCATGCAGCACGCGCACTGCTTTGCACGTAAGGGCGATGGAAGGTTCATTCAAGATTTACTTGAGTCGCCTTGTTGATTCTAATGTCCCCAGCAGATGGAGTGGTTGGGCGAAGCGGAAACTTAATTCCGAGGGAGAAAGGAGAAAGCTCTTGATCTTTTCCCAACCACACCTATATAGTATGATGAAACGTTTGATTTAATCCTACATTTCAGAACACGCATTCAAAATTTTAGAACAGCTAGATACCCATGTGAAACTAGGTGCGTAGTGCGCGCGCGCCGAGAACTTCGGCGAAAGCTGGACATGGTACATGCATTACCAGAATCCGCCCTTTGACGTTACCAGTATCTCTGCGTCAAGCGAACCAATGCCCGCTGTGGCAAAAGTGAAATTGTAATCGCCACTTGGGAGTTGTACCCAGTCACTGGAGTAGGTGGTTTGTCCTCCTTGATGGGCGGCATGACTCCAAAGAACGTCGTCTTGCTGAAGGATGCTCGCGGTCCACAACAGATTGCCATTGTTCACAACGACTTTAATTTGAACTGCATCGTGAAAAATCGGGACGCTGAAGCCCTTGCGTTCTACGTCAGCGCCTATGGTGAAAGACACAGGAAAATTGACGACCGATCTGGGGGACGTGAGAAACATGTATAGACCTATAACCGCCCCTCCTATGATGACGATTAGCACAACCACCATTAGCGCCCTAGTCATTCCCTTAACTTGTTGCGTCATAATGCTGACCAAATCTTATTTTTTGAGGATCAATCTTAAGATGTTTATGAATTTTGGGTAACACAATGAAGGCGAGCGCGGTGTAGGTGAAGAGGGAAGTCATTTTTGAATGCCTGTGCGCGCTCAGAAGCGGAAGAATGAAAAGAATCCTGCTAACTATGGTGCGCATGGAAATGCGGGAAGTGCCTCCACACATAAAATGTGAATATTATGATAAGTATTTCATCTCGAAATGTATGGCTTCGATCTATAGCGTGGAAATCTCTGCATATTTTTATCAAATGAGACCATCCAATCTAAATATAATGGAGGCGAAGCTTTCATTTCCGCATCGGTGATTCATTTTTGTTATATCGAAAACGGTAATATTCCGTGCGTTGAAGGTCGGTTTTTATTCTAGAACAAACTTCTATATATTTTCTGGTGGTGTGGATGGAGCATTTTGAAAGACCTAGTATCGTGGTGTTGAAAGGAGAAGAAGCCATAGAAACCTTGAACAATTACATACACGAACTCAAAGAGGGGTCAGCTGAGGAATTAACTGAGGAACAGACAAGAGTCATGATTAAAGTTGCTGAGGGGTTAATCCAAACCATTCATGATAGCACAACGACTCACGAAAGCAGTAGGAAACCCCTCATTCTACCAAGAATCGCTAGAATAGCTCGAAGACTCGTTTCGGGAGAGCCAGCAGAGGAATTTATCCGCTCTCCCAATAATCTTCGAACCAATACCCACCACCAGACCCCCAAATAATCACCAATCTTACGTGCACTAGTGAAATATTTTTAATCTTCAAGTTTTTAATATGAGCGCATGCATTTTGGCCAAGGTTAAGGAATTTTCAACAGTGAATAACTGCGACAATGGTTCTTGTCAGTATTAACGTAATCTCATGGACGCAACATACCTTATCCAACCTTTTAGAAAATCGAATGTGCCAATCACAAATTGGATACCTATTCGTAATGGCGAGGAGGTTGTAAGAAGGCATACGCAGCAAGGGAATGTGTCTATATAAAATTCTTTCATGCACGCGCCTGCTAGTCAGGGGCAATTGGATCCGGTTGACGGGGGCCTACTTCACCTTTCCTGATATCTGCAAAGATGAAGTTCTCAGAAGGTATGGGAGAGTCAACCATTCTTCTCAACATTGATAGTTGGCCGATATGTGTCATAGCATCCGAAAGAGGTCCTTGGAGAAGCTGTTCTTCCGTGACTTCGTTTGGATTCTTCTCTCGAATGGATTTGTCCAGCTTTGAAAGTATACTGTAGAACTCGTCAATCTCAGCATCCCATGACTTCACCTTGAAGTGGGTTGTGTCATAATGCTCAAAGAAGCTATGTGCATATGTGAGTACACCAGTAATGTGGTGCAATATTCCCAGTGGTGTTTTTGCACCTTTCCCAAGGTGGAAGGTTGGATAGGTTTTTGGGGGATTTTTTATCGCCTTGGTGGCTCGATAAGCTATTGAGGCAAGTAAATGTCTGAGCATCTCACTCTTACTGGACATGTTTTCAGCTTTGCAAGAACAGGCATATAAAACGCATTCATGCGCACGCGCATATAGAATTTTTTTCTAGAGTTTTCTTGGTCGCTGATTAGCACAACTACATGTTAATACTGGATAAACGCGCGTGCTAAGCATTTATACAAGAATATACCGCTTAACCTGTCTTGGAGACTGAATAGTGCTGATCAAGCTTGTCGTCTTTGACCTCGACCAAACACTATGGAACTACGACAACGCCTCTGACCTGAGGTTGCCACTCCAAAACATTGGGTCAGACTCGCTCAAAGATAGCAAAGACTCGGTTGTAACCCTCTTCAAAGGCGTCCGAGACCTATTAATGGGGCTGAAGGCGAAAAACATCAGGATGTCCGTCGCCAGTTGGAACGATCCTCCACCCGTGACCGAAGTTCTCAAACTGCTTAACATCAAAGACTACT
>CP070835.1:760630-761738 GCA_020341775.1 Candidatus Bathyarchaeota archaeon
AATTTACGGAATGACCGGAGGCCAGATGGCCCCTACAACTCTTCTCGGTCAGAAGACTACAACTTCACCAATGGGACGCAAATCGGAGCAAGCAGGCTACCCGATTAAAATGTCTGAATTGCTTTCAACTCTCGATGGTGCAGCGTACATTGCTAGAGTGGCTGTAAGCAGCCCCAAACACATTATTCAAGCTAAAAAGGCCCTAAAGAGAGCTTTTGAAATCCAAATCAATGGCCAAGGCTATTCAATGATAGAAATCCTATCACAATGCCCCACTGACTGGCGCATGACTCCAATCGAAGCGGTAAAATGGGTCGAAGAAAAAATGATGCTTCATTATCCCCTAGGTGAATTTAAAACACCAAAAGAAGGATGACAGATGGAAGAATCAGCTAGAAAACCTCTCTATGCTAACGTCACAATGGCGGGTTTCGGAGGACAAGGTTTAATGTTCATTGGGAAGCTGCTCGCTTACAGTGCGATGAAAACTGGCAAGTACGCTACATGGATACCTTCCTATGGCCCCGAAATGCGTGGAGGAACTGCTAATTGCACCGTGGTCATATCAGAGGAGGAAATCGGATCACCAGTAATAGGTTCGCCACAAGCCCTTATTATCATGAATAATCCTTCATTAAAGACCTTCGAACCTTGCCTTCAGCCGAATGGGTACCTTTTCCTTAACAGTTCATTAATTACTGAGCAAGTTACAAGAAATGACATCGAAACGATGCTTATACCGGCAACTGACATTGCCATAGAATTGGGCGAAAAGAGAACTGCAAACATGGTTATGCTTGGCGCTTATATTGCCGGCACAAAGACGGTCTCTAGAGAGAGCGTTCTTGAGGGTCTAGCGGAATTCTTCGGAAAGAAAATTAAATTCTTAAATGTAAACACAGAGGCCTTCGAAAAAGGAATGCGATATAGCCGAGACGAAAAATAGCCAGAACACCCTAATCCTGTCTGTCATTTTTAAGACATAGGAAAACTATAAGAGATGCCAAACAGATTTCATAGAGCATCATTCAACATTTCGGTACAACGCATAACATGGCATAATGGTCCTCAATTCACTTGAGGAGGTAGAAAATGTGACTGAAGAAAA
>CP070835.1:761838-765175 GCA_020341775.1 Candidatus Bathyarchaeota archaeon
CATAGGTTTTGCGTCACAGAACACAATCGGTAATGCGATAGCCGGAATAATTATCATGGTAAGTAGACCTTTCAAGATTGGAGATCGAATCTACTTCAATGGAAAATTCGCAGATGTCGTAGACATCGACTTAATTTTTACGAGAATGAAAACGCTCGACAGTGTTATGGTTTCGGTTCCCAATCAACAGCTAATCGCTTCTGAGATTGACAATTATGGCAAGAAAACTATTGTCAGACGAAGTTGCCCGATCACCACGGGATACGAACTACCTACAGACCAAGTGGAGAAGGCTTTGCTTGAGGCTGCAGAGACAATGGAAGCGGTATTGAAGAATCCTCGATCGTATGTTTGGATTACAAATTTCGGGGATTTTGCCATTGAGTATACTCTTTATGTATTTGTCAACCAAATAAAGCGTCTACCTGAAATCGATGCTAATTTAAAAAAGACTGTCTTGCTGACTCTTAAAAGACATGGAATTGATATAAGCACACCCAGACTAATCCAAAGAGTCTCTGGTAATGAATCTACTTTAACTGATGGATAACTCTTATTATGCATGCATGAGATCCAGGTCAAAATTAATAAGGTTGCCAAAAGGTGTATGAGCGGTGATGTTATGGTTGAGACTAGTCGAGTGAAGATAACCGTCGTGAAAAGGACAGATTCAAAGCAGATATTCGGCGATAATCCTCCGATGGGGCAGGCAATTGAAGCGTGTAGCGTGTTCAAGGAAGGCCAAGAGTTCATCGTAGGCGATGAACGTGGACAGGGTGGAATGCCAGAAGGTTTTTGCCATTGGGCTTGGAACGACCTGTTCAAAGTAGTAACTACATTGAGGTTCGGTGGAAACTTTCCCTGGATGAACGAAGAAGGAACCTCAGTATCCTGCTGCACCGACGGACTGAGACCGGTAATCTTCGAACTTAGAAGAATACAGTAGAACCAGTGTGCATGATAGACTGCTCCTTCTTCATCATCTGCGGGTGTAATACGTAGTACACTTTGAGGAGCAGAAGCTGAAGCTTTCCTCAGTATCGATGTGGATTCTGCTGATTTGTCGAAAGCGGCTTCAGTTTTCGAGCGCAACCATGAATCGTCGAATCTGCATAACCCCTCTTCCTTAGCTCCCAAACAGTTTTGAAAATCCCTCCATTCACAGAAATTGGACCGGGTTCACGCAAAGTGGACCGGGCGGGACTCGAACCCGCGGCCTCCGCCTTGCGAAGGCGGCGATCATGCCAAACTGATCTACCGGCCCACAATTTTTATTCAGAGAAGAACGTCCATCTAGAAATTTAGGGCTTTCTGTTATTTTTTCCTTCTCTAGGCTGGAGCTGCCTGAAAGATTACAATCATGGAGTGGGTGTTTTGCCTGCGGACCAAGCGATTGCCACAATGTGCTTCGCCTGTCGAATAGAAGAAGCATGCATTACAGTATATCAATCCAAGAGACGTGTGGCATTGGAAGAGCTTTGATATGGCCTTACATGCATGCTCTTCCACATGTGGCGTGGAGTTGGAACCATTAAGGTAAAAGTTTATTAGACACAACCATGCCTCTATGGCTTTAGCCCCAAAAACGACTATAGAAAAATATATGAAGACTTGAATTCTCGTGGGTCGGATGACATTCGACCCCTTGGAGGAAACCCCAAGTTTGAAAAATCAATCCCTAAAAAGACAATCCTTTGAATTTCCTTTAGCCGACAGTTTTTTGGAGGCATATTGATTCAATGTCTGAAATCACTCAAGAAGAACTCTTGCTCCTTCAGAAATCTTTCTTCAAAGAAAAAGGCTTGGTCAGGCAGCATTTGGATTCTTACAATGAATTCATTGATCATGGACTGCAGGAAATAATAGATGAGACCAGTGAGATCAACATCGAGATCCCCGAAAGTCCTTACAAAATAAAGCTGGGGCAGGCATGGATAATTGATCCGCAAACTCGCATCAGTGGACCTTATGTAACAGAGGTGGATGGGACAAAACACGAAGTCTTTCCTATGGAAGCAAGGTTTCGGAGCCTTTCATACGTGGCACCAATAGCTGTGGAAATGACCCCAATAATCGATGGCAGGGAAATGGACACAGAACTAGTTCTAATCGGAGACATCCCTGTCATGCTTAAATCTAAACTCTGTGTCTTATCACAGCTGCAAACAGACGAATTAGTTCTTCATGGAGAAGACCCAAATGATCCTGGAGGGTACTTCATAATAAATGGCTCAGAGCGAGTCACCGTTGCTCTTGAAGACTTGGCCCCTAACCGAATACTCGTGGACATTGACACCCGAGGTGCTCATCCTGTATATCAAGCAAAAATTTTTTCTACAACTGTGGGCTTCAGGGCAAGAATCGAGCTTCGTCGCAAATCGGACGGCGCCATTTCCGTCACCATTCCAGGTGTTCCCTCTGAAATCCCTTTCATAATTTTGATGAGAGCTTTGGGGCTGGAATCCGACAAAGAAATCGCTGAAGCAGTTTCGCCTGATCCTGAAACGCAGAACCTGCTTGAAGCCTCCTTTGAAAAAGCTGTTGGAGTCGAGACCATTAGAGAATCTCTTGAATATATAGGTAACCGTGTGGCCCATGGGCAAGTGCTGGAGTACCGCCTGCAAAGAGCTCAAAATATTCTGGATAGAAATTTTCTGCCTCATCTCGACCGAACCCCTGAAACTCGCCAGGACAAGGCGATTTTTCTCGGTGAAATGGCCAACCGAGCAACAGCGCTAAAGCTTCGGAAGCGCACCACAGATGATAAGGATCACTTTAAAAACAAAAGGCTGAAGCTCGCAGGGCCTCTACTTGCCGATCTTTTCCGTGTTGCCTTCAGAAACTTGTGTAGAGACATAAAATATCAGCTAGAGCGGATGGGGTTCAAACGCCAGATGATAACAGTTTCTGCAGCTGTACGGCCCGGCATAATTTCCGAGCGTCTCCAACACGCGTTAGCAACAGGGAACTGGGGCAGAGGAAGGGTGGGCATCACGCAGCTCCTTGACAGGACGAACCTGATTTCAACCCTCAGCCACCTCCGCAGACTTCAGTCACCGCTCAGTAGAAGCCAACCAAACTTCGAAGCCCGAGACTTGCATCCTACCCACTGGGGACGTCTGTGTCCTAACGAGACCCCTGAAGGTTCCAACTGTGGTTTAGTGAAAAACCTCGCTCTTTCCGCCTGCATATCGGTAGCTGTGAATATTGAAAAGGTAAGACAAGTTCTTTATCCTATGGGAGTCACTCCCGCTCCGGACTCCAATCGGGAGCTTCGCCTTTCGGGAGCGAAGATTTTCATAAATGGATCCTTGATTGGCCATCACCCGTACCCCTC
>CP070835.1:765275-766700 GCA_020341775.1 Candidatus Bathyarchaeota archaeon
AATCAGAGAAATTGCAATCTCAACTCCAACCGTCGCATCAAACAGGCGAGGATAATGAATTGTACGCGCACGTGGCCGCTCTTGATATGGCTCTGAGATCAGTTTAAGGCTTCCAACCAAGGCAAAAGAACCAATGAAGCCAGATATGAGGGCAATAAACATAGCAAGATGAACATCCGTGAGGGTGGGCAATGTTCTTGCCATTATCTCTGGTGTTACGATAATATCGGGTAGGAACTGTGTGAAAGCAAGAGTGACCAAAAACGCTAATGGAGATCCTATGGCTAACAGACCAAGTATCTGTTTAAGCAACCCTTTGCGAACAGTGTTCCAGTTTTTGTATACGGCACCGATGCTTACAGCCCTTGAAGCGCCAAGAAACGGTGCGATACACATTGAACCGATGATTACTGCAACGTTGTTCGCGAGTAAACCTCCAGTTGCCAGAAGAGCTGATGTTGCAACGAGAGCGAAATAGCCCACTGAAAATTCGCTTCCTTCATCACTAATACGCTCCAAGTGAGAATAGAAGTTTCTCACGCCCCAGACTTTCAATAGGATGCCCTCCTACATTTTTTTGAAGCGGGGGAACCTAAGGATTATGAAGGCTGAATATTAAGCATCAAGCTTCATTATTACGAGGCGTTGAGACTAATACATGGAACACAACTCTCATTAACAATATTGAGAGTAGTTTCAGGAGATAGCGATGGATATTCGCATTCAGGGTGCACGTGAGCACAATCTCAAGAATGTTAATGTGCGATTCAGTGACGGACTCACAGTTGTGACTGGCGTGTCTGGTTCGGGGAAAACTTCCTTGGTTTTTGATACGCTGCATCATGAAGCCCATCGACGATTATTGGATGTCCTCTTGCAGGGACGATCCGGACGAGCACGTTTAGCCCCCGCGAAGGCTGAAACAATCACCGGATTAGGACCATCGATTTCTGTAGGACAGAATCTTCTAAACCGCAATCCACATTCAACGTTAGCGTCAGCCTCTGGGATGCATCCATTTCTCCGGCTACTCTACGCAAACTATGGAGTGCGCCACTGCCTCCATTGTGGAAGCCGCTTGAGTGTGTTGACAGAGGACGAGATTGTTGACCAGCTCATTTCCTTGTCAAAGCAGGAGCCCCTCAGCCTGATCGCGCCCTTGCTGCATCAAGTGAAGGGAAGCCATGCAACACTCTTAGAGGTGGTAACCTCAGAATTTGGGATGGAGCGACTCAATGTTGATGGAAAGAAATGGAATGGCGAGCCGCTTGATTCTATTAAAGCACATGACATTGAGCTTGAATTTGGTCCTATCCATAAGTTAACACCAGTCCGGCAGATTCGAGAAATCGCTAGAAAGATCACGATCCTGAGCGCAGGTGCAATAAAGGTGAGGGGCAAAATTTACAGTGAAACATGGGTCGT
>CP070835.1:766800-767866 GCA_020341775.1 Candidatus Bathyarchaeota archaeon
GATTTAGAGTTTTGCATGTAATTATCGAGTTGGTGAACTAGTTGCGTCCTCGATTTATGGCTGACCTCCTTGATTGCTTAAAGCAGATTAAACCTAAGGAGTTCAAGGTTGTAGTTATGCCTGATTTTTTCCTAGACCGCCTGCTAACTTACAACGGTGATGGAAAGAAGTTCGCTAAAGATCTGGCGGAAGTTGCAGGACGTAAAGGAGGAAGTATCCATGGAATCAGACAAGCAGAGTTGCGAGGTGGAAACGCAACCAACACCGCAGCTGCTTTGGCCAAGCTTGGCGCTAGAGTTTCTCCCATAATTAGTACGAGTTCATTTGGGCTTCATTTGCTCAAGTTCTATTTGGAGCCTCTAGGTGTGGACCTTTCCCATATCAAAACGCAAGGCAGTATGGCGCTCACAACAGCGTTCGAACTTCTCCACGAAGGCGAAAGGGTGAATGTTATGATGAGCACATTAGGTTCTTTACCAGACTTCGGTTTAGACAGCCTAACAAGGAACGATTTCAAGGTATTGCAACAGGCAGATTACATCTGTGTTTTCCATTGGGCCTGCACCCGTCGCTTCGGAACAGAGCTGGCCGAAGGAGTCTTTCGTTATGTGAAAGAAGAGGGAAGAGGAAAGACCTATCTCGACACGTCTGATCCAACGCCTAACTTAGAAGCCGTTCCAAATCTCATAAACAGAGTCCTTTCAGGAAAGCACATCGATGTTCTAAGTGTCAGTGAAAACGAAGCCTTAATGTACGCATCTCAACTTAGCGAAGAGATCAATCTTCTACGCCGGAAATTGAAGCCAGAAGAGCTGGCAATGGAATGCGCAAGAACCTTAGCTAAAAACCTTTCAGCGCGGATAGATCTTCACACGACAACATTTTCGGGCTCATTTACACCGAAGAAGGAGGTCGTAGTTCCTGCTTTTAAGGTTCAAGTTTTGCGGTCTACTGGAGCCGGGGACTCCTGGAATGCAGGCAACATTTGGGGCGATGCTTTGCACATTCCAGATGCTTGCAGGTTAACTTTGGCTAACGCTGTGGCTGCTCACTATACTTCTGATCC
>CP070835.1:767966-782926 GCA_020341775.1 Candidatus Bathyarchaeota archaeon
CTACTAGGCGAAGGCGGAGCTGAGATCCTAGAAGCCATCAAGAGAGAGAAGGCGATTTCCAGAGCTGCCCGCTCCATCGGGATGTCATATCGTTACGTCTGGAACTACCTAGCAAAAACTGAAAGAGCCCTAGGTGAGCCGATCGTCAGGAGATTCAAAGGAGGCAAAGCTGGAGGCGGGGGAGCTGAACTCGTCGCGTTGGGTGAAAGCTTGCTCAAGGAATATCGACGGGTTGAAAGTCACGTGGGTCAAATTTTAGGTAACGAAAAATGTAGAGGGGCGGTCGGATTGAAAGCGAATGCGAGACACAGCTTAAAAGGTGTTGTCAAAAGTGTGGAGAGAGGTGACCTCGTAACTGAAGTCAAAGTTGAAGTCACAGTTCCAACAGTGATTATCGCGCTGATTCCGACTGAAGCTTTCAACGCGTTAAACATAGGAACTGGTGATTCTGTTGACGCTGTGATTAAAGCAACAGGGGTGATATCAGCTAAACAGAAATGATGGCACGCATCTTCATGTGTCAGCGACTCTGACAGTCAAGTCGATTTCCACACTAACCTCAACAACTCGATAATCCGTTTTTCGTCGATCTCTTCCACAGATCGAATCTTAATGTGCTTCATTGTTTTTCCAGAACCTTCGAATGATGCTTGCTCCTCCTTTGAAAGATCCTTCAATGAGAACCCTAAATTAACATGGTCTTTCAATGCTACAATGTAATATTTGCCATTACCATAGGTTGGAACACCCCATTTGATCTCCTCACTGATGGCTGGATGAGCTGCCAAAATAATTCCCCGCAACTTCTGGCAGATCTCTCTTTGGGGTGACTTCTGCTTTTCTATGTATTTGCTAACTTCCACTTTCACCAGCATCGCCATCCCTAGCAGAGAGCGATTATCTCCGAATATTTTAGCCAAATGCACGCGGATATAACATTTGGGAAACTTCTGAAACTCCTTCCATGCAAACGGAGACAATCAGTTTGTCTAAGGTGCGCGAGGGGAAGGTGATTTTGGAAGTGTACGAATGTTTGGGTGATCCCGTTCGCTTTCTGGAGCATTTGGCTGAAACAAGAATTGATTGATCATTATGCCTGCATAGTTGCCTGTTCCCACGGCCATAGCAATAGATTGAGTGATAGGTCTCACGTCACCGGCGGCCCACACACCTTCCACGTTAGTTTTCCCGCGATGATCGGTTATTATGTTTCCACGCTTGTCCACTTCGACGCCGATTTTGACAGCAAGCTCATTTCTAGGCACTGCCACGAAGGCGACAAAAAAATGGTTGCACTCAAAGACCTCGCCACTTGTTGTTACCAGCTGTTGCTTCTCTCCTGGTTTGTCAACGACGACTCTCTCAATCAAACCACTAGACCATTCAAACTTGGATTCTTCAAGCATCTTGCGGTGTTCAATAGTGAACGGAAAATAAGCGTCTTCGGTCATGAAGATTCTGACTCTCTTGGCAAACGGTTGGATTTGCCTAGCTACGTGCACCGCACTATGGGCAGTACCAGCGTTAACAACTACAATATCCTTCCCAATGGTCAAGGGTGCTTCACAGTCAGGACAGTAGTAGCTAATGCGATGTTTGCCCGCGAAGGGTAGCCATCTACGCCAATCACCATTAACACGAGGATGTTTCCGCGCAACACCGGTGGCGAAGACCAACGTCTTGGTCTTTATAGTCGTACCCATCTTTCCATCCGTTGCTGGCTTAACATGAACCTCAAACTCCGGACAGTCACCCTCTACGCCAATTACATCTCCAGTCGCGATAGTCGCACCAACCTCCCTAACCTCAGCTTTCATCTTTCGAAGAATACTCACGCCAACAGTGAGAGGTTTTACGCCAGGATAGTTGTGTACGGGATTCGTGTAGAAATTCATGGGAGAGGTCGCACGATCAAAGACAATGACCTTCCTCTGATGGAAAGCCAAATGCAACGCGGCAGAAATTCCCGCAGGCCCACCCCCCACAATTAGTGTATCATAAGATTTCGTGTCGTCCGGCATCACAGCCACTCTCCTGTATCCGCGTTTAGGTCAGTGTGCTCCTATCCTTCTGCATCTTTCCCTTCCTGAGCAGTAGGTCATCGTCCAAATATTCTTGGTTATACATCTTCTCGATTCGAAGGAATTTCTTCATACCCCGTTTCTCAGTCTTCTTCCTGTAGATGTGTATCTCTCCCTGAAATAAATCGAGGATTGCTTGAACCTCCTGCGGTGGATGCATATGAGGATTCATTACTGCAAGGGTAGTGAACCCTCCCGATTTCAACCTCGGGATTAGGGCGGTCAACCATCGCCTTGTCGACGTTGCGTGGTGCTGCAACAGAACGTCTGAAACGATTTCAATGCAGACCCTTCGTGTGGCTGTTTGTGTCTCATCGAGTTTACGGATGGCGGAGTCTAACGCTATACCTATTTCTGTCAGGTTGTCAACACCTTTCTGCTTGAACACATTGGGCATATTTTTCATGATCGCGTCCGCTTCAGGATTGCATAGGAATAGATAGAAGTTTGACGGGGATATTTCTGCGAGAGTCTTGGCGTCACGGCCCTCAATAGTAACATGAAACGTTGTTTGCCCATTCTTGACGCCTGCTTCAAGAAAGCTCTTTATGAGGAGGTCTCGTTCGTCACATGAAGGCGATGTTAATATGACGGCATAATATTCAGGTATTCCGCCAAGCAGCAAATTATCCAACTCGTCGTATCCGGTTGTAACGTGGCTTGAAGAGACGGTTGGTAGAATGCGACTCGTTACAGGTGCAGGTTCAACACGTGGCAAGGCTCTTTGTAGGATGGTCGTGCACAGATCAACAAGTCTAGCACCTTCATCGACCATTCGGGTCAGCGGTTTTCGCTTGGCAGTTTCCTTTCGTTGCATCATGAAGCGAATTCTTTGAAATCGAGAAAGCTGAGTGTCATCGAGCTGGAGGTCCTTCTTCAGCTCCTCTCTCAACGTTCCTTCTTTAAGGAGATTCGAAATCAAATCGACGTTCTCTTTCATATTCTTCAGCGGTAGGTACCCTAACTCAGCGAGGGTGACGAGGCAAATCTGCTCCAGAAACTGCTCAAAAAGCCCACGCGCGGGGGTAATTTCGTCAGACTGCAACGAGTTGCGGCATCCTTCAAGAGCGGATGCGGCTATTTCGAGATGATTGCGTGTGAAACCAGCGTTGGATCTAATGGGTATGTATTCCGAATGAATCAGAGCGTGTATGTATTCTCGGACCCTTGTCTCGTGTTGATAACTCTGAGGATTTCGGGTAATCACGTTGTACACGGTCGAAGCGAAGATATCCATCGCGTTCCGTGTCAGTTTAAGCTTGGCCTCTTTGTTGATCAACGTCATAACCAATTTGTAGTTGACGACCTCAGACGCTCCATCACTCATTGTTATAGATAGAACTTTGGGATACGAGAGCCGGTAGTTTTCAGCAGCTTTCTCATCCCGTCGTTTCAGGGCATTGTATAGTGTTGACTGAATGTCAAATGTGCTCATCCCTGTTTTAAGCTTCGGTTCCATCTCTTCGACTACACGAAGGGCAGTCTCGAATGAGATTCCGAGTTTTGGATCCAACAAGGATCGTAGGATTTTACCAACACGAAATGGTTGCTTTTTTTCACTTCCTGATTTCACAACAAACCTTAGTTTTCGATCAAACCTCGCCTTTAACAAGGCTTCAAGACTCTTTGGTTGGAGGTTGTGAAGCACGCCATCCTCAAGCCCGAACGAGTTAACGAATGCCTCTACTTCAGCTCGGGCAGATCGCCGGATTCGAAATCCTGCTTTGTGACGGCTTGCTTTGTCAGTGCCTGTGTGTTTCAGAATGCCCATTTTAACAAATGCTGAAACAAGATCACCTACTCTGTCTTTGTAGTTGCCGCCCTTTGTTGTGAGCGCAGGAGAGATTCTAAGCTCCTTGGCCAATCTTTTCCCGATTTCTTTTCCGCTGAGAGCTTTGTCGCCAGATCCTAGCAGGATTTCAAGGATCAAAAGCGATGTCAGCGGTCGTTGTCCAATGGCAACGAAGAAAGCTAGAGATCTGTACGGCTCTCTCAGAGTGTGGTCAGCGGAGACCGCTTGGGGAAAGTTCCTGGCCATTTCATCCACAAATTCAACGAATCGCTTCCGCTCATTTCTAAACCTCACCTGCTCGCCTTCCTTTAAAATGGCCTCGCTGAGTCTTCGAATCTGGTCTTTCAAGGTTGTAACCAATTAGGTAATTTCCGAACTATATGCGCTCCCATTAATAAATGCTGAGTTTTCACGCATATGCAATTGTTATCTTCAGACTAGATTGGAAGTTCACAAGGGCTTTAACTGATTGGAATCAGTGTCTTAAACGAACTTCAGTCTTGAAGGATACGCTAAGGAAGTCGGTTCAATTGGAAGAATCTGTGTTTGAACCTGCAATGCCCGTCGTCTTGAGTGTTGCCGAGAAGGCGACCATACGTGTTTTGCACGTAGATGATGAGGCCAGCTTGTTAAAAGTTACTCAGCAATGTTTGGAGATGGAAGGCTCCTTTCAAGTAGATGTTGCCACATCTGTCCAAGAAGGCTTCAAAAAGCTTGAGAAGAAGCCGTTTGATGTGGTCATATCTGACTACATGATGCCAGAAAAAGACGGGCTGCAATTCTTGCAGGAGCTGAGAGACAGTGGTAATAATATTCCGTTCATTATTTTTACTGGAAGAGGAAGAGAAGAAGTAGCCATTAGAGCATTGAACTTGGGGGCCGACCAATATTTACACAAGGCTGGCGCCCCTGAAACTGTGTATGGCGAACTTGCCTATAGCATAACACGAGCCGTACAAAGAAAACGAGCAGAAGAAAGGCTTCGGAAATCTGAAGAGCTTTACAGGAATCTCTTCGAATTAGCACCTCAAAGCATAATAACCGTTGACAAGAATGGAGTCCTTACGTCATGCAACAACGCCGCCACAAAAATGCTAGGTTACTCGAAAGAGGAGATGGTTGGCAAACACTTCTCGCGAATAGGGGTCATCCGAGCAAGGAATCTTCCAAAATTTCTGAAGTTGTTCATTTCAGTCCTCAAAAATAGTCAATCGATAAAGAGACCATTGGAGCTCACTTTCCAGCGCAAAGATGGAAGCATCCTCACAGCTGAAGTCAGCGTTAGCTTGTTGAAGCAAAAGGGCAAGGTAGTGGGCATCCAAACAATCTCCAAAGATATTACCAAAATGAAGAAGGCAGAAGAATCCTTAGAAGCGAGTGAAAAAGCCCTTCTAGAGAGCAACTTGAAGTTTCAAGCGTTGTTCATGGACAATCCAGAAGCCGCGGTTTTCGTTGGCCCTCACTTCAGAATCCGAAACGTCAACTCGCGCTTCATTCAGCTCTTCGGGTACAGACTAGACGAACTCAAAGGCAAGTCCCTCCTCGATGTGATCGTGCCGGAAGAGAAGAGGAGAGAGGCTGAGAGTTTAGACGACAACGCCAAGAAGGGGCGTGTCTACAGTTTGGACACAATTCGAACGAGAAAGGACGGCTCACTCGTTCAAGTTTCCATTTCAGCAGCGCCCATCACGGTTGATGGGCAACTCCTAGGCTATGTGGGATTATACAGGAACATCAGTGAGCTGAAGAAGGCACAGCAACAACTTGAAGAGTCCCAACGACATTTTCAAACATTATTCAACCTTATGGTAGATCCTGTGGCCATAGTAGATGAAAAGGGAAAGATTCTAGAAGTCACCGATAAAGCTCTGGAAATCACAGGTTTCCAAAGAGAGGAACTGGTGGGACGAAATTTTCTTAGAACGAAAATCGCCACAAGAAAAAGCAAAGTGATCATGATGAAAAATCTGGCCCAACGCATGATGGGCAAACATTTCGCTCCTTACGAAATCGAGGTTCTCACGAAAGACGGGAAAAAGCTGCCCTACGAAATTAACGCGGCAAAGATAAATTACAAAGGCAAACCAGCAGACCTTGTTGTTTTCCGTGATGTATCAGAACGAAAGAATATGGAAGAAAAATTGCGGGTGGTCGGAGGATTGGCGCGGCATGACATCCGTAACAAACTCGCCGTCGTGATGGGAAACATATTCTTAGCAAAGAAACTCCGAGAAAAACAGTCCACGCTAGAACATTTAGAGGAGATTGAAGCAACGGTCAGGCAAATCGAAAACATCCTTGAATTCGCAAGGACCTATGAACGGCTTGGTGTAGAGAAGTTGGAATACATGGACGTTGAGAAAACCTTTGGCGACGTCGTCACTCTCTTCTCCAACATACAAGGCATAAAAGTGGTGAACTATTGCAACGGACTGTCAGTCTTAGCAGATTCGCTCTTGAGCCAGCTCTTCTACATTCTAATCGACAATTCGTTGAAGCATGGCGAAAAAGTCGGTCGCATCAGACTACACTTTGAAAGTAGCGCCGATCAGCTCAGACTAATCTACGATGACGATGGGTGCGGCATCCCTCCCCAAGAGAAAACAAAAATCTTCAAAGAAGAGTACAGGAAAGAGTCAGGCCATGGACTCTACTTAACGAGAAAAATGTGTGAAGTCTACGGCTGGAACATCGAAGAAACAGGAAAACAAGGCAAAGGCGCCCAATTCGCCATAACCATACCGAAAATCAACGGAAGCGGAAAAGAAAGCTACCGAACCTAACTCTTGGCAGCCGCCAAAGGCTTTTACAGACTCCGCTGACTAATATTCACGAGCGATCGACTTATGGTCAACGACACTTCTCAGCTCTGCAGCTCACGCGCAAGCCAAACCAAATTAATCATAGACCTAAACCTTGCACGCGCATAATAGTCGAGGACTTGTCGTGCAGTTGTGAAGTCGTTGTCGCGCGTTGCACGTCTAAATTAGGGATTCTGTCTCCACGGTGGTGACAAACTGGAGTCATTGTCACCAACAAACGCGCAGAATAAATAGGAAAGCGCACGCATCTGGCCGAGATTCATTGCATTTAAAATTCTGAGAACTTATACCGGAGAACATGCAAAAAGATTCTCATGCCTGCTACTTTGCCATATTTTGACCCAATTAAAGCCGAAGGCTATATCAAGACCTACCAAGTCGAAGGCATACGCGAGTTCGTCAAACTTCTCTACATGCGTGATATTTGTGGGATTTCCATCACTGATCCTGTCTTCCTTCAACAACAAGAAAAGTTGCTGCCCTACCTCGAAGAGGGATTGGGGCCTTGGATCGAGAGGAATAAGAAGCGCACCTTCATTAGCTTTCAAGAAGTTGTTGGCTTTTTTGGCAACTTGGGGCTTAATGGAACCAGAATCCCGCAACTCGTAGCTGCAGTAGATCACGCGTTTGCGAGTTATCGACGGCGTGAAGGCGCATTTCTCGCCAGTAGTGGAAAAATTAACAGATGTGCAAACACGGTCTTTCTTCGTGCTGTTCTAGCGTTAGGATTCGCAGGGAGAGACGACGTACAGCAAACATGTCTGGACTATCTCGCGTCCAGCCTCAATCGGGAAGGACAATGCCACGTCCGAACTGACGACAATCCTTGCGCTTATGTAATGGTGCGGACCCTTCGTTGGCTCAACGAGTTTCCACAGGAGTGGCGAAACAGTGACTACTACACCGCAGTGAGGAATATCCAAAGCTACCTTCTAGCCTACGATTTATCAACCGCGGATTTTCCACGTCGAGGTCCTGCACCGAACAAAAACTGGATGAAGTTTGGGTATTTCAGGTCCTATCAAAGCAGCATCTTTGAGGCAGCGGAAGCTTTGGTGCTTAGCGGGATCCACGCTCACCCAGTTCTTCAAAAAACATTGGATGTAATTGGGTCACGATGCATCAAAAAGGTGACATGGAAACCCCAATACATTGAAAAGCACTGGCCGTTGCGGATTCTGCCGCCCCAGCGGGGCGCGCAGATTGGGAGCCCCTGGCTCAGCCTGCGAGGGCTTCGTATCACTCAGAAACACCCAGAGCAGGTTCCTTCAAATCGGTGACTCGAGAGCGAGTCTGACCTGTGATCTGGGATTAGGTAGACGCGCGAAACACTTTTTGCAGGCGTTCATGATGTACATCTATGCCAAGGAAGACGCGCGTTCTATTCATTTGGAACGTGGACAGCCGCCTTAGAAACTACTTGCAGAGCCAATTTAGCCAATTTTCAAACGTCGACCTCATCTTTCCATCTCATCCATCTCACGAAGAATATATGAAATTCGCTCCAACCGTCAACATCATAGTTGGATGGCGTCCAACAAAGGATTTGCTGCAGCAGGCCAAAAAGCTGCAGTTATTTATCGCACCAGGTGCTGGAGTGCAACATTTGATCGAGCTTTTTGTAAATGTCAACCGCTTCAGGAAGGTCGCTCTCGCGAATTGCCACAGTAACTCACCGTTTGTGGCGCAACATGCCGTTGCCCTTCTCCTTGTGTTAGCGAATAAGGTCGTAATCCACCATAATTGGATGGTTGCTGGTGAATGGAGGAGAGGAGATGAATCCGCTAAGTCCACACCTCTGCAGAAGCGAAGAATAGGACTCCTCGGATACGGCGCAATCAACCAAAAAGTCCACAAACTTCTCTCAGGCTTTGACGTGGACTTCTCAATCCTTCGGCGAAGGTGGAAATCCCAGCAAATCCCGCTGCCAACTCATGCCAAGAAGTATGCCCCTGAAGACCTACACCCGTTCTTAGATGAAGTCGACATTCTCATCGTTGCAGTTCCCCTCACATCTCGAACTCACCATCTAATCGCGAAACGCGAGCTTGAACTCCTCGGATCAAATGGGCTCTTAGTCAATGTAGCGCGGGGCCACATCATCGATGAAACAGCCCTATTCACTGCGCTAAAAACTAAGCGCATCGCTGGAGCAGCTATTGATACGTGGTATGACTATGACCCCAAACCAGATGCAAAAGGACGAAAATATCCCTTCTCACATCCATTTCATGAGCTGCCAAACGTCGTCTTATCGCCACATCGTGCAGCATCGCCGCTGGACGATAGCACCCGTTGGAATGAAGTAGTCGAAAACATCCAACGATATGCGCAAGGGAGAAAAGCATTCCTGAATGTTGTCGATCTGACCAGAGAATACTGATCACAAGACACCAAGCGAGAGAGATGCCAGTATCTAGCTCTATATTCGACGGCGATGGTGGCGATATCGATAATGTTGATCTTGAAATCGATGTTGGCTTCTGAGAATAGGTTGTAGTTGTTAGCTAGGTATGCTAGCAGCTAAATTGAAATAAGCAGCGGAAGCCCATTGGTAGAACAAGATGATCCACGAGCTCAATAAGAGGGACTATCACAAGGTTCAACCGCTATTCGAGGAATTAGCGTGGAACTTAATCACACGAGCTGTCATTGAAGGAACCAGCCCTGGAAGAGTTTACACGGATCGTGTCACGGATCCGAGCGCAGCTTTCATGTGTACTGTTGAAGGATACTATGTCGCTGGACAGGATAACAATGATGAGTTCAACACCTCACTGAATAACGTCATATTTTCAAGACTTTTCGCCGGAGACACGGTTAGGCAGGGCGAGACTGATGTTGCAATAGGTTACCATCCGGATTCGTGGAAGGAAAAAATGCCCATCATCCTTCAAGGGCGGACTCCACTGACAACCTCACGAAGGCACTACGTCTGCACTGAATTAAAAATAGACCATTGGATGAATCATGTTCCAAAAGGATTCCAGATCCGACGCATAGATGAGCAACTCCTACGAACACCTCACTTGGAGATTCCAGCACACCTCACAGGGTGGATGAAGACAAACTGGGGGTCCATCGCCAACTTCTTGGAGAAAGGCTTTGGCTCTTGCATCGTGCATGATCAGCAAGTTGTCAGTTGGAGCGTTGCAGACTGCATAAGCGGCAACGCCTGCGAAATAGGCATACGCACACATCAAGCCTACCGAAGGGGGGGACTGGCTACACTCACCACAGCAGCAGCAGTCACCCACGCGTTGTCAAGCGGCTGTAGACAAGTCGGTTGGCATTGTGACGAATATAATGTAGGCTCAATTGGAGTCGCGGAAAAAGTTGGATTCGAGCTGGAGAGAAAGTACATCCAATACTATGCCTGCGCAAACGAAGCTCATCATCTTGAAGAGACCGCTCAAGCCCACTTCAGAGCACACCGATACAAAGAAGCCATCAAATGTTACGAGGCATTCTTCGCGACGCCTCCCGAGGAGTTGCCGAAATGGTTCCGTGAAATCCTGCCGCACGAGCTGGGCACCCACTACTTCCGGGTAGCCTATGCCAAAGCTGCAGTCGGAGAAAACCACGGGGCTCTCAAATATCTCAACCTCGCCGTAGACAACGGGTGGCTTCAAATAGATTATTTAACGAGTTGCAGGGCATTCACAAGTCTCTATGGAACATCCGCCTGGAATCGCATTCTCAAAAAAATTCGACAAAAACTAAGTGCCAGCTGAGACACAATGTTCTATTAAATGGAAAGCCGTAACACAGGCGTACATAATTTTCGTGTAGGATTGAATCCGATTGCAATAGGCACAAAGCCTTAGATTGCCCAAATAGTAACAGTGATTGCATGGAACTCACAATTCTCGGGTCAGGCGGATCAACGACCATTCCAAGGCCAGGCTGCAACTGCCGCGTCTGTGGGGAAGCACGAATCAAAGGAATCCCCTACGCTCGTTCGGGGCCGTCGATGTTTGTCAACGATGCGCACCTGTTGTTCGATACTCCCGAAGAAATAGCTGCTCAACTCAATCGGGAGCGCATAGATACTGTGAACTACGTCTTCTATACGCATTGGCATCCCGATCACACGTTTGGCATGCGCATCGTTGAGCGCATGTACAAGTTTTGGTTAGACATGTTTGTTCGAGGCAGCAAGCCGAGGAACAAGGTGAGGGTGTGTGCCATACCGGAAGTCATGGGCGATCTGAAGTCTATGCGTTACCGGGGCGGATCGTTTTTTGACTATTACGAAAAATCGGACCTCATCGAGATTGTGGAGTTGCAGGACCGCGAAGAGCTGCAGATCGGAAACTTCATAATCACACCGTTTAAAGTACATGCAACCTACAACACTTCCACTGTATTCCTCATTCAAGAGCAGGAAAGACGAGTGATTTACGCCCCCTGCGACGTCAAGCCCTTCCCAGAAGATCCGCAACTGGAAAACCTCGCGTTGCTCATAATTGGCTCTTTCCACTTGGAGGGAGCTTTAAAAGAAGGAATAGAAATTCCTCTCGGAAATCCACTCAGACAAGAATTGTTCTCGCCAACCGAACTTCAAGACTTGGCCACGCGACTGAGAGCAAAGAGAACCATCGTCACCCACATCGAGGAGGAATGGAACCGAAACTACGATGAATACAGAGACTTGGAGAAACGCTACAACCTTTTGTTTGCATATGATGGGATGAAAATTAAAACCTGATTGTATGTGGCTGCAGGAATGGCTGACCTCGAAAGTTTGTCTCTGAACCATGTCGTGCACTAACCTTCCATAAGATTTAACTTCCGCGATTGCTTTGCGCACGCGCATTATGGCCCCAGGTCTATCGACAAAGGTAGGGACATGAAGGGACCCATCGTTGATGGAGAGCTTCCCAAATGCAAAGAGCTCGGAAAGAAATAGCAGACCAACTTAAGATCTAACAATCTGCACGCATGCCATGTTTTGTCAGACTCGCCGCCTAGATTTCTTTAGAGTAGGATTTTCAGTGCTCCGTACGATACAGTCTCCGTGATTTCCTCCACAAATCTTATGTGGTCTGCGCTGTCAGAAGCAATGGCTCCTCGCAGGATTATGGGTGTAAAGTCGAAGTCTTGGGCGCCTCTGTAGGTGGATAGAACACAGTACTCTGCACAAAAACCTGTCACGATAATGGTATCTACACCCAGCTGCCGCATTTTTTCCCCAAGCTCCGTTTTTGTGAAGGCGTTGCCATAAGTTTTAATGATGCGCGTGTCTTGAGGCGCAAGTTTTAGGCTTTTAGGCACATCAAAGTCAGGTGTGCCTGGGATGAGGTTTTCCTCTTTGTTTTTATGCAGGATCACAAAGATGGGGAGATTCCTTTTTCTGAAAAGGGTGATTGCAGCGTTGATGTATTCAATAGCGGAATTCAGCGAGTCTGCGCATGCGTGGTTAATCTTGAAGAATCTGTTCTGGATGTCTATTATGAATAAGGCGGCTTTCATTTACACCCTCCAACGTTCTCGAATGCTGTTCCTGTTCTTGAAATGTCAAACTGGATATTAAGGATTGATGAGAACACTCACTATCGAGTGTCGAACTGCACCATCAGATCACGCGCGCATACGGTGTTAAAGGTCTAGCCGCGCTATAGGAAACTCGGGATTGGCATCGTCTTTAACGTAAAATCCTTTTTTCCGATAGAGTTCAATTGGTCCCGAAGGATTGTTCATTGAGCCCTCTCGAGCATAGGTTTCTATAGCTGTGAAGCCGCGTCCTCTCAGGTCAGCGATGACGTTGTCGAGAAGTTTCTCGCCTAGGCCTTTTCTTCTGAGGGTTTCATCAACAATGTAAAGGCAGGAGAGAAAAACAACACCTTCATCGATTTGTCCGATTGGCTGAGATTTGTACTCTTTGATTTGTGGAAAGCGATGAGACGGTCCGTACTCCGCGTATCCGACCGGGACGTCATTGTAATAGAGAATTTTGGCGCAGTTCCCAAACTCCTGCAAAGTATGAAGTAACGACTGTTTCTTCTTCTCTATCAACTTTTGGTTAGTTGCTGAAATCTTTGAGTTCAATTTTTCAGTTTCTTCTGGAAAGCTCCAATAAAGGCAGGAGCGACACTTCTCGGGAATAGCCTCAAAATTTGACTGTGTGATGCTTATGATCACAGGATTCATGTCACTCTTCTCCAAAAGTTTACGCAGCACGCGCAACAGATTCTCAACCTCTCCTTTTTTCTTGCCCAAAAGTAATAAATGTTGAGATTGATAAGGTAATCAATGATGCAGTTTGGGAAGGTTGAAGAAACTAGACTATGAGATTCTCTTTGAATTAATGAAGAATTCAAAGATCAGTGATCGAAAATTAGCCAAAATGATTGGTGTTTCTCAACCTACAGTTACAAGGAGAAGAGCATCTCTAGAAAGAGACGGATACATCACCTACTCGGGAATTCCAAATTTCGCGAAAATGGGGTTGACGATCATGGCGTTCAACTTTTTGTCGTGGAATGCTGAGGGTGAAGAATTATCAGCTGCACACTCCGAGGATTTTTTAGATAAGGTGGCTTTATTTTTGAAAGAGCACCCCAACGTGATATTTGCTTCTACAGGTTCGGGCATGGGAATGGGAAGAGTTTCGATTTCACTACATAAGAGCTACGCTGACCACATTAGTTTCATACGGAGGCTTCAGGTGGAATGGGGGCGTTATATAGCAAAGCGTGATGTATTTCTTGTAAGTTTAGAAAGCGACAATGTTGTTAGGCAACTAGGGTTTGACCAATTGATAGAGTACATTAGACCTGGATAGACCTTAGCATTGTAATTGCACCGCTCGTGTGTAGATTTGTGATGCGTGTGGTGGCTGGGCAGAAAAAAGGTGGGTAGTTGGGCTACTCGATTCCCCAGCGTTTAGTGATTTTCACCAGTATGAAGATTACGAAGGCGACGATGATGAAGGTTATTAGTGCTGCAATAAACTCGCCAACGCCGAATAACTGGCCGACATAGTTTACATCGACAGGGACCCCTTGGCTATCCAGTTCTGTTGGGGGAACCGGTATTTTAAACGTCGCGAGGTTGCCCAGACCTGGAATAGCCAGACCGATGAGGGGCATCACTAAGCCCGTGACCATTGCTTGAACAAGGCCTCCTAGGTACACGCCCATGATGAAAGCAACAGCCAGTCCCATCACCTTGTATTTGGAGATGAAGTCCATGAATTCCTTCCACAAGCCTTTGGGAGGTGGCGGCGCGGGCTTTGGCGTCAGTAGTTCACGTATCTTGGTTAGCTCTTCGACCATCTTATCGTTCTTAGACATGCTTAATCACCATGTTATTGCTTTATTTGCATTCAGTTTTAAGCATTTCGCGTAGGCTTTCTCTTAGATATTCCAATGTATCGTGGAGTCACTTTTTTACACGAAATGTACTTTTCCTTAAATGTACGTTCTAGATGAGCTTCTTCTATTCGGGTAATGCAAAAGCGAAATAGCACAATGCCGATTATTGCATGCAGTAAGGCTAACCCTGAACGTCCAATAAACGATATCCCCAAGAGTACTAGGAACCAGCCAAGGTACTGGAGGTTCCGGCTCCATTGGTATATACAGGTAGTTACAAGTTTTAACGTATTACATCCTGAAATTCTGCTCTTTGAGCCGAATTCGATCATGCCTGCCAGCATTAGAACCATCTATACTCCGAGCATTCCTGAACCACCTAATGCGCGCGCGACGATCTTCGCTTCCGGCATCCTTGTCTGCCACAACTCCAACGCAAGCTTGTGGTCCTTCCCTAGTTCTTTTGCTATCTTTCGCATGTCAGGGGCTGATATGCCTAGTCGACATTCAGCGGTCATTCCGTATCGGGCAATTCCCTCAACATTGCCAGGTTTAGCCCTAGCATTTAGCTTGTCTATAACCTCTTTTACAGAAACCAAGTTTAATCGTCTGGTTCTTTTTCATAGATCCCTGTTTTGCGCACGTGCGTTCTCGTTGATGTACTCGGCAGTTACCAGAGCGCTACCAAGCTGAACCTTCACTAGGCTTCTGATGGGTATCACCTCGTAGGAGAGTTGGGCTTCCAGTTTCTTGTTCCATTCTTGAATCTGATGGAACACCTCTTGCTCTGTCTTTTCACTTCTTGTGTCCTTCACGCATCGGTACAGCATTCCCAACGACAAGAGATTGTAGAAGAGGCTGATAACACAGGAGTCAAATTTTTCGGCTACGGTTGCTTTGCGGTTCAGTTTAGGATCGGTGCGCGCCCAGTGTTTCTGTGCTGCGA
>CP070835.1:783026-797512 GCA_020341775.1 Candidatus Bathyarchaeota archaeon
ACTGCAGTTGAAAGGGCAGTCTACGACAACATGGATTTTCGGCAGCACATCTCTTAAGGCTCGAACAGTGGTGGTTTTGCCAGAGCCTTTAGGTCCACGTATTAGCAGCCCGCCGATGCTGGGATTTATGGCGTTGATTATCATAGCAAGTTTCAGCTTGTCGAGTTCAACTATGGCTGTAAAGGGAAAGAGGATGCGTCGCAGCAAGGTTCGGTGCTCCGAATAGATTAGAGATCAGCGTGATTTAAGTTGTAACCTTAAGTTGGCGGTGTTTCACGTCTTTTTTTCTTCAGGGCTTGCACCAATTTGGAGGCTTCTCTGGCAGTCTTTGCAGTCTTAACCTGCTGGGCTTTGGCAAGGTTTACTCTGACCCCACAATAGGGGCACGTGCGACTCTTAGCATCCCTGCGTGCTACAAGCAGCCTGCCGCAATCGCTGCAAACTACAACGGGGTACATGTTTTGACCTTGCGAAAACCTTTTCATATAAACAAGTATTTAACACATAGCAGAGCATGCATGCAAAATGAGCCGCCTTAACACCGTCTTCAGTACGCTTGCACAGAAATACTTCGATAAGAAGGGCTACAAAATAGAAGAGGGGCTCACAATGGAGGGGAATTCAGGGCTAACGCGAAAGTTCGACCTTTTAATAACTAAATCCACTGAAAAGCGGGTGGTCCAAATACTTAATTGGAAACGCACTGTCGGCGTTAATGTGGTGATTAATCTCGACAAGGCCTCAGAAGATGTTGGGTTGAAAAAGCCTATCTTAGTATCCGAAAAATTCAGCAGCCATGCAAAAGCCTATGCTAATCGAAAAGGCATTATCCTCCTGACGAGGCGAGAACTCAGCATATATTGACGTTTGGAAGTGTGTGCAAGGTAAAACGTGACCAATCCTACAGCTGCAACAGCGTACATGCATCACTTCTCTTTGCTGATGCTGACCATTAGCCAATCAATATGCTTCCAGAAACTCGCCAATCCGTCCCTCAGACTCCAACTTCGACAGCCAATCCACAACGCCAACTCTGCATTTCTTGTGGCCTTCAATCACTGCCAGGATTTCGTGAGCAACCTCCTCGAGGCTTCTACCTGTAACGTCAACTTCACAAACCTTCTTCTCTCCATACACCTTTACAGCATCAACAAGGCAGATGTCTAGAATTTCAGCAGCAATGTTCTCAGCTGTTTTGTGAGGCTTGAAACCTCGCATCTTCAAGACCTGTTTTAGCTCGTCTGGGTCGCGCCTCAAGATAAAAGCCAGGAAGACCTCTGTGGTTGACACGACATCCATTGCAAAGTGCCCGTCCACAATTGTGTATCCTTCAGTTTGTCCAATAATTGTCTCGACTCGATCAGAAACTCTTTCAATGTCTGCAACCAAAGTTTCACGAAGTGTGTCGAACCCACAATGTAGTCTTTCAGTTTTAACCAGATCGCCCAAGTCAACATATCGACCGGAAAGACGAATGGCTAGGAGTTTCCCAATGGAAGATTTGCCAACTCCAGGTGTTCCCGTTAACACAAGAACTCGTCTCATTCTGTTCCGCTCTAAGCAACAGTATTGTGTTTCAGGCTACAATCCCTTCCCCTCTTATTTAATGCATGCTTGCTTTGAAGGTTCTCTGCGCGTGTGATTGCTTTAGCCAAACCCTCAAGGATTGACATTCCTATGGAAGAAGTTTGGGAAAATGGGGTGCGTGCTTTGTAGGTCGATTGCTGATATATTCTCTGTCCAGAAGCTCTGTTTTATTCTAGAACACAGTTCTATATTTCTTCTAAGGTGGTAGAAATGGAATATTGTCAAAGACCTAAAATTCGTGTTTTGCAGGGTACCGGGGCGATTGAAGCTCTCAAGCGGTATGTTGAGGAATTGGAAGAAAACACACCTGAGGAACTAACGGAGGCTCAAACAGAAGCTATGATTAAGCTGACCAAAGGACTAATCTCAGCAATTCAAGATGAAACAACAGTTCTTGACACTGTCAGACAATCGCGTCTTCTCGGTAGGGTCAAAGGCGCTATCAAGAACGTGTCTCAGATATTCCCCGAACCAGCCGAACCATTTCTCCGCGAACCTCCAGTCTCCAACCATGTTCCATCGACGTCGCCACCCAACCACCGCTAGGCACTCTAACTCCTCACAGGATGCTTGCGACAGCGGAAAGGCAATGATTGCATCAGATGAACAGCGTAATGTCTGCTTGGGCCGCAACCTCTAGGAAAGTGGCTGCCCCTATTATCTCATCTACTTCCGGAATCAAATCTTCTCTTTTCATTCCGAACATCTCTATAGTTGGACTGCACGCGTACACTTTGAACAGATCAGAATTTTTCAAGCGTTTGAGCATTTCGTATGGAGTCGGATACTTCATTCTCTTCAAATTCTCTCTCATTGTCGCCTCCATGTGCTTATAATCCGCTGGTAGGCTAGCCTTTTCCATGGCTCCCTTCATAAGCATATTCAAGCCCCAAAAAGTGAAGTACAAATGAGCCTCCATATCCATGGCTACGGCCGTTGACGCTAAGATGAATGCGCAATAAAGCTTATCCAAAGTGCCACCTTGAACGACAAGAGCCAATCTTCTTCTTTCGCTTTGGCTCATAAATTCACCTGATCCCATGTAGATTAAAAAAACTGTTCCAGTATTAAATCTTCCGAAAAATTGTTGGTCTTTGCGTGGGGGCTGAAGGTCGGCATCGGTATGCGTGCGGAGTCGAACTTTGATTACAGTGTTTGGAGGGTCAATCGTTCGTATTGAAGCTCGTAGAGTTCCTGCATCTTTTTTAATGTGTCAATCTCGTCAACGCTTTTGTCTGATCTAAAGCGTACGACCTTAGGCACGCGTAATGCATAGCCGCTTGTATAGCTGGTTGCCACTTGTATTTCTTGGTATGTGACTTCTACTACAATTGAAGGTTTTATGAACACGCCCTCTTCATCCTGGTCATACTTGGTGTGTTCCACAATATTCCTAAGCTCTTCCATAACGCTTTCGGAGAGGTTCGAGACTCGGCCGATCGAGAAAAGCTTCTTTTCGTCAGGCGCCCGAACAGCCATCAAGAAAGACGAAAATAGTCCTGCCCGTTTGCCTTTGCCCCAAAAAGCTTTAATCAGCGTACAATCTATGGTGTCACGTTCTGGCTTAAGCTTGAGCCAAGCATATGTTCTCTGGCCAAACGTGTAGGGTGAGTCCAAGTTTTTGACGACGATGCCCTCGTAGCCCTTCTTCAGGGCTTCTTCGTAAAAACCCATCAATTCGATTTCAGTCTGACATATTTGACTCTCAACTAAATATTCTGAGGGCACAACTTCAGCCAGGTATTTCCTCCTTTCCGAAAGCGGCAAATCTGCAAGTTCTCTGCCATTTATGTATAGGATGTCAAAGGCGCGAACGGCGACCGCTACCTCTTCTCTATTTTTCTGCAGCTTTCGAGCGGGCAGCTCCTTGGAGGCCATTCTTTCCAGCAGGGCTTGAAAGGGCAGCGGGTGCCCATCAGGGTCGATGGGTATTATCTCGCTGTCCACGATGCAATTTTGAGCGTTGAATTTTTCGCTGGTTCTGTCAATTTCTGGAAGTGTGTGGGTCTTTTCCGTTCCCTGTCTTGAAAAAAGGCGAATCTGTGTCCCCCATTTGTGGATTTGAAGTCGACTTCCATCCAATTTGCATTCAGCCAAAGTTGGATAAGCCACTCTTTCAGGCAGATAGAGTTGCGCCAGCTGGGGTTTGAGGAAGTGGCCGGGGCGCAATTTGACCTGTTGCAGGGCAAGGGCTCCCTTTGGGGCAAGCATTATGCCTTCTTTGAGGCCTATGATGGCGCAGGCGCTCTCGATGAGTTCGGTGGGAACGTTGTAGGCTCGAGCAGCTGCGTGAATCACTGTTCTGTGGTAGTAGCCAAGTTTCAAGTCGAACAGGAGGAGGCGAACAACATATTTCCCCTCTGGCGGCGCACAGGCTTCCAACAAGCTAGTCATCAGGTGGTCGCGTTCTTTAACCTTTTCAAGCTTTGGTAGAAGTCTTATGGATTCGTATACCTCCTCCAGTGTGAGTTTTGGTTCTCTTGGCGGAAGCAGCAGGAATGCCACTTCGCCATACTCTCCATAGTCGACCAACAGCTTTTTCACTTCCTTGGGCGATGCTCCTGTGACTGTGCTTAGAGCTCTTTCTACTAGTCCAGGGCCTATTCTGAGGCTTTCATCAACGATTTTTCCTAGGGCCAGTCTCGTTTTTACCTCGAGGTCAAGGTCAGCTGTTTTAAAAAATTTGACTAACTCGGTTTCCTTGCCTTTCTTACTTCGTAAGAGAGCTATGCGTTCATAGACCTTGATGATTCTAGAGAACGGTGTAGACTTTCGCGGTTCGAATCCGCTCCCATACAGCTTAACCAAGTAATAGGGAACGTCCCATCTCCAAGAGATATCTTCTGGGGTGTATCCTGAGTCAATGAGATGTTTAACGGCCGCACTGGGACTACCGAACATTTTTTTTAGTTCGTCAAAGGAGGGCGGTTTAACCAACGTCATGAGGCTTTTCTCATTTAGGCGATCTTGGGAAAGGATCTACCGGTCTTATTAGACCTTCCTTAGTGATGTCAACGCGGATTCTGTCTCGTTCAAAGTTGCACATGCGACAATCTAAAACTCGCGCTATTCTGACAAATTCGCCTCTCTTAACATCTAAATCTGCCTGCTGGTCTTGCCAGTAGACACGTCCATAGTCTATTATTATCGTGCCGTCTAAGTTGTGAGCAAGCCCGATGCCGCCTGCCATCTCATATGTGTCCCATGACTCCTTGCTACGTTGGTTGACGTAGATGCAGGTTACTCCTCTCATTTGGTTGTGTCTTGCCAGTTCCATAACTCGATATTTCAACGCGCCTCTATAGGATTCGAGAACCGTGACCGAGTCAATTATTGCCAAGTCGATGTTTTCCTTTTCTACTATATACCGGTACGTCTCTGCAAACGTATTCCAATCACGTAGCTCTGGAAACATGACAGTGTCCAAGACAAAGAGGTTCTGCTGAATTATGCTCCAGTCCTTCTTTAGGAAATCGGCTTTCTGCTTCATACGCGATTGCAGATCAAATCGAGGTGTTGGACTTTGCCACGTGTCTTCAGCGGTGGCGTAGAGAACTTTTTTCCCTTCAGAAGAGGCGTTGACAGCTATCTCCTCGGCAAGGATCGATTTGCCTGCTCCAGGCAAGCCTGTGAGGGCGAATTGGCCTACGATAGGTAGGCCATTCAGAGGTGGACCTTCTGCCGTAAAAAACAGGTAGTCAATGAAAGTACCTGTGGGAAGGGCTTCGAGGGTTTTTTGAGCTTTTTCGGCGGTGCTTGGTCGCAAAACCAGTGAGCCCAGTTTTTTTTCTTTCCTTTGAATTTCGCTTGTCATGGGTTTTGTGGCCAGCTCCCACTCGTCAGCAGGTTCCCTCGCGTCTTTCATGGCGCTAGCCAGAGTCTTAGCCATCGCTTTAACGATTGCATCTACATCAGCAGCGCCTTCGCTTTTTCTTTCCACGAGATCCGCTGATGGCTCCTCCGGCTTCAAATCTGTGGGCAACGAAGGTTTATCTACAGCAGTTCGAACCCACATTTCGCCCTTTCTTTCAACAAGGCCTTTCGTTTTCAACGATTGAAGCACCGCATAAGCTGAGTCGGGGCCATACTTCGTTATGCCCAAACCTTCAGAAACCTCATCTAAAGAAGCTTCATCGTCATGGTCCTTAAGAAAGTTCAGAATGTCCCTTTCCTCAACCATTCTGTTCCCTACCTTTAATGGGATTGACTGGCTAAAAACTTCTTGCCTGCAGCACAGCGCGTGCACGCCAAAGTGAGGGATCAGAGATTGAAAGCCTAAGAGCCTCGACTCGGCGCTCCGTTGTGACGTTTATGACTATCTGCCAGCTTGCTTGGTGTTCGCTGACTGTTAGATCAAAAAAAGCTTTTTGGAAACGCTTTTTAGAAGCGTGCAGCAACCAAGCTTAGGGTGACTCTGATGCGCCTAGATGAAATTCACAGCCATATTGAAAGATATTCTCAAAACTTCATCAAAGATTTGGTGACGTTGGTCAAACAACCCAGTGTTTCCGCAAAAGGAGAGGGAATCCATGAATGCGCAGAACTGGTTGAAAAGATGCTTCGGGATGTCGGATTTTCTACACAACAAATTCCCGAGAAGGGCGGAAATCCGGTTGTCTATGGAGAGTTAGAGTCAAGTAACTCAAAGAAGACCCTTCTTTTCTACAATCACTATGATGTTCAACCTGCTGAACCCTTGCCTGAATGGCAGTTTGGAGCCTTCAGCGGTGAAGTTCACGATGGGAAAATTTATGGTCGTGGAGCTTCCGACAATAAGGGGAATATTGTATCGCGAATAAAGGCGGTCGAGGCTTTTCTAAAAATCTTTGGTTATGTGCCCGTGACCGTGAAGTTTGTAGTGGAAGGTGAAGAAGAAATTGGCAGCCCTCACCTTGCCTCTGTTGTTAGGCAAAACAAAGACCTGTTTTCTAACGACGCCACTATCTGGGAGTTTGGAGGAACAAACCATGAAGGATGCCCGGAGATTTACCTTGGTCTCAAAGGAGTGCTGTCGGTAGAGCTGAGGTGCAAAGGTGCGTCGAGGGATGCCCACTCTGCAAATGCTCCTTTGGTTCCGAATCCAGCTTGGCGACTTATCTGGGCTTTAAGCAAATTGAAAGACGAAGAAGAGAGGATCTTGATCGAAGGCTTCTACGACAATGTTGAGAAGCCATCAGCAGAGGAGCTTCAAATGTTAAGTTGCATCCCTCTTGAGGAAGAGAAAATCAAGAAGACGTTGGGGCTGAGAGAGTTTTTGGGCAACACATCTGGAACAAAAGCCAAGAAGGCGTTGCTTTATGATCCGACCTGCACAATCAATGGATTCTTAACAGGATACACTGGACCAGGCTCCAAGACAGTGTTGCCAAAAGAAGCCATGGTGAAACTTGATTTCAGGCTTGTAGCCAATCAAAGACCCACCGAAATCTTCCGAAAATTAGTTAGCCATGTAAAGAAATGTGGGTTCGAAGATGTTCAAGCCGTTCAATCTGGTTCTACTGAACCATCAAAAACTCCTGTAACAGACCCGTTTGTCGAGGTGGTTGCGAAGGCAGCAGCGAGAATCTATGAAACGAAGCCAGTTATCTATCCTACGAGCCCAGCGTCTGGGCCTATGCACTTGTTTCGAAATTGGCTGGGCTCTCCAGTTGTGTCGGTCGGGTGCAGTCATCCAGAAGCGAAGGGGCATGCTCCAAACGAAAATCTGACTATAGACGGCTTCATCAAAGGAACCAAACTAATGGCAGCTATTCTCAACGACTTCAGCTATTCCGAAGGTGCCTGACCAAGACTAGCCTCGAAGAATGTGGGGGGACAATCCAACCGCTCGAGTAAGAGGCGCTAGTCCGTTTAGTGTAGACAAAATCAAGGCAAAAACAATTTTTAACATTTTCCATCAAATAGGCCATTCGGTTGCGATGTATGGAGCTCCCCGAAAAAGTAGGCGTGACAACAAAAGGTGCGATTCTCCTAGGCCAGCATGTGGCATGCGACGCTTTTGAGAAAACAAGGCCATTAAGAGTTGTCACACACGCCCATGCCGATCACATGAATGGATTGGGGCAGAGTTTGAAGAATTGCGACAAAGTGGTGATGACATCCGCAACCAGAGACCTGATTGCTGCCTTGAAAGGATCGAACTTTCTTAAAAAGGGAAATGTCCAGACTGTTGAATATGATGAACCTTTAATTTTCAATGGTGAGCGGCTCACTCTCCACCGAGTTGACCACATCCTTGGTGCAGCGCAGGTGCTTGTAGAAGACGCTGATGGCGTTCGCATTCTTTATACGGGTGATTTTCGAATAAAGAACACGCCTGTAATCCCGTCAGACGTCCTAGTCATCGAAGCCACGTATGGTAATCCATGGCGTACACGAGACTTTGAAGAGGAGGCGGGGAATCTGCTGGTCTCCATCGTTGAGAAGGGGCTGAAACAAGGCCCCGTCTACGTTTTTGGCTACCATGGAAAGCTTCAAGAGGTGATGCAGATATTACACAAAGCGCGAATCCAAGCGCCTTTTGTAATGCCAGAAAAAATTCTCCAGCTTTCAAAAATTCATCAGAAACACGGAACCAGAATCGTGAGACCTCTATTTTCGAGCAAACATAAAATGCAATCTACGCTTCTTGGGCATGGGCAATTTGTGGCCTTTTACCATATGAGTTGGCGAAAGAAAATCGCCCAAGAAAAGTTTAGAGTTTTTGTCAGTGGGTGGGAGTTCAATCAACCTTGCAGAAGAACAGGTGAAAATGAATTTGTGGTTGCTCTGAGTGATCACTCTGACTTTAAAGGGCTGATAGAATATGTTAGGCAGAGCAAGCCGAAGCTCGTAATAACCGACAATTTTCGAGCTGGAGATGCTGAAACGCTGGCAAATCAGATAGAAAAGCAACTGGGAATCGAAGCAAGACCTTTACCATCGTAACACCACAGCCTATGCGCGGGATGACGCGAAGCCAAACGCTTTTTGTATCCGGATTGCGTCAATACTTTCTCCACAGAGGGACCAGTGGTGAACCAAGCCGACTTGGAGCAGATCCTCAAAAAATATCGAGTTGTAGCCGTTGTTGGGCTTTCCGGAAACCCAGAAAAATCCAGCAATCAAGTCGCCCAGTACTTACAAGAACATGGCTATCACATTATACCAGTCAACCCAACTTCAAGTAAAATCCTGGGTCAGAAGGCTTACAAGAGCCTGTTAGACCTGCCACCTGAAGAGGCGAAGACTATAGAAATCGTGGAGATTTTCCGACCACCAGAAGACGTGCCTTTAGTAGTGGATCAAGCCATCAAACTGAAAACGCAATATGGAAAGCCCTGTGTGATTTGGATGCAACGTGGTATAATAAACCGAAAAGCCGCAGAAAAAGCTCAAAAGGCGGGACTCACAGTAGTAATGGACAGATGTATGATGACGGAGCATAGTCGCATGCTTGGAGAAAAAGAAGACGCTGAACTCGAAAGAATCCGAACCAAAAAGATGAAGGACATGATGAAAGAAGGCAACGCCGAAAGGATCACTACACCCATTACGGTAACGGATAATGACTTCAACGAAGTAATTAAGAGGCACGCGCTCATGGTTGTCGACTGCTGGGCAGCATGGTGCGGACCATGCCGCCAGGTCGCTCCAATCATAGATGAACTTGCTGAAGAGCATGCTGGCGAAATTGCTTTCGCCAAACTTAACGTAGACGAAAACCCTGAGACCGCTACACGGTTTAGTATAATGAGCATTCCGACGCTGCTGATTATGAAAGATGGGAAAGAGGTTGACCGCTTGGTTGGTGCTGCTCCTAAGCTCCTGATCGAAAACAGGTTGAAGAAGCACATCTAGGTGACAAACATGGAAAATTCCGAGAAGAGAATCATAGGCTCCCTCATCCTCCTTGCAGGGATCACGCTGCTTTCGATTGCGTTGTATTCTGGCCAGATTGCTGAAGTCGCAGAATTCGTAAGAAGCGTTTTTGAACCTGCAGTGGCAGGTCTGCCAGCGTCGTGAGAGGGTGGAAGATGCCTATATTCAGTGAAGAATGGGAAAAAGAAGGGCTACTCGAAGCTGCGAAGTTGATGTTGGTGTCCGCAAGGACCGCCCCGAAGTCTGCAGGGATCGACGATTTAGTCCTAGCCGTCGTGTACGGCAAAGAGAAAGATGAAATCGCCGCGGAAATGGAGAAAATTGCCCGAGAAAGGAATGCTAGAGGATTTGTGCGAGACGGCGGGAATTTACGTAAATCTGAAGCTGTGCTTCTCGTCGGCATAAAAGGACCTAAATCCTTTGGTCTTAACTGCGGAGCTTGTGGGTTCGTAACATGTGAGGCCTTTGAGAAAGTGGAAAAAAAACGAGGACAAGATTTTGC
The DNA here is from genome assembly GCA_020341775.1 of Candidatus Bathyarchaeota archaeon. Taxonomy (GTDB): domain Archaea; phylum Thermoproteota; class Bathyarchaeia; order Bathyarchaeales; family SOJC01. Next base: position 792,976 of record CP070835.1, read on the forward strand.
GGGGCCAACATGTCTCTTCAAGGGTCTTGACCTAGGCATTGCCTTAGGCTCTGCAGCCAAGACTGCAAGTCTTCTCAACGTAGATAACAGGATAATGTACCGCATAGGCGCTGCGGCAAAGAGACTGAAATTACTGCCTGAAGCCCACATCATCATGGGGATACCCATCTCCGCTGCAGGCAAGAGCATTTACTTCGACAGGCCAAAAGGCACAAAAGTCGACCGCTAAACCCTCTTGGCATGACTAATTCTAACATGGTTTTATCTTTTAAAAACCGGTTAAAAATCAGTGGAAAGCCGGAGTAAAAGACCTAACTGTGCTTTGCCTCAGTCTCTTTCATTAGAATGAGAGGTAAAGCAGAAAGCCCTATAGCCAAACTAGAAACAATGAATGGCAGCAACATGCCCCAAGCGTCCCAGAGAACTCCGCTCAGCACATTTCCCATCATTACGCCTGCCCAGAAAGTTGTTGCTGAGACTCCGTTTACGAATCCCCACTTTGGCGGCGGGGTGGCGTCCATCAAATAGGTCTGATAGGCAGGCCAGTGCAGATTCAATATCAGATTTGACAAGAACATGAACAGGATGAGCTCCAATGTACTTCGCGAGTAAGCAAAAATCAAGAAAAAGGGAGCTGATGTTACGAATGTCACAAACATTATTTTCCTTCGATCGAAACGGTTGCTGAGCCTAGCTCCAGGAGTTTGCACGATTATCGAGGCCACACCAAACCCGACAGCATAGAGAATCCCGATGAACGTGTAGTCTACCTGGAAGTTGGTGGCCACGAACACTGGGATAATTGGACCCGTGACACCCATTCCTAACCCTTGAATCAAGTTAATCAACGTGATCAAAATTAAAGTTGATTGGAACCTCTCAACTAGACCTGTTTTCGGGGGATGGCTCTTTGTCACGGCGTCCACAGGTTTTTTCTTGGTTTCCCTGAAGAAAACGGCAAGAGGCAAGGCAGCAAATCTCAAAATGAAGCAAGCTAAAAAAGGGAAGGTAATGCCAAACAAGTCTGCCGCCAAGCCTCCAATAAAAGGGGCTGCAGTGGAACCTATCAACCATGCAATATTCGCCCAGCTGAATGCAGAGGCCATAGTAGTGCTTGAAGAGACATCAGCAATGATTGACCACCTAATAGGCATGTATGTTCCAGCTGCAAAGCCTGCGAGCGCAATCCACGGAATCAAGTCTGTCCAGCTGTTGGCAAGAGCATACATTAGTGGGGGAAAAATCGCCAACAACGTGCCCACCACATGTAATCGCCTTCGACCAAATCGATCTGATAGCAAGCCTCCCGGAATTTGCATCGCTGCACCTACAGCGTTAGAGACTGCGAAAACCAAACCAAGCTCTGTCATAGAGGCGCCAAGAAAACCGATGAAGATTGGCCAGATCGGACTTATCAGTTCAATAGCTAGCGAATTCACTAGAAAGAGGACAGAAAGGATTAAGATATCTCTTCCATAGGAATTCATTTCGATAACTCCTAGCCAAACAAACCAACCAATCCTCGACATGTTGTTAGATTATTTAAGAATTTTGCGTCATCCACATCTATTCGCATGGTAGATTATGGGATTTCTTAGAGTAAGAGGAACAGTCGACCGCGCGCGCACTACATTTATTCCTTCATTTTGTCGTGCATTTTCTCAAATGTCCAGTGAATGCTTGATTTTAACTCCCGGATTCTTGCGGATGTAACGTTGTTGATCACAATCGCTCGAACAACATCACCCTCCAAAATTAATTCATAGGAAAATGTCTCGTCAGGAGCCATTTCACCTCTGCTGACGGCTTCTGCGTCCTTCTCTTGCATCTTGTCTAGAACGCGTTCGATAAGAAACTGCTGGAACGGCGGAGTGGTGGTTCTGAAATTTTTTTCTTCAGAAAGAACTACACGTATAGAGTTTTGGCCTATGTGCACATTGGCTAGAAGTTCTCCTGACGCAGCCTGGACAGGGAAGGTAGCTTCAGGTTCTGCAAGACCGCGCATAGAAGTCTTCTCAACAGGTTCAGACTCCACAACTTTGACTCTCCTAAATCCCGCTTGGAGCAGGGTCTTATTGACGAAGTCCAGCAGAATCTTTAGGCTTTCAAGTTCTGATTCCACATCTGCGATCTTCTTCTCAAGCACCGTCTTGAACTCTGCAAGCTTCTTTTTTTTCTGAGTTTCAGATTTCACATCTTCGCGGGCCATCATTCACGCGCCTTTCAAAAAGGAATATTCATTACGTGCCTTAAGAAAGCTTTGCACTCCACGTAAAGGCGATGTGAGCAGAAATCAGCCAGTTGAGGTCTTGAGAAGCTTTGATTTAAAGGTTTTCGGCTCATTCGTCTGTGGTTCGTAAAGGCGCGGGCGCAACGGTTTGAATGTTACCCCATATGTTTCTTTCAAAAATTTCTCAAACTGATCAAATACGGGGCTATTGGTTTCATTCAACTTAAGACAGAGTGGCTTTCCCTGGTAAGCTCCGCTCAAGTCGTACAAAGCGGTCTTTTTGGAGAGCTCTTGGTCCAATGCCAAGGTCTCTATTAGCTGCTCGGAAGGCTGCTGTTGAAAGACCCAGGCTGTGAACGAAATGTCGACATTGCGATATGACTTTCCATCGGGAACAGCGCGTCTCTTGTTGAAGGCGATCCTTCTAAAAGTTGATGGATGGATTGTTCGTGTCCCTATGAAATCGTGGTATTCGCCATCCATCTTAACTAGGTCTTCATAATCGGAAGTCTTCCAGCCTTGGCGGCTGCATAAATCCTTGAAGTTCTTGAGGAGCTCCCAAACTTGAGGCATTTTTGCGGGTTGGGGCATATTGTTCACCACTGAAAGATTTCTATAGAACAATATTCTAGTCTTCAACGTCTAATTTAAACCTATTCTACACGAAATTCGCAAAATCGTAGCTTGAAAGTCGAAGGCTTATAGAATTGTCGGAAAAACAATGTTTTTTTCTACAATTTTCCGACACGAATTCACGCTCTAGGTGCGTATTTCCTTAAAAATGACCAGCGTGACTGAAACATATCTACATTTTGCCGATAGCAAAGAATAAATCTCGGAGATCTGTAACATTCTCTCTTTAGAAGGCATGCTTATGAAGACTCAGCGCCAACACGCTGAGGTCCTAGACGACTTGGACTTGGCGATTTTGCGAATTCTCCGAGAAAATGCTAGGCAAACATACACCGAGATTGGCCGACAGCTGAGTTTAGCGCATTCCACAGTTTATGATCGCGTCAAGAGAATGGAAGCGGATGGAATAATCACCAAATATAAGGTTGTGATTGATCCTAAACGGGCTGGAATCAATGTTCTTACTGCTATTGTGACAATCTTCACTGATCCGAAGGAGAGCGAAAGCGTCGCGCGGAAACTGTCAGAACACAAGCAGGTGCTGGAAGCTTTTACGTCCCTCTCTGAAGAGTTGCTCATTATTGCTAAGATAGTCGCGAAGGACCAAGAAGAACTCCATTCATTTCTTGCTGAATGCGTTGCCCCAATGCGTGGTGTTCTCCGGATTCGAACTTCAATAATCACCAGAAAGTATAAAGAAGAAATGTTTTCCTTTTAGGTGTGTCGATCACTTCTCGCTCGCTGAGCGACTACGAAAACTTGGTTTAGTCCTCTTGTCTTTTGATCCAAAGCGCGAAAGTGAATACCGCTATGGCAATCACAATGTTTAGGCCTATCCAACCATCGAGGAGAGAAGAGTTGATGGATGTCGTGAAACCTCCTACAACAACCTGTTCTTGTGTGTAATAGGCAGTTGCTATGTGGGGCGCGTTCATTGATACGAGGATGGAGGCAACTTGGCTGCCTTGCGACGCTCCATCAACGTCCCAGTAGAGGAAATCATAGCCTGCGACAGGAGGGGCAACCAGCGACACATTTGATGATTGGTCGTACCAACCTTCACCTGGAATTGCAGCAACTCCAGATGGGCTAGTTTTCACTGCTAAGTAAAATTGGAGGACATAATGGGCAGTTGCAGTGTGATTTGCATCCATGTGAATGGTAATAGGATTGACTCCGGCACCTTGCGGGACTCCGTCAACATCCCAGTAGGTGAACTTATAACGAGCGTCCGTTGCAACGACCACATAATTTGGAGCTGTAAGGGGCACATCGTCATCTTCGTTATACCATCCCTCACCAGGAATGGTGGTGACTGCTGCTGGGTCAGTTTCTACGGTTAAGTAGTACGTTGGTTGTGGAGGCGAGTAAACAAACACGGCGTGGAGAGTGTGAGCTGTATCCATGTAAACGCCATAAGGATTAGCTGAGCCAACAGTTACGCTGTCAAGTTCCCAATGATCAAACACATAATCCGCATCTGGGATGGCTGCAACTGAAGCTGTAGTTCCGGAGTCATACCATGTTGAGTTAGGTGGATTTGTGGTGCCACCGAGAGTTGTTGTAATTGTCAGGTAGTATTGAGTTTTCCAATTCGCTGTTGCGGTTTTAGGCGCATCCATGAGGATGGGGTTACTTTGTGAATAGTTACTTCCTGAAGCGTCGCCACTCCAA
>CP070835.1:797612-812985 GCA_020341775.1 Candidatus Bathyarchaeota archaeon
AGTATTATTGATACTGCAAGGGCTGAATAGAGAACCTGCATTATCAATATCCAAGAAACCAGCTCTTTTTCTCCTAGGCGTGCAGCTCTCATAAATGCGTGGGGAAGAGCTCGGTAGGATGAAGCTATCAATTTTTTTTCGTGAGAGATTCTGGTGTTGCCAAACAGGCTTCTTTGAGAAAAGGGTCGTTTCGAAATCATTTTGAGAGTAAAATCTATTGCGCAGGGAACAATGGTGAATAAACCAGCGCCCTCTACGCCGCCCAGAATCGAAATTGCTGCAATGGCTGCGCCTGACGTCAAGGTGCCAGTGTCGCCTGGAAAAATCTTTGCAGGGTACCAATTGTACCTGAGAAAAGCCAGAAATGCTGCGGACAAGAGGAAAGCAATAAGCGCGGCCTCATTTGCGCCTGAGAGGTAACATGCTATTCCCAAACCAAAACAGCTTATCGCTCCGATACCACTTTCGAGGCCATTAAAACCTGCCAGCATGTTGGTCATATTCGCTGCTGTGGTGACACCCAATGGTATGAGGAATACAAAGAAGGGCCCCACAAAAATAGCCCCCACAAAAGGAAGCCACAGTTCGTGCATGTGCGCGTTGTTGAAACTCACAAAGACTAATGGTAAGCTAGCTAAAGCCACAAGAAAGGGCTTATATCGCTGTCTTAAAGTCAGCAGATCATCAGCGACACCTACGACCCCGACCAAGACGATTGTTAAAAACGTCAAAACCAATCTGACACTTGCTGTAAACAACAGAATCAAGCCAAAACCTACTGAAAACCCAATTAACACTGCAACGCCCCCCATTTCGGCGCATTCGCGTTGAACCAGCTTATGTACGTCTCGGCCAACAATACCCCGCTCTTTGAAAGCGTGTATTAGAAAAGGCGTGATCAGCAAAGTTGCCAGAAAGGATGCGATGGACCCCAACAAGAATATGTACATCAAGTCTCTTCCTCTTCTTACTCACGCAACAATTTCGCCACAAACCAGAAAAGCGCTACGCCCACACCGAAGCCGAATATGCCAACCATTAAGACCACTGCATTTCGCACATGTTCGGGAAAGACGCCTTTCATTATATCTCCTAAGACGTACATGCTGGAAATTGGCACAACGACGGTTGCCAAGCTGGACAAAATCAAAGCTAGCATCTTGGCGTATTTGGCATGGTTTTGCATGAAAACTTCAACTACTATGTTTGCGTTTGGTCACCCAAGACTGGTGTGAAGCCATCCTCTTCCGCCTTGTCGAAGCTGCTGATTTTTCCTTTTATTTCCTCGCTCTACAATTGGCCAATTCTTGTTGTTCTTCTTTTTCCTATGGGCGGCGGCCATTTTTCGACCGAACTTCCTCCAACCACCGACATGAGGCAAAGGTGTTTCCTGCTTAACCTTGACTTCATAAGGTGCTTTATACTCCTCTAGAATCTCCTTAAAATCGAGTTGTTTGAAGCATCTTGTTGCAATAATGACCGTGCCGCGATCGACAAAAAGCAGCTCGAAGTCGTTGCTAGCTATTCCCTCGGCCCGAACTTTGTCGTCTATCCGCGCTCTCCATAGAAGTCTCCACTGCCGCTTCAGCTCTTTCACAAAGCCGTTCCAATCTACAGCATTAGCTATGCAATCCCTCCCTGTTGGGAGCGGACAAGACTCACTCATTATCTCACCTTTGTGCCAAACCAAGCGCCTCTTTTGGAAACGCCTCCACAGGTTGATTCAAGAATCAAAGTAGAACATAGGCTGCATATTTATAAGAATAGCAGTCTAAATGTTCTGAATTATTAGTATAGAAAATTCTTATATTTGTTCTAGATTTCCTAGAACATGCATCGAAGAAGACTAGACTAAAGGTTCCCAAATCCTAAATAGAAAATTTAGAAAATACTGTTTCGGTGTCTGGTTTGCCAAAGCTTGACTACTTCCTCGGTTTGATTGAAGACGGGGCTTGGCATAGCCTTCAAGAACTTTCAGAGCACATTAACATCGTCCAACCAAAACTTGTGTCCCTCGCAAATTTGCTATCACAAATCGACATGGTAGAATATGAACCTCAAGGAGAACGCATCCGCATTCGGAAAGATTGGCAAAGATTGCTGAAGCACCGCGATGAGGACCAGGCATCTGAAAGAGTTGCTGTGGGGACGGTTGTATTGCCTCCTATGAAGAACGTTGAGATTCAAGGCATTCAATTAACAAATCTGACCGAAAAGGAACTTGAAGTTAACGTACGCCTTACAAAAAACTTGGAATTCGCTATAGACATGATACAGTGAAACTAGATCGTCATAAAATGCTGTGCTTTGCGGAGTGTTTCCAGCAGAGCCTTGCCATCTTCGGTAGCTGTGTAGACTGCTCGCCCGTTGCCATCATTTGTTTTCGTCAATAAGCCGTTTTCGAGCATTTCGGAAAGATAAATGTTGAACCGCAGAAAATTGAGGTTAGCACGATACATGATTCTGGTTTTGTTGGCTCCATCTAGGGCTTCCTTCAGAATGTCGATAATGACCTCCATCTTGCTTCTTCGAGTCATCGATGCATACCTCTACTTTCAGTGGCTGCGATATAACTACATATATATCACATTATTAAAATATAAAAAACTAACTGCTGCAAATTTTATCAATAATCAAGGTTGGTGGAACATCGTTTTCGCTGTTTCAGCTCTAGAAAAATCTTCTGAAAAAAAGCCTCAGAAATTATTTAAGTGCAGATGTAGAAATCACTTACCTAAGGTGCCACTGAGTGCGGCCCCAAATAGAAAACATCTTCGAATTGCTCAAAGATGGCAAGTGGCACACAATTCAAGAAATCAGCGAAAAAACCAATCTTCACGAATTCAGAGTCGAGATAATGACGCAGTTTTTAGCGGACTACTCATTTATCAGGTTCAAGAAAAGCGAAAAAAGAGCGAAGCTGACCACAATATTTGCAGATTTTCTTAAGAAGGTTTAGGGATTCTGGACGCCTATATTGACATGAGAGCATCTAAATTGCGATAGGCCCTCAAGAAGTCCATACCTCGCTTAGTAGTTTCAAAAAAACGCTTAGCTGCACTCTCTCTCTGAACAAATGCTTTCAAAAGATTCTTGCTTAAGAGAAAATTCAGGTAAATCTCCAACTGTTTGAAACTTAGATTACACCTGTACATGATGGAGGTTTTGCGTACTCCACCTACAGCCGACGTAAGTATGTCTGCAATGATATCGAGTCGCCCTCTGTGCGATGATTTTATCTCACTTGTCGTCTGCACCAAAAAGCTTTTCACCTAATCCTTTCTCGTGCCCTACAATAAGTGTAATCTCTAAACGACCATTTAAACCTTCTTTAATGGTATCAGTCAAACAAAAAAGGTTCATAGAAGATTGGATAATAAGTTTTTAACATGAAATTAAATAATCTCACCGAGTAAGTGTGATTGAAAAGCATCATTTACTTTTACCGTAACAAATTTGCCCAGCATCTTGTGCGAATCATTGTGTCGAATCACGACAGGCTTGTAAGCGAAATTTCGCCCTACAACTGATCCTTGTTTTACCATCTCATCGATAAGTATTTTTCCACGCCAACCAATCCAAGTTTTGTTTCGCTCGGATGCCATATGACGAGCTAACCCTGCTAAACGGGTGCTTCGATGCTTTATTTCTAAAGGAGCTACCTGCTTCGGCATGCTTTCAGCAGGAGTTTTGGGGCGTGCAAAAAATTTTGAAATGTTCAGAATGTCCGGTCGAATTTCCTCCACAAGCTTAATGGTGCGACGAAACGCGCTTGCGCTTTCCCCAGGAAATCCTGCAATTATGTCGGTAGCAATTGTTGATCGTGGAAATGCTGCTCTGAATTTCTTAATTATAGACGTGAAATCTTCAGTTGAATAGAAACGTTTCATTCGTTTTAGAACAGTGTCGTCGCCGCTTTGAAGGGGTAGGTGAAGAAACTTGAAGATTTTATCGTTTCGGAAAACATCTATGAGTGCATCGAAGAAGTCAGACAGATGGTTGGGAGTCATCATTCCGACGCGAATGAGAAAATCGCCTTCAACACTGCAAACATGCTCCAGCAGGTTGGGCAAGTTGGTAGCGATGTCTCGTCCATAGCATGCCGTGTCTTGAGATGTTAGCCAGAATTCGTGAACACCGTCATCCAAGTCCGCTTTCACTTTTTTTAAGATCTCCTCAACACCATAGCTTCTAAGCCTACCACGGGCAAACCGCACGCAGCAGTAGCTGCAGGAACCCAAGCAGCCGTAGCTTATTGGGATGGCGCTGACTAGGCGGTTGACTCGTACACGAGGCAAGGTGAGTCTTGGCATGTCGTCTGAACAGCAGTCTAACATTTCAACGTGAGAATCACTAGAGACCGCCTTCACGATGTTAACGATTTTCGTCCCTAATGCTGGTCCACCCACGGCGTCAAAGCGGACTTCTTTTCGTAGCCTAGCAAAGTTGACGAGTGGCAAACACCCAGTTATGACGAGCTTCTTTTCAGGGGGAACCTTCTTCAGCAAGTTAATGACGCGGTTTTCTGTGGGGGTTTTAACTGCGCACGTATTATAGAGTACAAGATCCGCGGCTTGCAAGTTGTTGACTATTACATAGTCCGCCTTCATTAGACAACCAGCGAGAACCTCAGCGTCTGCAATGCTGCTTGAACAACCGAAGCCCTTAACATAAATTCGCATCGTAGCACCATTGTTTAAAATATACACGTTTAAGTCGCAAACGGGGACATAAACGTTCTCTGAACAGCGGATTTTTACACAAAAGCGAAAGAGCGGTAGAGAAAAGCTTAAAAGGATAAGGTGCAAACATGTTTGAATCATATTTGCGATATGTTATATAGAGCTATAATGCCGAAGCACTATGGCATATAAACACCCACAGAAGGGAGGAGGCATCAACAGAAGTGAAACTAATCACGTTATATCTCCCCGAACCCTACATAAAAGCATTAGACCGACTTGTACTCGAGCAATTTTACCCAAACCGTGCAGAAGCTATTCGAGTTGCTATTCGAGACATGTTAACGATCGAGGTTTGGGGGAGGCAAAGAAATGGCTGGCGAAAAACCAACTAGTAAACCACTCCAGCTTGAATGGCAAGGAAGTTCAAGGCCAACTGATGGTTTTGAGATTCCTGACCAACGACGAGTCGCAGTTATCGGCGTTGGAAGAACCGGAAATAACATAGTCACGTGCCTCACGAAAATCGGAACAGCAAATGCCCTTAAAATTGCGATTAATGTTAATCCGCTTTTCCTCGGCAGATCTCAAGCAGACGAGAAGATACTGATTGGCAGCAAAGCAGCTCGAAGGCCGAGAACTGACGGAATCACAGTTTGTAGGCATGCCCAAGAGCTACAACACTATTTCGAAAAATTCTTGGCCGGCATAGAGGCTGCATTTGTGGTCACCGATTCGCAGGCTAGAATAGGAGCCGAGCCTGCACATGTTGCGGTGGAGATTGCGAATAAAAAAGGTGTTCCCACAATTGGAGTCGTCATGAAGCCTTTCAAAAAAGAGAGAAAGAAGGCACCGCCCCATTCTGCGCTCAAGAAATTTCAGCGCGAATGCAACACGGTGATTATTGTTGATTGCGCAAAGCTGATGGAACTGCGGCCTCAACTTCCAACGAGTGAAATCGCCAAAATCACGGATCAAGCTTCGGCTAAAATGATTCAAGGCTTAATAAAGGCAATCTCAGCCTCGAACCTCGCAAATCTCGGCTTCAATGATTCTGAAGCCTCTATGAAGCGTGGGAGAATCGCAGCTGTAGGGATTGGAGAGGCTGATTCAACACATCGTGTTGAAGAGGCTGTGCGCAGCGCGCTCAGGAGCCACATGAGGAAAATTAGTGGTCCGAGCGCTACAGGCGCGGTTATCTATGATGCGGGAGACAGCCAAAGAACGATTGATGTAGTTGCTCGTGTAGGAGAGATTAATGCAGAAATGATGCATAGCGCCGCCAAAGTAATTTGGGGTTTGAGTGTGGATCCTGAGCTTGAAGGAAAACTTGAAGTCACCTTGTTAATGGCTGGGGTTGATCGACCGTCCTTGTCAAGCAGCCTTAAATCTATAGCTCCACAACTCTTCAACCTAGAGCTCCACTCTAAACCTGACAAAAAACTGCCCATCGACCTTGGCTTATACCAGCTGGAAGACTTCTAGGTTTCACCACTCCAGGTCCATCTCTTTTTTATCGACAAGAACCGTCTTCTCAATCTTAAGCTCCAAGGTGTTGCTTTGCCCACGGGCATCACGTGGCCCTTTTTTATGGCTTTCGTGACTTCGTCGACATTGATGTCAGAGTTAACGATTGTGTACGCCATTCCAATTTCGAGCCCTTGATGGGCGTCGCTTCCCCCTATCTGGGGAAGGCTGAGGTTGACTGCGAGTTTTCGGTTTCTGCGGATCGAGAGGAAGAATGGCACTGCAGCGGCGTTGATGACTTCCATTGCATCAAAATCTTCGCGAAGATGTTCCTCTGAGGTTCCTTTGAAGAATGTCGTTGGATGAGCAACTGCAGCTAAACCGCCAGCGTCGTGAATCTGATCAATTGTCTGAGAAAAAGATTGGCCAGATTTGAAACATGTAGTGACGTTTAGGGCGAGGACATGCCCTTGACTTGTTGTGACCTCTATTCCAGGAATGACCAGCAGATTTTCCAGTCGGTCGAATTCTTTAAGCCCCTTAATGGTGTCGTGATCTGTGATGGCGACGCCATCCAGCCCCCTTTCCAGGGAATACTTGACTAGTTGTTTGCGGGTGGTGAAGGCGTCTCGAGAGTGTTTAGTATGAACGTGCAGGTCTAATTTTAGAGGCAAAGAGTTTTCACTTTATTTTGCTTCCTGCCTTGACCAGCTTCTCGGGCATGATTATTGAAACACCTTTAGCGTCTTCAGATGCGAGAATCATCACTTCTGACGCTAACCCGAAGATTCGCTTTGGCTGGAGGTTTGCTAGGACTGCAATACTCTTGCCTTCCAGCTGCTCTGGCCTGTAATGCTGAGCGATGCCAGCTACGGCTTGTTTCATTTCTCCATGGCCTATGTCGATTTGCAGTTTCATCAGATTTTTTGATTTTTGAACATTTTCTGCTTTGACAACCTTGCCCACGCGCAGATCGAGTTTCGAGAATTCTTCAAAGCTGATAGTTTTGGGAGGTGTTTGTTCTTTTCTTTCCAATTTATCCTGCAACTCCTCGCCATTAGCCTCTATCTTGGCAAACAGGGGGTTGGATCTCCTTATTTTGTGACCTGCAGGTAAAGGTTTTGTGGCTCTGCGCCACTGATGAGACTTCCCCCCATCTGGTAGATTGAGAAGGGACGCAATTTTTTTGGCCGTAAAAGGGAGGAATGGGGTTAATGTGAGTCCTAATGTTTTGACAATTTGTGCCGCGATATAGAGTGTGTTTGCAGCTTTTTGTCTGTTGGTTTTCAAGGCCTTCCAAGGCTCTTTTTCGTTGAAATATCGGTTTCCAAGGCGACTAATGTCTATGATTCCCCGCAGAGCCGCCTGTAACTTACAGTCCTCCAAGTCTTTCGTTGTTTTCATCACTGCTTTTTCCACAGTCTCGAGCACATGTTTATCGTCTAGGTCTAGGTTTTTGGCGTCGGGCACTGCACTCTTGAAATGTTGGTTAATGAAAGTTAAGGTTCTATGGATGAAGTTGCCTAATGTGTCGTTGAGGTCAGCATTCACTTTTTCTATGAATAATTCCCATGAGAAGTCTGTGTCTTTTGTTTCTGGACGTGTGGATATGAGGAAGTAGCGCCAGTAGTCGGCTGAGAATAACCTCAACGCCTCATCAATCCATATGCCCACTTTGTGGCTCTTAGAGAATCTTTCACCTTTGAATTGCAGAAATTCAGTTGAAGAAACCGCCCAGGGCAAATTGAAGGGTTCTTCTGAGGCTAATAGCAAAGCGGGAAGCACGATCGTATGAAAAGGAATGTTGTCCTTGCCAATGAAATAGAAGGTTTTAGTTGATTCGTCGAGCCAGAATTTTTTCCATTCATTTTCTCCCTGATTCCTGAAATACTCGATTGTAGCAGAGACGTAGCCGAGAACTGCTTCGACCCAGACATATATCGTTTTGTTCTCTGCTCCAGGGAAGGGCGCTTTGATACCCCACTTGTTGTCGCGAGTTAATGATCTCGGTTTTAGGCCTTCGTCGATTATGTTTAGGCTGAACTTCTTGGCGTTAGAGGACAGGTTTTTGTTCTTCTTTATGAAGCGACGGAGCTCGTCAGTGAAATGTGGGAGATCAAAATACCAGTGTCTCACTTCTTTTATGACAGGTGTGGACTTGCAGATGACACAATAGAGGTTGATAAGTTTTGCCGGTTCAAGCAATCTTCCACATGAGTCACATTGGTCTCCACGCGCATTTTCCTCGCCGCAGTGTGGACAGCTGCCTTCAACAAATCTGTCCGGGAGAAATCTCTTACAATCTGGACAATATGGCAATTTTGCATTTTTGTCAGAGACATAGCCATTGTCGTAGATTTTTGAGAAAAGTTTCTTGACGAATTCTTTGTGCACGGGACTTTCTGTTCGAGTGTAGTTATCGAAGGAAATGCCCCATTTCTTCCAGAGGGCAGCAACCTTTTCATGGTTTTTGTTCGTAAGCTGCCGTGGCGATATGCCTAATCTAACGGCTTCGACTTCAATTGGTGTTCCATGTTCATCAGAGCCGCTTACGAAGACCACGTCATCTCCTTTCAATCGGTAAAAACGCGCAACAACATCGGCTGAAAGAACTGATCCGATGAGGGTGCCTAAGTGAGGAGTATGGTTGATGTAAGGCCACGCACAGGTGACCAGAATTTTGTCGAGTACAATGCACCTCCACGTCAAATAGTGCTCTAGACATTTCATCGATTCACATACTTAAACCTATCAGATAACGCGGTTCGGATACCACTTAGTTAGGGGGTTTTTGCCTTTTGCGGAAGAGCAAGGTGCGTTCGATCGTCACGCGCGTGTAGCACTAGTGGTAGGGCTGCATGTATTAGGTTTGAGGGAAAAAAGAAAAAGAAGGTTGGAGAGATTGGCTCATTGTTCTTTCTGCCAGGTAACTCCAGGTCTGCGTCCAGAAAGGAAGACAGCTGCAGCAATTATTATAGCGCCAATAATCGCTAATATTGCTCCCACAGATAAGAGTAGCACGATGTTGTCCATTGCTCTCAGCGAACGTAGGCTGTATCCATCTACAACGTTGATGCTGCCTTCCCATCCTTTGATGTTGTACTCTGACAATAGGCCTTTGCTGGTGAATATCGATAGGCTGACAGGCGTCCAGTGGCCTCTGTCATCACTTGGCACCGTAAAGGAGATTTGATCGAGTGCAACTGCCGTGTCGCTACTTACTATGATTGGTGGATCGTAAACAATTGTTTGGTTCCCCAAAGGATCCCAACCGTCTTCTCCATACCTCATCCAAGATGTAAAATGCACTGTAACATTCTTAACATCGATGGGGTCGTCTTCATAGTTGTTTCGAATTACGATGGTTATGGTTCCTTGTTCGCCAGGTTCGTAATGGGTCTTGTTGAGGTGGACCCAAGCTTCAATGCCTTGCGCCTCAATTGGAGCAACTAGAACAACAAAAAGCAGCGCCGAAGCTAACAGGATTGTGATTTGCTTTTTCAAGGTTTCACCTAACAAGTGTGTTCTTGTTTTTCTCTATTTAAAATTTGTTAGGGGAAACAATGAATTCAGGTTCAGCAAATTCTGAACGTGTAAGTGCGATGGAGGGTTATGCCTGTGAAATTGTTGTTCCAGCCCTGCCCTTCAAAGCTCTTCGCCCCGTTTCTAAAGAAGCGATTATCGCTTTTTCGCCTCCAGCCTCCACAAATTTTATGGCTGCTTTTACTTTGGGAGCCATACTGCCAGGAGCAAAGTGCCCTTCCTGTAGGTAGTGCCTGGCTTTCTTGGTCGTAATTTTATTAAGATCCATTTGGCGTGGCTTCCGATAGTTAAGGGAAATTTTTTCTACATCAGTCAACATAAGTAGAACTTGTGCTCCTATGTCGCTAGCGAAGATTTGTGCACTCAAATCTTTATCAATCACAGCATCGACCCCCTTTATGGAACCGTTTTCCTTTAGTATCACCGGGACGCCCCCACCGCCAGCAGCGATGACAATCGCGTTGCTTCTAAACAAAGTTTTGATGATTCCCTTTTCCATGATGGTCTTAGGCTCGGGAGAAGGGACCACTCGCCTGTACCCTCGTCCGCTGTCTTCAATCATTGACCAGCCCTTTTCTTTCTTTAATCTGTCAGATTCGGGAGCCGTATAAAATGGTCCTATGGGCTTCGTTGGGTTGTGAAAGGCTTGATCGTTCTGATCGACTACGGTCTGTGTAGTTACGGAGACGACTGGGATGTCGATGTTTGCTTTTTTCATTTCATTCCTCAAGGATTGTTGCAGCATATAGCCGATCATTCCTTGACTTTGAGCTCCGCAAATGTCCAGGGGCATGGGGGGCAAGATATCTTTGGACCGCTCATTCTTTAAGAGAATGTCGCCGACTTGAGGTCCATTGCCGTGGGTGATTGCAAGTTTGTATCCGTCTCGAATTAGCTCAACCAGATGCTGGCAAGCCGTTTCCACGTTTTCCAGTTGCTCTTCAGCTGTTCCTTTTTCCTTGTGGCGCAATATTGCATTTCCGCCGAGTGCAACTAAGACTTTTTTTTTCATGAGGCATGAACCACGCATGTAGAGTGGAAAACAGACTAGTTCGTCAGTAAAAGCTTTTTCTGAAGGCTGCGAGGTTTGATCACGCTAGAGACTGCGCCTTGTTGTCCTCTAGAGGCTGGAAAGGGGGGCTTAATAGTTAAAAGAGAAGATTTGCATAAATAGTTGGGGCAATTTATGTGGCTGCAATTGGGAAAATCAAGAAAAGAGATGGAAGAATAGTTCCATTTGATGCTGATAAGATTTCTGAAGCCATTTGGAAGGCGGCTAAAGCTGTTGGAGTGAAAGACAGATCGCTGGTTGAGACGCTTTCTGTACAAGTTGTCGAAAAATTGGAGACTCAACTTGATCCCGACAAGATACCTCAAGTGGAGCAAGTTCAAGACCTGGTTGAGAAAACGCTTATCGAGAATGGCCAAGCTGGTATGGCTAAGGTGTACATCCTTTATCGAGAGAAGCGAACTAAAATGAGGAGAACGAAGAATCTCCTTGGTGTTAATGATGAGCTAAAACTTCCACTCAACTCGATTCTTGTGTTAGAACGACGCTACCTGAAAAAAGATGAACGAGGCATAGTCATCGAGTCTACCGGTGAAATGTTCCGGAGAGTCGCAAAATGCATGGCTGATGTTGAAAGAGTGTATGGCAAAAGCGACGTTGAAGTAGCTGAGTGCGAAGAAGCGTTTTACCTTATGATGAGTAATCTCGAATTCCTGCCCAATTCGCCGACAATCATGAATGCGGGCACTATGTTCAAACAGCTCAGCGCCTGCTTTGTCCTGCCAGTAGAAGATTCGATTGAAGGTATTTTCGACACGTTGAAAGCTGCAGCGGCTATTCATAAATCGGGAGGGGGAACTGGCTTTTCGTTCTCGAGACTTCGACCAAGAGGAGACGTTGTCAGAACAACGGGGGGCATAGCCTCAGGCGCAATCTCTTTCGCAAGAATATACGACGCCGCAACAGAAGTCATGAAACAAGGAGGACGCCGCCGAGGCGCTAACATGGGTATACTCCGTGTTGATCACCCCGAAATCATGGATTTCATAGTGGCGAAAGAAAAGGAAGGCGTGTTGAAAAACTTCAACATTTCTGTGGCAGTTACTGACGAGTTCATGAAGGCAGTAGAAGAAGATGGCGACTTCAATTTGATAAATCCGCGGCATGGCGAAGTAGTGGAAACATTGAAAGCGAGAGCACTTTGGAATCTAATGATTATGATGGCTTGGAAAAATGGGGAGCCGGGAATAATTTTCCTAGATACGATAAACAAGGATAACCCAACACCCCATCTTGGACCGATCGAAGCCACAAATCCTTGCGGTGAACAACCCCTTTTGCCTTATGAATCCTGTAACTTGGGAAGCATCAACGTAAGCAAGTTTGTATCTGAGGATGGCAAAATGGACTGGGACAAGCTAAGGAAGACGGTGAGATTGGCTGTCAGGTTTTTAGACAACGTGGTCGACGCTAATGTTTACGTCTTGCCTAAGATAGAGGCGATAACCAAGGACAACCGAAAAATCGGATTAGGAGTAATGGGCTTTGCGGACATGCTAATTAGAATGGGTGTGAAATTTGACACAGACGAAGGAGTCCAAATGGGAGAAAAACTGATGAAGTTCATTGACGCTGAAGCAAAGAAAATGAGCGCAGAGTTGGGGGAAGAGAAAGGAAGCTTCCCAAATTTCAATAGAAGCAAGTGGAAACGGCAGTTTACCGCCATGAGAAACGCTACAGTTACAACAATCGCCCCGACAGGCACGATAAGCATTATTGCTGGGTGCTCCCAAGGTATTGAGCCGCTCTTTGCAATTGTCTATGTTCGCGAAGTTGCGGAGACTTTGGGGAGGAGCCTTGTCAACGTGAATCCGTTGTTTGAGAGAACTGCGTTGAAAGAAGGATTCTACAAGGAGGGACTGATAAAAAAGATTGCCAGAAAGACATCCATACAAGATGTGGAGGAAATTCCTGAGGTGGTGAAGAGGCTCTTTGCTGTGGCTCATGACATCAGCGCCGAATGGCACGTTCGAATGCAGGCAGTTTTCCAGAAACATACGGACAACGCCGTTTCAAAGACCATAAACTTCCCTAATCGGGCGACGCCTGACGACATCGACAAAACATACTGGCTTGCCTATAGATTGGGCTGCAAAGGCGTAACGGTTTATCGACATGGAAGCCGAGAGAAACAGGTTCTTCGACCTATAGAAAGCGAAGGAACGCTTGCTGACTTCAGTCTAGAATGCCCCACCTGTATTTAGAGCCAACGACACAATCTAGTTGTCCAATACTGAGGGTTCTTCAATTTGCCGAATTCTGATACCTAGAAAGGCAGGATTCTCAACTAAGTTGAGCCCAGTGGTACACTTCAACAACTGTTCCCACAGTCAAGACCACTAAGCCGCCAATAATCGACATCAATCCCTGAACAAGCATTCCAGAACTTGTTATGGGCATTAGAACTCCCATAAGGATAAAAACCATACCGACACCTATGCAGATTCCGTTTATTAGAGCAGAAAATCGATGGCGCCGTTTCTCTTCGACAGGAGAGTCTATTTCTAGGGGAGGGAAGCCCTCAATAGGCGTCTGAAGTTGTTGATGGGATTTCTCCAGTTCCAAATTAAGACACACACGGAAAAAGTATGATTTGTCTAAATATAATTGCTTTGTTAACCATTCATCTTTATCTCCAATTAACATTGGAAAGCTTCTGTTTGGAAGAGTCTATCCTAGAATCGCGATTTTCGCGTTAATGCTTCATGGCTTATCTCGACTACTAATTTCGGAATCGAATTTTAGAGCCATAACACTTAATGGCTTTTCCAAAGCCTTTAGACTATCAAGGCTACCATAATGGAAGCAGATGTTAACCCTTCAGTGGTGTGTCCAATTCTAATATTAATGGCAGCCGCGTCCCTCTTCGCTATGATCAGTTTAAATCAAATAAATCTCATAGTCCATACTGACTTGTACAGCTTCGGCCTGCAATTCAGTTACACCTGGGCCATCCCTTATTGGCTCTTCTCTGGAATCGTCTTTGGACTGTCTTGGTTGAACATAGCCATAGCAATAATCGTTACGCTCTACATTTTTAAGAAAAGACAAAAGCAGCTTTGGGCTTCCGAAAATTCTAAGCAGGTATACACTTCGCAGGCCCGAGAAAGAGGAGAACAACGAAGCATAAGTGAGTATGCGCAACACCAAGAAGATGGATTGCCAGTGCCTAGAGAAGAACGAGGAGATCCTCTATCTGAACAAACTATTGACGAAGAAATTATCCAACCTGAAGAACCTATTGCGATGGTGGAAACACACGGCACAGCTAGCAGGTCCGAGCACGCAACAATGAGCGAACCAGCCCGAAGCACTGAAGAAGCACATTTTCCACCAGAAAACATTGAAAAACGGCGTTCCGACTCTTAAGAAGCCTTCAAAAGAAGATTCGCAGAACGGGTTTATGGTTGATGAAAGCAATATGAAATGGACTAGCATCTTGATAATAATCTGCATATTAGCTAGCCTCGGTTATTGGTTTGGATATGAAAGCTTTGTGGAAAACCATCTGGTTTACAGCGGAACTGGGTTAGCGCAAGGTGCGTTATGGACGCCAATCACGACGCTCTTTGTGCATTTTGACTTGGCGCACCTTGTAGGTAACATCGCCTTTCTTTCTGTTTTTGGGAGTGTGGTTGAAAAAGAATCAAGCGGAAAAACTACTTTGACAGCCTTTTTTGTAGGAGGCGTCGGCTCGCTCTTAGTAGGCACCGTCTACTACGGCTTGAGTGTTACGATGATTGGGGCTTCGGGCGCAATATTCACTTTGGCTGCTGCAGCAATGCTCATCAAGCCTTTGAAATTATCGTTGCTCTTTTTCTTTATACCATTAGGGCTGGTGGCCCTCTTGTATTTTATATTCAATGTTTTTGCGGTGCTCTGGGAATTCGGCGGGAATGTGGGGTATATCGCGCATGTTGCAGGTTTCCTGATAGGGCTGCCCTTTGGTATAGCTGTTAGTGAAGGTGAATGGTTGAAGAATCTGGGGATAACGATTCTGCTCCTTGCGGTGTTCGTAGCGATTATTTATGTGATTCAGATCTCGCTAAAATTCTTAGTGTGAATTGAATTCCCAATATTTCATCCTAGAAGCAGAGCAACAATAATGATTGCTGCTTCATAACGTTAAATTGTCAACTCCACAAGCTTGTTTAAGGGAATAGGGTTGACGTTCAAAAAGGCCTTCACTATCTGGATATTCATCATGTTTGCTTCCCTAACGGGTCTGAGTGCTTTGCACGCTTTGATTGTCTGGCAGGTGCAAAGCATCAACATGATTACGCTTTTTTCGTTTCCAGTGGAAGTTGCCACTTACTTCGTAGCGACTCTTGCAGCGACCTTCTTTTTTATTGGTGCAGTTTGCTATGCGGTGTTTCGTGGAGAATCATTAGACTTGCCGTTAAGCCAATTGAGCAAAGATTTTGTAGAACAGCTTGAATTGAGGAGTGAGGAAATAAAGCACTCTACTGATGAGTCCTTGGCTAGATTTGGTCTTCGAGGATTCCAATCAAAAGAGTTCATGAATTCCCTGCAAAAGCAGATTGGTGAATTGGAAAATGAATTGAAGGAAAACATGGAAAGCCATGAAAAAGTTTCTAAGAAAAGCCGGAGA
>CP070835.1:813085-814563 GCA_020341775.1 Candidatus Bathyarchaeota archaeon
CTGGTTGACAATGTGGAAGATAGGGAGATAATTTCTAGGGTTGACTGGTATGACGAAATGGGAGAGAAGAACTATTCGTTCTTCAATGTAGCGGGAGTGTTCGATGATTCGCGAGTTGAAAGCGGTTTAAATGTGACATCTGGAGCTGATTCTCTTCAGGAAAATGAGACATATGTGTGGACTGGCTCTCAAGACGCTTACAAGCTGAAGATAAACGACACGTTGATCTTCAACTATACTCTCTGGACTTATGACCATGGTGAGCTGAGTCTGAGCCTGCACCTCAAAGTGGCAGGCTTTGTTGATCTGGACGAGAATGCGTATGCTTTTGCTTTTGGGCAATATTGGAAGGGCGATGGGGGGATATTTTACACGCCCTCGAGAGAGGAAGATGTTGGCCTGGCTGGCTTTGGGAATCTCCTCATTGTAAGCTGGGAGAAAACATTCGCGAATCTTCTTGATGTAATCTATGCAATCAATCCTTCATACAGCCCTGTTCGCACTGAGATCTTGGTTTTTCTGGATCGAGAAGCTGTCATAAATCCATGGGATATTGGAGCGTCACTAGAAACGATAAATCGGGTTGTTTCGCAGATAGACAATGAAGTGGCAGAATTTGGCGTCACTGCATCCAGTAACCTACAAATTGTTCTGAATACGTTCCAATTTCTTTCTATGGGAATGCGACTCGCGTTCCTTGTTGTGGCTCTTCCAGTATTTTTTGTTGCTTGGTATGTTGGGTCAACCGTGTCTGATGTGTCTTTTAACTTAAGGCGACGGGAGATTGGCTTGCTGTCTGCAAGAGGTTTTTCTTCAGGACAGATTTTCCGCTTGTTCTTATCAGAGTCACTGCTTATTGGAATTCTAGGCGGTCTCATTGGCGTCGCCCTAAGCTTCGTACTCAGCCCCTACTTCGTCACTGCAATAGGAACTGAGTTTAGTGGAGCGTCTCCAATATTGACACCTGAGGTCATAGTCTTGGCGATCATTTTCAGTACCAGCTTAACCCTTCTCTCGACTTTCAGACCTTCGAGGAGAGCTGCGAGACTGTCTACAGTGGACGCTTTGAAGGAGTACATGTACGTAGAGGAGGCTAAACCTTACAAGCAGAAATGGCCCATGCTAGCTTTTTTTCTGGGCAGTTACAAAATAACTATGTTTCTCATAGGCATCTCCAGCCTAGCACAATATTTTATGGGACGCCCTCCACCAACCACAAACATATTTCTCACAATCCTATTTGCAGCCTGGATAGTCGTTGACAGCGTTCTAACGCCTATCGGACCGTTACTATTCTTCTGGGGATTCACAAAGATTTTCGTGCTTGGATCTTTAGGCTTTCAAGGATTAGTGACAAAGGCTGCAAGGTTTCTTGGAGACCTTAGAATGCTGGCAACAAGAAACGTGAGAAGAAGCCCAGCGAGAGTCGCTTCAGTTGCGTTCTTAATCGCCCTTATAATTGGCTATGGCTTTCAAAC
>CP070835.1:814663-817264 GCA_020341775.1 Candidatus Bathyarchaeota archaeon
GAGGCAATGGAATCAAGAGCCTGGGGCGCTATTCAGAAGCGTACGAACTTGTACATTTTAAAGATCGAGAGGGCTGACCTGGTGCTATTCTTAGTGTCTGTGAGTATACTAATTATAGGCGTTTACCTGCGGCTAAATGTTGGATTGCCTTCATTTTCCGATCTCTTTGGGCTAGGCACGGCTTGAAAAAATTCCTCCGGACGCGCACAAGTGACGCTATCTGTCGCGTGGTTTTCAGCGAAAGACAGGTTCAGACCCAGGGGAGTTCGCCAATGCAACCTCAGAGTGTTTCTTGACCGGCCTGCCGTGGCACAAATGTATCGTTTAAATAAGACCGAGGAAGAGTTAAGACCGCGCAGGCTACAATAGAGTAGAGGCAAGTCCCATGCGAGCTAAATGGAAAAAAAAGAAGATGAAGCGAGAGAAAAAGAAGAGGCAGCGACGAAGGAAGAGATACAAATAACCTACTTTTCTCGTTCACTGTTGGAAAGAAATGAATTTAGTCTTCGCAAGGTCGCCTATAAATTTTAAGATATGTTCTAGTTGGGTCTCACCATACTCAGCTGAAATAGCTGCTGCAATGTCATAAACTGAACGTTTTCCATCCATGAAATTCACAACTTCATATGTCTTCTTTCGAAACTCTTGGTCTTCCTTTTTAATCTCCTCATGCCATTCGAATTCTTTTTCACCCAGCTCTCTTTTCAAGGCGTTTGAATTGAGTGTGCCTTTGAACAGTCTTTTGGGAACCAAGTTCTTTGCGTCTCTTATTGTCTCGTTTTCTTCAAGTTGGGGGAGAGCCACGATTCCAGCTGTCTTAACGACTTGACGAAATGCGTCTTCGAATCGCTCTGTTTCAATCTGACGATGCCGTTCCATATCTCCAGCAAATTTTGAAAGGACGGTCTCCATTTCAGAGTTGTTCCCCAGCTTTGTCGTCGACTTGATGGCCTTTTTCTCGCGCCAAGTGATGTGCCTTATTTTGTTTGCATAATCTGATTTAATTTTGGCAAGGATTTGGGGTAACTCTTGGGAGTTTTGAGAATCTTTGGCTTGAAACAGAGCAGTTAGCGACTCTTGACTGGCTCTTTGCAGTCTGGTCAATCCTCCCCACCTCGTCAAGCTTGCCATATACATTGCGTCTTCAACATCAGCACTGGCAAGGGTCAAAGCTGCAACTGTAGCTATCCAACCGACCCGCCTTAAGCTTTTTTCATTGACGTTCTCGATCGTATCCATGCTAGAATGGTAGTAGAGATCGGGCCATTGGATCAACATGACACATGGAATGCCAAAAGAGGAATCGTTAAACTCTGCGTGGTCGCTTGCGCCGCAAAATGCATTAATGGAGTAGCGAAAAGTAGATGCTGAACCAAAGGCGGTGTCGGGGTCGAACTCATCTATTGAACGTTCAATGAGGTTGAAAACATAGTCATTTAAGTAGGAGGGGTTAGAGTCTGGTGTCTTGTCGAGACGAAGTGTAGATTTGCAGAGTTCTTGATGTTGCCCCACCATGTCAAGGTTAATGCCTGCGACTAGTTGGGATGTTGAATCTTCGTGGTGGAAAAGATACGCGATTGTACCGAAGCTTTCCGGCACCCAAAGAAACCGTATGGTTCGTGCTGGTTTGTCGATTTTGCCACTTTTTATCAGCACCTGTAAGGTCCGGGCAATTTCGAGAAGCAAACCACTGCCAGAGGCATTATCGTTGGCGCTTGGTTTCGGATGGCAAAGATGCGCAATAAGAAAGATTTCCTCATTTGGCTTGGAGCTGCCTTGTATTGTGGCTGTAACTACATCTAAGCTGCTTGGAAAGAGCGCGGCATCCACGATAGCTTTCAATCTAACAGGTTTGTCGCCTCTCAGTCGAGAGCGCAGGTGGTTTCCTTGTCGCTTGCTGAGGGAAAAGCCGAAAGTCACGTTGGCAGATTCTTCTCTTGTTGGCCATATAGATTGGTAAGCGTGGGCATCAGGTATGTCGACGCTTTCTCGAACGTTTTTCATTTCATGCGTCAAGGTGTCTGTGATGACGCCTGCAGCTCCATTTTTGTAGACTGCTTGTTCATGAACACTTCTGGCTCTTCCAGTGGCTAAGACGAATTTACCTTTCACGTTTTTTCCGTTGTAATGTCTAGGTTTGGTTCCTTCGCCCACGTCGACAAGCTCAGCTGTTGTGCCTTTAGGGGAGGTCGCTTTGCTATAGGTGTGAAGGCAGGTTGGTATATCTTCATATCGGACAATAAGCTTCTTTTCAGGTTCCAACATGTATAACTCGGCGGTTTTGACTGTCCACCCAATTGGCGTTTTCCAAGTCCAATATTTCGTGGCTCCGTCTGAAGCAAAATGTTCAATTTCGGCATCTTTGAATCCTAGGCGCTTGAGCGTGTCTGCAACGTATTCTGCAGCTTCACGAAACATTGTCGAGGCTTGGACACGGTGAAAACGGACAATTTGGGCCACGTAGGACTTGGCGATTTCGCCAGAAAGCTCGTTCTTGACTGCTTTTCCATACTCTAACTTCACAGAACCGCCTCCATCAGATGTTTTTTGTATGCGCTTTTACATGCTTAAGGTTTCCGCAGAGGGAAAAGTCGGAAAATA
>CP070835.1:817364-818767 GCA_020341775.1 Candidatus Bathyarchaeota archaeon
GATACAAGAAAAGGGAACATGAAGTGGCAATGAAAGATCAATAGTCAGTTGTTCACCATTATGCTTGCTGATCTCCTTCAGTCCAATTAGCCCAATTCTAACACCAATTACTAGAAATGGCCCTAGATGACCATGAAACTCAGCAGCTTTTTCCAAGACTGCCGCCAGTTTTGAGGGAACTATGGGTGTGGCATTCACGTCATTCTTCATCTTTAGACTTTCACCCTTTCCTCAGTCCAATCCTTGGAGAGAGACCTCGTGTGCTTAGAGCGTTCATTATAGTAATGCCCATGAATCCGCCAATTATACCACCTACAGCGTGCAATCCTGCCCAGCCTATTACTCCACCCCATTGTATCAGTGCGGATGGTACCATGAAAAATGAGCCTATTACTAGGCCCGCAAAGGCTGCAGACAATACAGATATTATGAATAAGATCACAGAGCCAAAAAGCCTCTTTTCAAACAAGCGGTTATACCCGATTGCGAATGATAGTATATCAAATAAGATGGATGCTGCAAAGAACCCCAGGAATTGAAGGGCTGTTGGTCTTGCAATCAAGTTTATTATGAGTGCTATAAGTCCAACAAATGTAGCCGTTCCTATCTTTCTTGACCACCAAACTGCAAGGATAAGAGCTGAGAAGCCTATAAGATCGCAGGCGAAGGGTAGGTGGAAAATTTGAAAGAACGTGGGGGAGACTGTTACATTTAAAACTCCCCATAGAGCAGCGAAGATGGCTATCCCAGCCAAGTCACGTGTTTCGAAATACGCCAACACATCACCTTTGGTGATACTTTTTTATAAAAAAGTAACACAATATCGAGATATTAAAGCTTGCCTTTGCGCGCGCGCACGCGGCGTACATAAGATCGTCATCGAATTGCTAGGATGTACTTCGCGTCTAGTGCGCAACTATCATTTGATAGCGATGACTTTCCAGTACTCATGGGGTCTTTCTGTTCCGCCTTGAAGCGGCACTATGTGGATCTTCGTGAACTTTCTTAGAAGAGTGAGGATTTCCTCCTTCGAGAAGAAATGGTGCACTTCTTGAAATTGTTTCTCTTCGAATTCTTCTAGAACCTTGAATGTTCCGTTTTCGAGTCTTTCCCCTAAGCCATATCGATAGTCTTTGGTCGACAGAAGATTGGCTATGAACAGCCCATCGTCTTTCAAGACCTTGTGAATCGCCCTTATTGCTTCTCGTATGTCTTCCTTGAGAGCATGATGAATGACGCTTACACTGACCACAGCGTGGAAGGACTGACTGAGGAATGGCAGATGAGTCATTGACCCGCGCAAGACAATCACATTTGG
The DNA here is from genome assembly GCA_020341775.1 of Candidatus Bathyarchaeota archaeon. Lineage (GTDB taxonomy): Archaea > Thermoproteota > Bathyarchaeia > Bathyarchaeales > SOJC01. The sequence continues at coordinate 818,683 of CP070835.1, forward strand.
GATCCCCTCAATCTTAGACCAAACATCAGTTTTTTTAAGGCGCTTCTTGAAATATCCACCCCGACAACATCAAATCCCTTCTTCC
>CP070835.1:818867-821613 GCA_020341775.1 Candidatus Bathyarchaeota archaeon
AGCTTTTTTACACTCCATAGCAAATGACTCAGCTAAATCAACCGTGTGTCGCCAGCTAGATACTATGACTTTGTCATCTTTTCCTATTCCAAGACATGTCTTGACAACTCTCTTGACAAATGGGGGAGGAACCACTTTCTCACATCCTGATGCAAAAGACAATTCCGCAACCTTGCTTATTTCAGTTTAGCAAAACAGTTTTCTTCGGTGCGCAAGCTAGTGCACACTCAAGTTGCGCGGGCATCGAAAACTGGAAAATAGGACGGTAGATTGATGCAACAAGGGTTAAATACTGAAATGGCATCGGTTAGGTACAACAATTCGCTGGGATGAAATCATTTTGAGCGAAACAAGAGCGTCTGAGAACTGGTTTGCTAGACGAGCAGAGGCAGAAGCGAAGAAAGACGTCATCTCATCTTCTGAGCGTTTCGGAAACATCGTTGGAGTTGTGATTGGCCTATTATTTGTGCTGTATTTCGTTGCTCATCAGACGGGATCAACAGGCTTTTTCACTTCAGAATTCGGCACCTTGGAGGCACTCTTGTTTTATGGGTCTATAATATTCGGGGTTGGGACAGCTGCCTTCAGAGTGTTATTTGGCCGCAGAAACCTTGCTCGTCTCTTTGACATATTTGAGGCTCTCTTTGTCGCCGTCGCCATTGCTTGGCTCTTCGTGGTTTTTCCATTTGATTTTACTTATCTTGCGGACGTGTTGCCTAGTTTCCTCAGATTTCTGTTGCAGTGGATTTCCAACGATATTGCCAAAATGCTGATGGTGCTGGGAATCGTTTTGACCCTGATTATGGCGATCTACAACGCAATATTCTATGTGCTCGTTCGCAGGGAACTCACCAAGCCAACCCTGAAAACAGCGAAACAAGTCCACCAGCTTCCCAAGTAGCCTTTTGGAACCCATGCAGAGACAGTAAACCGCGCACGCTGAGAGGCGAGACAAAGATTAAGTCCTGCAGACACTCATTTAGAAATATGAATGGAGATTATTCAAGGCCGTTTGGCGTTGCAGCAATCAAACAGCTTTTCCTGACATCCCTTTTTCTTCTTGTTCAAGTAGTTGTTTTCTTTGTTTCCGCGGGCAATCTAATTGATCCACGTTCATGGCCCTATTTTGTAGCGGCGTTTGTACACTATGTTGTCAGCACGGTTGTCCAGTTCAAGCTTAATCCTGAGCTTCTAGTTCAACGGCTAAAAATGAAGAGAAAGAGATCAAAATTGTGGGACGAAATACTGATGCGGATTAGCAATCTTGTGGTGATCATCGTGATACCCGCATTAGCGGGGTTGGATTTTAGGTATGGCTGGGCCATTCTTGATAACTATTTTCTGGTGGTTGGTTTGGCGTTTGTTGTAGCTTCTTCGTTATTGCTCAATTGGGCTATGATAGTAAACCCACATTTCGAGCCTGTGGTTCGAATACAAAAAGAACGCAATCATAAAGTAATAACAGCTGGACCATACAGCTTTGTGAGACATCCTGGCTATTTGGCAGGGATTCTATTCGCCATTTCAATACCACTTTTGATTGGATCCGTTTTAGCCTTCATCTCGGTTGGAATTTATGTTACTTTGACGATGTCACGTACTTGGCTTGAGGATAAGACACTGCAAGAAGAATTAGAAGGGTACTCCGAATACACCAGTCAGGTCAGATATCGACTATTTCCCGGGGCATGGTGATTGGAAGAGATTTGAACCCGGCCTACCCCACGCGTCAGCCTTTTATATTCACTTCTTGCAGAATTCCCGGTTTGGAGAGTGATGGATTGGATATAGCGTCTTTCTCAGCAGTCGTAGCAGCTATCAGCGTAGTAGTTGGCGTGATCTTTGCTATCTTTCAGATGCGAGATGCAGCCAGAACGAGACATACTGGACTCATTATACAACTCAATCCAGCTCTAAAGGTTACCATGAACGAAGTTATCGAATACATATCTAGAATTTGGAATCTGGAATTCACGGACTACAAGGAATATCTGGAAAAATATGGTGATCCACTATCTGACAAAGCACTTCACACAATCACGGGGTACTATGATGGACTTGGATTTCTGCTGCACAAACGCCTCATAGATATCGAAACAATTGAGTACATTGTGAGCGGATCAAGTACGGGTGTCTGGGAAAAATTGAAGCCCATAACAGAAGGCATGAGAGAGCAATATCATTTACCAGAATTATTTGTGTGGTTTGAGTATCTCTACAATAAACTGCAGAATAGAGAGCAAAGACTCCAACAACCGCAGCAATAGATCACAGCGTTCATCATACACTCAAAGACCTTCAAGAGATCACACAGAGAGTGCTAGGCTCATTGTAAACAGATTGACAGGATAGAATCCTCTACTAAGGCGCGCGTAGATTCTATGGAAAATGGTTCCAGACTTTGTAGGAGTTCTCTTGTTTGATCAAGGCTTGCTTGCACGCATGATTTATATGCTTACGCAATAATTGCTGTAAACAAAGGGAAAAAAGCTTTGAACATTTTTTTGCCAGTTATTGTATCCATAGCCGCGTTTTTCTTGCTTCTCTATGTCGGGTTATTACTGTATAAGAATTATTTGAGAAATTCGACTAGAATAGAGACATCTAATGGCATAAGTTCATTGGAGGAGATTACACTTGGTGATTCAAAACAATGGATATTCATCAGAGGTATAGACCAGAGTAATCCAATATTATTATTTTTGCATGGTGGTCCTGGTGCGCCTTTGTTGGGGATGTCAAGTTC
>CP070835.1:821713-826739 GCA_020341775.1 Candidatus Bathyarchaeota archaeon
AAACACCTCCACCGCAGAAGTTCCCTATTTCTTATGGGTTGACGATTGGCTCAGCGCTTGTGATCAATATGGTTTGGCGAACATCTTCTATTTTGCGCAATGGAGTGCACCGCTTCCTGCACCATCTTGGTGGAACGATGTGCTTGTGGCGTATCCTGACATGCAGACTTACCACAGAAATGGCGTGCCAGCAACTCCTAGCGAGGGCAATCCCCTATCTATAGATCATCCCCAATTTCTTCTTCAGTTTGAACAAGACTTGAAGCAACTGTGGGAATACTATGGTGAACACCCATCTTGGATTGGATGGGGAATTCTTCAAGGCGACCAAGCTCACATTGCCCCCATAGACGGCACGGTGAGCCAAGTCGGGTATAGTAACTCTTCAATCGCCAACTTCGCCGACACCATCTATTTCTCGAGAGACATAAATGAAACAGGATTCCACACAGATAAAACCCAATGCAAGATTTGGCAAGCGTTTCCCCAATATGAACCACTCAAACTTTTCGGCTGGGGAACATGGCAGGATTCAGATGAATTAGATGTGTATAATGGAACCGGCGAAAGCGGACGCTTAGTCGCGATGAAATTCGAGTCATCAGATGATACAGCAGGATTTACCATCAGGTGGTACGGACGAAGAGTAGGCAACCCCTCATCCCCGATAGTTATTGAGCTTTATGAAGACGATGGTGACGAACCAAAAGACCTGGGATTCCCAATTGAATCTGCAAGCCAGCTGCCTGATGACATCGGGATATACAGCGGTTGGCAACCTCCTATAGGCTTCAATTCAGCGTTGAACAAAACAAAAAACTATTGGGTCGTCTTTCAGACATTAGGTGGTGACAGCCAAAACAAGTATGAGGTCTTTAGAAGAAACCACAAAACCGACGAATCAACAGCCAGATATAGCGAAGACGGGTATTTCCCCAACAGATGGGGCTTTCGGGGCTCTGCTATCCTGTGGATAAAAACTATGAGTGGCGAAGACAGAGAAATCTACCCTGGCCAGTGGATTGAGATTGGTTTAAACCTTGGATCAGACGCATTTCAGCTGTTCATACCGCCTGAAAACATGACAATCAACACAGTATTTCTCCACATAGCTGACAGGATGTATGATGACACAGAGTCGATAATCCGAGTTGAAAGATCAATTGATGGGAAAATCTTAGCAAGTGGGAAGTTAAGTCAGAAACTCATAAGCGGGCTTTGGCGTTGGGTCTCAATCAATCTAGACAACAGAATTAGATTGTTTAAAGGAGAGCAATACACTATTCGACTGCTAAAAACAGAGGGTGAACCATGGCAGTGGCACAGAATGAGAACTAACCCGCCCTCTGGCGGATTCCAAGGAGAAAGTAAAACATTCCTTTTTAGACTTGCCGATATGAACCTCACAAGCGAAACTAACTTTGTTAGATGCAACTACCCTACAGGATCGGGTTTAGAGACAAGCCAGCCTGGAGTGACAGACACACATTGGGCTGCAGTACGCTTCAGACCCGCTATCGAAGCCTCCCTCGAAATAATTGATGTGAAGTTATGGCAAAAATATGGGAATCCGGCGGCTCTCAAGATTTCTTTGAGGGAAGATCATGATGGCAACGGATCAAAGCCAAAAAATTCTGATCTCGAAAGCAAAACAGTGTTTCCGGAGCAAATGCAGGCTGGCACCTGGATCAGCACCACCGGCTGGGGCACTCTTCTGTTAGCCAACAAGTGGTACTGGATAGTGTTTTCCATGGCTTCTCCGGCTAGCAATAGCGGGTATCGAGTATTCCAAACGGTCAATCCTACTGATTACAAACTGCTATGGACCAGCAATGGTGGAGTTTCATGGGATAAAGGACGAGAAGTTGCTGAGTTGATTTTTAAAGCCGCTACAACAGCTGAGGTTTTTAAGGTGGAACCGGAAAACGCTCAATTCGCAGCAGGTAATACTGGAATTACAGATAAAGACTTAATGGCGCAGTCTTTTTCCGTCGCTGCTGACACTTTCATCAAAGGCATTCTTGTTTATACTGTCAGACCAGACTCCGATCCTGGAGAAGATTTGATCGCAGATCTACGGAGGGACAGTGGAACCAACACTCCTTCAACGGAAACTTTGGTTTCTGGAACTCTTCCATTCACGTCAAACACAGGTCATGGCATTAAATACATCGACTTCGAGTTTCCTCTTCTCTTAAGCCCAAATGAGAAGTATTGGATTGTCTTAAAATCCAACGCAAATGCACGCCTCAGCGTTCCGTATTACATGTACAGAGAAGTCAACGACAGTTATGGAGGAGCCGAGCATAAAACAAAACGGTCGTCTGATGGCGGCCTGTCCTGGCATTTGCCAGAGGGTGAAGACGTCGACATCATTTTTGCTATTGTCCAACCAGCAGTTTTTACCGATTATCCCAACACTCTCTTTGGGACGGTGGAGTTAGCTGAAGACATAAGCAACTATCACACACACCCAGTTGCAGATGAGCCTTTACATGGTTGGAACGCCTATTTGAACTTGCAGACCAGCGAAATACTAAAAGAAGCTGCAATATGGTTTCAAGGATACACTGGTAGACCATGGATTTACATTGACCCTAATGATATCCGATTAATCGAGGAAGCTGGCGCTTCACAAAATGCTGTCAGCCTCGCCTTTGCAGCCACCGGTCCAAAGGCCTTTCCACCTACAGAAACCTACCTCCTAGGTGACACTTTAGAGAAAATAGCGCAAACTCTCAAGTCTCGCGACATAATCACCTATCCTTGGTCAAGTTGGGGCCATTTAGGGAATCCCCTGGGACTGATTACGCCCGAACAAATAGAACTGTACTATAGCGTAGCCCTTCCAGTCCTAGCGAGAGAAGCCAGCTTTTTCGACTGGGATCCCCAAGCTCTGTCAAATGCAAATCAACAGAGGGGGAGCCTTGCTTTTGGAGAGATATTGAGCCGAATGAGATACTATGGCGACTATTATGGATGCGAAACTAAAGAGGTTGAAGCGTTGTTCATCGGGGACCGAGACATCGGCATGGCGCTGCAATTCCTAACTCCAGCCATTGACATAACTCTCCACGGCACCCACCGAACCGGTGGTGACTTGAACCTTACGCAGTTTGAGGATTTCAGGCAATTCGACGTAATTGTTTGGTGGAGTGCAGAGCCAAGCATGGCCGAAGTCACCGAAAACGTTCAGGAACGAATCAAAGCCTTCACAAATGCTGGTGGCGGTTTGGTGGTTACTAAAAGCTGGCCTGATTGGGCTAATCCCATCCTCGGGTTTGACTTCACACAAGACAACACGACTCGTGGAACAGTCGACTATATAAACTACAGTCACCCAATCCTCAAACCGTACACTAACATTCAAGGATATTCTTACAATCTACGTGATTCAAAAATCATTCCTTACGACGAAGCTGGCAAACACATTGTGAAAGACACAAACGACACACCTTGGATCAGTGAACACACTTTCGGATTAGGCAGGGGGATTTTCGTGGGTATGCCCTTTGAGGAATGGTTCCAAGCTGGCGGTGGGCTATATGGCTCGCCAAGAGAAAGCTATCTGGTATTGCTGAACAACGCAATTTTCTACGCCGCGAAAAAAGAAAATAAGTTGCCAGTGTGGTGGTTTTCAGAGTATCGTACGCAGTATCTCCCGTGGCATGAACACTTTTGGTTCAGTATAAATGGCCGGCCTGGAAAGCCAATCCTAGTCTGGTTAACCAATAATGGCGACACAACCGAATTCGAAATCCACTTGAATGCCACTTTCTATCATATCGATCCCTCCGGGTGGATTGCGCTAGATGTAGCGACTTGGGCAACAATCGCAAAAGGCTCTGGAACCGACATCAAACTGAATGTAACCGTTCCCGAAAAGGCGTGGATGCCAATATACATCTGCAACCAAACTACCGATACATTCAGCCTCTACTCGAACATCTTCGTTCTGGAGCAAGCCACTTCTCCAATCCAGATCGCCTACAAATTGAAGGGGCCCTACAAGCAGACCAGTTGGCTAATCCTAAATCACAGCCGGCCAGTGACAGAAATAACATTAGACGAAGCGTATCAGATACCAAAGAGTGCGTCATTAGCCAGCCTCAACAAGAAAAACGTTTCCGACGGATGGTTCCACGATTCCGCAAACAATCTTCTATACATCAAATACAAACCGAAAACCACGATCCATAGCGTAAGGATCAACCTAGAAACTGCTGTGCCCCTCTACGAAAAACACCCCCACTTGATCGCAATCATAATAATCGTAGCCATTGCTGCCATTGAAGTTTTTGTCTTCGCCAAACGCCGAGGAAATGCAGAGAATGAGTCATGAAGTCGCACGTACATTTGCATCGGCTAAATGGGCTGTTTCAGTGTCTTCATTCAGATCCGATGTAGTCAGTTGAAATCTCCACGCAGTCCACTGCAACAACACCTGGGCCTTCCCCAAGACCAACGAGGACAAAGTTGATGTCTGGCCCAAACATGGTATTATCCAAACCTGTGACCGAAAGCAGCTCTACACCGTCAATGAAGAGCTTCACAGCGCCATCACCCTGACCCCTTCTACACATTAGTTCTACACTATACCATACGCCTACAGACGGACCGCTAGCAGCATTTTTGTAGTTCCATCTGCCTCCGCTTCCGTAATTCACTATCCATATGATTTTGCCACTCATGTTCCGAGCAAAGACACCGGCAAATTGGTTGTGATCATCGATGTTATACATGTAGATGGGGTACATGTTGGTGTTCAACTCTGGCAAGGTCTCAAATCTCACAAGGATCCTAACATATACAACTTGTTGTCCACCACCTAGCCTCTTAAAAGTCATAGCTCTTCCCCAACGCCCCGTGGTCTCGCTTCGGCTTGAATAAGCACCATGGTGAGGCTGAAATAGGCCAACCGATAGAGCTCCCGTCCAAACATGCTTTCCATCCCATTCAGATAGGTCTCCAGTTTCGTAGCCACTTTCAAAAAGCGTCACTGGCGGCACATTAATAGCTGCTCTCA
>CP070835.1:826839-832240 GCA_020341775.1 Candidatus Bathyarchaeota archaeon
AGACCACGTTGGCGCCGGCCACGTTGAAGTGTCCTCTCATCGGCATGATGACAAACTTGGTTCGGTAGTTCAGGTCTTGGGTCAGCGCAATCGCGGCGTCGATGTTCTGCAATTTTCCAGCGCTCATTGTTAGGCCGACGCCGAAGAAGAAGACGCCGAAGTCGCAGCTCACCAAAGTGTCCGCTACGTCTTCGAGCAAATTCACGGGGACGCCGGCGACGTGGTTGACTTCAAGTTCCTCGTCTCGGACGAGCAGGCGGAGGGCCTGGAGCAATTCGAAGTCTCGGTTGGGTTCGACTTGGATGAAGAAATCCGCAAATTCTGCGGAGCGGGTCTTTCGAACATCGACGACGACCAGTTTTCGGTTTTTCGTCGCGAATTTGGGAGGCAGTCTCTGTTCTGACACGGCGGGCAGTTCCACGTCTTTCATCGTCACCAGCTCCGAGGCGCGGTGGAGACGCTTCCTTCCTAAGACGCCGCGGAGGCGGGCGACGTAGTGCGCCCACTCGCTACGTTGGAAGCGCCCGTCGGCAAAGGCTGTGTAACGTTCCATGTGACGCGGATGCGCGCTGTATGGGTCGCTGGCCCAGTAGACGATTAGGTCGGCCCGGTGCCGTATTTGGCCGAGAGTGCAGGTTGGTATTCCAACGTTTTGGATGCTGAGTATTGAAGGGCCGTGGCAGACAGTGGACGTGTTGTCGACGACGCCGCCAACGGTTTCGGCGAGCTCGATTCCCACCCGGATGGCTTCGCTGCTGGTGCAACTCCAGCCGTAGAGAATTGGGTAGGCGGCGTCAGCGAGGATTTGAGCGCTCCGGTTAACCGCTTCGTCCAGGGAGACTTCGGTTAATTCGCCCTTTTTTCTCACGAGAGGCTTCAGGTTTCGGTGTTCAGGGTTGGAGTACCCCAAGAATTTGGCTTCGCCGACGGCGCAGGCGTTTTTAACGTCGACTACGACGTTGTTCTTTGTTGTGACTTCTAGGTCGTCGCAGAGAGTTCCGCAAATTGGGCAGGTCACGTTCTTGATGGTCAGCACGCCTATTCTCTCCGGAACACACGTTTCAACAGTTGTGGGATGGTGAGGACGTCTTCGGAGGGAGCGGGCTGGATTTTCGCGGCGATTCCTTTGAAAGACGGCATGCCTGTCCCCTGCGTGTCGCCGCCGACGACCATATTGGCCCACAGTCCGTAGGGCATGTAGACGATCTTCCGGTGCGACCCCCTCTTAGACTGCTTGGCTTTGACGACCACCGCTCCTTGGTCGGACACGATTTTAACGGTCTGGTTGTCCTTGACACCCAGTTCCTCCAAATCGTCCGGGTCAATTTCGCAGATGGCCACGTTGTCCTGGTATGCCCCGGAAAGTTTGCCATGCTCTTTTGTGGTGCCCTGATCTATGGTCCGCCCCGTTACAAGGACGACTTCGATTTTCGGCGTAATCTAAACCCCCATCTTGTGCTCTTTTGTAGTTAGAATGTCAAGGTGTTTCTTAAGGCGTTTTCGTTTTTCAAAGCAGGAGCCCCCCTGAGCGGCAACTCTGAGCGCGTGCAGCAAAGTTTATATTATTGTTGAAATTGTCTACTCTAGCATTATTTGATAAGGAGTTGCAGAAATGGCCTATTTAACAACTCAAGGCGGACAACCAGTCCTAATTCTCAAGGAAGGAACAGGCCGCAGACGCGGAAGGGAAGCACAGCGAAACAACATCATGGCAGCCCGAATAATCGGCGAAGTGCTCCGCACCACTCTTGGTCCACGCGGAATGGACAAAATGCTCATCGACTCTCTCGGCGACATCACCATAACCAACGACGGAGCAGCAATACTTGACGAAGTGGATGTTGAACACCCCGCCGCAAAAATGATGGTCGAAGTCGCCAAAACACAGGACGACATGGTAGGCGACGGCACAACGACCGCCGTCGTCTTAGCGGGAGAACTTCTCAAACGTGCCGAAGAACTCATCGACCAGAACATTCACCCCCTGATCGTGGTGAGCGGCTACCGCAAAGCAGCCCAACGCGCCGTGGAACTGCTCGAAAGAGAAGGCATACCCGTGGATATTGATGACCGGGCGACGATGCGAAAAGTCGCCTTAACCAGCATGGGAAGCAAAGCCGTGGGCGCCGCCAGGGAAACGCTGGCAGACATCGCAATCGACGCCGTGAAGCAGATCGCCGAAAAACGTGGCGACCGATGGATCGCCGACATCGACAACATCCAAATCACGAAGAAAGAAGGAAAAAGCCTTTTCGACAGCCAACTGATTAAAGGCATCATCATCGACAAAGAAGTCGTCAACGCGGGAATGCCGAAAACTATCAAAACCGCCAAAATCGCCCTGCTCGACAGCGCTCTCGAAGTTGAAAAGACCGAATTCAACGCGGAGATACGCATTAAAGACCCCACACAAATGCAGGCGTTTCTCGACCAAGAGACGCGCATGCTTCAAGACATGGTGAAAAGAGTCGTCACTTCAGGCGCCAACGTCCTCTTCTGCCAAAAAGGCATCGACGACATGGCCCAACACTTCCTCGCCAAGAAAGGCATCCTCACCGCTCGACGCGTCAAACAGTCAGACATGGAAAAGCTGGCCCGCGCGACCGCGGGAAAAATCATAAGCAACCTGGAAGACCTCACGCCGAAAGATTTGGGAGCTGCCGGCCTCGTCGAAGAACGCAAAGTGGGCGACGACAAAATGATCTTCGTCGAGAAATGCAAACAACCCCACAGCGTCGCCATCCTAATCCGCGCTGGCTTGGAACGCATGGTCGACGAAGCAGAACGCGCAATGCACGACGCGCTTTCAGTGGTCTCAGACGTCATTGAAAACAACAAAATCGTCCCAGGCGGCGGCGCCGTCGAAGCTGAAATCGCAAAGGAAATTCGAGAATACGCCACCAACGTGGGAGGACGAGAACAACTCGCCATCAAAGCCTTCGCAGACGCGATCGAAATCATTCCCAAAACCCTCTCTGAGAACGCAGGCCTCGAACCCATCGACATCCTTGTCGACTTGCGAGCGGCCCACGAAAAACAGAAGGGCTACCTCAAAGGCGTCAACGTCTTCACCGGCAAAATCGACAACATGGAACGCAGCGGCGTAATCGAGCCCATGGCAGTCAAAGAACAAGCAATCAAGTCAGCCACCGAAGCAGCATCCATGATCCTGCGCATCGACGACGTCATCGCAGCGACTAAACCAAAAGAAGGCGGCCCAGGCGGCATGCCTCCGGGCGGCGGCGACGAAGAATACTAAACCAACCTTTCTTTTTTTCTCCTTCAAACACCCTCTTCGCTATACGCAGCGGATCAGCTGCCGATCGTGAACGCCCCTTCACAACACGCTACCCCACGACGCCACTCAGCACTGACCGTTCCGCTCGCAGCGCGTGCAGGGGGAGACACCACACTTGCGTCTAAAGCTTCAGCAACGTCACATTACATCAATTGAAAAAGAAGCGCGAAGAATGTATCCCATCGAAGCTTGCGGAATGCTCTTTGGCAAAACGACCCCCTCCGAAGCCGTCGTCCAAAAAATCGTGACATCACCGAACATTCTTCAATCCCCTAAAAGGTTTGAAATCAACCCAGAAGCCGTCGTCAAGACCATCACCGAATGCGAGAAAGAAGGACTTGCGTTCATCGGCCTATTCCACTCCCACCCAGCCCCACCCGACCCCTCCCCAGTCGACCTAAAATTCATGAAGCTCTGGGGAGACGCCATATGGCTAATCCTGTCATCGACACAATACACCCTGGCCGCGTTCCAAATCAAAGACGACGAATTGAACCAAGTCCATATCACGATTAAATGAAATCCGCCACCAACCCACAAGATCTCGCCCTAACAGCCGACATAGCTAATTTGCATATAGTACGATTCAAGGCACCTAGAACGACACCTAGAAAATCGGCTTCTAGGTTTTTTCTAGGTGCACTTCTAGGCGTCAATCCTAGCAGACCGTATAGGTTCTATACGGTCGCCTAGGCGGGATCTAGGGTAGGATGCTCTTCTAGGGTGTGATGGGGTAGGATAGTAATTAAAGATTCATGGTTTCCCTTGGATCCACCACCTAGAGGAACTTATGATTCATGGCTGTTTGTTGCTGCGCGTGTGGGTATCGGGTCTGTTCAGCAGGGTGCGCAAAACGTTTTTAAATGTCGATGTCAGTGGTGATATCTAATTTGACATCAATACTGATAACTGGTGTTATGGTATGTGTTCCCACCCAAATCGTCAACGGTCCTTTCGGCATTGGATGAAGCACGTGGCTGCTGTTCCGAAAGGTTTCTTGAGATACTACGTGCTGAGGCTGCTTAGTGAAAAACCTATGTCTGGCTCAGAGATTATGAATGAGCTGGAGAAGCGTACGCATGGATTTTGGAAGCCAAGCCCGGGCTCTATCTATCCCCTTCTATCGTGGCTTCAAGAAAAGGGATACTCCAATGAGGTTTCACAACAAGAACCTGGTATGAAGCGGTACGTGTTAACCGATCAAGGCAGAACGATTCTGGATGAACACGCGAAAAAGCGCAAGGAGCTTCGAAAGAGAGCGGGGTTTTTCCCGCCTCCCTTCATGGGACCCGGCCTGTTCAGCCACCATTCTGAAAAGACGAGGAAGTTGGCCAAGGCGACCAAGACGCTGGCGGTGTCAAGCTGGGAGCTTCTCGAAAATCTGGGCGAACGGTATTCTGAAGAGGCGGCCACCAAGGCGACCGAGATCATTGAGCGCACCACACAGCAGATCGACGAATTACTGAGAAAGCTGAAGCACAAGGAGTAGCGTGGCAGAGGAGTGGAGGGACGGGCAATCAACATAATCGAAGTTAAGGCGTTGACCAAGATTTTCAATGGCCAAATCAAAGCCGTTGACGAGATAAGTTTCGAGGTTGAAGAGGGCGAGATTCTGGGATTTCTCGGTCCCAATGGAGCCGGCAAGACCACAACGCTGAACATGCTGTCAACGTTGTTGAAGCCCACCAGTGGCGCCGCCACGGTAGATGGGCACAACATTGGCCAAGATGCCGATGCTGTTCGCAGGAGCATTGGCTACGTGTTTCAAGATCCCACGTTGGACATTGAGTTAACTGGCCGCGAGAACCTCGATTTTCATGGCCGACTGTATAACTTGTCGAGAAGCCTCCGCAGGACTCGAATAGAAGAGATGTTGGAGATTGTACAACTCTCGGATCGAGCAGACAGCCTTGTTAAGACGTACAGTGGCGGTATGAAAAGGCGGTTGGAGATCGCGAGGGGATTGCTACACCACCCCAAAGTCCTCTTCTTGGACGAACCAACGCTGGGACTTGATCCACAAACGCGTCGTTCTATCTGGAGCCACATCCAACGCTTGAACAAAGAGAAGAAGATCACCATCATCCTGACCACCCACTACAC
>CP070835.1:832340-837153 GCA_020341775.1 Candidatus Bathyarchaeota archaeon
AGTTCTGTTATCTGCAACCAACATCACACATTTTAAGATAATTCGTCTTATATTTATTCCTTTTGTTTGAAATATTGATGCTATTTTCGACATTTTAAGATGTAATGACCTAAAATACCGAAAGTGTAGAGTAACCTCCATTTGCAGGCGTTTCACTCGACACCGTAAGATTTTACGCTTAAGATAGTATAATTTATATGCTCTAGGCACGACTCTTCTGAAAAAGGGATTATTATGGCTCGTGGCACACAGGTTGATAAAATTGATGTAAATATTCTTAGGGCCCTTCAGAGAGACGCGCGTCACAACTTCGCTGACATCGCAAAGAGTTGCAGCGTCTCAACCGATACGATAAGCAAGAGATTCAGAAAAATGAAAAAAGCAGGCATTATCAGAGGAACAACCATACTAGTGAATCCCAAAAGCTTTGGATATGACTGCGTTGCAAGCATAGGAGTAGATGTAAGGCTTCCACGTCTCAACGAAGTTGTTGAATTGATCCAGACTATCCCGGGAATTGTGTTCTTCACTACTTCTATAGGCAGAGAAGACATCTTCTGTATTGCAGTTCTCAAGAATGTTGGCACGCTCAGCCAAATTAAGGAGCTAATAAAGGGCCACCCCTTGGTTCGAAATGTAACTACTACCATCTGGGTTGATGAAATATTGCTGTGCCCCGAAAATTTCGAATTCAACCATCTCAAAGAGGAGTAGTTTTGATGGATGAAATTGACCTGCAAATAATCGAGAAACTAGCCACTGATGCACGTATATCTTTCCGAAAGATTGCTGAGGAACTCAAAATATCTCCTGATACTGTGATAAATAGGTATCAAAAACTACAAGAGACTGGCGTAATTCGAGGATCAACTGTAGTAATTAACCCCAAGAAAGTTGGGTATCACTGCATGACTGCATTCCTTATTGATGCGTCATCCCTACACATTCTAGGAAATGAGGCTAATCCGGTCGATTCGTCACTGATTCTAGGCAAACTGATTTCAATGCCAAACATAATTCTAGCTACAAAAACTGTTGGAGATCATGACTTGTTAGCTATCGGAGTGGCAAGGGATTTTCAACATCTGATGCTCATGACCCATAAGATCGCTAGAATACCGGGCGTGAAAGACATCCAAGTTTCTTTTTGGGTCGAGAAATCCTCCCTCTGCCCAAAATACTTCATAGTCTAGAACAAAATGGTTTCTAGACCTTTCAAGAATGGGAAAAGCGCACGCGCCAATTAAGCTTCATTTGCTAATCTTCAGTGCAGGTCACAAGACTCTCAACAGTTGATGGCGGTTTTGCTCCTCTTAAGTTTGAATCCAGAATGAAGGAGCCAAAATTTGAATCGAGAAGCAGTTTTATAGGAGAGACGCCGCAGCCGATCGCCTTCAGCTCTACTTGACATAGAATGCCTGATCCCGTGAACGTGGACTGGTTTCTCCCCAACAGGCAGTTGCCCGCAAGAGTCCATCCTTCGCTGTTCTGTATCTTGCGAAGTGGATTTGCAAACGCGGTAGAATCATATTCAACTAATGCATCACCAGCTGTGATTCTAAAAGAAAAGACATGGTCACCTGGAAGATGAACATCGACACATCGAAGCATCTCAGGATCGTAACTCAGGTAAACCTGCCAGCCATACATGTCAGTAGCATTCTCAACACCAATCTGAATTGTGAACGTCTCATTGACCTTCACTAAAGCTTCTTCAGGTAGCATAAGAAACGTCATGTTTCTATCTGTCCTGTCTCCTGCTTCATTAAAGCTGGCTGCGTGTGCACGCGTACTGGTTGAGTCAGCTGGTTCTGCGACTGGCATCGATTCGGTGACGGATAATGAAAACAGGAAGGATGCAATAACGAGGATATCTATGGAAATGATGATTATGGCGTAAGAGATCGCTTTGGTGCTCTTCAACTTCCTAGTCTACCGAGAACATCGCTGAGAAACACTCAGTTAGCCTTTACGGACGTGGAATCACGAGTCTCTATCTGCTCACATGTCCGTGATGCGTGCTTGAGAGGTGGGAAAAAGGAGGGGGCTAATTTGGCCCTACGATGTTTATTGTTTTTCTTTTCCACTTGTAAACTGCGATGACGATTGTGACTGTTGAAATAGAGCCTACCAATATTAAGAGCGATTCGGAAGTTAAGAGTGTCGGCTCGATCTCCAAGCCTAGAGATGGATCATGCTCTAGTGTTTTGTTCCCAAAGTATGGATACGCGAGGAATAGTCGCATGTGACTGCCAGCTGAGATGTACGATGCTCTGACGTCTACCACTGTTGTGGTGGCATCGTCGTAGACGAGGGCCTTCGGCACGTATTTGAAGAATCCAGCTAAGGAGGCATCTGGAGTCGCGAAGCGTAGTCTGAAGCGTTCTCTCATGTTTGCTCGGTTTCTTAACGGTTCTTCGAGGTTGGACTGGGTGTTATTTTGAGCTAGGCTGACTTGGGCTCCTTCTACATACATGTTTTGTGTCATCGATTGGGTTTCTACCGAACCATTTTCCGCATCTATGTCTTGCTCAGCAAAGTCGAGCTTCTCCAAGGAGATGGATGCAAGGTTCATCCACAGCGCTAATCCCGTTCTATTCGTTGGAATCTCAATGCCATTATCAGCAAATTCGCCAAGCAGTGGCTGTATTAGATCAAGGTTCCATGTCCAATTCTTCACAATTAAGTCCATTTTAAGCTCGCCTTCGCCGACTGAGTAAGTGTAGAATCCTCCAACATCCTCTGTCGTCTCAACGAGGTAGAACCTGCATCTGATGATGACGTTATTCTCGGCGAATTTAAGGTTTGGAAAAGGCACGCCGACGAGCGTGAAGTTGAAGGATAGGTATAGGGGGCTGCCGTCTGGAACTTCTACAGGTCCACTCAGGCTCCACTCGCACGCGCCAAACGGTAAGTATGGCTTATGAAGTCCATAGAAGAAAGCTAGATTCATCAGCCTTTGCTGAATTCTAAGTCGGGCCTGCTGACGAATCTGGTATTGTGATGGTTCAAAGTAGCCGCTGTTCAGGGCAGTTCGAAGCTTGAACTCAGTTGCTTCATATACATGCTGGTAGTAAGGAGTCGCGAAAGTCATGAATTCGATTAGCCCTTTATATTTTAAGGCATAGATGTTGCTCGGATCCTCAGCGTACCACCATAAGAACATGGGTTTCCGTCCCCCAGCAGGAAAGATCAAGTTGATGGTATCTGTTTTTATCCAAGTCCAGTTGTTGCTGCCATTAGGTCCATGAGGCAGGATCTCAGGGTGTTCCCGGTTTTGACCCCCAGTTGTCTGAGCCGCTACAGGGAACACGAGAGACGTCGCTAGAATCGCTAGAACAACCGTTGTCCCCAAGATGTTTTTTCCATTTTTCAAGCGTTTTTCACCAAAATAAACTATGAAACCGCTTCTTTTAAGAGAATCGCTTCTAGAAACCTCGAATATGTGGCTAGAACAGTTCTAGGAACCTAGAACTCAAGATTCTCCGGAAAGAAGACGAATTAAACTAGCCGTCCTAACGCAAATAAAATCCCCACATTCAAGTATAGAACAAAAATGCTTAATACAATGGCTCTATCAAGCCGAAGACCTTTGCTGAAGGAGTATGCTGAGGACAAAAGCATCACGGTCCAGACTACTAACAATAGGAGCAAGTATCGGGCGAGGTCATAGGAGAGGAACATGAAAAGGTAGGGGAACAGCGCAATTGGCAGCGAGGCTATACCTATACACACAAAAAGCTGCAAATCACCGCCAACTCTCTTGAAAGCTGCCCAGCAAACCAGGTCTGAGAAAAAGAAGAGACTGATCCAATTAAACAGATAGAGGAAACTTGTTGCTTCGAACTGATAATTAGTGAAGGGTGAATAGAAAAGCAGCAGTGATTGAGATGACGCAAGAGCTGATCCAAATGCCCCAAAAAGGAGAATAAACAACGCGAAAGGGAGTGTTCGCAGCGGGTGAATCGTTTTCGAAAAGACAGGTGCTAGGAAAAGCCATCTGATCAACCTATGACTAAAAGTTTCGCTCAACTCCAACCGTGAAGGAGGCCTGCCTCCATCTTTTAGCGATTTGTATAGCAGACGGCCCTTGTCATTGAGTCGGTATTTTCGCTGGCTATCTTGGGACAAGTAGCTGGAAAGCATGTCAAGGTGATAGTACACCGTGCCAACTCCCATGCCAAGAGTTTCCTTCAACTCCTTGAACCCAATCTTCTCTTGCGCGCCGAGAATTTCAATCATCCTTCTGCGAGCAGGATTCCGAAGAAGCGTGTGGTATTTAGATTCATCATCCAACACATGACACCATTCAAAGTTTGCCTTCTGAGGTGACATCATCTGAGGAAGCACTTATTTCTCTTTCTAAACTTAGCTCGTAATTTGCGTGTACGCACCCATACTAGAATCAGTAATAATGCTTGCATATTGGCGGTTTGCCTAATCCAACTAATTTCCGTTGGCAATTCGCTGTCTTTCTTGTCTTTTTTTATAGACAATAGCTCCAAACATTGTTGCTATCATGAGTAGCGGGAGGATGACGAGGCATGAAAATTCTGGCACTATAGCGATCTCACGCATTGAGTGCTCGTATGTGAAGTAAATCCATCGATGGGTTCCATTATCAGAGAGATTGTAGTTGACATAGTATGGGGCTGTGCCGTTGACAGTAACGTGATATGTGTCATTCATGAGAGTGTGAGGGATGCAGATTCGAATGAAGCCAAATGTCTGATTCTCAGAGATGTTGGAGACTAGTAGATTGATGGTGTTGGTCGAGCTGCTGTACTCAGCGGCGTTGACAGTGGAGTTACAG
>CP070835.1:837253-840675 GCA_020341775.1 Candidatus Bathyarchaeota archaeon
CAACAGCATAACTGACAACGAATTCGCCATCAGAGTGGCCCGAGGAGGGTCAAACTATCTAAACGTTACCGGCAACACCGTGATGCACAATCGAGGCTATGGCATCGGGCTGACCGGATTCGGAGGCGCGTCAAACTACGCCACCGTATCAAGAAACCTTATCGTAAACAACAGTGACGGCATCGCCTTAGGCCAATACTCAAACTACCACACGATAATGCAGAACAACGTAAGTCGGAATGGCTATGGATTCTACATAGAATATTCTATGCAGAACACGATCTGGGGCAACAACATTTCAGACAATGACCAGCAAGTTTACGTGTCTGCAGGCTCCGTCAACAACTGGGATGGCGGCTACCTAGCAGGTGGCAACTTTTGGAGCGACTACACCGGGGCTGACGCCGATGGAGATGCAATCGGAGATGAACCTTATGTTATCAACCCTGACAATCAAGATCGTTACCCACTCATGCAACACAGCGGGTTAGTCTGCGACTTAAACGGCGACGGACAAGTGGATGTTGTTGACATGGCGATGGCGAGTGTAGCCTTCGGTTCATACTTAGGACACCCCAGATGGAATCCAGACGCCGACCTAGATGGAAACGACCGCGTAGACATAAAAGACATCGCAAGAATCGCCAAAGACTTCGGAAAAACGGTTGGATAACTCACTTTCGCAGAGATCCTATACGACACTTCATCTTATGATGCGCATGCATGCAACTCCAAGCTTCCATAAAGATTCGCCAAAGGAAATTCGTATGCATGCGAAAGTTGTGTGTTGCGCAACCGAGCGAAAGGTTGATAAGCTATATTGTATCTAAAGATAACAGATAGCGGATGGTCGCGCTTGAGGAGGGCCACAGTTACCCCCTAAACCCGTGACGAAGAAAAGCGATCAAGCACAAAGAAGGAGCACATACAGATGGGGCTAGAACCGGTCAAATTAGGCAAAAAGATGGAGTTGCAGTACATCCCTTTCTCAGAGCTAATTATTCCCTGGGACATAAACGTTGAATCAAACACCAATTCAGAACCAAGCAGCGATGGAGACTCCAAACGACTGGGAGCCCTAGCTTATGGATCAATGACACGCGGCAGCTTGAAAACACTTAAAACCATGAAGCAAGACAACCTAGACAATCTCAAAACCTCAATAGGTCAGTTCGGCCTGTTGAAGCCCTTAGAAGTTGCGGAGCTACCAGAGTCGTTAGGTTTCTTTTTCGGCAAGGGCAAATATGCAATAATTGACGGACAACGAAGATTCTTTGCAATAAGAGAACTGTTGAGATTACCCACCGAGCAAGATGAAAGAAGGCAACAAGAAAGCATACGAACGCGCTCAGGAAATGCCTACATCGAGAAGGCAGAGGCCCAAGCACACGATCAGCTCGAAAAATTAAACATAAGAGACTACGTGCTTATTCCATGTTTGGTTTATCCATACAACACATACCTGCAGATGGTGAGGCACAGCACAGAAGGCGATCGAGTCAGCGAGGGATCTTCAAAGATCTTTCGTGAAATCGTTGAGAACATGCGCCAACAAGGAATCCCAGATTTGAATCCAGATGACCTAAGCAACCTCTGGAAAACACGAAACATTCTCAATGAAGAACAACAAGCCATAGAGAAAACACTTCAGGAAATCCGCACTAGAAAGAACGAGGCCAGCCGAGCCTGTGCACGCGCAGAAACGAACATCCAGATGTAAGCATTACACTCAGCAAGACATCTGCGATTCATCTTTCGGATATGGACTGTCGATTCAAAAGGCTTTTTCAGAAGGAACATCAAAGAAACACTAGGCAAGGTGTGAGCGTTGACTCTGGGCTTTGAGGTGCTGTTTGCGTCCATTGCCGCTATTTTAACCATTGTCAGCTATAAAACCCTACGAGCGATCCGACACCTAGGCGTGGGCAAATCATTCTGGATGCCGATGTGTGTGTCAAGTATCATCTTCATAACAGGGTCTGCCATGGCAATCCTCGACGAAGCAGGTTTCTCTCTGCCGACTTACCAAGCTGAAGTTGTGTTTGCCACTCGAATCGTTGGTCTCATCATCCTGACGTGCGGCGTCTACAGCTACTCCAGAAAAGTCACAGGTAGCCTAAAAGAAGAATTTTCAGTTCCAGAGCAACTACTCAAAGAGCGCCTCAACGTGAACCCAATCGACACGGGCAACATCGATTTAGAGACGCCTAGTCCTGCAGAAGACCTTCAAGAGAAGCGAACCAAGAAAACTTCAAATGAAGAACCAACTCAAGAATGCCAACATCGATTAGGATATCTGCAGACACTCCCAAAAGACGCGTCCATCCCGAATGAGTGCTTAGGATGTGATAGAATAATAGAATGTAAGCACTCAGTAGCGAACGTGCTAGACCCCCGACCACCTGCGCCTTGATTTTTGCCAATTGCAGGTACGTACGCATCCCCTAAACACAAAAATCAGAAGGGCGAGGCTAGGGCTTGCCTGCCATTGTTATGTGCTCTTTCCCTTCTTTCCCTTTTCTTGCCCTACTTCTTGGGCAATGTCACCAATCCTCGTCCTCTGCTTCCTCCCAACCTTCACCCTTCGTCCCAATCTTCTTCCTCGTCGAGCAACATCGTTAGACCTTAAAAATTCCCTTTAAGCACAAGGGAAGGTATCTATGCTTTTCATCGCGAGAAGAGCTGCAAATCGCCCTTTTTTCGCAAGACAAACCTTAAGAGACCTTTCTTTTTCTCCTTATGAATAGAAAAGCACAACCTGCTCCAATCACTGCAGCTCCACAACCTCAAAAAACGAGCAGCACGTCACAACGAGTCATAGGAACAAACGCTGAAAATGCCACACGCGTGGGGTTTGAGGCCTACGTTGAATCCGCTTCAGACGCCAGCACCACGCAGCCAAAAATAACATTTTATAGCTGATTGTGAGATTCTGTTTTGCCCGTTCGTGAAGATGATATTATGATTGAATTAATCTTCCTTGGCAGTAGCGCGGCAATTCAGGTGCCATCCTTCCATTGCTCATGCAGTGTTTGTCAAACAGCCAGAAGAACCCCGAAACAGCGTCGAACACGCGCCTCAATCGCTCTAATCGACCAAGAGACTGTCCTTGTAGACGCAAGCCCCGACCTTGAGTTTCAGTTGGAACGTGAGTCAATAAGGCAAATTCATCGGATTTTTATCACCCATTGGCACTTCGATCATGTCGGGGGTCTCGCCGCGCTGGCAGAACCGTCATCGATCGCCAAATGGCCTCGCATTGAAGTCTATCTACCCAACCAAGTCGTCAGCCACTTTGATCAAGAACTCGCATACATGAAAAACCGAGTGCGAATCCACCCCATCCGTCCGGGAGACAAGGTTGAACTGCCCGATGCAACATGGCAAATCGTAAAAACAGCCCACACTCCACATAGTGTGGG
>CP070835.1:840775-841968 GCA_020341775.1 Candidatus Bathyarchaeota archaeon
CGAAAGAATCGATAGAATCAACGGGTTCCTTGAGAGCCTCTTTGCAACTCGCTTCAGCCCCTCCCAGACAGAGGTGGTTTCAAGCTTATACAATTCTAGAACCGTGATGGAAATTGTGACGCTTACAATGGCAATAGAAGCTGCTGACAATGTTGATAGATGTTCCCCTTGCTCGGGGAAAGCAAACATTATGAATGGTATGCCAAAGAAGGCCAGACTACCGAAAACAGTGCTCAGGATCAGAAGATATAGCGTTTTTCTTGAAAATCTGAATAGAAGGTAAAGCGTAATGAGAACAAGTAATGCTATGAGAACAGGAATGATTCCTGCAATCATGAATTGAATCTCCTCGGCAAAATTCGTCTCAACCATATTGACAAAAAATAGAGCTGGCAATGCGAAATAGTAAACATAAGTACTGAGCACCCGCTCATCCCCAGATTTCAGAATTCCCATTCTCCGCGACAAGAAACCTGTTCCCATTAAAAGAAACATGGGCACAATTGTCCGTATGATAATATCGTTCATCACTCTATCCTTGTCCTGTATTTTTCTATTCTATTCTTAAATCCTTCCTCCTTGCAGTAGTCAAGTTCCGTCGTTTACATCAAAACTGCGCCAGAACCGCAAAAACGTTAAAAGAAGACGAGAGATTAATTACGGCAAGCTTTGAGTTCGTGACCTAAAGGCGATGTGGAAACCTATGGGAAGTGAAGGTGAATGTTGGAAATCCTAGGAAAAGAGAACAATGACTTCAAAGTGAAAGATTCAGAAAGTGGAAACATTCTAAAAATAGAAGACACATTTGCTGAAATGTTTTCCATGTGGGCTGGACGGATCTTAATCACGGCTGAAAATGAAAGATGGGCTTTAACCGGAGCGCAAACAGCAACTGGCTTCGCTGCATCTATCATTATGTCTCCGGCCGAAGCAGGCGTAGAAGGCACACTCTCGCCAGATAAGACTCCTGATGGTCGTCCAGGCGCGTTAATACAAATATATCATCGCACCCGAAGAGACTTGAAAACACAGATGATTCTGAGAATTGGACAATGCATAATGACCTGTCCGACAACAACTGCTTTAGACGCGCTGCCAAAAGCCAAGAGAAGGCTAAAGGTGGGGCGAAGCTTACGCTTGTTTGGCGACGGGTTTCAGAAAAGAGACGAAATGTATGGAAGAAAAGTTTGGCG
>CP070835.1:842068-853596 GCA_020341775.1 Candidatus Bathyarchaeota archaeon
GGAGATGCTCGGGCGGGAGATGTTATACTATGCACTAAGCAGATTGGCCAGGAATTAGCTGTGAACTTTGCGCTTACTCATAGGGCCCTTGCAGAAAACCTCTTCGATGTCATTCGAACGCAAAAGCTTCAGAACCTCGTGGGAAGGCAGACTTGCGTTGCAGAAGCTCAACTTCTCGCCAACGTCGTGAACGCCCATGCTATGCATGATACCACTGAAGGCGGATTAGTGGCGGCTCTAAACGATCTAGCTGATGCTTCAAATCTCGGGTTCATAGTCGACTGGGAGAAGATTCCATTCTCGGAAGAGATTCGGATTCTACAAACCCATTTCAGCCTTTCACAAACTGAGCTGCTTTCCACTTCGTCCACTGGCACAGTCTTGGCGGCGGTCAATCCCCAAAGGGGAGACTTAGCGCTTAAGGAGCTGCGAAAACACGCAATAGAAGCTTGCCTGATAGGCACTTTCACAAAAGGCAGAAAACGTCTTCTCCATAGAGGAAAGAAGAAAGCAGCCTTTCCACCGGTGGCTGAAGATCCCTACGCCCGAATAATGTTGAAATAGAAAGCTCAGTGGTAATTAGTATTCAGATTTCATAATTTTTTTCTCCTCATAATCCGACTAGGAGATGGTAGCAAAGCATATGAAATGTCGCCCTGTGGCTCTCTGTTGTCTCGCCTTTTGCCTGTTATGTGGCATCGCTAATGCGTACTCTGTAACGAAAGAGCTTCCTGGAAGAGAAAAGGAAACGCTAGGCGTGGAGTTGAACGAGGGCGACGAGGTTTCTGGACGGATCACTTTGATAGGCGGGGCAATCAACTTTTCTGTCTCAGATCCCGAAGGCAGGATCATCGTGAGCTACACGGTCTCTGACCCCGCGGATTTTCGCTTTGACGCTTCGAAGACGGGTGCGCACAGTTTTCATCTTGAAAACTATTTCTCTGACAACACCGTTTTCATTACGTTGAACTACAACGTGCAACATTACATTTTCGGGTTTCCACAAGAGTTCATCCTCCTCTTTGTCATTATAGGCTGCGCCCTCGTGGGCGTAGTGATGTTCGTCGCTCTTTCACCGAAGCCTTAGAAATGTGTGTTATGCAAAAGGTTAAAGAGGAAAAATCGGCCTTCATTTCAGTCATGGGCAAATCTTTAGAGAGGATCGAAGACAATCAGCACCGCTTAGACAATGCTGAAGGGTACAGCGAAGTATGGGAAATTGTAAAAGCCAACGTGAAGCAAGTTTTACATAAGCAACGCAAGGGGATGCTGCTCTTTCTAGATGACATGCCTCTTCGGCTAGGGGCTTACCACCCGTTGGGAACGAATAATTTGGTCTTGAACCGCACCCTTGTCACCATAGTTGAAGCAACTGCCAAGTCAAGGAAGTTGTTGAACGCCTTTGTCTATACGTTGCTGCTTCACGAGTACCTGCACGCTTTGGGATATGTCGAAGAGGCAGAAGTGCGTCCTCTTGTGTACCAGATTTCGAAGAACTGCTTCGGTGGAGAGCATATTGCTGCCAAACTCGCGGAGCAGGGTCCTTGGTCTATTTTGCGTGGCCTTCCGTTGGACTCTCTTCGAGCTCCGAAACGTGTAATGGAAATTGTAAAGGATTTCGAAAAGACAAATCGAAGATACATCGTTTAAGCAGAACGACGGTTTTTTAGGGTTTAAAAAACGAGAATAGACTGGGAAATCGTTTTTCCGCACCAAAAACCTTAAGAATGGACTAGACAATGAAGAGTCTGGAATATTGGAGGAATGAGGCTTGGTTTACTGCGCCAAGTGTGGCACAAAAAATGAGGAAGAGGCAAGTGTTTGTGCTAAATGTGGGCAACCTTTGCATGTGTCGACTAGAAGGAAGCGGCGTTCAGATGATTGTTTTGGACCTAAAGCGGACAAGAAAGACGATGAATGTTTCGGCCTTCCACATGGCGGTGCAATAGCGGGAATAGTCTTCGGCATCATAATTGTACTGCTTGGTCTCGCGATATTAACTGGCTTCGACATATGGGCGTACATAGGACCACTGATTATCGTTGTTGTGGGCATACTGATCGTCGCTGGTGCTATCTACGGGATGCAACGTAGATAGAGCGGCCTTTCACGTTTACTAATGCAATATACATTCGTTTTTTGGCTATGTGTAGCTAGAAGTGGTAGGCTGTTTCCTGTGAAACTCGCATTTCTCTACATGGCAAGCAGCACAGATTTCTTTATGTTCTTGTTGAGAAAGCAGTATTCGCGTGTATAGCCATAAAAGACTTAGGATAATCACGTAGGAATCTACCATTGTGCTCTTCGTTATTCCATCTGCTCCGACAAGGATCAGGAACACTCCGACCACAAAATACGTGTTCACAGCAAGGTGAACAGAGCTCTTGGCCCAATTGAATAAGGAGTACTGAAGTAGCCCGCAGAAAACTCCTACAAAGCCAATCCAAAAAATCAAGACATTGTTCGACCACAAAACCACATTAATTAAGAAATGCAGGGCGACTCCGACCAGAGACAGAAGAGCACCTAGAATCAACCCTGCACACCCTGCACAAAGATGCTGCTGTCTCACCGAAACAACGTGACCGTTAAAGCTTCCACAGTCAGGATGATGCCCTCGAAACGCTACATTCGCCTGTGACAGAATCTGCGATTCGTGGTGACTCTCTCCACTCTTTTTTCGTTGGAAATGGAGCAGGCCCGCACATTTAGACGGAAAAACACCTGCGAGAACACCCAAGACGCAAACAAGCCCAAAAGCTAAGCCTACTGCTGACCTCCGCCAAGGAATGGCATCTGGCCTCGGCGGCGCGAAGTTTACAAGTGCCGCTACTAGAATCAACGCAAAAAGAGAAATCATCAGATAGAGTGACGCTGCGTCGACACGAGGCATTGTGGCATTACCGCTCAACTGCTGATACTGTACTCTCAGCTTGTTGCCTTAATATTGATTACACTTTACAGAATCAGCGCTTGCACCTTTCGGACTCGTCTTCTAAGACGGAGCCTAGTATAATCAATCTATTCAAGCCCTGCGCCCTAAATTGCCAAGGCACCATTGTCTTTGACAGCGATAGAAGGATAATTTGAGTCCGCTGGCTTTCCATGCCGCAGCTGCTGCGTGCAGGGCACATCCTAAACGGCTCTGACGAATGAATAGAAGATTTCGAATTTCTCGCTCTAGGGACGCTGCTCTGCTGAAGAACTATTGGGGCATTAAGGTTCTAAGGCGTTCGATGAACTCGTTGTTTCTGGTTCCTTCTAATTCTACGCGTTGAAAAAGACCTAATCCGGAGTAGAAATTTTCCAGAATTTCTTTTTCTACTACAGCGGCTCCCGAATTCAGGTATTCTTGCATTGCTTGACTGAAAGACTCCAGTTTTCTGGCGATTTCATTTTTTCTGATGGCGTAGTTGTCTTCTAAATGTGTGTAGATGATGCTAGTTGCCGTGGATCCGAAGACTTTATTGAGTGTTCTGTCTACTGCTTTGTTAAGCATCTCTTCGTATTTATCTGCCTTCTTAATGGCTTGTTGCAGAGTCATGACGGCGGATTCCCCCTTGGCATAGTGAATTAAAACGTGTATTACGATATAATAAACCTTTGCGTTTAAACGTACAACACACATACACAACTTCGCCACTGCGTGTGCTGGTCGCTTCCGCTCGATTCCTTACTTCCGCAACTCTCCATCCAACCATGCAAAGTACGCCTCATCCCCCTCAACCACTGAAACCGCCAAGATCTCAGGAACCTTGTAAGTGTGATGTTTGTGGACTGTCGACGCGACAGCTTCGTACAGATCCCGTCTAGTTTTCACAAGACAAAGCCACTCCAAAGCGGTTTCCACTTTTTCGTTCCACCAGTAGACGCTCGTGACAGGGCCAATGATCTGGACACACGCTGCACAGCGATCGTGCAGGAGGGCATTCGCGATCTTCTCGGCGTCTTCTTTTGAGCCTGCAGCAGTGATTATTTGGACATAGTCAGTCACAATCAACCCTTCGTTGATACGGGTTTGAGGTGTCTGAGTGGAGTTAAGCTTTTGCAGGCCGGAAGGTTTGAGGTGACCTGGAGAGTGGCGATTGAAGGCTTTAGGCAAACTTGTGAGCAAGGGTAGGGTGAGGCTAAGTTGCGAGCAAATTCGCTAACTGAAGCAGGTCGAGGTCTAACGCCTTTCTCGTTGTGCATGATTTTTCTAGGCTGATGGTGGCGATTTTTCCCAAGCATAAGCCTACAACCAGGTTCCCGTGCTTTTTGGAAAGTAGTTCGACAGCTTTGCTGCCAAATAAGCAAGCCAAGAGACGGCTTCGAGCTGTTGGGCTTCCACCTCGTTGGGCATAGCCGAGGACAGAGAGCCTTACTTCGGCGCCAGTGCGTTCTCTAATCCTGTTGGCGATTTCGCGGTTGTCACCCACGCCTTCTGCAGCCACAATTATGCTGGATTTTTTTCCTTTCGCCTCGTTTTGCTCTAGTTTCTCGAAGATCTCCGTGTGTCTTATTTTACGCTCAGGCACTAGGATGACTTCGGCCCCTGCTGTAATGCCTGCCGCCAACGCGAGAAAGCCTCGTTGGCGTCCCATGACTTCGACGATAAAGGTTCGTTCGTGAGATATGGCGGTGTCTCGGATTTTGTCTATTTCTGTTACTGCTGTGTTTACAGCCGTGTCGAAGCCTATTGTTTCGTCGGTGCCGAAAATGTCGTTGTCAATGGATGCTGGTATGCCTACAACTAAGGTGTCGGTGTTTCTGCTCAAATGGTGGGCACCTCTAAAGGAGCCATCGCCGCCGATGACTACTAATCCATCAACGTTGTTTGTGGCCAGTGTTTCCGCGGCTTTTTCAATGCCCTTTTCTGTTTTAAACCGAGGGCTTCTGACTGTGTAGAGAATTGTGCCTCCAACCTCTAAGATGCCTCCTACGGAGCGAGGGGTTAATTGTTCGAAGGTGTTAGCCAATAAACCTTCCCAACCTCTCTTGAATCCTATGACTTTCATCCCTCTGGAATGAGCAACCCGAGTGACTGCTCGGATTGAAGCGTTCATGCCGGGAGCGTCCCCACCACTCGTCACCACGCCTAAGGTTTTCATTTTCCATCACTTCTTTTTGGGCTGTTTTTTATAGAAGAACCATTTGGCTGACCCCGCTGATAAGTGTGAGTTGCCCATTTCTGTCGACTGTTGTTCTCTTCTCAACTATGGCTTTGAGTTCATCCATCGCTTGCAGATCACGCGATTTGAGTCCTTTCAAAAGCCTTTATTCTGCCCAGCCAATCTATTTGTAGGTCGAAGTTGATGTCGATAGTTGGGAAAAAAGCCCGCCCATACTCTCTCGGGATCGTCGGCAAACCCAATGTTGGTAAGTCAACTTTTTTTTCTGCGGCCACGTTAGCGCCTGCTGAAATCGCCAACTTCCCCTTTACCACCATTAAGCCGAACCGTGGAATTGGCTATCTCCGCACTCCCTGTGTCCACCAAGAATTTGACGTTAATGACAACCCGGCGAACTCCTTGTGCCTAAACGGAATTCGACTTATTCCAATTGAACTGATCGACTGCGCTGGCTTGGTGCCGGGGGCATGGCAAGGACGAGGTTTGGGGAACCAGTTTTTGGACGAAATTCGCAAAGCCGACGCTCTAATACACATCGTCGACGCGGCTGGAGCCACAGATATCGAAGGTCGACAGGTTAAGCCAGGCACTCATGACCCCATTGAAGACGTTCGTTTCCTTGAAACTGAAATCACCATGTGGATGGCCCACATTCTGAAACGAGATTGGGACAAGATGGCGCGAACCGTCGAAACGGGGGGTGCAGGACTAAGTTTACTCACCGAGTTGGAGGGGCGGCTGAGTGGCCTATCCATCAAAAGGGGACACATTTTCAAAGCGCTGCAAAAGAGTGGAGTGAACGCTGACAAGCCTGCTTCTTGGAGCGAAGACGCGTTTCTTGGATTCGTCGACACGCTACGACAAATCTCAAAGCCGTTGCTTATTTCTGCAAACAAAATGGACTTACCGCAGGCAGAAAAAAACTTTGAACGATTGAGACAGGAAGACTATTTTGTGGTTCCTTGTAGTGCCGAGGCTGAGTTGGCTTTGCGGAGGGCTACCGAAAAGCGGTGGATTGACTATAAGCCCGGCGACTGCAACTACCGCATCCTCAAGTCAGAGGCACTCACTGAACTGCAGCGCAATGCTCTGCAAGCCATCAGAGAAAGAATCTTAACTCCTCTTGGCACGACAGGCGTCCAAGAAGCTATCAACGCGGCTTATTTTAAGCTGCTGAACTGCATTGTGGTGTACCCCGTCGAGAACATCGAGAAGCTCAGCAACCATAAAGGAGAGGTTTTGCCGGACGCCTACATCGTGCCCTATGGGACAACAGCTCGCCAACTCGCATACCTGATACACACTGAACTAGGCGACAGCTTTGTCTACGCTACAGAAGTTCGGGAAAAACGTCGGATGGGCGAAGACCACGTGTTGAAGGATAGGGACGTGGTTTCGATCATAAGCGCTAAAAGGAGAGCCTAATGTCTGAACAAGGATGAAAACAAAAAAGGGGGAAATTTATTGTGGTTAATCAGATTTACGGGTCAACCCAGCCAAACTGGGACGCGACGATTGCAATGTCTCTGATATCTACTTTTTCGTCACCAGTGACGTCAGCTATCGGGTTCCACCTTGGATGTCCGGGGAAAGAACCAAAGGCATGCGCTGCTATGGCAACATCCTTGATGTCAACTACGTAATCCCAGTTTATGTCGGCGATGTTGTTGGGCAATATTTCGTAATATCCCCAATTCGCTATGATGTGGTCGATTTCTTCGAGATCAAAGTCAAGGATTTGGGTCTCAACAAGCGTGAGGTTGCATGAGAGTGGGGGCTTCTCCAATCCAACGTGTTGGTAGACCGTTTTGAACGTTATTGACGCCAATGTTCCAGTTCCGTTAGCAAAGGCAGCCCAATTGCCAGTCTCGTCGGGCAGAATGATGACGCCTACAACTACGTTTGATCCCCAGACGATGTCTTCATATGTTGTGTAGTGTATGGAAAACGTGTCTCCGAACTGCTGCATGAATGGGCCTTCAGTGACGCTGACGACCTCTAGCAGTGTGCCGTTGAAGAGTAGGCGGAATTGGGCGGCGATGGGCTGCATAAGGCTTGCGTGTAGGTTGGTTACAATGACGTCGAGCGTGAACGTTTCGTTTAGCTGTTTGGCAGTATAGGTGTCCGATGCAATGTCCACGACAAGTTCCGGTCTGGGCCACGGTAGAATCTCATAATATCCATCCGCGGTGTCATGGCTAATCTCTTGGGTTGTGTCATCGATGATCTTGCTGTCTGCCAACACGAGGTCGCATCCTACCGGCGGATTTTCTAGTCCTATGTCTTGATAGATCGCTCTAAAGGTGATGGTGGCTACTGTTCCACTTCCGTCGGGGAATTGGCTCCACCACGCACCCCCAGTTGTTTGGTTTTGGGGGAGTAATGCCACGCCCACGATTAAGTTGTCTCCCCAGATTAGGTCTCCATAGTCAACTGCCCAAACCACAAACACGTCTCCGACTTGATCAATTAATGGGCCTTCAGTTACATCAAGGACTTCTAGCAGGCTGAAGTTGAACTTCAAGCGGAATTGTATTCCGACAACTCGCCAATTTTCTTCAAGGTTGCTTACTTGAAGGTCTAAATCGAAAGTTTCGTGGTAGCTCGTTGCTTGATAGCTGCTTGGATCAATGCTTAATGTGGGTAGAACTGGCGGCCATGCCTCCTCTAGCCAAGGCTCATATACGACGTAGTCCGTAGCGCTTTCTCCAGATCCCGGGTTTGGCCCCACTGTTATGTTTTCGCCGGGTACAACCGTGTAGTTCCAGCTAGTTGGGTGGTCGGGACCTGATGCGTGGCCCCACCAATTTGAACGGGCATCAAACGCTTCGTAGCTGTCAGTTAAGTCAGGGTCGACTGCGACCCCGTATCTGTTGTTATAGATGTTGTTGTAGTGTGCATGCATCGATGGATTTGAGACGACTTCGATGGCCAAATAGTTGTCATGAATGTCGTTGTACTTTATTGAAACAGTTGATGGGGACAAATCATAGTACATCCTCCAGATGTCTGCGATTATTGCTGCGGATGACCACAATGGCTCTGGCGAGTAGGTGTTATCGGAGTTGTATATTTCATTTCGATGGATCTGCGCATTTGAGGGACCATCATAGTCTTCGATTTCAATTCCATAGTTAACTTCTCCTTCGCCGCTGTAGATTTGCCCAATGATTTCGTTGTCATAGATGGCGACGTTTTCAACATTAGTAGCGTATATTCCGATTCTCCCGAAGTTTTCTATGACGCATTGTTCAATTAGCAGGTCTGATCGGCTGATGCCGGCGATTCCGACGCTCCCTAGGTCTCCAATTGTGTTGGGCGACACAGTGCAATCAAGGATTGCTCCGCTTGCGTTCTGGTATAACACGCCATAGTTCCGTGCGGGACCGAGGTTTTGTCCTTGAATGTCCAAATTCTCTAGAAATACGCCTGAAGCGTCTTCAACAAAGATCACGGCTTCCCTACTACCGTAATCCGTGGCAAAGAGTTGGCTGCCTTTGATCACTGGTTTGCTTGCTGGCTTGATGGTGACGGCTTTAATGATGTGTAAGGCTTCGAGGTATGTTCCGTCGTACACTAGGATTGTTTTCCCTGGGGCTGCTCCATCTATCGCGTCTTGGATGTTGTAGTAAAACTGTCCAGTTCCTTCAATCTCTGCAGTGTGTTCCACAGACAAGTCGATGTTTACTGGATAATCGTCTGGTCCTTGAGACAGCATGGTGTCGCCGGTACTCCAAGTATAACTCAAGTCATTGTCTTTGTACACAAAGACAGCAACATTCTGCTGCCTTTCCGTGTCGCTTGAAGGGCCAACGTCGTTGTGAGCTGTCAGTCTAGCATATGTGGTGCTGTTTTCTCCTACGGTTAAGGGGTAACCTCCGGGAGGGCCAAGTGTGAGTTCTATGTCCCAGGCAGCGCTGGCAGGTGCGGCAGCTGCCGCCATCGGCGAATAGGTAATACCGTCAGAAGACCATTCGCCGGTGATGTCGGATGGAATTAGCCCGTGCGCATCTTCTCTGATGAATATTGCTGTCAAAAGCCCCGAGAGGGCTGATGGTCCAACATTTGTAACGGTGCCCTTCGCTGTAACCACTGAACCCGATTTAACGCCAATTGTTGCGTTAATTCTGTTGATAGCGTCATCTACAACGAGGCTTGGACCTGTGCCGCTCCATCCGCCTCCAAAGACGAATAAGTGCGAAGGCAAAAGGCTTGCGAATAACATCAGAAGTATTATCGTCGCTGATAGTCGCTTTGTCATTCTCCTCTCTCTCCTTCCTATTGTTTTACAGCTGTAGAAATACCCCTCAATTGACGGATACTTCTGCTTGTCTATAATCAGATTACCCTATTTAAATTGTATGTAGAATTGTTCTAGTTGTTAAACTTAAAATGTCATTGAAAGTTGCACTCAACACGATGTTTCTCGCTTAGAAATCTCAAGCGAATAGAGATGCAAAGTGTGTTGTGGCGGGGCCTTACCTTGTTGTGACAATCACTGGGAGAAAGGAGAAGGGGGCCCCGCCCCTGTTACCTTGCGTGCGCATGCATAAACCCAGTAGTTGTACCGTCTGGTTTAACTTTCAGTATAATTTAATATATAATTCTTTCGCTTAGTGAATAGTATATTTGCCGTCTTGGACGATTACAGTATCAAATGCCACGTTTTTGCCACGCAATTGCGGTGAAATAGGAGGTTGGATGTTTGGTCACCATCAATCGACACACTTTTTTTTATTATTTATTCAATAAATATGTCGATTGTGAGAATACGGTTTATATCTTCGCAACCATCCAACCATTGTAGTGAGGCATCTAATGACTAACGCTTCTGGAGGACGGCTGTTTCGAAGAAAAGATGGCAAGTACCTGCTGTATATTCCCAAGAGTTTGGCGGAGGACAGCATGTTTCCATTCAAAGTTTCTTCTTCTGTGGCCGTCAAGATCAGCTTCGAAGTTGGGGACGATAAGCTGACAGTCGCGCAGAAAGACGCGAAAGAATAAGCTGCGCATCTACGAGAGAGTATTGCTTTTTGACACAGATCTTGTTTTACCAGACCTGGCGAATTATCATCTGGCTTGCGCCATTTGTGTTCACCAACGTCCATGAGCTAGACGCAAAATTCGGCGGGGCGAGAAAGCCTTCAGTCGGGTTCCGGGCAGTCGCCGTCCCAGCCTTGACACTAAACCTATGGCATCAGTTCCCAGCTTGCAGATTAATGCGTGCTCTAAGACTCCTAAGGGCTCAAGTCCGACTGTGTCTCGGGTCATGTTGGCCTTTTTGATTGCCTGTTCGACTCTCTCTTTGAACTCTCCGAAAATGAGTAGGCGGTCTAAATGGGAATTGATCCAGCTGCGGTAGAGCATGAGTTGTCTTTCGGTAATTTCTGCTTTAAACTCCTCTTCTTCCGCCTTTATCACGCGGACCTCTAATGGAAACTTTTCGATCAGCCCAAACACATCAATGATCAGTTTAAGGGCGTATTTTGCGCCATCAGCTAATTGTCCCTGTAGGCGTTGTAGCGTGACAACTGCGTAGACAGGCTTGGGAAGGAGGACTCCGATGTCCACCCAAATCTGCAATTTGTTTAGTCGCGAATATTTAACTCTTCCACGTATTGTAGAAAACTTGGTGACATTCCCTACGTCGATGGGTGCTAGGCCTACTTCTCGTTCCAAAAATCGGGCTGCAACAGTGGCGTCCTCGCCTGAAATTTTGGTTTTGATCCATTCATTTTCATTGCTGAGCCCTGAGAACTCGACATTTAGTCCTTCGCACAATTGCTCTAAAAACCCTTGAAACTTCATCGAGGAAACCCTGCCATAAATTTTTTGAAGCAACACAACTTCGCGCATAGAAGCCCCTCATTTCCGGCAGACTGAAAATTCTTTGTGCCATTGCTGGAAGCGTCTGATTGCATCTTCTTGAACATTCTTGTCTTGGCGAAGTCGCTGAGCAGCTACTTTGGCGGGTATTTGTCTGGAACCGTCAATTAGCTTGTCAGCATAGGCCACAATACGTTCCTCAA
Organism: Candidatus Bathyarchaeota archaeon; assembly: GCA_020341775.1. Lineage (GTDB taxonomy): Archaea > Thermoproteota > Bathyarchaeia > Bathyarchaeales > SOJC01. Next base: position 853,209 of record CP070835.1, read on the forward strand.
TGGTTTCTGGAATGTAGCTCTTAGGAGGCCACCCTAAGCTTTTTGCTTCACTCTGTGTAATCCCTCCGCCCACATGCCGTTCGATGATCGAGACCACAGCGCTTGATAGGTTTCTGTGTTTGGCGATTTGGGCGCCTACGATGTTGTGGTCGACATTGTGGGTCTTCGCTCTGCCGACATCGTGCAGAAGTGCGCCCGCTTGTACTAGGGCAACATCTACATCTAATCCCTTTTTCTTGCAGGCTTGAGCAATTTCTACTGCGGAATCTGCAACTTCTTTGCTGTGTTTGATAACATGCTTTGAACAACCTGCGTTGGCGAGGATTTTCAGCGCCGTCTCTCGGGACGGAAGCTGCTTACTCACCCAACTCCTTCCTTAATTGACCAA
>CP070835.1:853696-865606 GCA_020341775.1 Candidatus Bathyarchaeota archaeon
AAGTGGCCAAGCTTCTGAATTTTTGAGCTGGTTGCAGGGATATTCGGGGCTTTCGAAGCCGAAGTTCTGTGCGGTGCGCGCGCAATACGGATGGCTGCACGCCTGCAGAAGCTTAATGAGCATAACAGTCAGGTTGGCGTTGCGGCGGTTTCTCTCTCTTCTATCACATTGTCCAGAATGAGAATAAACCTGCAGCTTTCACAGAGCTCATCTTCGCTCCTTACGTCTCTATGACCGCACTTTTTGCATTTATTTTTAGAAGGCAATTCTCTAGCTCCCCTGATCCTATTGGTGGGGGATTGCATTAACTATTATGAAGAAGCGATAAAGATTTTCAGTATGGTTCGTGCATGTGCTAGTTGTTAAAGGGATTAGTCTGATCGTTGGGAGCAACCACTGAACACTATAAGATTAAAAGAGGGAATCTGATGGCTCTGCCGCAAAGCCACGGGTTCTCCTATAAGTACACTTCAGAATGCCTAGAAGCCCTGGTTCAGATGCTGAAGAAACGCAAAGACTACCTCAGAGCAGTCCGCTATGTGATAGATTTTTGTCAACTTTTATAACTCTGGTCTTTTAATGTCAATTATAGATGATCTAAACATTTACAGGGCTGATGTCTTTGAAACAAGTGGGTCTGATTTCGGATACGCACATCCCAGCGCGTGCCAAAGCAATACCAAATAAAGTGTTTGAAGTTTTTCAAGACGCCAGCCTGATCCTTCACGCAGGAGACTTGACTAGAGTGAGTGTATTGGAAGAGCTTGAACAGATGGCGCCTGTTATTGCTGTCCATGGAAACATGGACGCGCGAAAGGTCAAGGAGAGACTTCCAACAATCAACTCGGTAGATGTTTATGATTGGAAAATTGGTGTAACTCACAGCTTAAACTTCTTTTTTCGAAATAGTGGATTCAGGGAAATAACAGAAAAGCGAGGCTTCCATGTTTTTGTTTCGGGACACACACATCGACCTGGATTGAAATATAAAAGTGGCATGTTACTCATCAACCCAGGCAGCCCTACTAATCCAATTCCACCATTTATAACCAGGTCTTCAGTTGCACTGCTGAAGATAACAAAGAAAGAAATCGAGCCAGAAATTATTAACCTATGAGTGCCCCCCCGAAAAATGGAAACGGTGCTTCTCTGATTTACTACCGTCCGCCTCAGGGTAAGCCTTAGTGTCACTTTGAGGCTCGCATGTAGAAACGTGTAATTCACTTTCAGCTATGTCTCTCCCCTTTGCAGGATGCTGATGCGTCGATTGCTTTTAACGTAGAAGTGAAGCTGTCTTGCAGTGAGGAGTAGTCACGTGGCTCATTTGATTGAGAAGTGTCAAAATCCATGGAATATTAGTTGCAGAAACACTAACATTGAGGTTTATATAATGCTCAACGAGCATCAATTACCCATTTGCGCTCGTTGCTGGCGTAAGATCGCAGAGGCAGAACATCATTGGAGAGGTTGAAAATGGGGATGGACCGATTCAACTTGAATGTTGCTCGCGCATTTATCGGACGCCATGTCAACCTTCATCTGAAAGATGGGTCAGTTCTAATCAACGTTTACATTTCTGATGCAAAGCGGGAAGATGGAAGAAAGCCAGCAGTTTATTGTATTGCACAACATCGAAAACTCCCCCTGAGAATTTTCTTGAAGGAAATAAGATGGATGGAACAATTGAATCCGCATTTATTAGCATGAATCAAAGACACTGTAGGTTTGTAATATTGGGCAGGTAGGTCACACTTTCGAGAACTTTACGATTATTGTACATCGCGCACTAACTAGGCACGAGGCACCATTACTGTAGACCCTTAGTTGAAAACCGCAACTTCTACTGAGTGGTTCTCTTTTCTATCTTGGTTCAACAAGCTTCGGTTTGCCCTCAAACTATTTCGATTCGACCGCAAAAGATTAACATGTTCTTATTAAAACAGCTGTTTTTTTACACATAATGTTGACAAATAAATTTAAATATTTTCCAGAGTCTAACCTGCTAGGCGGTGAAAAAGAGTGGGTTGCACTGTAGTGGCGGGCGCGTTTTGGGGAGACGAGGGAAAAGGCAAAATAATATCTTATTTGGCTTTGAAAGACAAGCCAAGTGTCTGCGTACGCACAGGTTCTGTTAACGCTGCCCACACTGTGCATTTTGAAGGAAAACGTTATGCATTGCACATGGTTCCGGCGGCATTTGTTTACGATAAATGTCGCCTATTAATTGGACCTGGCGCCAATGTCCATGTTGGTCAATTCTTAAGAGAGGTGGAGGAAACAGGCGTTGAAGGCCGGATTGGAGTGGATGAACAAGCTTCGATCATTGAGCCGACACATTCAGAAGTCGACAAAAGCAACGGTCATTTGAGAAGTCTTGGCACTACGGGATGGGGTGTTGGTCCGGCGGTGCAAGAAAGAGCTAAGCGGTCAGCTAGGCTGGCTAGAGACCTGGTAGAATTGAAAAGGTTCTTGGGAGACACTGCGGAGGAAGTGAACTTTGCTATTGATGCGGGCACAAATGTCATTTTGGAGGGGACACAGGGATTGATGCTTTCACTTTATCATGGATCCTATCCATATGTTACGAGCCGAGATACAAGCGCCGCAGCTATATGTTCCGAAGCAGGTGTAGGTCCAAGTCGCGTTGACACCGTTTTGGTGGTATACAAAGCCTTCATAACACGAGTGGGCGCAGGAGTTTTGCCGGGAGAGCTGAGCAAAGAAGATGCTGCAAGGCGTGGATGGTTTGAAACGGCAGCTGGCACTGGAAGAGAACGTAGATCTGCACCTTTCGATTTTGATTTAGCGCGGAAAGTAGCGAAAATCCATGGGGCTACTCAAGCTGCAATAACTAAACTGGACATCTTGTATCCTAGATGCAAAAACGCAACAAGCTATGACGCATTATCTGAAGACGCGAAAGAGTTCATTGGCAAGGTGGAGAAGACAACAAGCATTCCTGTTACTTTTGTTGGGACAGGTCCAGGCGCTTTGGATATTGTGGATCGACGAGAAATCCTGTAGTACGAAATTGCTGACTCTTGGCCTATCCCTTTCTAGCTGTCGATTCTATCACTTTGCTGTAGGGAGAAGCGCAGACTCCAAGTTGAAGGGGCGCCGAGAATGTCGATAACAGTAGGCTAAAATGCGCTCGGTAGATTCTCCAGGACTTTCTTGTTGTATCCGCCGAAGACGTTAGTCGCGTGCCGAAGATAGCCAATTTTTTCATGATCCAGGCCTAGGAGCTCCGCTGAGACAACATCCGTTTCCAGCGAATTCTTACTGCCTACAAGAATGCCCAATTCCTTTATTTCGTTGATCCAATAACATGGAGAAAAAAAGCTACGATAGATTTTATTGATGTCCACAATGCTTTGAGAACTGCGTCTTTCGTTTGTGCCATGCACTGCATAGCGCGCAGGGTTAGGGATCAAGCTGAACAAGTTCTTGGTGGATAAGGATATTTGGTCTCGGTTTCGGAAACTACTACTTAGACTAAGTAGAGTGCTACCCTTGAGCTCGTAGATTCTTGTCGGAACAAAACCATACATTTTTTGTCTGACCAATACGCCAAATTTGGAGTCGACGTAGTCTCTAACCTCATCCGCCTCAAGAGTTCTACCTGACCACACTTCTTCGGTAACATTTATGTATTCAGCGTCATGTCTTACCAAGACTTGGTCAATGCCACTAAACCTAAGAAACCACGCATCTTGCTCCTTGATCCATCTCCATTTGGCTTTCGCGTTATTTGGAGTAATTACCTCTTTTGGCCTTGAGCCAGTGTTGAGCTCGTTTCGCCATGCACTGTATCCATCAATCACTTTGATTCTACCGTTTAAAGCAGAAAAAAGCGAATCCAGCGTCTCAGCAGAAGTGAATGCGCTTGCATTCATCCAATCAGGCTTCACTACAAAAATTTCTCCCCGAATACCCAGCTTCTTAAGAAATTGACGAAAATCTTCCGACCGGGTAATTCGACTGATGACCACCATAGTATACATCTCAGGAGCTACAGACTACACATTACTTAAGTTAGTAAAATAGTGTTCTGCTTCGCAGGGCTTGCATGTTCTTTGCCCATGTGGTTGACATGCGAATCCTCCTCAGCAGCCGTCTTTCAAACCTCGGTCTCCTTCCTGATGATCCGCACTTTCTCCAACACTGTAAAGAAATATGCGGGCTGAAGAAGATCCAAAATGATGAAACCTCGCACTAAGGTTTTTTTATCACATGAGAATAGCGCTGTGATTTATCAAGGCCACTAAGATAAGATTGAAATGAGCCCCACTGGCTTCTAATTCTCTCTCTCGCGCGCGCGACGTCTTCCAGCTAAATTCGTGATCCACACACCAACTATGTCTAGTCCTGCTATGCATGTAGACGGAGAGAGTGTAGCACTAGCTATGAAAGGTGCTCTTGAATGCGCTCAAAGACTAAAAATTCGGAGTATAGCGATTCCCGGTTTGGGGACTGGCGTCGGAGGAGTCCCAATGAGAACTGCAGCAGCTATCATGATGCAGCATCTGAAAGACCATGTCGAAAAATTCGACTTGTTACGGTTTGTGATCTTTGTCGGGTATCAAGATATGGCGACCAAAGAATTCGCAATCGCTCTACAAAAAATCTTTAAAATGTCGGGTCGATGAAGCCATCCGCAGGATTTTTCTCTAAATTTAAGGTTTCGATGTCAGTATCTTTCCAGTTTAACCATGATTTCCGACAATTTTAAATAGCACATTACCGTAAGATCATACAAGGACTTCATTATGTCGGGCAACATCGGCAAAAAGCCACCGCGTAGAGAGGAATTCATCCGACAGTTAGGTGGGGCCATTGTTACACAAATTCAGAAAAAGAAGAGACCCACGATTGCAGGCACTGCAAAATCTTTGGATATTCACCGAGACACACTGTACCAATGGATGAAAGAGTTTGACGTGAAGTTTAATCAAGTTTATAAAGAAACCGTGATGTCCATGAAAAGAACGACGACTGAGAAGCCAGTTTATCTCATCGGAGAAGCGTTGGTGGGCGAGGGAGATGAAGTTGCTCACGTTGACTTGTTGGTTGGCGACAAGGATGGCCCAGTGGGTGAAGCGTTTGCTCAAGGCATGTCAAACCTGTCAGCAGGGCACACACCCCTTCTTGCCGTGATTAGGCCAAATCTTCCCCCAAAACCACACACTCTTCTCATACCGAAGGTTACAGTTAAAAACCTTGCAGAAGCGGGCAAGATTTTTGGTCCAGCCCAGGCAGCAGTGGCTAAGGCAGTAGCTGACTCTGTCGAGGATGGGATTGTACCCGAAGATAAAGTGGAAGACTGGGTAATTGTGTGCAGCGTCTTTGTTCATCCTAAGGCTAAGGATTACAGAAAGCTATACCACTTCAACTATGGTGCTACGCGGTTGGCGTTAAAACGCGCCTTATCCAAGTATCCACCAATTGATAAAATCATGTACGACAAAGATAGAGCAAAACATCCCATAATGGGCTTCAAAGTACCCAGACTTTGGCGACCGCCATATCTGCAAATCGCCTTGGACGTTCCAAGCCTAAACAAGACCAGAGAAGTAGTGCAGCAACTCCCAGAGAGCGATAGAATAATTCTCGAGGTGGGCACACCGCTTTTGAAGAAGTATGGTGTCAGGATAATTCGTGAACTGAGAGAAGCTGCAAAAGACGTATTCATCATCGCAGACTTGAAGACTTTGGACGTTGGAAAGGTTGAAGTTGACTTGGCTTTTGAGGAGACCGCCGACGCTGTTGTGGCAGCCGGAGTGGCTGCAAAAGAGACGTTGGACGGCTTCATCTACGAAGCGAAAAAGCTTGGAATCTATGCAGTAGTTGACATGATGAATATAGAGGATCCGGTGAAAAAACTTGAGACGTTGAAGGAACTGCCCAACATAGTCATTCTGCACCGAGGCATTGACATGGAAACAGGAAGAACACTGGGATTAGAGCGCATCAGCGAATTGAGAGATGCTTTTCCAGATCAAAGATTCTTAGTGGCCGTAGCTGGAGGCATCATTCCAGAAACTGCAAACGAGGCAATTGAGAAAGGGGCCGACATCATTGTTGTGGGACGCTACATAACACAATCTAAAGACGTTAAGCGGTCTGCGAGAGAATTTTTAGAACTAACGCGGCTGATGAGGGAAGACATAGATCTCTATAGGGTCCACGTAGAATAAAGGAGCAGCTCTTAGGAGAGCTAAACTGTTAAAAACAGCATTGACCTAAAGAGTTGCCACAACAGGTTCCTTTGAGTGGAAATAGCCATGGTAGATGCTATAATGGTGTTTTCAATAGTGGCTGTAATTATCGCCATAGGCTTTCTGGCCAACTTGTTCTTCAAGAAGGCGGGATTCCCGAGCAGCCTGTTCCTAATATTAATAGGTGTAATTTTAGGTCCAGTACTGAAAGTCTTTTCCACAGCTGATCTTGATCCTATAACTCCTTTCTTGACAACTCTGACTTTGATGATGATCCTCTTTGAAGGCGGGCTCAACATGGACATATACAAAGTGATTTCTCAGAGCTTCAGGGCTGCAATCCTTGCCTTGTTATACATTACATCTGCAGCAGCTTTTGTCACGGTGTTCGCTCATATCTTCCTAGGTTTTGGATGGCTCGAAGCACTGATGCTGGGCCCTATGACAGCTGGAACGAGTTCTGTGGTCATCATCCCACTCGTCTGCAAACTAGATATCAGCAAAGAGGTTGAGGTCACGTTGTCGTTGGAATCTACAATAACTGACGTGCTAAACATTGTTTTGGTGTTGGCTATTCTGCAAACTTATGTGAGTGGCCTTCTTGATATTCAGCAGACTTTAATTACAATTCTGGAGAAATTCGCGATAGGCGCGGTTTTTGGGGCTGTTGTTGGAATCTTGTGGATTAGGCTGCTCTATGAGGTAAGGAAGGAAGACTATACTTACATGCTCACAATTGGTGTTCTCATCGGTTGCTATGCAACTTCTGAAATGTTTGGAGGGAGTGGCCCCCTATCTGCTCTGCTCTTTGGTCTCATGTTAGGAAACGATAGAGAGATTTTCAAGACATTGAGACTTCAATTAGACCTAGGATATTTGAGCGAAATCAAGAGCTTCGTAAAACAAACTCAAGGAGAACTTGCTTTTCTAATACGCGCCTTTTTCTTTGTTTTTCTTGGTCTCATTTATGGTGTGGGTGGAGGCGAGTTTCCCATCGGGTTAGGCATTCTCATAGGCGTAACAATTGTTTCGGTAAATTTGGTGTTTCGACATGCTGCTGCCACCATTGCCACGTGGAGGAGCAACATGTTTCAGTATCGCCATTTCATGACCTTCATGTGTGGAATAGGATTGGCCAATGCTACTCTTAGTATCCTGTTGTATCGCGAGTTGACTCCGACGGTGCCTTATGCGTATTTGTATCCAGCTATCGCAACAAACGTGATTATAGTGACAAACATAATTACTTCGATCGCACCATTTCTAATTAAAGTCCGCGAATGAGTAGGGAACTCGATATGAAAAGATCAGGTGCGTTTGTCAAATTGATTCGCCCCATCAACTGTGTAATGGTAGGCATAGCTGTAATTGTGGGCGCAGCGTTGACCGGAAAAGAAATGTTTGCTAACCAATTTTCGAATTCGCTCCTTGGTTTCTCAACCGGTTTTCTCTTAACTGGCGCAGCCATGGCTATCAACGACTTCTACGATCAAAAGGTCGACGCCGTAAATGAACCCAACCGGCCAATTCCAAGTGGTTCGATAAGCCCTAGAGAAGCCTTGCTGCTCAGCTTCGTGTTCACATCTCTTGGCCTAGTGATAGCCTTGCTGACGGGTGCAACTCCAAATTTACGGTGCTTAGCAATCGCATCTGCCTCTTGGGGTGTTGTCATTCTATATGTGACGAAAGGGAAAAGCTCTGGTTTCCCTGGAAACTTGCTTGTAAGTGCCTGTATTAGTGTGCCTTTCATCTACGGGGCTTTTGCAGTTGGAGAAGAACTCCCTGCCACAACAAGCATTTTCATCGCTATCGTTTTTCTTTCAAACACTGGACGGGAAATTACAAAGGGAATAGTGGATGTTCAAGGTGATGAGATGGCCAACATAAAAACAATCGCCATGCTTTATGGTCGGCAGAGGGCGGCGTTAGTCGCAACTGCATTTTATCTTTCCGCCGTATCCTTAACTCCACTGCCTTGGATCCTGGGAATCGTGTCCTTCTGGTTTATGCCGTTTGTTGTTTTAACAAACATGGGATTAATTTTAGCTTCCGCTTTACTTCTATTGAATCCCTCGAAGGAAAACGCTAAAAGAATAAAAAATCGAAATTTGCTGTGGTTTTTCACGGGGCTATTGGCTTTTATCACAGGGACCTTCTAGATGCGAAATTTGCGAGAATGCCCAGATAACCCAGATAGGTTGACGCGTGCGCGCGCCTAACTGTAAGTTTTTAGGGTAGATTTTAGAAATAGGAGAGAGATACTCATGTACATTACGCCAATTCAAGAGATATTCACAGGCAACTGCAAAGACAATTGCGTAAACATCCGGGGATGGGTCTATCGGAAACGCACAAGCAAGAAAACCATCTTTCTGCTCATACGTGACGCAACGGGGATAATACAGACTACTTCCAAGAAGGGAACAGAAGCGTGGAAGGAAGCGGGCAAAATAACAATCGAATCTTCTCTCAAGCTCAGCGGAACGGTGAAAGAAGATGAACGAGCACCCGGTGGGTACGAAATCACTACAAGCAAAATCGACATCATTGGTTTGTCTGAAACGTTTCCAATCGGCAAAGATCAAAGTGAAGAATTCATCCGAGACATTAGGCATTTATGGCTACGAAGCAGGAAAATGAACCTCATAATGCGAATTCGAAGCGAGGTCCTCAGGTTTATGCACACGTTTTTCAGAGAACGCGGATTCATAGAGATCTCACCGCCCATGTTCATAACCAGTGCATGTGAGGGTGGCGCCACCCTATTTAGGACTAAATATTTTGATAGGGATCTATACCTCACGCAGAGCGCCCAGCTGTATTCAGAAATTCTCATCTATTCTTTAGAAAAAATTTACACCTGCGCCCCCTCCTTCAGAGCGGAAAAAAGCCGAACAATCCGCCATCTTACGGAGTATTGGCACATAGAGCCAGAGTGGGCTTTTGCAGATATGGACGATGTTATGAAGATTGAGGAAGAACTAGTGAGTTATGTCTGTCAAGAAACAGCAGAAGTGTGTAGACGAGAACTGGAAGAACTTGGGATTGACCCTAAAAAGCTGCTGCAAATTAGGCCGCCGTTTCCAAGAATCACCTACAAAGAGGCAATTGAAAGATTGCATAGGAAGGGTTTCAAAGTGAGTTGGGGAGAAGACATGGGCTATGATGAAGAAAAAGCTTTAGCTGAAGATTTCAACCGTCCATTCTTTGTTCATGATTATCCTAAGGAGATTAAGGCGTTCTACTGTAAAACGTACCGTGACAGACCGGAAATAGCGATGTCGGTAGATTTGTTGGTGCCAAGAGTTGGAGAGATAACAACGGGTGGCGCCAGGGAAGATGACAGGGACGAGCTAATCAAAAGAATCAGAGAGTCTGGCCTCAGAGAGGAAGATTATGATTGGTATATCGACATGAGAAGATACGGTTCAGTGCCTCACGTTGGATTTGGGCTTGGAGTTGAACGTCTGCTCATGTGGATGCTTGAGCTGGACAACATAATTGATGCTATTCCATTCCCACGAAGTATACGACGAAGTTACCCTTAACATCAGCGGTTTTCAGAAATAGGCATGTCGATATCAACTTTCTTAATAAGCATCTAGAACCTATCTTCAATGAGTGTCCAATGTGAACAAGGAGTTCATCAAAGCTAAAGCTGCAAAAAGTAGGAGTGGAGATAATCTTTGGATACTGAGGCTTCTCGATAACCCCAACGACGCCACCGAACTAAGAGAGAACAAGGATGCGTGGGGAACAACACAGAGCAACGCAAGCCTGTGCGTATCATGTAAAGGTTCACGAATGCTATGTGGCAAAACTCGCTGCGCCGTTATGATTCGCGTAAACTCCTTAATACGCGCAATTCCATTTATTAAAGGCCTTGAAATCGATGGGGCATCCCCCCCGAGTGTATTCGTAGGTCGAAAGGGGTATCCATTTGTTTATGCAGGCCCTTTGGTGCCCCCTATCCACGAAGACACAAGCTTCTATGACCTGCCTGAACTTTGGTTTGGCAAGACTATTGATGAGATCGTAGGCTTTCGCTCCATGCTCGTTAGAGGCAAGCACCGAGTGCACGTAAATCGCTTTGATGAAGCAGGCAAAATCATGGAGATGACTCGCGAGTTGGCTTTCACTACTGCTGCCACTGACGTGGAATTGGCCTTGAAGAAACGACCAAGGGGCTTTCTATGCTTAGATGATGATGTCCAGCCCTTTGGCCCATCCGCCCCCATTAAAGATTTAAAGGTGAATTCAAATCGGTGGGATCACCGTATTGAAAAGGCTTTTTATGACAGTGATTTAAAGGCTAAACCAGCTGTTCTAGACCTTTATAATCAAGGCGTAATGGTGACACAGATCCAGAGAGCCTTCAGCGTTGGAGCCTTTGGCGTGAAACAACAGAGATGTTTGGTGCCGACGCGGTGGAGCATAACAGCTGTTGATAGCATGGTATCCAGTGCTTTGATGCAGAAAGTTAAGACGTTTCCTTTGATTAATGAGTATCGTCTCTATGAATCATCTTATCTGGCCAACCAGTTTGAAATTCTAATGTTGCCTGACGTTTGGAGATACGAAGCGATTGAGGCTTGGTATCCAGGCACCGTTTGGAATCCCATGGGCAAAAATATCGTTCTATTTGGAGATTGGGAAGGCCACAAGGGACGGACTACCTATGCTAATATCGGAGGATGCTACTATGCAGCTAGATTAGCAGTGTGTGAACTTCTGACTAAGGAAAGGCGTCAAGCCACAGTTATAGTGCTGCGCGAAGCACGGCCCGGCTACACAATGCCTGTGGGGGTATGGCAGGTTCGGGAAAATGTGCGAAATGCGATGCGGCAGCGTCCCCTGAGGTACAAGACGTTAGAAGAGGTTTTAGAAAGGCTCTCATCCCAATTTCGCATTCCTATCCTGCAATGGATAATTCGAAGTAGACTGATTACGGACGCTCGAAAGCAAAAAAAGCTGACTCAGTATGCATGAGTGTCTTTGCGCCACCGTTTTTTATTCCACTCGTCGCAGAATTAGCTCTGGCTAGCTGTTGTGCTCCACTACTAGAGCCAACGATGGATTCTTAACTAGGCTTTGAGCAACAAACTCCAGTTGTTGTCTCACTGGGGAAAGCGACGGCAAATCTAGGCTCATCTCCCAAAGGCGTCGTCTTTCTTCGTTAATTAGTGTTTTTTGGCTTGGATTTTCTTTCCACAGTTCGGGCAATATCTCAATCCTTCTCGGATCTGAGTGGTGCAACGCGGGCATACTTTAGTGTGAGTCACCACCTTTTTCTCTACTTCCATTTTGAGAGCTTTCGAATAGCCCCATTTCACCGCTGTGAGGAAGGACGCTGCGCCTGTGCAGATTACTAACATTGTGAAACCTACAACGAAGAGTGGTGTGAACAAAGTCAGCCCTAGAAACGTCAAAGACACTCCAATGATTAAGCCAGCAAATGCAATTTTTCTAACGCGGTTTGTTTCCAGAATTTTTTCTCGAATTTCCTTTTTCTTTCGCAATGTTATCGATTTCCCATTTCAAGGCAGCCCCAGCATCAGGTAGGTATCGTCAAAGATTCTAAATCTCGGGGGTAGTAAGTTATTATCTCTACACTTTCCTCTGTAATCGAAACGGTGTCAGAATGTCGAAAACCGCCAAATCCTGATTCATAAATACCTGGCTCACAACTCAC
>CP070835.1:865706-871560 GCA_020341775.1 Candidatus Bathyarchaeota archaeon
CCACCAGCCGGGCAAGCCGTCTCCATCTGAATCTGGAGCCACTGCAAGTGTGAAGACAGTGGTCACCTCTTTCTCGAAGGGGCCGATATCAGGGTCGACTCCAGCCGCTTTGACTTCGACAGTGTAGTCTCCAGGTCTAGCTGTCTTGTAGAAGATGTTCCCATAGACGCCGTCTTCGGCTGCGCCGTCTTCGTGGGCGCCGTCGTCATACAACGTTATGTAGTAAGTCTCAGGGGGCAGCATCCCTACTGGCGTTTCTAAAGGTGGAGTTGTGATCGTCGCAGATGTGTACACTCCTTTTATTGGAGCTGGTTGGGTGACGCTGCCTCGTATGATCATCCGTTTTCCTTGAAGCTTGAAGTCTTCTTCTTCCTCTTCCAGCACCAAAGGATATCCAATTATAGACGGGATGACCTCAACTTTATGCTCAATTTCCTCAGTGCTATAGTCAAGGGCGCCCGGTTCAGTTGCAACGACATTTCCGATTCTTACGTCCAAGTCATACAACTGATTTTCACTGACGTCGTACGTTGGAGACAGAGTGGGTGGCTGGATCAGAAACCAGTAATTGGCCTCTTCGGGCTCCCAGTCAATCCAAGACCATTCAAGGTCTTGGTCAGGAAGTTCCTGGAGGACGTTTGCTTGAAGCTTAAGCTCGCCTGGCAAACCTACAGAAACACTGAAATCCCCACCCCATATCCCACGGATGGGAACACCGCCGTCATCAACTACCCGAAGCCTGAGCCAGAAGTCGCGTGTTGGAGGATCACCTCCAACCTGGACAGGTGATTCCGTGGTTGGCCAAATGTTTTCAATCGTAAGCGTTCTTGGGTAGACGCGGTACATGAAGTTAGATCCTCTTTCCAGTCCCCCCACAACCATCACTATTTCGTCGTAATTGTGGGTCAGTATGGTTCTGTCGAAGCGGGTGCCTGTAGTGTACATATGTCCAATCCATCTTCCTTCGTTGGAGAAGATCAAATGGTAATACAAATCAGTGTTCGACACGAAATAAAGCCGCATCAAATCGACGTCAGAGCCTGGTCGAAAACGGTAATATTTGGCAGCCCATCTTTCAACGCGATCCGGTCCCTGGGCCAAATCGCCCGCCTGCATGTTGACCTCACTGCGCTCAAAGCGAACCTTGGGGAAGGAATATGTGACTCCATCAGGCCCAATCTCCTCAAAGGGACCATGGCCAAGTGCGGCTACATACTGCGCTTCATCCGCGTACTTGTACTTGATTGGAGCATCATCCAAGTCTTTCACGTAGTTGGCTACTATGAAATCCATCCAAACTCGCCTGAAGGATACATCTGGCTCCGTTAAAGCGTTAAGAGCCCGTTTCATGTTCTCCATAGCCCCGTACTCGTCACTTGAATGGCTCCACCACTCGACCAAAGCATCGATTCCGCACCCAGGTTCATCTGTGACAGATCCATACTTCTCGGTGAAGTAGGTCCAGAACAAACATGCCCTGTAAGATTGATCCATGAGTGTTTTCTCAGTCCAACTAAGGTAACTACTCACCTCACCCCAATAGGACGCGGTTTCTGAGCCATCCGCCAGGTCTAGGTCAGCAAAAGTCTTGTCCTGCATCATTCGCGCCTGACCTTCTATGACCCAATCCTCTCGGTCGGGGTAAGTATAGCCGTGTCCGAAGTATTCAAGCACTCCCGGATAACTGTACTGAACAGTATGGAAGAGTTCGTGGAGAATCACATGCTTAGCATCAACGTGATATGGCGCAAGGTTAATGTGCCATTGCCAATTGGTGTCTCGCAACAACGCATAGTCACTATCAGCCGACGAGACTGAACCGTCATAACAATACACCGGAAGCCGGTCGAGTCCGGGGTAAGGCCACCCTTTATACCACCGGAAGCCATAGTCCCGAAATACACTGAGTGAATCCTCGAATAACTGCAAAGCTTGCACGGCTTGAGAGTCGGACGTATGGGATTCCGAATAGTAAAAGTTGAAGTTCTGCGACCATTTACGGCTGTCGGCGAATGCTGGATAGATTGCAATACTCAGGACAAGAAGAAGAACTGCCATAATCAGAAATCTTTTATGCCGTAGAATTTGCCTCATTCTTCCACAACCCTTGGAGCACGATCGCTCCTCTCTGCACAAGCGAAGCGCGTGGACAATTGAACAATCAAGGGAACCAGCGCCAAGAGTAAAAATGAAACGAAACCAATGAACTCTCCTCTCATTATCTTGTCTCCCATCTCATAACAGATTAAACAATAGAAAAGTATTATGAAACTATGTTCTAGATCAAACACGGTTTGTAGCTACGATTCCAAGTTACACTTTGAAGAAGATTTTGTGTTGGTACAGCGCGTAAGCCACCGTCCACATCACCGCCAACCCAGCGATGCGCGCGCGCGACTAAACTTGGTCTTGTAGGCTCATGCTGTTAGGTTTCACTGTTTCAATGTCTGATTTTTTTAGTATTCATAAGAACATGCTAAGTCTCTTCCAAATTCATAGAAACTGAAGCTTGTCTTTAGGTGATTTCGAATATGATGATGTATTGACCGTAGGTTGTAGTGCCTGGATTGCGAACTTCAAGATAGGCATAGATGTGTCATGTTCCTGTGTTGTTTGCTTGCGCACGCGCAGTAGTATTTCGCCTGCAATGCGTGCGCATTAAAGGGGAAGAAAGTTGGGTGTTTGCGGTTTACTCCTTTCTGCTTGATGGGCATTTTCAATGGGGGATGGTTGATAGCCAGTGTGTCGGTAAATATGTTATTGGCCGTTGGGTGACAATATTGTTCCTTCTAATACTATTTCCACAACAGGTGGTCCTGGTCCGGGGAGTATTAGCCTGCCTTTAGATGAAGCCATTATCATTTGTCTATCATAAATGCCAGAGCCTTGCCCTACGAAAGTGCCTGAGATTGCTAGTTGACCCGGAGATTGGGGTGAAAACTCACCCTGAAATGAGCCTTCAAAGGTACCGCTGTTGACTGTGAGAACAAATTCGCCGTGATTGGTGCCTTCACCCGTGTTTAGGTCAATGGTTTCACTACTCACTAGCCACATTGTGCCTGAAATGTCGCCGGTGACGAATGTAAACGATGTTGCCCCTTTGACGTGTCGGATGCCGTCTTTTGTAATCCACACTTCTCCAATTGAAATGTTACCGGGGACGAAACTTGCTTTTGTAGTGAACTGAGTCTTTGTTGCTGGTGCGGCCATTACTGATGTTACTGCAAACAGCAGTGATAGAGCCATGACAGGCAGTAAAGCTTTCTTCACTTTTCTCACCTCCTACAAATTTTTTTCTGTTCTGTGCGTGTGATGCGTAATTCGGAGTTTGTGCACGCATTGTGTGTGCTTGTGTTATTCTTCGAATTGTGTGGTTCGACTCAATAGAGCCGTGGTGGGATTTTCTTCTTGTAGGGGTAGTTGACCTTTACATGTCTTAATACACGTGATCCTTGTCTGCATGCCTTTGACGTTTTGCGGGGTCTGAAGCTGGGAGCTACTAGGATCGCTGCTGCAAAGGGATTCTCAGCTGCTTTGTGCGTGGTTTCTGCCATCTTCTCGATTACTTCGAACGGATTAGTTGTCAGCAACTTGGGCTTTAGTTTTGGTTTCATTAACGGTCACCTCCATCTGATTCCGGTGACAACTATAGTAGGAAAAATAGCTAGGCATTTTTGCCGAGTCTGCAAGGAGGGAAAGAAGAGCTAGAGGCTGAAGAGACGAATTTTTGATTTTTAAAGAAGAATTGGATTACCAGAGAAGCGGAAAACGTTAGAAGTGCCTGGAAATGCTGTTTTTTAGGCTGGCGTAGACCAAAATGAGCTTTTCTATTTTTCTTTTTTTTCTTTCTTTTCTTTCTTTGCGACCTGCTTGTCGACATATCGCTTGACTGGCTCCTTCTCGTAGGAGATTCGCGTCTTGATTACTCTTCCTCCGCGACCTCGTTCCTCTGGGAACACTCTTGTTTCAACCAATCCACGTCTTTCTAGTTCAGACATCGCTCGTCCTGGGCGTCCTCGAGCACCATACACGCTCGACTTGGAGATCTTCGCATTTTTAACAATCTGCATTCGACTTGTCCATCCGGACTTTTCGAGGGGGAGTCTTCGCCTCATGTAGTCTTTCACGAAGACCTTGATCAAGTAGTCAAACGTGCTCTGCGCGTCTTTCGCTTCAAAACGAAAGGCATGCGGCGGATGAACCGCTACACGCGTAGGTTTGTGTCTGTATGTATGAAACTGCCCAGCATCGTCAACGTAGACCACAGCTGGACTCAGGTCGAAGACGCCAACATCAGTTGGCCGTGCTAAGATCTTGATCGTTTCAACCTTGAGGGGCTCCAGCCGCTTCCCTCCCAAGTCTAATGAGCCATCTTCCATAGCGTGTCCGGAAGGCTCTTCAGTCACCTTAAATTCTTTGGGGACAAGGTTGTCTATTCTGACCAGCAACCCAAAGTTTTTGGCAACGTTAACAAGGTCTAGTTGGATTTCAACATCTTCTTCCAAACCCACGTTTTTTAGAACTGATAGGCGGGCCTGAATACTGGCGTGTTCGAATCTTTCTAGGCCAACAGCTTTTTCGTGGGTTGGTGTTGGGGTGGTGAAGGATGCTGTTGTTGAGGCGACTTTGGGTGGGTGTAGCACTTTACTTAGGGATGTGGCTAGTTCTCTTTCTTCTTTTACCTTCTTCAGGATCCTTCTTACTTCGGCCTTTTTCTCAGGGTGTTTCGCTTTCACATATGAATTAGCCGAGGTTTGCAATAGTTTTTCTGCGATTTTGTAGTGTTTTGCTTTTTTCTGTGGGTCTATTTCTTTCTCGGCGTTGTTCATGTGGGTGTAGGCGTCGAAGAGCCTCTGAGTGGCCGTTGCATATTCGGCAGCGTTTTGGAAGCCTGCTTTGAGGTAGCATGTTGTAGCTCTTTCTATGTGTTGTTTGGCCTTGGAATGCATTGTCATGTTTAGGGTGATGTCGAATTCTGTTCCTGCTGCCAAAGCTTTGCAGAAGCTACTGTTGCCTAGTGCCAGCAGGCTTGTTCTCTTGTTGAGGCTGTGTTCTTTGGCTTCCTCGAAGAGTTGGGATGCATCCAGGTAGAGCGTGGGGGAAGCTTTCTCCTCAGCTAGCGACATTTTTTGCCAAGCTTGGCATAGGTACATTAATGGTTTTAGCTCTTTGCGGGTGGATTCGGATTCTGCTTCTTCAATTATTTTTCTGATGGTTTCTGCTGCTGAGCCGTATCTTTTTGAACTTAGGCGGTGTTCTCCTTTTCGACTTAGAGTTTTGGCTTCTTCTAAGTCGATTCTTGTCTGGCAGTATCTGCGCCTTATGTCCGAAGCCTTAACTAATTCAATGGCCATTTGCTTTTCGTCTGCTGTTTGGATTTTTGCGATCTCTCCTTGAATTGAGTCTTTGGTCTTGTTGAAGAGCTCTAGGGCTTGTTGGAAGGTCCGTACTGCTTCTCGGGTTTTTTCGTTTCTGCTCAAGTCTTCAGCTTTTTCCAGTCGAGCCCAAGCTGAATAGTTTGGGGCTAGATAACCCCAAAGTTTTGTAGATTTGTGTAGTCTCGCTGCGTTTTCGTAGTGTTGCCTCGATTGGTCGTGCTGCTCTCTTATATGGTTGTATCTTGCTTTTTCGATTTCACTCCAAGCCTGCATGTATGATGAATAGTCTTCGGAGAACTCCTTGAGTTGCGGCATCTTTTCGGCTGCAAGTCTGTACTTTTCAGCTGCTGCTTCGTATTTACTCGCAGCCTTTGGGTGATCGCCAAGGCGGTCGAGGAGTTTGGCTATCTCCCAGTGAGATTCAGCCATGCGGGACGGTTGTCCTACTTTGCCGTGCATTTTGACGGAGTCGTTGA
>CP070835.1:871660-880845 GCA_020341775.1 Candidatus Bathyarchaeota archaeon
AGCAAACAATTGGAGAAGACAGGCATGGTCAAAGTAAAAATCCTGAAGGCAGCATTGGGAAAAACGCCCGCAAAGTTGATGGCCTACAATATTGCTTCTCAAACTGGCGCCACTCTCATTGATACTAGAGGTCACACGTTCATTCTCTACAAAGGAAAAACGGAGAAATAACTTAGGCAACCCTCTGCGTAACTCGCAACATTTGTCGCTAGAACCTACGCGATGTTGTTTGGTTAA
This sequence comes from Candidatus Bathyarchaeota archaeon, assembly GCA_020341775.1. Lineage (GTDB taxonomy): Archaea > Thermoproteota > Bathyarchaeia > Bathyarchaeales > SOJC01. The sequence goes on from CP070835.1 coordinate 871,898, forward strand.
GTTGCTTCTTGATTTCTTTGATTTTCTCAGGTGCAGGTTGAAACGGAAAATTGTATAGCGGTCCACTTGGTTTTTCGTTGTAGTAAGGGCGATTACATTCGGGGCAGCCTGACGTCTGGAATGGTTGTCCGCTTAGAATAGCGCGGCTCAGAGTCTCATCATGAACTCCAAAGTCGATGAGACATCCATACTCGTTGAACTGCAGTTTCTCAAATCTAGTCTGGCCTTTCACTATTAAATAGCGAGCAAGTTGAATTCTTCGGTAACAATTTAATGTCGGGGAGCTTTGCTGCTCTAGAGCAGTTCCAGGAATCGGTGTGAAAGCGAAGAGTGCAGGGTAGATGTGGTTGTCTACGCACCATTGGATAGCCTGCACCATTTCCTTCTCTGTCTCGCCCAGACCCACCATAAGATGGGTGCTTACATGAGAACCGCCAAAGATCTTCACTGCCTCCAATAATGCGAAACGCTGTGCATCCCAATCATAAGGTCCGTCCGCAAAACTGCCTTTAACCTGGTTGAAAACGTCTTTCGATGCTGCGTCTAGCGGAATTCCAATTCTTTCAACGCCAGTTTCCGCGAGCTTTTCCAGTTCTTCTCTCTTCAGAGGCTGACACGAAATCGACACGGGGACCCCTACTCCATGCGATTTAAGGGCTCCAACTATGGCGCAAAGGTCTTCGACAACCCTTGGATAGTTCAAAGCTTGAATACAGACGCGCATTATCCTCTTCTTCTGCGCTGCTACTGCAAGTTTGGAAACAACGTCCTCTGTCTGAAACACTGGCCAAGAGACGCGGGAAAGCATGTCTGCTCGGCCTTCGCTGTCCTTCGCTTGACTGCAAAAACGGCAGTTGGCGGTGCATTTACCTTCCAAGTATGTAAGAAGGTACGCGGTTGTGGGCTTGGCGTTTAAGAAGCCCTCAATTAAGCCTAACACTGTTGCTGAGCCAGAGGATACTCGGACTTTCTCCACTGAACATCTGGGCCGCTTCATCATCATCTCTCGTGAACGCGCTCGGTCAGCGGAGCAGTTGGCCATGTCACGAGAGGAACGCAGCATAGACAAGCTTACATGTGCTCAAAAAAATAAATGCTTCGCCGCCACACAGTAAAAATGTAATCCGTCGAGGTTTTATTAACTACTGAGACTCAAAGTATTTCACAATCTGGATGGAGTCGTGAAAGGCGCCGTGAAGGCTGACACAATCCTATGCAACGCCAAAATCTACACCAAAGGAAGACTCATGGATGGAGGAATCGCCATCAAGAACGGCAAAATTGCCAAGATCGCCAAGGAGCCAAATCTGCCTTCTGCCTTCTCTCGAATAGATCTGAACGGATGTATCGCGCTTCCCGGTCTAATTGATGTTCATGTGCATCTCCGAGATCAAGGCCGCGCATATGAAGAAGATTTCTTCACTGGAACCGCAGCTGCGGTTTCAGGGGGCATCACCTCAGTCATGGACATGCCTAATAACACGCCAGTCACTATGGACTCTGCATCTCTCAAAGAAAGGATGCAAACCGCTCAGCAAACCATTCTAGCAAATGTAGGGTTCTACGCTGCTTTTCCTGAACGCCTCGAAGAAATCGGCAGACTGATAGAGCAGGGAACGTTAGCTTTCAAGCTCTATCTCACTACTCAAATCGGCGGCGTTGACATAAATGACGACGAGGCTTTGCTACAAGCTTTTGCCGAGGCTGAAAAATTCGGAATTCCCACAGCCGTTCACGCTGAGGACAAGGCAGCAATAGATGCAGCCTCGGCTGCTGAACAACGACGTGGACACAGCGACGTGAACGCGTACCTCAAAGCTCACACTCCAGACATAGAAGCCAAGGCAGTGAAAAGGATTCTGAAAATCATCCGCAAATCTAAAGCGCAAATTCACTTCTGCCACATAAGCTCAAGAGAGACAGAAGTGCTGATTCGAGAGTCTAGAAGAACGGGCCTTAGGGTCACCTGTGAAGCTACGCCTCATCACCTATTACTGACCTCTAGCGATTTGCGACGACAAGGCATGATTCTGTTGACTGATCCTCCACTGCGACCCGAGGGGACCACCGAAGAGCTTTGGAAGGCAGCTAGAAGCGCCCAAATTGACATCATAGCATCCGACCATGCCCCACATTTAATAACCCAGAAAACCGCAGATTCTGTCTGGGACGTGAAACCTGGGATTCCCGGGCTAGAAACTCTTCTACCACTGCTGCTGACCAAGATAAACGAAGGAAAGATGGAACTGCACGATTTGATAAGGCTACTGGCAGAGAATCCAGCCAAGATATTTCATCTTCGCAGCGAAGGATTTCTGGAAGAGGGCTACAACGCCAACATCACAGTAGTAGACATGCATCGCCGAGGCAGAATAGAGGCAGACAAATTTCATTCAAAGGCCAAATTCTCTCCATTCGATGGCTGGCATGTAACGGGCAAACCAGTGAAAACCTTTGTGGAGGGTCGCCTAGTCATGGATGAAGGAAAAATCGTAGCCAAGGCTGGAACCGGGCGCATTCTGCGTAGTCAAATTAATGTTTAGCCTGATCGGACTATCTAGTCTCTGATTTTCGGGGCAACAACGCCTACGATCCCACTTATCAGAATAATCAGCCCCTGCTGAGCCTCTCCGTATATGACCATGAAGACTCCTAAAATTATGTTAATAGAACCTCCAACTACATAACGTCCAGTCCAGATCACTACGCTGGCCACGATCGCGAGGATTCCTACGCTGGTCACCAAAAGCATCTCCGGACTGAATCCTGCACTGCCTTTAAAGAGCTCCGAAACGATTCTAACCCCTCCACCGATTAGAAAAACTCCACCGACTATTCCCAATATCAATGCAACTAGGGCCAAGCCTTGTTCAGCACGCAACGCTCTATCCCAAGCTTTCACTGTGAACATACTTTTAAAAAAGATTATGAACTTGAGAGTAATATTACAGATCAAACTATTTCAACTACACTATCGTAATACAATCATATTATTGCATCTTGGCGGAGTCATTTTCTTCTGTTACAACGGCTTTAAACGTCTTCGCGTTTTCTCTTGGTAACGTACAAGACGTCCTGATGAACCACATACCGCGATTTTCGAAAGAGGCTCAGCGACTCCTCATTCAGAGTTTCAATCAGAGCGCAAAAGATTGTGGCACCGTGTTTCTCCAAGGCTTCCTCAACTGCGGTGATAAGTGCACGACCGACTCCTTTTCGTCGGTATCTGGGATCTACTGCAAGGCGGTTTATCCATCCCTTCATTCGGCCATCGTAGCTGCCTACCACCACACCCACAAGATCTCCGTTGTGAAAAGAGCCTATAAAGAAGTCGGGGAATGCTGTCATCTGCTGCTTGATTTGATGCTCACTATCCCGCCCCTTCGGTTTAAAAGGCAAACCAGCTCGCTCCCAAAGTCTAATTACAGCATCGTAGTCAGCAACTGTTAAATTTCGAATCTCCACCGGGCACATCGTGTTTTCCTTCAATCAACACTACCTTAAATCTCTTATCGGAGGTTAATCTCGTGATTAACGCTTGTCGTGCAACACTTGAGGGAATTGCGCCACCAAATATATACGTGATGATCCTCACAAAACACTTTAAAGAGCTCCAAATTAATCAGTGCTCCAACGTTGTCTAAGATGAGAAAAACAAGAGTTCCCTTTGACCGTGCAGCGCCATTCTATGACAAAACGAGAGGACTGCCAGAACTCGTAATGAGACAGTCTGTCAAGACGCTGATCCGCGAATTAAAAGGCTGTAAATCCATTTTAGATGCAGGCGTGGGAACAGGGAGATTTGCAGCGCCGCTACAAAAAAGCGGCTTTCAAGTTGTGGGCATTGACATTTCTCGAGCAATGATGGAGAAAGCAGCAGAAAAAGACGTAGATAATTTGGTTCACAGCGATGCTTGCCTTCTTCCCTTCAAAGACAGCTCTTTTGACGCTACGGTCTGCGTACACCTTCTTCATTTACTAGCTGACTGGCAAGAAGCCTTGCGTGAAATATGTCGCGTCACTCGCGAAATATTGGTTTCAATGAGCTATGAACGGTACAATCCACTGAGAGAAGGCTACAATCGACTCGTCAAATCTCTCGGATATGAAAGTCGAAGATTAGGCAAAGGGGAAGGACAGCTGAAAGATTTGGTCAAACCTTTAAAAACTGTTTTCATAGCCACCTACGACGTCCAAGCAGATGAACGTCTCATGCATCTAAGCAGAAGAGTCTATTCAAGCCAGTGGACAATTCCTAAGGCCATAAACGACAAAGTCGTGGATGAGTTGAAACTCCAATTCAGCGGCCAATCACTTCCGAAAGAACTGTGGATCATCGTATGGCGCACAAAAGATGTGCAGGCCTATTTCAACAATTTCGCTGAGAGACGTTGAAGTGCAAGTCCCAGAGCCTTTTAGATGCATCCAAAAGAGCAGCATTTATGTAACAAAATCTTCACAATCAAGTACTACGCAAGTGAGTAAAAGTCATGAAGTTCATCGCAGACAGCATGTTGGGAAAACTTGCCAGATGGCTCCGCATGTTAGGCTACAACGTAAAATATGCCGACCGCCTAGACGACAAAATACTCATAGAGATCGCAAAAACTGAAGACCGCGTCCTTTTGACAAGAGACCTTGAACTCTATAGACAAGCGATCAATCAGCACGTGCAAGCTTTTCTTGTCGAAGAAAAAACGGAAGCAGGCCGCCTCGCTGCACTGGCCAAACGCTATTGTTTGGTCCTTGAACTAGACCCCAATACCTCTCGGTGCTCAAAATGCAACGCAGAAATCCGCCCCGCAGAGAAAGACGCGATCTCAGATAGAATTCCATCATCCACGAAGACCTTCTACAACGAGTTTTGGGAATGCACAAATTGCGAGCAGATCTACTGGCAGGGGTCACACTGGAAAAGAATTAGCCAATCGCTGAAGGAAGCAAAAGAACTCCTAAAAAAATAGGGAAGTGGTTTATTCGTCCTGTCTAAGCCATTTAAGAGGCACGTCTTGAAAAGTCCCATCCGGCAGTGTTCTTCGAATAGTCATTGGCAACATTCCGCCTTCAAGCTCATTTAAAGCTATGTCAATTGGACTGGAAAGAGCCTTGGGCTCGACAAGAATCGGTGCACCCATAGCCACTTGAAGCGCCCTCGCGCCGACAATGCGGGCTTTCTCGAACCGAGTTAACTTTGGAGGACCAACCTCAATCTTGTTGCGGGAAGACGTTCCTAGAACTCCCCACCGCCCGGAGGCATGCCGCCCATGCCGCCCATGCCGCCCATGCCGCCCATGCCGCCCATGCCGGGGCCTCCAGGTGGTCCAGGAGGCATTTTCGCCTTGCCAGATGCGATTACGTCATCAATTTTTAATATCATCGTTGCAGCTTCAGTAGCTGATTTCAAGATCTGCTTCTTAACTGCGAGGGGTTCATAAACGTCTGCCTTTCTCATGTCTCCTACTTTACTGTTGAAGACGTCTACTCCTATCCACAAACCCGCTTTCTCGTGTCGAGCCCTCAATTCAGATATTATGTCGATAGGATCGAGCCCAGCGTTCTCAGCTAAGGTTATCGGAACTGCTTCTAAGGCCTCTGCAAAGCACATGACAGCGAGTTGTTCGCGTCCAGGCAAGCTTTCAGCGTAATTCTTCAACCTTCGCCCCACTTCAAGTTCCGGTGCTCCTCCCCCTGCCACAATTTCTGGCTCTTCTGTTACATCTCGAATGACGCATAGGGCATCATGTATAGAACGTTCCGCTTCGTCTACGATGCGTTCTGTTCCTCCACGGATTAGAATTGTAACTGAGTGGGGATGTTTGCATCCTTCGATGAAGGTCATCTTGTCATCACCGATCTTTCGTTCTTCAACAATTGCGGCGTAGCCTAGATCCTTTTTGGTTATACCACTTAGATTATTAACAATCTTACCACCAGTAGCTTTCGTCAAGCCTTCCATATCGGACTTCTTGACTCGTCGTACAGCAAGAATGTTCTTTCTAGCCATGAAATGTTGGGCTAGATCATCAATGCCTTTCTGGCACACGACCACGTTTGCTCCTACTTTTACGATCTTATTAACCATTTCTTTCAGCATGTTTTCTTCTTGTTTTAGAAACGCCTCCATTTGGTCTGGACTTTCAATGTTAATCTTTGCGTCAAATTCAGTCTTCTCAATCTCAAGCGCAGTGTCCAGCAAAGCTATTTTGGCGTTCTCAATCCTTTTTGGCATTCCCGGGTGGACAATCTCCTTATCGACTACAATGCCATTGATGAGTTTGGTGTCTCTAATCGATTCTCCTGCTTTCTTCTGGATTTTCACGTCGTCCAAATCAGCCTTATACTTGTTTCCAGCCTTTTCTGCAACGGCGAGAATGGCGTCGACTGCTACGTCAGCTAAATAGTCACGGTTCTCTGAAACGAGCTTGCTTGCCATCGAGGTCATGGCGATTTTTCGGAGAAACTTTTTGTCGGTGGGAGCCACTTTGATGGCAATCTTCTCCAACACTTCTAGAGCTTTCTCTGCTGCTTTCTTATATCCATCTATAATGACGGTTGGATGAACATTCTTATTAATCAAGTCTTCGGCTTTCGACAGTAACTCACCTGAAACGACGACTGCAGTTGTGGTTCCATCTCCAACTTCATTGTCTTGGGTTTTGGCAACCTCCACCATCATCTTAGCTGCAGGGTGCTGGATGTCCATTTCATCTAGCACGGTGCGCCCATCACTCGTGATGGTAACATCGCCAAAACTGTCAACAAGCATTTTATCCATGCCTTTGGGGCCTAGCGAAGATTTCACAGCTTCTGCAACTATCTTTGCAGCCATGATGTTGGCGTGTTGTGCGTCTCGGCCTCTTGATCTTGAAGCGCCTTCACGGAGGATCAAAACGGGAGTTCCGGTTAGTTCTGGTTGCGACAATTCCTATACACCTTTTGTCGATTTTTTATTGCGAAACAACAGAAACAGCTTGCAATATAAATTTTTCTAAAGCCACGCCATACAGGAGTCCGGAGCATCCAATGTAGCTGGCATCGTGGCATGTTTTACCTGCAGCCTTATAAACACAACAACGTTATCTTGAGCACTGACAGAATTAATCGACGGGAAGATAGAATGCAGAACCCTGTAATTCAAACCATACTTGATCACAAGTCAATCCGCAAATATTCAAGTCGAAAACCATCAGACAGGATCGTCGAAACCATTGTCCGCGCGGGCCAACAGGCCCCCTTTGCTTCTCAATACTACAGCGTCCTGCTGTCACGGAATAGAGAAAAAAATCCTTTCAAAGCGCCACTTCTGTTCACTATCTGTGTTGACTCCCACAAATTCGAGCTCATCATGGAAAAAAGAAACTGGAAACTAGTCACCAACGATCTTACACTGTTGCTTTTCGGAGTTCAAGATGCATCTTTGATGGCGGAAAACATGGTCATCGCAGCCAGAAGCCTGGGCCTTGGCAGCTGTTTCCTTGGAGGCGCACCATTTAGAGCTGACAAAATTGCGGAAGAACTCAATATGCCGAAAAGAGTGTTTCCGCTAGTACAATTGGCGATGGGATATCCGGCGGAGGATCCAGTGCCACGGCCTCGATATCCCCTGGATTTTGCGTTTTTTCAGGAAGAGTACCCCACTCTAGATGAAGAGACAATCTTGAAGGCCATGGCAAAAATGGATGAAGGCTATCTCGACCAAGACTACTACCGCAAGCTGAAGGCTAAAATACCGTTAAAACGCGATCGTGAAGAAACCTTCACCTACGACAACTATAGCTGGACGGAACACATTTGCAGAAAGTGGGGCCAGTGGTACCCTGATCCCAAAAGCTTGCTAGAGCAATTGGAGCAACGCGGCTTCTACTTAACCGGAAAGAAGACGTAGACGCTCTACCTGCGCTGCAGCCGAACCAACACTGAGAATAGATAACAGCCACGCGTACAAGTTCACTCGGTTTCTTCTCCATAATGTTTAAATGCTTTTAGGGATGTAGCCACTATCTCATCAACTAAGGTGTTAACTTGACTGAAAAAAAAGTTACTGTTGAACAGCTACTCGAGAAATCAAAACAGCCTGCAAAACTAGCCGTCGCATATCACCAATTCTATCAAGGCAAAGTTCAAGTCACACCCAAATGTGCAATCCGCAGTTCCGATGACTTCGCCATCTGGTACACCCCTGGCGTAGCAGCCAGTTGTCGAAGAATCAAAGAACACCCAGAGGAAGTTTGGACTCAAACCAACCGGGCTAACTATGTAGCAGTAGTCACGGATGGCACCCGTGTCCTTGGACTGGGCGACATTGGACCCCAAGCAGCCATGCCCGTCATGGAAGGGAAAGCACTACTTTTTAAATACCTCGGCGGCGTCGATGCCTTCCCCATCTGCCTCAACACAAAAGACCCTGACGAAATCGTCCGAGCCTGCCAGCTCATCGAGCCCACCTTCGGCGGCATAAATCTCGAAGATCTAAGCAAACCAAAATGCTTCTACGTTTTGGACAAAACTCGCCAAAAACTCAACATACCTGTTTGGCACGACGACCAACAAGGCACCGCGACGGTCATCCTAGCAGGTCTACTCAACGCGCTGAAGATCGCGGGAAAAAAACCTTCTGAAGCTCTCATCACCCTCATCGGCGTCGGTTCAGCCAATACCCGTACAGCTTATGTACTCTTCCGAGCCGGATTCAAACCTGGTAATCTAATTTTAGTTGATAGCAAAGGCATTCTACACAGAAGTAGACCCGACCTTCAAAACATAAAGGAAACAAACCCCTGGAAATACGAACTCGCTCAAAAAACAAATTCAGAAAGCAGAATCGGTGATGCAGCCGCGGCTTTTGAGGACGCAGACGCGGTAGTAGCTGCCAGCAAACCAGGTCCAGGCACTATCAAAAAAGAGTGGGTGGGCAAAATGGCCACAAACAGCATTGTCTTCGCTTGCGC
>CP070835.1:880945-894386 GCA_020341775.1 Candidatus Bathyarchaeota archaeon
CCAATGACCTCGGCAGCAACGCTTTCTGGTGCTTTTTCCCAATGGTCAAAAGCTGTCTGCCAGAATGCATGTCCGGAAGTAGCTGACCGCATTTCAGCGGATAGTCCGAATGTTTCTGCAACGGGGATGAATCCTGTTATCACTGTTAATGGTCCTTTTTGCTCAGACGCAATGATGCGTCCTCTCTTGCGGGTGATTATGCCTGAAACTTCTCCAACCCATTGAGCTGATACAGATACGCCGATTTTGTAAACAGGTTCAAGAATCACAGGCTGAGAAGACAGAAAGGATCCCAGAATTCCCCTACGAGCAGCAGGCATAACTTGTGCAGGACCTCGATGCACTGGGTCTTCATGTAAAGACGTGTCCATGAGCTTTACTTTCAACCCTCGAATGGGCTCTTCGCACAACGGTCCGTTCTGACAAGCCCATCTAAAACCTGAGATGAGCATATCCCGGATTTCACGCAGGTATTGGACTCCTTTTGTCAAGTCAAGCAAAATGTTTCTATGCTCTTCAAGCGCCCATACATTTTTAGCCTCGTCCGTAGGCCAACCCGATTCCTTTAAAACTGTGCCCATCTTCTTTCTACCAAACTCTTCCGCTAAGTCGCCTTTTTCGATCATTTGAATAGTGTTTTCGTCGAGTGGCTCCACTTGTATCCAAAACTTGTTGTGTTTGTTAGGGCTCTTTGCCATGGCTACTATGCCTGGTGTCAACGTTGATTCTCGATAGACTACTAAGGGTTTGGATGTGATGATTTCGAGACCACCTGAATATTCTCTAAGAAATTTTACTGCTATCTCTAAGTGTAATTCACCCATGCCGCTTAGTAGATATTCACCTGTTTCTTTGTTTATACTTGTCACAAGGTTGGGATCTTCAATGGCCAAGCGATTCATGACATCGATTAGGCGTGGCAGTTCTTTAGGGTATTTAGGTTCAATGGCTATAGTGATGACCGGTTCAGAAACGTATTTTATGCGTTCGAAAGGAACCATCCCATCTTTGCTGTCTGCGCTAACAAGCGTTTCTCCTGCTCTGGCTTGGTCAAGGCCGAGAAGCGCAGCGATGTTGCCAGCGTCTATCTTGCTTACAACTTCTCTGAAGGCTCCCATATACATTGATACTTGTTGTACTCGATAACTTCTTTTGGCTCCCACCAGGTATACCTGCTCTCCTTCTTTTACGACTCCAGAAAAAAGGCGGCCAGTAGCTACAAGTCCAGCGTGAGGATCCATTTGTGCCAGTGTGATACACATTATCGTAGGTCCATTAGGGTCAGCTTTGAGCATAGCCTGCCCAAGTTCTGAGTCCATGTCCCCTTTCCAGATTTTTGAGGTTCTATATTTCTGGGCGTCTATAGGATTGGGGAGATGTCGCACAACCATTGTCAAGATGGCGTTGTGGAGGGGAAGCTTCTCCACCAGTTCTTCGACTTTTTCATTTTTGTAGGCTTCGATTATTTCGTCAAATTTTATGCCTTTTTCTTGGGCAATGTCGACTGTGAATCCCCAACGATGGAGGGCTGAGCCGAAGGCTACAGTGCCTTTTGATGCGTCTACTTTCCAGTTTTCTTTTTGCTCTGCTTCGCCATACAGGGCTATTAGGTTGTTGAAGTCGCGTATTATGCGAGTTAGTTTTGCTTGGATTTCCTTCGGACCAAGTTTGAGTTCTTTGATGAGACGGTCGACTTTGTTGACAAAGAGGACGGGTTTTACGCGTTCGTTCAAGGCTTGTCTAGTGACTGTTTCGGTTTGCACCATGACTTCCTCAACTGCGTCCACGACGACTACTGCTCCATCTATTGCTCTTAGGGCTCTGGTGACTTTTCCTGTGAAGTCTACGTGACCAGGCGTGTCGATGAGGTTGATGAGGTATTGCAAGCCTTTTTCTTCGTGAAGAAGGCTGATGTTAGCTGTTTTTATGGTGATTCCTCGTTTTTGTTCCTCTTCGAGGTAATCTAGGGCTCGGGCTTTTCCTGCGATTTTTGGGCTTAGGAGACCTGCTTCGGTGAGGAGGCTGTCTGTCATAGTGGTTTTACCATGATCGATGTGGGCAATTATCCCGATGTCTCGTATGTTTTGCTTCTTATCCATAAGTTTGAGGATCTCTGCGGTTTGTTTGAATCGGGGCATTTCGGTGTGTTCCTTTGCTTGTAGGTTACAAGTTTGTGAAGGTTGTGTCGTATTAACTTTACTGAGTTGACATGTTTCGGAGAAGAGCCCCTATGTGTGCATAGCTAAGGTTATCCTCTTTCTTCTCTAAGGGACAACGGCTTTAAAGTGGTCCATGCGGCCCTTGCCAAAATTCTCAGATGTTTAAAGTTTGCAGCAGTTTACATGATTGACATTTCTTATTGAAGGTTGGCTCACCACACTCTTTACAACTGCACAGTTCTTCTGCTTCTGCCACGTTTCTTATAGATGCCCTAAGCTTTTTGGCAGAGTGAAACACTGTATATTTCAAACCTGGATGTTTTTCTTCCATCCTATTTAGCATGGTTCGAATGTCGTTTCTCAGCGCTTCTGATGAATAGGGGCATGGTATTGTTTGAAAATCGATCCTTTTTAAATAAGCATAGAATGTGACTTCTTTTTCGAGGATTTCGCAGAAAGGCTTAATGCGGCACACAAGCTGGGGGTGTGTAGAATGTAATACAGGTGAGCCTCTGCTTATTCTTAAAGGGTCACCATGCAAAATGTTCAGTAGTGTGGTTTGTGTTTCGTCATCCAGGTTGTGGGCAGTGGCGAGCCTTGTCGCTCCCATGTTCCTAGCAGTGGAATTGAGGGCGTGCCGTCGTAAGACCCCGCAGTAGGCACAGGGAGTTAGCCCTTGACTGCCTGTTTCCTTTCCGTGTAATCTATTTACCAACTCGTCTAGTTTGATTCCAAACAATTTTTTAAACGTAACAGTAACCTGCTCAACATTCAATTTTTGGCAGGTTGTCTTGGCAATCTTTAGCGCTTCATCTCTATAACTCCTTATGCCTTCGTCGACAGTGATGGCGATTAACTCGGCTTTAGGGAAGGATTTTTCAAGTTTGGCTAAAATGTGAAGTAACGCCATGCTGTCTTTGCCACCTGAAGCTCCTATAGCTATTCTGTCGTCGAAATGGAGCATGTCATATTTGGCTATGGTTGCCTTGAGTTTGTTCTCTAATGAACGACAAAAGCACCCTGCGCACAGTTTTTCTCCTGAGTATGGTCTCACGTAAACAGGATCCTTACGCTTGCACATTGAACACATTGAAGGCACTGTTTTATACCACTGATCTTGCTTTAGTCTATTAGAAATTTTACCCTCTAGTAAGGTTTTCTTGTAGAAGGTCGGCATTAACATGACTATGAAACCGGTGAGACATGCTGAGCGTCTGGAAATTCGGTATGACGCGCAACATTGGCTACTGTTGAAAAGGCTGCGTTCAAAGGCAGTCAAGTTGATGGAGATTCTCAGGAGGGCAACCATAACCGCAATTATTCATGGCAGCATAGCACGAGGAGATGTTAATCCTGGAAGCGACGTGGATGTCTTTATCCCCAATCCGCCCTCCTCCTTTATTATCGAAACGGCTCTCGAAAGGGCAGATGTTTCAACAAACAGAAGATTAATTGTGCAAGCTACACCTTACTACGCAGTGAAAGGTTACATTGAAATCGACAAGCAGCAAGTCATCTCGTTTCCTCTCGTGAAGATGCGTCGTATTGAACGGGACTTCTACCCGTTTGGCGGCGCGAGTGCCCTCTCCATGTTGCGAGGTGGCAGAAGAGTGAAGGGAGTTGACAAGAGGCTTATGCTCATAGAGCCCACGAAAAGCGGGCACATTGAAAGCAGCATCGTTGGCCGAGAGGGGGAAACAGCGAAGCTGTTACATATCTCGATAGAGACGGTGTTCGATCGTGTGCATGCGCTTCTGCGAAGGGATAAGGTTGGCAGAACAGGTGTTTTTATTACGCGGGAATTGACTTCGGACGAAACTTTTGAGATGGTGTTGCGAAAACTCGCTGAAGCCAAACCTGAAGTTAGGCGGCGTTTGAAGCTTTACGAGAAATAGCTGCTTGGTGTCCGCGCAAGACGGGACTGCGAGCCATTTTGTCCAAGCAACTCACGGTCTTCTATGTTTATTGATGCGGATCCACTTGTATGCTGTCTCTCGTCATGTAGCGTTGATGGGGAAGCGAAGCAAAGCTGCAACTCCCCCTAACGCTAGCAGCTTTTGTCCTGCTTCATGTTCAACGCTTATGACGATGACTGTTCCATCCTTCTTCTCGACCTGTCTCATGAGGTTCTCTAAATTCAAGCGGCTCTCCTCTGAAGCGTCCCTTAGGGCAGAGTCTGCTACTAAGAGGATTTCAATCGCTCCGTACGAATCTGATTTCTCCACCTGCGCTATGCCATAGGTTACATCTTTTCTTTCTTGTCCCAGTCTAGCAAGCACTTCCTCAACGCTTTTGGCTTCTTCGGCGACACGTAAATGCTTCAACACGGTATCAAAAATGCCTGATCGTAAGGCCTCTTTGATGCCAGCCACGCCGCTGCTGTTTACGCCTTTTACACCCTCTACTCGTTGAGCAATCAATGGTGCTTCATTTTCCAGATACTTGGCGAACTGGTTCTTGATGAAGCCTACCCCAATTACTATAATTGCGCAGCGATTTTCTTGCCCAATTGTCCTCAACATCTTGGTTGCATCTTTAAAATAGCCCTGCAACGCACCGGCTCTCTTTGCAGCTTCTAGTTTGCCAGGAAGCCTTGCTTTGCTCTCTACCTGCACGTTCACCCCATATTGTCTTATCAAAGCGATGCAATACTCTTCACTATCTATTGAAACAACGATCACTGGAGGGACTTCATAGCGGCTCGCCCTGTCGAGACGGTCGATCTGATGTTTCAGCCATTCCTCCTTCTGTATAGTTACGGGTTTGTTCACCCCTATATTCAGAGTGTGGTAACTTCCTCGACCTGCAATGGCTTCAGGGGCCTCATGTATTCGTCCATGAACGCGTAGTCGGTTTAAACTTCGATCCCAAACGACGTTGTCAGCTTTTATGCTGAGAAGAACGGAGACACGTTTGCCTTTTTTGGGTCTTGAATATTCAACATCCATTTTCAGTTCCCGCGTGGTTCGTCCAGAAACTAGGTCGCCTTTATAGATGATGTTGTACAAATGCCACAGATCATCTAACGTTCTTGGCACGACTTTTATTAAGCCTTTTTTGAGATTCCTCTTTAGAATCCTCAAAACCACTCCCACCGGTTTTCGTGGCTCTAATAGAATGTCTGTTGCCTTTAAAAAGGATAATCAGGTTCTAACCGTGCGCGTTCTCGTGTAAGAGAGATCGGGTGTGAAAACATGCTAGCCTTGGATGTCAGCGAATGTTATTAAATTCACGTTGAGGGGTTGTTTCACAACGTCGGAGACTCGGGCTGCCACTAGGTGTTTAACTTTCTTCTGGTTGGCGAGGTCTACCAGACGTTGGGTTATGACGCCATCGAAAACAATAGTGTCAACGTCTTTTGTTTGCTTAAGGCTTTCAGCAAGCTCGCTGACAGGCAGACGCCCTATCTGTTCCATCTTCTCGCTGAGCAACACAGCCTCTAACGTGCCTTCCAACTCTTTGGCGATCCCGACGATTTGCTTTGGAACCATCACTTTTCGTCTACCTTTCTTCTTCTGCATCGGCACCATTGGAACTTTTCGGTCAAGTGCTGACATGATTTCTTTGCAGTTGAGCTCTTCAACCTCCTTGCCCTTAGGTGCTCTTGCAATGAACTTCGCAGCCGTGACTTGAAGCAACTCCTTTAGGATTAAGTCTCCTCCTCGGTCGCCATCTAGGAAAGCAGTAGCTTCTTTCTCTTTGCATAGTCCGATTATTGCTTCCGGTATTTTTGCTCCCTCAAGAGCAATGACGTTTAGAATGCCGCATCTCAACAGGTTGAGAACATCCGCTCGACCTTCAACAACAATAATTTCCTTTGAAGCCGCAACTTCTGGACCCGCGGTGAGGTTTTCCTTGCCAAAGGCTTCAACTTTTGCTATTCGCAGGGTCTCGGAGACTTCACGGAAAATCTCTTCGGTGCTTGGCATAGATTCAATGTTCCATTGGTGCAGAATCTCTTTTGCCCGGGTGATGATCAGTTTGCGTCTTGCGTCGCGTATGTCTTCCACCTTTTCTAACGTGACTTTGGAGTTGCATGGACCTACTCGGTTTATACTTTCTAAGCTGGCTGCGAGTATTGCGGTGGAGACGCGGTCAAGACTTGTGGGGATAGTTATGCTGCCGTTTGTCATGTCTTGTTTCGATTGCAGAGAAATTTCTATTCTTCCAATTCTCCCAGATTTTTGCAGTTCCCGTAAGTCCAGTTCGGGGCCAAATAGACCCTCTGTTTGTCCAAAAACTGCCCCAATAACGTCTGGCTTTTCTACGACGCCTTCGATTTCAAATTTTGCGCGGATTACATACTTTACTGTAACTGTTTGGGATGATCCCATTAATGTCACCTCCAGGTGATATGAGTGATGAATAGTCCATCACTGAATGGAAACGTAAACTGAATACTCGCTTAATGTTTACTCTCTATTATAGTTTGCGAATTTATGCTCTTCTTTTTTAAGGTGTGTAGGTAGGGAAGCATTCCCTCGATGTCTTTGACTTCACGTCCTATGAGTTTTCGAAGTTCTTGCCAGAAGAAAGTATTGCATTTCACGTTGGTCTGCTCCAGGTACTGTGATAACCGTTTTGTCCATTCTTTGCCGCGGCGATCAAAATCCATTAACACTATGACTTCTTCCGCGTTTGATTTCTCGATTTCTGTAACCAAAGCCAGGAAGGACTTCCTTGTTTTTGCTGCAATTATGTGGCCGTCCAATGCGAGTTTCCGGAGGACAGCGACGTCTTTTTGGCCTTCGACAACGATCGGTATGTCTTTGGCTGATTGGATGGCAAGTCGTTCCAGAAGCTCTTCAATTTTCTCAATTTTCTCTTCTAATAAGGTCGACAAAGCTTTTTACCTTGTTATTTCGACTTTCTTCATCTTCTCCAGCTTTTCTGGATGATTTTTGAAGTGTTTTCGAACGGGTTCTAATATTGATATTAAGGCCTCTGCGACGGAGTTTTTCAGGTCTAGGGGATGTATCTTTCCTTCCCTGTAGGCCATTTCGAGCTCAGCAAAATCCGTGAAAGTTTGGGTGCCTCCGTATTTTCGGGGGCGCACAATTTGCATGTCCTTCCTGTTGGTGAAAACTGCCAGGCGTGCTGCTTCTAACACTGGATTGCCCGTTGTTCGTTTTGGTGGGCAATAGGCGTTTCTCAGCTTTGCCTTGATTTCTTCTGTTTTGTCATGCACAAAAATGCATGTGCTTGGCTTGCTCTTCGCCATCTTCGACACGATCTGTAAATTCAAGTTGTTGTCCTCATCAAGTTGTTTGTCACTCTTCGCAGGACCCTGCAACCCCATGATCAAAGGAACGTGAAGGCATACCGGTTTCTGCCAACGCAGTTTCTCGGCTACGTCGCGGGCGAGCATGTGAGCTTTGCGCTGATCCATGCCAGCGCACGCGACATCAAGTGTCATGTGGAATATGTCTGCAGCTTGCATGCAGGGGTAAAATAGCCAGGCAGTTTCGATGTCGGAGAGGTTCATTTCTCTACCCATAATAGGCAGGGCTCTCCACATTCGTTGAACTGAAGCGCTCTTCCCTATTTTCACCACTTTTTCCCAGTAATCTATATTTTTGCAGAGGTCTGCTGCCCACAGGTACTCAACGTTTCGTATGCCCAAAGCCGTGAAGCATTCTTTGAAGTATTCGCCACACAGGCGTATGTTTTCCATTTTGCCGCCGAGTTTGTTATTTATCCACGAGTGCCAGTCTGCAAGGAAGATGATGAAGTGAAAGCCTGCCTCGACCATGTCCTTGATTTTGGCACCACAAACCAGGCCTAAACCGATGTGCATGAATCCGCTTGATTCGAATCCCCAATATGCACGAGGCTTAGCGTTCAACTGAAGCAATGAGTGCATTTCGTCTTGGGTTATAATCTCGAGCGCATTGCGTGACACAAGTTCGAGTTTCCTTTCGAAGTCCAACGATGTAGTTTCCTGGCTATTCTTCTTACATGCATTATTGAAGACTTAATATTTTTGTTGCGGGTGATATGTGTCCCACGTTTTCCTAACACTCAGCTTCATAGATGGAGCATTGCGCTCTTCTGGGCTAAGCTCTCTCCTGCGTGGGGTCTTATCACCCGCTCCCGCCATGTCTCGTGTTTGGGTAAGCTCTCCATCACAAGCAAGCTTTCGCGAGCTTCCGTCAAGTCCGTCGACACGAGCCCTCGATTGAGAGTTCCAGCGGGACTCTATTGCTCATATCATCGCTAATTAAATAAACGAGGAAACATAGGGAAAAGGTTTTCTAATCTAGAATCGCTTCTAAGTCCACTTCGAAGGCTGCTGTAGGGTTTTCCAACTCAAAAAGGTTTAGAACTTCTGGATGTATTTCGCCCACTATGCCTGTAGGTTGATTGTTCACCTTGATTGATGCTGCTCTCCCTTCAATGAATGTGGGATGCTTCGCTCTGATCATTTTCCATTGCGTTAAGCCCATGTTTGCCAAAAACGCTTCGACTGTAGATTTCATTTCAGTGTAGTTTGCAGTTGAATAGGAAGATACTGCGGCCACGTGCATTCGTCTCTCACATCCCGTCTCCGTCGAGTTGTTCAGCACAATGACATCTGAAACTTCAAAGAGCTTTTGAGGAAAGCTTTCATGTTTATTGTCTGCTAGGTTTTGGATTAAGCCAGGCAGCAGGTCTTGACGTGTTATTGTATATTCAGCTGAGACAGGGTTAGCCAGCGTCACAGACTGGACAGGTTTTCTGCGCATTTTTTGGTAGTGAAGATTTTCGTTTGTGAGGGTGAAATTCAAAGCTTCTGTGAAGCTCAATCCTATCATGATCTGCCTCGCGGTGTTGGCGGCTTTGCATGTGGGATGTTGTCTGCCGATGGTGACCGACGCTGGAAACGTGGGTTTCAGGTTGTAATAGCCATGGCCGATCGCGATCTCTTCTACCAAATCGACCTCGTGGAGGATGTCAATACGATAGGCAGGAATCTTAACCTCAAGAACGCCTGTTCCTGCTTTTCTGGCTCCGAGCCTACACTTTTCTAAGCATTCGACAATTTCTGAATCGGAGAAGCCGAGACCCAAGAGCTCAGCAGCGTAGGCGGTTCGAAGCTTCATTGTCTGCGGGTCGAGATTCGGTGACAATACTGTGCGGTCCGGATAGTTTACTGTGACCTGTTCGAGAGTTCCCCCCATGTCAGCAAGCGCGGTGGAAAGCACGTTCAAACACTTTTCAACAGCCGCAAGGCTTGTGCCTGTTACGTCGAGTAGCAAATTACGGGTTTTCTCGGTGACCCGGGTTAACTCGCCGTTTATGATTGGCGGTACGGAAAGAACTTCTCCGCTCGCGTCAATCAGAAGCGGATATTTCGGGGACCAGTCTATCAGATGCCTGTACGCTGTACCCTTTTCGTGCTTTTGCAGAATTTCCTTCAGGCTCATTTCTTCAGTCCTATCTAATGGAACAAATCTAACACTGTCCGGCTCAACGGCTGTGAAGGTGAACGGCGACTTGACCACATCTAGGTTATGCACTCCGATGGAGGCTTTTTTCCGGTCTCTGCCTATCCCCCAATGCAGGTCTTCCTGCATTTCCATCAAATCCACAACTTCTCCTTCGTCAAGCTTCACGTTGCTGACGACGGCAGCAAGCATGAAAGGTCTCACTTTCGAGACGGCTTCATCTATGGAGAGCACGGTGCCACCGCTGCGCACATCATAATTGGGCAATCCCGTCTCCCATCCTCGTAGCCCTTTGAAAGCTCTTGCCACGCCTGCATAGCTAGAAAAGTCGATTCGGTTGGGGTTGAACTCCACTTTTACGTTGTCTTCTCCCACCTCTTCGATGTCGAAGCCTAGCCAAGGCAGCCAATCCGTCATCTCCTTAAGAGTAATGTCCCGTCTGATAAAATCAGAGAACTTGTCCCTTTGAAGGGTGATCACTGGCATGCTGGAGTCCTCCTAATCCAACCCAAACGGTTGCCATGCAGCAGCCGGATGTCATCCAGCCCAAGCTCCACCATAGCTAGGCGGTCCAATCCTCCCCCCCATGCCAGGACAGGATGTTTTATATCCATTGGCGCTAACACCTCAGGTCTAAACATGCCCATGCCGCATAGTTCAATCCAGTGGTGCAGTTTTGGGACGTAGACCATTGCTTGAGCAGAAGGTTCAGTGTATGGGAAATAAGATGGCCAGAACTGCACAGTTTCGAGTCCAAAGCGTTCGTAGAAAGTCTTCAAAGTACCCATTAAATCACGCAGCGTTGCGCCTTTGTCCATGACAATCCCTTCTATTTGGTGGAATTCTGCCGTATTCTTGTATGTGAGCTGCTCATTTCGATAGACTCGATCGACTGAAAAGACCTTGATTGGCGGTTTCTGCTGCGCTGAGAGGTACTTGATGGTTTCTGCAGTAGTGTGCGTGCGCAATACTAATCTTCGACCTTCCGCAGCGCTCCATGGGTAGCCCCACCCTTTTGAGCCGGTTGTCCAACCATTCTCGTGTGTTTTAGTTACGGCGTCAACAACTTTTTTGTTCGGTAGCTGTCCAGCTTTGGGAACAGAAAGGTAAAACGTGTCATGCATCTCTCTCGCCGGATGGTCTTGAGGTTGAAACAAGGCGTCGAAATTCCAGAAGGCCGTTTCTACCAATGGACCGCGAATTTCGGTGAACCCCATCTCCAGAAAAATCTTTCTGGCGCGTTCTATGATTTGCTGTAGAGGATGAATTTTTCCTGGATAAATAGGTGCACCCGGTGCTGTTACGTTGAATTTTCTCAGTTTCTTTGTTCGCCACTTTTTTGATACAATGAGCTCGGGGGTCAATTGGCTGACCTCTTCGTCGGGGGCTACTCCTTTCTTAAGGAGCTTCTGACCGTGCAAACTAATTTCAAGTGTTCGGAGAATCTTCTCCTCCACTGCTAAGAGCTTGCGTTTTCGCAGCGTCGCTATTGCTCCTCGCTCCTTTTTTTCCAATTCTTCAACAACAATTCTGCCCTTGTCAGCGCGCGCAATTAAGGCCATGACTTCTTCGTCGATTCCTATTTGCGGTTTCTTCAGAGCTGTCAGTGTGTTTTCCTTTCTTTCAATGGTTGCCCAACCTTTTATTCGTAGCCAGCCTAGGGCAATAGGCACGCGTTGACCTTCCAGTCTTGCGTTTTTAACGGTTTTATCGATCTTTGCTTTGCCGCCTAGACTGTTCAACGATTCTATTAGGCAGCGTTCGGGCAGTCCATTCTTTTCGTATATTTCCCCTTCTTTGGTTAGCCATGCGATTGTCTGTTTCTGTTCGTGGATTTGAAGAAGCTTTTCTTTTGACAGCGTCAAAGCAGCTCGCATGACCGCAGCGTGAGAAAGGTTGCTGGTTGTTACGATCTGACTTACCTTCGCTTTGCCGCCTAGATGAGCTATGGTTAGAAGTGTTTGCTGTTCGTTTTTGCGAAGCCTAACCATCGTTGATTTCTCCTACTGTCTTTGGATTTCTATTGTACTGTAGTGGTGTGTGAATAAAAAGACTCCACGCGGGTTGGGAGTTTCTCGGAAGCTTTAGACAGTTTTGTCGCTGGATTTTGATGTGGGCTATGTATATTGGAGGGGCATCCCTTCACCTTCTTAGGTTTAGGCGGTGGATTTATTTAGGTTTTGTTCTGGTGAGATGACAGTGCCTATTTTTTGGTTCTCGATGGCTTTTTGGACATTTTGCGGGTCATATCCGTTCACTATGACAGTTTTAATGTGGGTTTTCTGAAGGATTTCGAGGGCGACTGGATCAAGGATTTGATGTATTCCTGCTTTGTGGTGATTTTGTTCGAAAAGCTTCGCTAATTTGTGATATGTTATATTATCTAGTTTCTTGGCGTCTTTATGCTTAACAGGGTCTTTGGTGTATACGCCGTCTTGGTTGGTGGCTTTCAAGAGAAGCTGTGCTTCTGTTTTTTGAGCTAGGTAGGCAGCTACTGTGTCTGTGGTCATTCCTGGCTTCAATCCCCCCATAACTGTGATTCGGTCTTTCTCCAACCTCTTGATCGCTTCCTCAATTGAGTGGGGGACAGTATTGTCCAAGCCTAGTTTTAGCGTGAGAAGGAGGGCGAATAGACGTGACACATGGATGGCAAGCCAATCTTGCGCTTCTTCGACTAGATCCAATTGGCTGCTTATTCTTATGAATTCTCGCGCGAGCGTTCCTCCACCGACGACTGTTACAACTTCGTGGCCGCTGTTTCTTAGCCTTTCGAGGAGCTTTGAATATTGATTTATGAGTCTTGGGTTTACTGGGGAAGCTATTACTGAACCGCCGATGCGTATGACGATGCGCATGACTTGGTGGTGCTCCTGTGTAGGTATTTAGAAGCTTCAGCTATAAAGCTAGTTAGCAACTGTGTTCTTGTTTCTTGTATAGAGCTGGGCTTTCTCTATTTGTAGCCATCCCGATTGATTTTCCCATATTTTTTTCGTTTCAATGATGGCTATTTTTTTCTTGAAGAAAGGAGCGTCTAGGACTAGTGTTTCATATTCGCCGCCTTCGCCTACGATGGATATTTGATACTTGTGGTTGAGTTGTAAGAGGGCACTTATTGTATTCGGGGTGATGTATCTTCCCAACCAGCTTTCATTAAAGCCGTGGGCGTAGACACCTGTGATCATGGCCTTGATTTGTTGATCAATCAGCTCCTGCAGCAGTCTTAACGGATCTTCTTTCCAGAGGGGGGTGATGGACTGGAGGCCAAGGTTTCTACAGACTTTCGAAATACGGTGTTTCTGATATTGAGAAGCTATGGCTCCGGAGACCACTCCTTCAACGTCTAACTTGGCGAGTACAAGCTGCAAATCCTCCACCTCCTCCTCCTTAATGCCAACGGTGTGCCCCTTCACCAGCGGGATGCCGGATGCTTCTGCGAACATATCCACTAAATGAATATTTGGGTAATGAAACATCCAACTGTCTTCTCTTTGTGGTATCATCGCCACTAAAAAATCTACTTCATGGCTTTCTCGAAGCGCCCGATGAAGTGCCAATGCTGAGTCTTTCCCTCCGCTGACCAAGGCTGCAACTCGCAAAAGCAAACCCAACATTCACTTTAAGTCGAGCAGCGACTATTTTTCGAGTTTTTCGGAAACTTTCTTGAAGATCCTTGTAGTTCCCGCTAGCCACTGCGGAAAGGTTTTTGGGGACGTAGGGTAGTTCCTGTACCAGGCTTTAACTTCTTCCATGGACTTAGTAGCGTTTCTCAGCTTTCTGAGAACGTTAAGTTTCTTAACTCCTCTGAAAGCTCTTCTAGCTTTTTCTGTGATCTTGAAGCTAGTCTTCTCACCTAAA
>CP070835.1:894486-896700 GCA_020341775.1 Candidatus Bathyarchaeota archaeon
GCTGAGCAGTAATTAGTGCCAATTTGGGCGTCTCTTGAACCAACACATTGGATGAAGGCCAATTTTTTTGGAATTTCGCCGTCTGAGCTACGCAAGACGAGTCCGCCGTAGGGCCCTGAAGCGCTTAGAATTCGTTCAAATTCGACGCTAGTAACAACGTTTGAGAACCGCCCATAACCATACTCGCCTTTCAGCGTCGCATCAAAAGGTTCAAACCCTGGCGCCAGAATAATTGAGCCAACTCTTAAATTAACCAAGCGGTCGTGTTGCTCATATTCGACTGCTTTTGCTTTGCAGATTTCCTGGCAGGTTCTACACCCTATGCACTTCTCTCGGTCAATCACGAATTTCAAAGGCACAGCTTGAGGGTAATCAACATATATGGCGCTTCTGTTGCTTAATTTCTGATTGAACGAGTCCACAACCTCTACAGGACACATCTGCGCGCACAAGCCACAGCCATTGCATTCTTCTTCCTTTATGTAACGACTCCGTTTACGAATCTTCACTTCGAAGTTTCCAGCCTCTCCTCTGACCTCGACGAGCTCACTGTTGGTGATCAAATTTATATTCGGATGTCTTCCGGTTGCAACTAGCTTAGGCGCGAGAATGCACATTGAACAGTCATTGGTTGGGAAAGTTTTGTCAAGCCGTGCCATCACTCCTCCAATACTGGGCGCCTTTTCCAGCAGATAGACTCTGAATCCAGAGTCGGCGAGGTCTAAGGCTGCTTGGATTCCTGCAACTCCTCCTCCAACTACGAGCACAGCGCCTACTTTGTCTTGAGCCACCTATTGACCCTCCAATTCTTTGTAGAGCGGCGTTGTTCCCTCCACACGATCTAGAGCAATCATGCGTTTCCTGCACATTTCAACAATCTGACGAAGAATCATTGCAGGCTGGACTTTCATAGTCGCTGCAATCTCTTTTACGGACCGCGGTTTTTGTCTAGTCAACAGGCATATCTTGTGTCGGGAAAACTCCTCGCTGATTATTGAATCTAACAAAAAGTTGAATTCTCCTTGGGAGGTGAACTCTCCATAAGCATTCGCAGCTTCTGTGAGTTCCACTTCCCTTCCTGTCAAAACTCTCAAGCGAAAATTCGCAGCAGCATTCTTTGCTGCTAAAAGATTCGACAAGATTGTTGCGTCCAGCCTTTCTCCAGCCACTGGAGACGGTCCTAATTTTATAACTTGACTTCTGAAGTCATCAACAATGGCTGAGAAGGATTCGATTTCAGTTGGATACGCCCATTCCAGTCGCAGGCGCTCTGGTTCGAGCCCAGTTAATGAAAGGAGCTTCCTTAAACTTTTGAATTTATTTTCAGCTTGAACATTCCCACTCACGTGATGACAGTCAGGAGCGGGGCATCCAACCAACAGAACACCGTCTGCGCCATTTAAAAGAACATCAACTACAACAACTGGATCGACTCCGCCTACACACATGACTTGGATCAAATGCATTTTGGGGTAGCCCGCCATTTCTCGAGGGCTCGGAATTTCTACTCCTCTCGGCAAACACCAGTTGCACACAAAGCCAATAATTTTGGGTCTAAACATTATGCAGCTTTTCTCCACAAAGCGGTTTTAGTATTACCCAAAACTTGGGCTTCTGGAAACTTTTTCGTGGTGATCGCTTGTTTGGGGCAATTTGCACTGCAGATCCCACAGCCTTTGCACAAGTTCGCGTCGACAACGGCAATTCCCTCGTCGTTCTTGTTTACAGCGCCATATGGACAAACTATTGTGCAGACATTGCACCCTAAGCACAACGACTCGTCAATCACCGCTTGGTTACACTCACACAATTTTTCAGATCCGAGACATGCTTTACAAGGTCCACACCCAAGACATCGCCGAGCTTCAAAAATAGCAGTCTCTTTGTTTCTTACCAAGAGTTCGTCAGCCTCTTCGAAGCTCGCTTCCCATCTGCCTACATCGATGTGGACGCTGACATATCGTTCAGGTTTTTTTGTTATCTTTCCTGCGTCTTTAACCCAAGTTGTTTCTCTAACTTCGCCATCCTTTCCTTTACGCATCTTCTTACCGCTTAAATAGCGGTCAATCGATTCTGCTGCGCGTCTGCCCGCGCCTACTGCCTCAATAACACTAGCAGGACCTGTGACCACATCGCCCCCTGAAAAGACACCTGCAACGTTAGTTTCCAGCGTTACTGGGTCAACTGTAACTAGCCCTTTGTGCCTATCAACCA
>CP070835.1:896800-907112 GCA_020341775.1 Candidatus Bathyarchaeota archaeon
AAATAATAGGTTAGTTTTCCTTCTTTAGGCTGGTGGAAGTCGAGTTGGATAGGCATGTCGTTCGCGAATTGTATTGTAGTAATTTCGCTGGTAGCTGCAGCGGCTTTGATGATTTCAACGAGGTAGCTAAGGCTATAGGTGGCTTTTGTGGATTCTTGAGTTTGAATGTCCAGGAGCGCGTCGCTACCTTTCTTAAGGATTATTGTGGCGCCCATGAGATCACCGGTTGCGGTGAGGGTGAGCTGTTCTGTGTCTGCTTCGATCCGAACATGGTCGCTGACGATTTGAGCGTCTTCTATAGCTTGACGTAAACCATCAGTGGTTGTTTTGATTGTGGTTTTGAAGGTGATTTTTGGCATGGGGGTCTCTTCTTCTTGAGGTTCAAGTGTTGGCATGTTAAACGTTCGGGTGTAGCGCCCTGTGATTGTGATGTTGAGTTTCGGTGTTTCAGGCGTGAGAGTGAGCTCAACTGTTTCGTCTCGAGTGGTTCTGCGCAGGAGTTTGAGAAGCTCACCGATGTTTATACAAATCTTCTGCGGTTGGTCGGCTTGGTATTCGTCAAAGATGGTTTTAGGCCATTGGAAGTCGACCATGGCGACCCGGCTGGGATCCATAGTGCGTAACTGGATGTTGTCCGGAGTTATGTTGAAGGTGGCTTCATCGGTAAGGATAGCTATTGCGCTGAACATATTTTGGAGAAGTTTTGCATCGGTCATCTTAACCTTGAACAATGCTAACGTCACCTTGATTATGGTTAGGTATGTGTAGACACCAAAAATAAAAGGATACCGCTCGAATACTTTTCTGACTAAATGCATGCATGCACGAGGTGCTTCAAAAAGTCGTCGTATGAAGGGCGAGTAGCCTTCCGCCAGACATAAGTTCGAGGTTGTGCCTTGCCTTCATAAAATAAATGCTCCAGGATCTCGAATCGAATCTGAACAGCTCCTTTCCTCACACGACCCATAAACTGCACCAATGGCTGATAGTCTAATGACAAAAAACAAATAAAACACTTGCAGGCTCCGACCTCAAGAGCCTTTAATGGAAGAGCGAACGTAGCAGAAGCGTTCTTATTCGATGTTCAATTTCTCTTTGTACGCTTCTAAATCGAGAAACCCATGCCCGCTAATGTTCATCAAGATGGCTTTGCTATCTCCAGCCTTTTCAGTTTTAAGTGCTT
This sequence comes from Candidatus Bathyarchaeota archaeon, assembly GCA_020341775.1. Taxonomy (GTDB): domain Archaea; phylum Thermoproteota; class Bathyarchaeia; order Bathyarchaeales; family SOJC01. The sequence goes on from CP070835.1 coordinate 897,984, forward strand.
CATCAACACCTGCCCTAACGGCATACGCTGACTCGGGCGCAACCAGCCAACCCTCCGTCTGGAAAAACAGTCTAGCAGCCTCAAAAATCACTCGTTCATCAGCAGGATAAGCCACGGCTTCAACAAGCCCATGATGTCGTAATGCACTCACCAATGGCGCAGCAGCGTGATATCGTAGTCCATCCGCCCGAATAGGCATCATTTCCGCCTGGTGTCCTAACGTAAACATTTTCAATAGTGGTGTATGCCCAACCACGTCTCCAAAATCATACCGATACTCCCCCCTCACCAAATTAGGGGCAGCCTCAGACTGCGCAGCCAAGAACTCACACTCCCGCTTTCCTTTAAGCACCTCTCCAGCGAAAGGTAGAGCTAAACCTCCGAAATTTGAACCTCCACCGAAACACCCCACAACTAAATCAGGGTCATCATCCACCAACTTGAACTGCTCGATCGTCTCCAACCCAATAATTGATTGGTGAATTAAAACATGGTTCAAGACTGAACCCAGGCAGTAAACTGATCCACTGTGTTCGTCTGCATACTCCAACCCTTCCGAAACCGCAATCCCTAAAGATCCCTGATGATTTGCATCCTCTCTCACCAGCTGCCTACCAACCTTTGTTTCCTGACTTGGAGAGGCGTGTACCGTCGCCCCCAACAGCTTCATGAATGTCCTTCTATCTGTCTTCCACCGATAAACGGCTCTGACCCAAAAAACTATGCAATTTAAGTCCATCAACTTAGCTGCGTAAGACAACGCGCTGCCCCACTGCCCCGCCCCAGTTTCAGTGACAAGTTCCCTCTTGCCCTCTTTCGCTGCAAGAAACGCTTGAACCAAGGCAGTGTTCACTTTGTGTGATCCAGTCGGCGACAAATCCTCCCGTTTGTAATATAATCTAACCTTCTTTAAGCCAAGAGATCTCTCCAGCCTCCTGGCACGATACAACGGTCTAGGCCGACCTGCTTGAACATACAAACTCCTAATAGCCTCTGGAATTTGAATCCAACGCTGACTAGAAGACTCTTGCTTCAAGCATTCGCCAATCATAGTGCTCTTCAGAAACTCTAATCGAGAAGGGCCCGTCTCAGGCTCTTTGGGAGGGGGCAAAGGCTCTGGTAAATCAGGTGCGATGTTATACCACTTCTTCGGCAATTCGTCAACAGGAAGAGAGATCTGAGTTGAATCCATAGGTTGCCACCTTCGTTCTAACAAGCACATTATGTGAGAACTATAATTTGCTTCGGCTCTTGAAATAAATGTTTCCACAACATCAGTGGGCCACCCCTCCAACTCGCGATAATCTGCATCATTTCCTCTGAAAATCCAACACCACAGAGCTATCGCATGTACACTTTTTCTGTGAGTGGGGCTAATCGCATACATGAGGCCTGAATCGCACGCAGAAGGGATTGGGTGTTACTCGGTTTTCTCTTCTTGACCACGAAGCAGCAGGAGAAAAATGATCACTAGCGCCACAAAGGCTGTGATCATCAAAATATATATCAGTGTTTGAAAAAACCCTTCCAGGTCCAACGAGTTTCCACCTTTCTCCATAGTAAACTTGTGTAGGTTATTTAAACTATCGCTTTCTTCCACTCTCTCATCAATGCGGCATAGAGCTCATCATCTTCATCATACGTCACATACCTTTCCAACGTCTCCGCAAGCTTCTGCGCTATCAAATGATAACACAAATGCACCTGCTTATCCAATACCCGGAAGTAGAAGTCGTCGCAAGTACAGAAATCAACTGCAGGTAGAATGAGGTAATCCCGCTCCTTTCCTACAACAATCCATACGGCACGATTGCTAGGTGTAAAGAGATATTTTTTTACGCGCTTGCCATTGACGGCAGCCCAAGCTTTTGCGAAGCGTTCTCCAAAAGCGCCACAAAGTCTGTCTAGGTCAGCGTCTTCAATTCTTCTTCCCATTAATATTTCCTGGCAAATCCTCCGAAGTAATTTGAGTTCTGAAGTTTTCGCCAAGTATTTTTCTCCGAAGACTATTCCGTTAGAACTGTGTAGGATAAAGCAAGTGTGCGTCAATCGATCTGTATTGGTTTTCCTTTTGATTTGGGTTCTTTAGTTTTTTTCAGCGTTACTTCCAACACTCCATTTTTATAGGAGGTCTTCGCGCCTTCAGGTTCCACGTTAGTCGGCAGTTTGACCTCTTTATAGTATTTACGCTCAGTTTGTTCAACAGAGATTGTCAACATGTCATCCAAAACATGGAGCTTTATGTCTTGTTTGTCTACACCTGGCAGTTCAGCAACCACCTTTATCTCGCTATCTATGCTCACCACGTCAACCAACGGTTCACGTTCTTCTTTGATCGTTGGGCCGCGTATACTCGGCTGCACGTTCCCGAATTCATTTATAACTGGCTTCCCATCTGGACCTATCGTCATTGAATAGCCATAAACAAATGGCCCAAATTCACGAACCTTGCTGCCATTCGGCAACTTGCGTTCTCGTACATAGTCTTTTGGTATGCGAGATGTGAACTCTTTTAACTCTTTGTCCATCATCTCTTCAATGTCGCGAAGCATTTCACCCATGTCCTCAAAAAACCAGCCTCCAGAAAAGGGCCGTTGCATTTTCCTTCTGAACCATCTTTCAAAATCCTCGTTCCAAGACATGTTTTTCACCTTTCAGTGTAAAACTTCGAAAATGAGTTTAATAAGAGTTTTTCCCAGACGCTGTTAGCGTGATGTTGCGAGTTGGCGAATTGCACCTAGAAATGTTCCATCGAGAAGGTAAATCTCTGCACTATTGATGTTAATTGCCTTGGAGCCGAGAACGGGACCGATATATCTCCTGCTCTTACGTTTCCTGTTGACAGGCGGACCTCCAAGAAAATCGTTGAAGCAAGGCATTATTAATAATTCCTTTACTTTGGGGCTAACGCCAAAATGCTGTTTGAAAGCTACTCGAGGGCTGCTTTGCATTTTGATGCGTTTACGCTTCACGTATATAGCTGCAAGCTTTTTAACGTCACATTTTGCTTTAATCCAGACAGGCGCCGTAATTCGGAATCCCAAGGTGTCTTCGAAGGCAACTACAGGGTGGACATGACCCATTAGGAGAGTGTCACAGGCAAGGAGTTTTTCAGCGGGCCACGTGTGTCCATGAAAAAGGCCGATTGTGTTTAAAGTCATGCCCGTTGACGAATGTAATTGAATGGGCGGAGGCAGAAGAGGCTCAAGGTTTCCATCGTGGTTTCCGCGGACTATTTGGACGTCATCGACTTCAGCTAATAATGACTCGAAGAACTCTGGTATATCTCGCCATTCGCCAGGCTCTGCTTTGGCGATGGTGTGCTTCACATCCCCTAGGATAGTGAGAGCGCTTGGTTTAGTTTTGTCTATTAGCTTGAGAAGTTTGTGAAGCATTCTTGGGGCTTGTGACGGAACGTGGACACCTTTCCTAGCGAGATTCATCTCCCAACCTAGGTGTATGTCGGAAATGATGAGAGTCTTACGTTGATCTCCCCTATAGAGAATAGCGGGATAATCTTTTACCGGTGCAAACATCAAATCTTAGACCTGTTTCAGACATTTAAGCATGATTTGATGGAGCTGCGGGTTTCCCGTAGCTATGAAAGCTACTGTTTCTGTGGGGCTTAGAATATTTGTCAATGGTGTATTTCGAAGCGTGGAGATTCTAGCGCCAGCTTCCTCTATAATGAGGGCGGCAGCAGCGATATCAGTTGTGCGGAGTTTGCCCCTGATATCTATGAAGGCGTCTATGGTTCCATCCGCCACATAGCAAAGCTCAAGAGCGTTGGCTCCAAGATGGCGGATGTGTTTAGTGTGCAGAAGTATTCGGTTGAGTTTTTTGGTTAATTCGGCGACTTTCCATGTGTTGAAGTCTATACCTATTACTACGTTTGCTAGCTCTGTGATTTGTGTGGATTCGACTCTCTCTTGATTACGATAAGTGCCCAAGTTTTTCTGAGCCACGTAGACTACTTCATGGAAGATGTCCGCTACGGCTGCTACTTCTATTGCGTCTAGACGCGGAATTTTGCTGATAGCGATACTGCTACAGGCAAAAGGCAAGCCCCTCAGAGTATTTGTGGTTCCATCAATGGGGTCTGTGGTCACATAGCAGGTTGGATGTTCGCCATATGTCTTTATGCCTGACTCTTCACTGATTAGTGTGAAACTTATTTCATGGTTCAGGAGGGTTTTCACCAGCGCTCTCTCAGCTTGCAGGTCAATATGCTTCTTAGGATCGCCACCTGCCCCTCGGCCATACGTTTCCTGGGCGAGAGCGGTTCCAACTAAAGGCATGATTGTCTGCTTCACCTGCTTAGAAGCTTCGGTCAGGATTCCTATCCAGTCCATAGTTATTCAGGATCATCCGCAGCATTTAAGAATAAACTCTCACCGACGAGTGTGGGCATACCTAAGAATGTTGTAATCACCATAATGGATGGGGTCCAAAAACTTGTGCTCAGCTAATCTGTGGACAGCAGCGCGGCAAAACTTAGAACTTCTCCACCTTTGCTGCAATCTCGTCAACATGACGAGTAAAGGGATGACTAGGCTCATCCCTGGCAAAAATCTTCGATCCGCCAGCCCTTAACACGTCGCAGAAACACGGGATCACCATTAAAACAGGCAAAGTATGAGTATTCTGAAAGCGACTATGCACATCCGCTCTATCTGCGGGGGACGATAGAAACTCAATCGGCACTTTGTTCATTAGAATGCCAGTCTTCTTTTCAAATAAATCATACAGTTCATGCGTCATTCTCCTAGTTCCAGCAACATCAGACGCATCAATGGTGCTGACCACGAGAACAACGTCAGCACTTACAATCGCGTTGATGGAGGAGTATTGTAACCCAGGACTCGTGTCAAATAACAGATAATCCAACTCCATATCGTTGAGAAGCGTATTCTTCAATGACAGCAACCTTCCTAAAGCTCTCATCTCCCACTTCCGATCCTTGGCTGACATATCTCTCAGAGCCTCAGTAGTTGGATTTGCTAACCCTACTAACATAGTTCCATTGCAATTGCATTGAGGAGTGTAATCGAATAGAACCTTGTTAATTTCGCAAGCTCCATTCAGATAATCATTTAACCAATATTCAGAAGCCTCCTGCCGGAAAATTGATTGCAGGCTAGGCGCACGGAAGTCCAAATCTAAAACACAGACCTTCTTTCCTTTGTTGGCATAAGCTGCAGCGAGGTTCACTGTTAAAAGTGTCTTTCCTGTACCCCCTTTGTAGCTATGGACAGCTAAAATCTTCCCCAAATTTGTGCACTCCCTACCTTTCAACAAAAAAATACGCTTTTCGACCTCTCCTCTCCTTCTTCAAATAACCCATCAAAACAAGTTGATTCAAATAGCCGCTTTCCACCGCTCTAGCCCGCTTCGTCTGTTCCGCCACATCCTCTGCGGTAGCATGACCAAGCTTGCAAATCGTCACAGCCGTTTTCCTTAGATGATCCGGCAACGAAAGAAGGGTCATCACATCCAAGGCTTCGGGTAAATCCTGCACGACAAAATCCTGCTTCCTCTCCTGCTTCTGTATTTCAATAAAAACCTCCATCTTCTCATTTAGCCTCTCTAAGCTCTCCTTAATCTTCTCCAAAAGCACAGCAGAACTCTTCTCAGGCGATTTACCCATTGTCGACACATCCGCAAGAACTGATAAACACATCTACAGTAGTGAAGGGGGAAATGTCTATTAAATCTTACGACATAACTCTATAGATTCTGAAGCTTCCCTGCGCCTACGAGCCGCGAATCTGGCTTATACTATCTCCTTTAGTAACAGAGGGACCAAAAGAAAAATCAAGAGAAAAGATGAGAGAAAGAGGGTTTTACAGAGTAGCTGGGAGGCGACGAGAGTCTTCTACTATGGGTAGGATCGTTTTAAGTTCTCGGAAGTACTTCAGAACAGTTATACCCTTTTGCGTTATAGCATAAACTACGCGCTTTTTACCAGCAGTGCGTTCTTCAACGAGGTTCTGTTGAATTAGAAAATCTAGATATTGTTTGAGGACGCTACAGTTAACGTTGGCTTTGTACATGATGTGTGTTAGCTTGAGAGGTCCACGTTGCGATAAAACTTTTAGAATATCTATGTACATTTCAAGTTTAGAGCGTCGCATGTTTCAACCTCTTGGTCGTGTGTTTCTGTGTTTTGGATATAAATGGTTTATGTATTTGGAATCAGTTTTTCTCTCCATTCTCTAGCTCTTATCTGGTTGAGCTCCAATTAGCACAATTAACCTGTTTTGGAATGCTGTGACCAAATCGTCGCAGAGAATTTGCTGCATTTCTGTCGAAAGTGTCTGCAGTTCACCTTCCAAAGCTTGATGAAGTTTGTTTTGCAGCTTTTTCCGCTTCTGTTGAGAGAAAGTCTTTCTTGTTTCCATCTTGCCTTCATTTCCCCCAGTTTTATTTTAATTTTAGCTTTGAAGTTTCGGTTTAACTATTTTATGAAGAGAAAATAATTATTGGCAGTAACTGTCTCGCTGTGAGGACTTGGACTCTCTCCCTTATGCATCCTGCATAGCAGCACATGCGTTATGCGCATAGGCTCTCAACTTGCTTATAACTGGAATACACCAACTGTCTACATTGTGAAAAAATTTGATTGTTGGATTAGATCATATAGGAATAGCTGTCAATAAGATTGAGACAGCTCTACCGATTTACGAGAAATTCCTTGGATTGAAGCTAAAGACACTGAAAACCTCAAAACAGCACGGCATTAGAGTGGCCTTGCTAGCTGCAGGAGACACGAGCATTGAGCTACTGGAACCCTTGAATACAGAGAGCCCTATATCAAAGTTCCTGGAGAAACGTGGTCAAGGGGTGCATCATCTAGCCTTCAAAGTTAGCAGTCTAGAGCAAATGCTGCAACAACTTAAGAATGAAGGTCTGGTTTTAATTGACGAAAAGCCCAGAAGAGGTATTGAAAGCGGAATGATAGCGTTCTTGCATCCAAGAAGCACTGGAAACGTTCTAATAGAATTGTGTGAACACTAACTCAAATATGCCACGCCAAAACCATAAAAAGCCCCACTTAAGACGCACTTTTTTGGGTTACCAGATATATCACTATGGAGCAGTATCTTCTACGAACGATATAGCTAAGGAAATTGCCAGGAAAAACGATGAAAAAAGAGTCATTGTTGTCGCCGAAACGCAGACGAGGGGAAGAGGCAGAGCAAAGAGACGGTGGACCTCCCCTAAAGGAGGAACATGGATCTCAATATTGCTTCGTCCTCAAATCAAACCAAAAGAAGTCTTGAAACTAACCTTCATAACCTCTTCCGCAGCAACCAAAACAATCCAGCAACTGTACGACTTGAGGGCCGAGGCCAAATGGCCAAACGATGTTCTTGTTCGTGGCAAGAAAATTTGCGGAATCTTGGCTGAAACAGAAACAAAAGGGGACAAATTGCTATTTGTAGTGATAGGAGTTGGAATAAATTCCAATATCGACATGAAATTCCTTCCGGAAGAACTCCGACAGACTGCAACTTCCTTAAAGCATGAGTTGGGCCGTGAGGTAGAACGAAAGACTCTTATGAAGAGGTTCGTGCGAAACTTCGAACGTCGCTACAAAAATCTGCAAAGAGGAATGTGGGCTCCGTTGTTAGATGAATGGAAAAGCTTGACATCTTTTCTCGGTAAACAGGTGAAGGTTACGAGTTTCGACGAAGTCATCATAGGGGAGGCATGGGATGTCGAGGATGATTGTTCCCTTATCATCAGACTTGAGAATGGGGCGATCAAACGAATTATAAATGGGGATTTGGCGCTGATAAAAAAAGCCTAGTTGCGACTCCTTTTCCATCTCACACCTTCAGGCGTATCTTCCAGAACTATGCCCTCCTCCTGGAGGAGCATGTCTCTAATCGCATCGGCAGTTTTCCAATCCGTGTTCTTCCTCGCAATCTCTCTCTTCCTTATCCACTCCTCTGCTCTCTTTGACAACTTTTCCTCGCGTATTTTCCAAAAATCGCCTAAGACACCTAAGACGCGATCGAAATTCATCATTAGGTTCTTAATCTGATCAGCTCCTTCACGACGCAATTTCTCTTCGTCACCAAGTGTGTTAATTTCTCTCACAAGCTTAAACACTGCAGACAATGCTCTATTGATATCTAAGTCATCATCCATAGCCTCCTCAAATTCTGTCTTCGCTCCTTCAGCTAGTTCACTTACGTCTTCCCCGTCGCCATCTTGCGCCTCCCCCAGTCTGTTCATAAAGTCGTAGAGTCGCTGCAACGCATTATTTGCCGCCTTCAAACCTTCAAAAGTGAAGTGAAGTTGTTTTCTGTAGTGAGTTGCCATCAACAAGTATCTCACAGCCAAGAGGGCGTATCCTCTATCTATCAAATCTTGTAACGTGTAGAAGTTCTGTAAAGACTTGCCCATTCTTTCTCCTTTAATGAGCAAATGCTCATTATGCATCCAGTAATTAGCGAATGGTTTCCCAGTTAACGCTTCGCTCTGGGCAATCTCATTCTCGTGGTGGGGAAAGATATTGTCTACCCCACCAGTATGAATATCAAACGTTTCACCTAGGTACTTCATTGACATAGCTGAACATTCAATGTGCCATCCTGGTCTGCCCTTACCCAGACTAGTCATCCAAAAAACATCGCCATCTTCCGGATCCCAAGCTTTCCAAAGAGCGAAGTCACTGGCTTGCTCTTTTCCGTATTCGTCGACCCTGACTCTTGCTCCGGCTTTCAGTTTCTTTAGTTTCATCTTAGAGAGCTTCCCATAATCTTTGAACTTAGAAATATCGTAATAGATTGAGCCATCGTCGCCTTTGTAACCGCAACCTTTCTCTATCAAAGCCTTCACGAGCTCAACCATCTCATCTAAGTGTTCAGTAGCTTTAGGCATAACTGTGGCTCTCTTAATGTTAAGTTTCTTCAAATCGTTAAGAAATGCATCAATGTACTTCTGCGTGTATTTTTCAAGTGTTAAGGCCTCTTTCTTCATGCCTCGAATAGTCTTATCATCTACGTCCGTAAGATTCAACACGTGTTTCACGTCGAATCCTCGATATTCAAGCCAACGTCTAAGCAAGTCAACGAATACATAGGCTCTAAGATTTCCGATATGAGCATAGTCGTAAAC
>CP070835.1:907212-920545 GCA_020341775.1 Candidatus Bathyarchaeota archaeon
AAAATGGGGTCTAGAATTGCAAAGGAGAAAACCCGAATAGTCCTGATAGAAATGCGCATATGCTCATCTAGGACACTCGCGAGGTGATCCTGTCGTGGTAGCAGTTATTTCAAAAGACTTCGCCCACGCATCGCAGTAGTGCACTGAGAAGTGCCGATATCTGGGATCTGCAAAACTGGCTACTTTTTGATCACTTTTGATCGATTTTCATTGAATCTAAGAGTGCTTTTCAATGTTCCATCTTCTGACTTTTCCACCTTGAATCCCATTTTTTTCAAAAGTTTGATGGCTTTCTGATTTTCGGGATTCAGGATTCCATGTATTGATTCCATCCCTCGGTCTTCACATATCTCGATTGCATAGTCCAGCATTTTTGATCCTAAACCAAGTCCTTGCCACTGATCAGCAACTATGCAGGCTATTTTAGCGCTTTTTCCCCCAGAGTCAAAGGTGATTCTAACATCTCCAATTATGTTGCGTTGATTGTTTTCTCGTACCTCAGCGATGATCCCTATTTCTCGATCATAATCGACATGAAAGAATCGAAATCTAACTTCAAGGGGAGTGTCATCGACTATGTTGGCAAATCTGTTGTGTAGAGTTTTTTTTGAAAGCCCCTTGAACATTTCCAGCCACAAAGGCTCGTCTTCCGGTTTCACAGGTCTGAGTAAGACTGAACGACCATTGCGCAGGTTCCAAGTGGTTTCATATTTCTTGGGGTATGGACTAATGACCAAATGCTTGAAGGATTGAACTTCATTGAAAACGCGATTTTGGTCAATCACAATTCGCGCGTCGAGGGCAAAGGCTTCTTTGTCATCAATTAGCAAAGGATTAATGTCAACTTCCTTCAACTGAGGAAAATCAACAAGCATCTGCGAGAATCTAACCATAGTTTCTTCCAGCAGTCGAAGGTTTGCTGCTGGCATGTTTCTGTAGCCTTGAAGGATCTGGTAGACTTTTGTTTCTTCCATGATTCTTTTGGCCAGAGTTCTATTGAGAGGGGGAAGACCAAACGCGACATCTCTGAAGAGCTCTACACTGATGCCACCGACGCCAAATAAGATAATTGGGCCAAAAACGGGGTCGGCTTTGGCTCCGAGAATAACCTCGTAACCCTGTTTTTTAATCATCGGCGAGATTGTGACGCCTTCAATCTTGGCGACGGGATTATATTCTTTTGCTTTCTCCATTATTCTATAAAACGCTTCTCGGAGTTCACTTTCAGAGTTGATGTCAAGGACTACTCCACCAGCGTCAGTCTTGTGAACAATATGCGGCGACAGAATCTTTAGAACTACTGGATATCCAATTAGTTGAGCCTGAGTAACCGCCTCATCTGCAGTTACTGCAGTCATAGTTTTGACAATTGGAATACCATAATATTCCAGAAGTTGTTTGGCTTCTATTTCAGTTAAGATATCCCGGTTTTCTCTTGCAGCTTTTTTCATTATCACCATGAAAGGTCGTTTCGAGGGAATGCTACCTAGAGATACTTCTTCAGGTGTTTCATAAAGTAATTCAAGATTGTGTTTGTATTGATACATGTACATGTAAGTTTTTATTGCTTGTTCAGGCGTAAAAAATGTGGGAATGTCGTTTTTTGTCAAGATCTGATTGGCTTCTTCTACCTCCTCGTAGCCCATGAAAGCAGTTAGAAGAGTCTTTCGAAGATCTCTAGGACGTGAGTGTAACTCAATAAGGCTTCTCGCAACCTCTGCAGGATTTGTTAAACCTTGAGGAGTAAATATTACCAATAGCCCGTCAATATTTTCGTCTGCTAGACAGACCTCTAGAGCTGATTTGTATCTTTCTGCTTTTGCGTCTCCTAAGATGTCGATTGGATTTCCTTTGCTCCAAAATGCTGGTAATATTTGGTTCAGCTGGTCAATTGTTTTCTGACTCAGTTTTGCGAGCTTCCCTCCTCTTGCGATTAGCGCGTCTGTCGTCATTATTGCTGGTCCACCTGCGTTAGTTATGATTGCAAGCCTTGGGCCCCTGGGAAGGGGCTGCATGTCCAAAACTTCTGCTATATTGAAGAGGTCTGCGATTTCCTCGACTCTTACTATACCTGCACGTTTGAAAGCTGCATCGTATACCACATCCTCCCCTGTCAATGAACCTGTGTGTGAAGCAGCAGCTTTTGCGCTTTCAACGTATTTCCCGGATTTGGCGACAATTATTGGTTTGGCTTTCGCGAACTGCCTAGCAGCGCTCATAAATTCTCTTGCGTCATGGATCCCTTCAATGTACATAAGAATGCTCTTGGTTTCTGGATCATTGCCGAAGTAGTCTATGAGGTCACCGAAGTCCACGTCAATCGTTGAGCCAAGTGAAACAAAATTGCTGAAGCCAATATTCTCATGGATTGCGAGGTCAAGAATGGCAGTGCCTAGGGCGCCGCTTTGAGAGATAAAAGCGATGTTGCCAAGCTTCGCTTTTTTCATCGCGAAGGTTGCATTAAGATTTATGCTTGGCCTCATCAAACCGAGACAGTTTGGCCCTATGATTCGAAATTTAAATTTCTTCTTGGCTTCGACGATTCTTTTCTCTAGAGCTTTGCCTTCCGCTCCAGCTTCGCTGAAGCCTGCAGAAACAATGATTATTCCTTTGATGCCTATCTTCCCGCATTGTTCTAGAATACTAGGCACGGTTCTGGCAGGTGTGGCAACTATTGCAAGGTCTACTCCTTCTGGTAATTGCTCAACGGTTTGGTAGGCTTTGTGATTTAGGATTTTAGATTTGTGGATGTTGACTGGGAAGACTAGGCCTTGATAGTCCGAATCAGCGAGATTTCGCATCAGCGCGTAACCTACAGATCCTATCTCGTCGCTTGCCCCAATTATTGCAATGCTCCGTGGTTTGAAGAATGCATCGAGATCCCGTGTGACCAACTTGTATCCCTCCGATTTCTAGGATAGAATGTTATTTGCCGATTAAAACGTTGCTGCAAGCCTATAAAATTGATGATTTGGAATAGAGCGTTGAAAAAGCTGTGATGTGACCTAGAAACCGCGAATGCATCCACAAGGGCATCCATCTCTCTTGGATATGAGAACCATTGTGATGAAATATGTTTCTTGGTCAAGGATCTCAATAGGTTCCTGCTGCCAGCATGCGTGCCATTGGAATACGTTCAACGAGAAATTGGGCACAGGATGCACTTTTTGTGGATCGCCTCTCTTCTCTTTACGTGTGCGTAAAGTTTTATAACCTATCGAGAGTATTCTGGCTGATGATTGAATTGGGTATGGGAAAAAGCTCCAAGAAGAAACCAATGTCCAAGAAAGAAAGACAAGCGAGAAGAAAAAAGCGCAAAGAAAAACGCTTGAAATAGCGAAATGCGAGCAGTGGAAATAAGAATACTCGTATTTACACCTGAGAGCGCTCCTGTGAAGCGTTGCAGCGGACATCGCGCGCAAAACAGTTAGATGGACTTCACTCTTGCTACATGCCCAGCGTATGGGCACGCATGCATAAGAGTTTAGTTTTCCTTTCTTTGCTTTAGAATTGTTTTCATTTCCATGTCTGTTATGGCGCCGATGCTGTGTAGAGCGTTTGCAGCTTCACCTGCCTTCAATAAATAGTGTAACTTGATCGACTTCTTTGCCAGCTTTCCTTCTCCCCCTTCTTCTCTATAGATTAGAACTACTGCATCATTGATAACTCCACCTTCTGCTCTTATTGCTGAAGCCGCCTTAAGAAGTGATGTGCCCGCAGTTACTAAATCATCGAGGAGGAGAACTTTGTCTCCTGCTACTAGTATGCCCTCTACTTTCCGTTCTCTTCCATGTGTCCTTTCGCTGGGGCGTGGGTAGAGGAAAGGTTTGTTGAGTTGATAGGCAACTACTGAAGCAAAGGGCATACCTGCTGTCGGAATGCCTGCGATTCTCTTGAAATTCTCTGTTCCGATCCTGTCTTTTATTAACTGAATGTAAAGATCACAGATTCTGCGGAAGGCATCTGGGAAGCTCGGTACTACTCGGAGGTCAATATAGTAGGGGCTAATCTTGCCGCTTGTAAGCTTGAAAGTTCCGAATTTTAGGGCTCCGATTTTATAAAGTATTTTGCAAAGCTGCTCTTTCACTACCTCTCGATTTGGTGTCATTTTTTCTTCTGCTCCTTTCCAACGATGTAAGCATTTCCCTTTTTTGCCACCAAGCACTTCACTTTTGGGGCTTCTTTGGCTAACGTTTTGCAGAATTCAATCAAGTCTTCTTTTAAGGCTGTATGATAGGGTACAGCGACCTTTGGTTGGACAAGTTTCACGATTTCTGTCCCTGTCTGGGGCGAGGTACTTGGAGCTATGCCGACTGTGCAAAAGACTATGTCTGGTTTGTGTGTGGCGCCTATGTCTTTCATTTCTGGGAATGGTAGACTATCTGCGGTATGAAAGATTTTAACTTGGTCCTCACTGGTTATCAAAAAAGTGATTGGAGTGTTCGCAGCTGGATGATTGCATATTTCTGCCCTCACGGATGTGCCATCTATTTTTATTTCTGTTCCTGGGGGCATTTCTTGTAGCTTTTCTGTTGGTATGGAGGGGCTAAGTTTTCTTATTGATGTAGGGTCAGCGAGTATTTGGCATTGAGTTCGTTCTTGCATGTTTCTTAAGAGAGGTCCGTCCAAGTGATCGTAATGTTCATGAGTAATGAGGATGGCATCTATGGTTGGAAATTTCTTCGCGTATACATCAACCGGATCTATGACTAGTGTTTTGGTTGGTGTTTTGATGGTGACGCCTGCGTAGCTATTAAACCATTTGAAGGCTATTTCATTCTTTTTCGGATCCGTTTTTTCGATGGACACGCAAGCAATCCCTCAATAATTGTTAAGGTGTTTTGTTTAAAAGAACTTATGTTGCTACTGTAGAGTTTGATGATGGTGCTGTATCTTCAGCAAACGCCTGAAACCATCTCGTATGTTTTGCAGACAGCAATTTCCTCTTCTGGTGGGAAAGTCCTCTCCTTAACCTCGATTGTGTTTTGTGAACATTCGCCATCGACACAATGTTTGCAGTCTCCACGTTCACAGATTACTTTGGTCATGTTTACTTCACCCGAATTCCGCCTATCATTAGGCTTGGTGGCTATTTAGCTATATCTCTGTGGAACAACGGTTTTTCGATATGCTTAAAAGCGACACGCCCAACTCTTCCTTCAACTGGAGCGCTTTCTTAATGGTTGAAGTTTGGCTTCCCTATGACAAAACAGAAGTATGTGCACGGATCCCTACGCGTAATTTCTTGGGAAGCATTAACCCTAAAGAAAAGCGGGGCGTCAGCAATGCGAACATGGAAATTATGAAGGCCTTAAATCAACCCATCGGTTCCAAGCCTTTGAACGAAATCCTGGGACCCGGGAGTTCGGTAGCAATAGTTTGCGACGATGTCACTCGCCCTGCACCAAACCGCTTAATGGTTCCTCCTCTTATTGAAAAATTGAATCAGCTGGGAGTGAAGGACGAAAATATTAAGATAATTTTTGGATGTGGTACCCACAGAGCAGTTGAATCAGACGAGGCTAAACGAATTTTAGGTGAAGACATTTTTAATCGCATAGAAACTTCAAGCCATGACTGCAACGCTAAAGATAACGTGTACATAGGAACGACCAAGAAGCATGGAACAAAGGTTTCTGTGAATAAAACCTTTGCGGAAGCAGACATCCGAATTCTAACAGGCGACATTGAAATGCATTATTACGCTGGCTTCGGTGGTGGCAGAAAGAGTGTGTTACCAGCTATAAGCAGCGCTGAGGCAATTCAGCACAATCATTCTCTGACGCTTCACCCTAATGCGCGAACCAGTATTTTGAAAGGAAATCCAGTTCATGAGGACATGGTTGAAGCCGCCAGACTTGCAGGTGTAGATTTCATTTTGAATGTTGTCACGAACTCTGCGGGCGAAATTGTGCAAGTTTTTGCAGGAGATATGGAACAATCCTTTTTCGAAGGCGTGAAATTAGTGGAGGAAATGTACAAAGTGCCTATTGACCGCCGTGGAGACATTGTGGTCGTCAGTGCTGGAGGGCATCCTGCGGATATCAATCTTTACCAAGCATACAAAGCAGTGGACAATGCTTTGAACTGCGTCAAACGTAGAGGAGTAATTGTTTTGGTCGCTGAGTGCCCAGAAGGTTATGGAAATGAGAAATTTTACGAATGGATGGCAAACCTCAAGGATTTGAAGTCTGTGGAAAAGCAAATAAGGAGACACTTCGACTTGGGCGGTTTCAAGGCTTATCGTTTGTTGAAAGCTTTGGAGAGGGTAGATATAGTTATTGTCTCTACAATGCCTGATTTTTATGCAGTTAATGTGTTTAAGCTTAGAACAGCCAGAGCTTTGAATGATGCCTTAGACGAGGCCTTTAATATTGCAGGCAGAAAAGCCAAAGTTTGGACAATACCACATGGTCACTCAACCCTTCCATTGATGGAAACCTAGGTGCATCCTTTAAGAGCATTGACTGAAGAGTCGGTTCTTGTCGCGCGAAATTTAAATTGCTGATTGGTAGGCACGATTGAGTAATTAAATCCATTCGTGAATTTAAAATAGATGTTGAATACAGTTTGAATAGAGATCTAACCTGGATTAGGGAAATTAGGAAAGAAATGGCACTCGAGATCGTCGTCCAAACAATTGTTCCAATTCTCCTTTTGATTGGAATTGGCTTCCTCTCCCGGAAAACGGAAATTATGAAAGCTGGCGATGAAAGGGTACTGAGTGCCTATGTGTACTATGTTGCTCTTCCAGCACTTTTTTTAATAACGATGAGTGAGACTGCTTTTACTTTCGAAGTTCTCAATTTCATTTTTGCAGGAATTGTGCCGATTCTAGTGGCAGTGGCAATTTTAACTAGCTTGTATGTCGTATTTCGCTTCAAGAAAAGCGTGTTTTTCCTATTACTCATAAGCACCATCTTCGGTAGTCTAGCGTTCTTTGGTATTCCATTCATCACTCTCGCCTTTCCAATAGAAGGCGAACGCTTGTCAACGTTATCTGCAGCATCTATTGCTCTAGTAAGTGTTACAATCTCCCTCATTGTCTTTGAGTTGTATGGGCTTGAAGAATCTACAATAAAGAATGGAGCACAACATGTGATTAAAAGGCTTGCGAGAAATCCTTTGGTCTTGTCAATACTGGTTGGCTTGTTTCTGTCCATTACAGGGATTGGCATTCCTCATCCTATTTCGTTGGCTTTGCATATGTTGGGAAGAACTACTTCTATTGTAGCCATCTTCATGTTGGGAGTCTTTCTCTATGGAAAGCAATATGTAAACGTAGCTGATGCTTTCAAACTAGGTTTGCTCCGAGTAGTGTTTTTGCCTGTGGTGGCTCTATTAACTATAAAAATCCTTGGGCTTTCGGGTGTGGAGGGGATGGTCGTAGTGCTCATGCATAGCATGCCCGCTGCAATCTCTATGATAGTTTTGAGTGAACGCTACGATTTTTACAAGGAAACAGTCGCTTCCTTGATACTAATATCCTCGATTACAGCAGCTCTATATCTGAATTTGTGGCTCATATTGCTTGGCGCCTTTTAGAAGGTTTGCACATTTGATAGGTTCAATTGATCCTTAGTTTCTGAATTCCTGAGTGGTCCATAGCCCAAACAACAATTGATTTGTTTAACTCCTCTCTTCCATATTTGACTGTTGCCTTCCCTTCCCTTTTGTCTGAGTACCGCAGAGTCAAAGCTGCTGCTTTTTCGATGGCTTGACCTGTTTTGCGTCCTTGCAGCAGGGTTATGGGGCTGCCGCAGTCTGGGACTTCAAAGTAGTAATCATATTTTCCCCGCGTGCTCTCCAATTGTTTATTCTCAGATTTGTTTCGTCCCACAACAATTTTGCTCTTTCCAAACCTAAAATGTCGTCCTACCTTTAACAAGTTTACATCTTTGATTTTCACGTTCTTCTTATGGTCAAACAGATCTCTGAGTTTCGCAGCATACTCCTTGTGCGTTAGCAAGCAGCCGCCAGCTGGGCATGGATAGCTTTTAATACCAAAATTGTCTGCAAGCTCAATCTGTCTGCTTCGCGATCGACCTTTCAGATCCAATAGTTTCTGTCTGTCGACCCAACCTTTCACTTCAGCTTCAGTCTCTGGCAATAACTTCGCAGACAACGGTCTCAAAATTTTTCGCTTTAAACCCACCGCGTCCTCAATGATGTTCAAGGCTTTCCGGTGTTGAGACATTGGTCGTTCATTAAGAACTTCTCCTGTGAAGAGAAATGATGCTCCAATCCTTTCCGCAAATGCTTTGGCTTTTGTGAGCATGAATATCCTGCAGTCTATGCAGGGATTCATATTCTTTCCATATCCGTGCTTAGGATTTCTCAACATCTTAATGTAATCTTCGCCCACGGTTATTATCTTGAGTGGAGTCTCAAGCTGCTTAGCTATTTCAGCAGCACCACATCCGCCTTTCTTGCAGAGACAAAAGGGTGAAGTGAAGTTGAGGGCGACAACGTCGATGCCCTGATCTTTGATTATTCTCATTGCGAGCGTGCTGTCCAAGCCCCCTGACAGCAAGGCTACAGCCTTCATCTAGATAACCTCCTGCGTTTCTTTTTGTTCTATTCAACTCCCTCTCATATATAGCGTGTGTTCTCTTTTCCAAAACATTTAACTTCGTTTTCTGTTGCCTAAACACTAGCGGTGATCATGAGCCTTGCAGGCCACATTCACGCTACGACAGTTTCAACCTGACGACTTAGACCGAATTATTCACATAAATCGAGTCTGTTTACCGGAAAACTATTCGCCCAATTTTTTTATAGATCTACATGAACGCTACTCAGCCACCTTTCTCGTGGCAGAGTTAGGTGGAGATGTTGTCGGCTATATAATGTGTAGGATGGAAAGGGGATTTTCGAATTTCGGGTTGTTTGGTGTTTCTAAGAAAGGACATGTGGTTTCTATTGCTGTGCTGCCTGAGTATCAGCGTAAAGGAATGGGGGTTGCACTTATGGAAGAGGCGATGAAAAACATGCGTTTGTATCGGGCGAAAGAATGCTATTTGGAGGTCAGAGTCAGCAACGTTGCTGCGGTGGAGATGTATAAAAAACTAGGATTTGAAAAAGTTCGCACGTCGAAGGGTTATTATGCCGATGGCGAAAGCGCTCTTGTCATGGCTAAGAAAATAGAGAAATGAAGAGGAGATGCAAGAAATATTTTCCTTCGAAACGTTCCATAACTGGAGCGCAGTCTCAGCGAATCTGCCAAATGTTTCAACAAAATCTTGACCACCGACATTCTATGGAGAAGAAGGCATGAAATCAAAGGGCTCAGCAACACAATACGTGATGGTGGAATTGAAAGCGAAGGTTGATGACCTAGCTCCAATTCGAAACAAGCTGACTCAATATGGCGCTAATGACATTGGCATTTATCATCAATATGACATTTACTATCAGGTTCCGAAGGGTAGATTGAAACTGAGGATAACAGAGAACGAATCTACAGGAGAGCTGATTTATTACGAAAGAGAAGATGTTGCCAGAGCGAAAACGAGCTTTGATTACATTTTAAAAATCCCTCATCCTCATGCTGTGAAGGAGATCTTTGAAAAAATCATGAAGACGAAGACTGTGGTGGAGAAAATCAGGGAGATCTACCAATATGAAAATGTTCAAGTTCACTTAGATAAGGTGAAAAGCTTGGGCTCTTTCGTCGAATTTGAGTGCATAACCTCTCAGAATTTGAGGCAACAGAAAAAAGACCGCTCAAAGCTGGAAAAACTTGGAGAAAAACTCGATATCCGCTGCAACCGTCTGGAAAGCCTATCCTATAGTGACCTAATCTCAGAATAAGGAAAAATATTTCTGTTCGCAGCTCGAGGAGGCTACGAGTACGGACATGGTTGATAGTGGGTGCGCACCGCTTGGGCGGCATTGAAGATGGCAATATCCTTTTAAATCTGAACTCATGACCTTCGAACATGTCTTTACTATTTACACCTTTTAAAATTGGCTCATTAGAGCTCAAGAACCGTTTCATTAGGTCTGCCACGACTTCATATTGGTCTGACAAACGAGGAATTATCCGTCCTGAAATCTTTGAACTTTACAGCAGGCTTGCTAAGGGGGGTGTCGGATTAATCATTAAGGGCCATCTTTTCGTTAAAGAATCAGGTAAAGCCCATGTTGGAATGGCCGGCCTTAGTAATGATTATCATATTCCCGAGCTGAGGAAACTCACAGATGAAATTCACAAGAATGAAGGAAAAATCGCAGCCCAACTCAACCATGGTGGCATGTTGAGCCTCGGTGATAGGGTAGGTCCTTCCGAGTATCTTGTGGGTACGCATAAAACGCGTGCCCTCTCCTCCGAAGAGATCCACGAAATCGTAGAGTCCTTTGGCGAAGCAGCTGAACGTGCGATGACGGCTGGATTTGATTGTGTCCAAATTCACGGGGCACATGGGTATCTCATCTCCCAGTTTCTGTCCCGACTGACCAATCGACGCACAGATGAGTGGGGTGGAAACTTGAAGAATCGCATGCACCTCCTCCTAGAGATCTACGACACAATCAGAAGGCGCGTATGCAAGAAGTTCCCAATTATGCTTAAGATAAACTGCGACGATTTTTCACCCAATGGCTTTACTATTGACGACAGCGTGAGAGTCGCTGAAACGATATGCAGACGTGGGCTTCAAACAATCGAAGTCAGCGGCGGAGGAATAGGTGGACAGGAACCTTTGAGACAACGAGCACGTTCGCTGGATCAGAAGCTGAGTGAGGCTTCCTTCGCAGGCCATGCTATAAGAATCAGGAAAGCAACAAAGCCAACATCTTTGGCGCTTGTTCATGGTATACGGAGCCTTGAGTGCATGGAAGCTCTTGTTAACAAGGATTTAGCAGACTTCATATCTATGAGCAGACCATTTATTAGAGAACCAGACTTTGTGAAAAAGTTGAAAGCTGGGCAAAAAGCGTCCACCTGCACCTCTTGCAATAAATGCATTTCACGAGATGTCTTTGGCAAGATGATGCTTCGGTGCAATTTAGACTGAGCGCGTGCGCAACTATGAGAAGGTAAGGATTGCACGAGCTCTACATCGCATCAACTTGAAATTGTAGTAATTTCTCATCCCTTTTGGTAAGCCAATTGAGCAGGCCTAACATACTCTTTGCAAAACCCAGAATGCTGCCTAGCACAAATATAGCAAGGAAGAAGCGCAAATCGACCATCAAGTTAATCTGCTCGATTGTAAAGTTGATTACTCCCGCGTTCATGATGTAAGCGAAGTACACCACAATAATTAAGGAGTTTGCAATAGAAACAACATGTTGAAGAATAGTCCCTCGTAACAGCTCGATAACGAAGATGAAGGCAATAAAAACACTCGCAAACGTCGTGAAGATTGGTCCACGCACACCTTCAAAAGGAATTGGGAACGTCGAGAAGATCATGAAGAGAATGCATACGATGGCTGTCTTGGCAATTGCCACAAAGAACCGCTTTATCAAGACTCGCGCCACGAATCGGTTCTCTCCATGCTCCATGACTTCATCCATAATTTCTCACCACTGGACCATAGTTGAACATCTCTGATTCGATGAAAATCCGAATTTGCCCATTGCTGGTCACCATGGCTGGGCTTACTACTACTTCTACTTCTCCTTCATAATTGGCGTTTGATGGAACATCCATAAAAGTCGTGCCACTTCCAAGCAATTGCTGTCTGTTATTTAATATTTCTACTCTGATGACACCGGTTAGGCTGAAGTAAGGTGAATGGTTCTGGAAGCTTAGGGGCACATTTGTTCTAATGTGCGTACCGTTGTATGCTTGATATTCAGGCACACCTGAGGTGAAATTGAAGAGCGGTGCACCCCAAGGCAACGTCCTATTTGTTTCGAATTCAAAGGGAACTAGGCTGGCGTAGTTTAGAGAAAAGGAACCATAGAGTACAAACTCTGAATCGTAAAAGGCGTATTCAGCCCGCGTCATTATTTCTTGAACATTGAAGCTGATATTGTGAGATATGGTTACGTTGTTCTGCGGGGGAATTCGCGCAAGGAAAACAGTATTTTTAGAGATAGGCCAATTTTCATGGTCTGTGATGGCTGCTGTAATGTTCAGGTCTGCGATGCTATAATAACCGTTGTTATCAAAGGTGATTGGCACTGTTACGTTGAAAACACCCTCTACATACGCCATAGAGGGGTCGCCCATATTGACTCGGATTAGTGTTGCAGAGTAAACACACGTGACTGCGACTGCGAAGGTTATTATCCAAAAGAATCGAATGGACCAGGTTAGCGCCCGCAGCGGCACGTCCATTTAGGTCTATGCTTCCCTTTGATTTTCTGGTGGGATTAGTACTGCCTTTGGTTCTTCTTCCTTTAATTCCGAAGCAAGTTTGGGTGGGCGCTCTTCAGGGGACTGATTTTGAGGTTGCTGTTGGGTCGATTGCAGTTTTGGCGTTGGGGCTGAAGGTGGCGTTGGCGAGGGCTGCTTCATGGATGGCAATGGTGTCTGTGGTTGAATTTTCTTTACTGGTATGTGTGATGTGGCAGGAACGTGCTTGTGCTTTAACAATGGGATGCCTCTGACTGTCAGTAATGAGCCTATCCACCCCATGATGCCTAGATACATTAATCGTATGCACGCTTGAATGAGAGGGGCTAAAGCTTCACCGAAAACCATCGCCAAGTCTCCTGATGCAATTATGCTGAACGGCTCTTGAAGGAATAGAAACGCGTTGATGAATGTAAATGCTAAGAGGGCGACGCCTATGAATAAAATGATGATTCCTGTGAATTGAGGTTTGTTGCTTATCGATATTGGCATTCCTAGGGCTCCTAGTTATGCTGGGAATATGAAGACGACATTGTATTAAATCTTCTGTAGCAATAAACAATATTCATCTACAACCTCCAAACTGCAGATTTCAGCTCACGATCCCAGAACAATAATTCTCCAGAAGGCACTTTAGTAGTCGCGCGCGCAGCTCTGACTAGATGCATGTCAAGTAACACTTAAAACCATATAAAATGCATACTACACTTAAAATGAGCTCACAGAGGTGGCACAATGCCTTTCAAGAAAGGAGATTTCATCCAGGTCAACTACGTGGCAAAAGTAAAGGAAACCGGCGAAACATTTGATACCACTCTAGAAGAAGTAGCGAAAAAAGAACGATTATACAAAGAGGGCGAAGTCTATGAACCAAAGCTTATTGTAATTGGTGAAGGCTGGGTCTTGGAAGCGCTAGACGACAGCCTAAAATCCTTACAACTGAACAAACCTCGCACAATAGAAATCCCACCCGACAAAGCCTTTGGCTCTCGAGATCCCGAAAAGCTAAAAATGGTTCCAATG
>CP070835.1:920645-929715 GCA_020341775.1 Candidatus Bathyarchaeota archaeon
ATAGTCCTCCGCAGTTTCTGCAGGCATATCTTTGTGGCAACTTTCTTCCTTAGCTGATGTTATGCGCAGAGTTTTCAACTTATAATTTGTCTATACGCTGATGCTAATCCTCCAGCCGGACCGCCAGAATCTTGTATTAATTCTATTTGCATCGAAACGAAGGCAGCTTCATGTGTTGATGGCCTCTAATCGAATCATGAATATCCGCTTCGGAGTAACCAAACGGACTCAGGACGTTGGAAGCCGCCCTGTATAGAAGACGAAGGTATTTCTCTACGTCAGAATTGCAGTCTTCTTCAAGCAGCTCCCCTGCTCTGACTCGTCGTTCATAGCGTTTATTCCTTGCACTAGTAAAGAGAAAACTGACGTTCTTCCCTGCAGAAACCGCGACGCCTTCTTTCAAAAGTTGTTCCGCAGCGATTGCCTGACTAACCTTCTGTTTGTAATTTTCTATGTTCTTTGAAAGACGCTTCGTAACTAGTAGATCCCCGACAGGTATTTCTCCATCCAGCAGTTTGCGTCTATACTCTTTAACGACTTTTAAAGCATCAGGTATCTTTTCCATAAATGCTCGAGAGCTGCCAGCAGTGGCCAGCTCTCTGATCATGCTCATCTGAGCATCAGAAACGAATTTTGGCGTGTCTCTTCTTCTAATCTCTAGACCCCTAACTTTGATAGTGCCATCCTCTTTAACGCCGAAATAGCGATTCAACACAGCAACGTTCGGATGCGCCCGGGAAGGAAGAAACACTATCCAGTTGTAACGACCTTCAAAATTCAGAGGGACCCCAATTGCGTTGCTGATCTCCCTGCACAAGCTAATGTATTCCTTTACTGCCGCATCTGTTTTTTCAAGCCACAATGAATCGACAATACCGTGAACAACGTTGAACCCTTTTCGTTCAGAAATCTGCGAAGCTTTTAGAAAAGCTTCTCTGCCAAAGGCGCAAACGCCAATATGGCCGTCAACAGTGCCAAACTTGGCATTTCTGTAGCCGAGATAGCCAAAACAGGTAACTAGGATCCACTTCAAAGCATTTTGGCGCCTCTCATAGATCTCTTTCAGTCTTGGGTCGTTGGTTTCTCTTTTCAGCCGCTTGTACTGCAACCTCTTAGAAATTACGAATTTCAAGACTTTAGGTACGATTCCAACGCGTTTCCCACAGATATGATAGCCCAGCTCTGGAACGCGCAATGTAGAATCAGGGCAACACTTGCAGAGAACGGTTTCAGCAGAGATGTTGTACTTCGCCATCAGAGAAGGGTACATTGAAGAGAAATCCACTTCGCCAACATTGTCGTGAATGCCTATTATAGGTTCAAAAACAAAGCCTCCGCGATCACCAACCAGGAGCTCAAAAGCAGATTTGAAAACCTCGGGGATGCGCTTATTTCGTGGAATCAAAACATCGTCTTTGATTGCTTGATGAAACTGCAGAGAAGACATGCTTGTGCCGATAGAAGAACGGGAGGCTCTGTGCAGAGGCACTCGGCAAGTCCTTGCAATCTCAATCAATCCGTCGAGTCCACTCTCGCTTTGGATAAAAGAGTTATATTCGTCGATGTGGATTCTGCCAAAAAGCCTTCTCGTAGGAGCGCGATAGTATGTTCTGCCATAGGAAAAATAGGTTGTGCCACGTCTTCGTTTTGCGACGAGAGGTGTGTCTTCTCGACTCAAGATGAAAACGTCTGAGACGCCGTTTAGCAACGCTCTTCTAGCAAGATAAGGAAGGGCATGTGAATCACCACCTCTGGTGAATAAGATGTCGGGATCAGACTCGTTAACAACGCTGATGAACTGCAGCAGTTTGTCTTTTTCGCCGCCAGAATTTACCACTGTCGTTTTACTGTTTTGAGAAATAACCAGCTGCTCTATTGGATCGTCGAAGCTTGCTATTTTTCCTTTCTTAGCGATGTCAACGTGGATTCTCATGACCCTCAAAGGCGGAAGCTCGTAGTCAACGCTCTCCGCTAAATCAAGAGGGTAGTACTCCAGCTTGCGTTTTTGAACTCCAATCTCAACAAAAGCTAGCGGGAAAATGTCGCGTTCATAGAGGTAGGCTTGCGTGCTTTTCAAGTCACAATTGTGCAATTGATAGCGTAAGTATTTGCCGGCCTCTAGAACTCTTCGAACAAAAAAGGGGGTCTTCCTGCAGTCGTTCAATGCAGCTTCTAAGACCATTGACTTTTCAGTATCACTTGGATTAGCATACTTGTAGACGAACCCGAATGACGCTATGGATCTGTCTGAACAGAAACGAGTAGACAGCCTCTCTAAGTCTTCCTCTTTGCCTGAAATGTAAATCTTCGGCTTAAACTCGTCTATCAAGCATACTCTCTCGTCGTTTTTTGTGATTATCCAGATAGTCATCTGCCCGAACGCGGACGGGTAGAGGTCAAATACCCAACCTTCAACGTGCCTAAGGTCGGCCGAGTTGCTTTCTGACTTCATCAAGCTCTCTCTTCAACCCATTCAAAGTCTTTTGTTGATGCAGTAGAATCGAAATGACCATAGATTCGAAGATAACAGGGCGTGTTGCGTTACTACCCGCTGAAGCATAGTTTCTACAGGCATCAGTCATTTGGTCAAACGCAGACCTATCTCTGTTGCGCAGCGCCCTCGCAAATCCACGCCATCTCTGTAACTCTCCATCCAATGCTATGCGGTAGGACGCTACAGTTTTTCCCAAATTTAAACCTCCATAAATTTCGTCAGTGTAAGATTTGTTGAAGGAAAGCAGGTGCTCCCAAGCTTGAAGAGGGAGTGTTTCTCTAACACAAATCTGTGACCATGTTTAGACGGTTTAACCACCGCTACAACATTAGCACGTCCGCAAAGTGCTTCTTTAAAAAAAATGCTGCGCTTCGAAGGGTCACGTGGAATGTGCGTGGCAACTACAACCACACGATTTTCCTCAGTAAACCTTGAGAGGTAAGTGGTCAACTGATTAAAAACATCTCGTGCTTCTCTCTCGGGCACGTCCTTGTCAAGGTACAGTCCTGTAATGTCTGAGATTATGATAAGCTTTGAATCATGCATTTCAACGGCACTCTTCAATTCATCAAGGATTAAAGAGGTCATCTGATAGGCCGTAAATGCTCTTGAAATAAAAATACGGTTTAGCACTTCTGCTGGATCGAGCGTGAGAAGTCGAGCCACGTAAGAGATGTCGTACAATCTGAAAGTGTTGCCACCGTCAACAAACACCACGTTTGATTCTAAGCCTCCAACCGAGTGGGGAAGCTGAGCCCTTACGCAGAGAAGCATCAACAAAGACAGGGCTACAGGTGAACCATGAAGGACAGCAAAGTTGCCTAACGCGAAGCCTGGAAACAATTGATCGACGCTTTCGATGTTGAAGGAGAGGCGTATCTGAGATGGAATGTTCTCGACTAGTGTTCTTGGTGACAAGTCTGCTCCTTTCTCTTGACGCTGGATTAAAAAGTGGCGCCTTGAGCTCATAAGAGTTTAGCGGCATGACACTCCAGACAAGCGGACAGTGCCGAGTGAAAGTAAAATGGTAGGAATGAAGACATATTTGTGTGAAAGCGAAAATAACCAAGAGGATGAAGGTTGACAGAATACTTCGTTGGAACTGGTGGCTGGTCATATTTCAGGGTTCCAAGGCAATCTTCATTGAAAGTCTACTCTGCAGTTTTTAACTTCGTGGAGGTAAACTACACCTTCTACAAGTATCCAACTGCTAGAATGGTTCAGAGATGGCGTCGAACAGTGCCTGAGGATTTCATGTTTACAGTTCGATGCCATCAAGACTTGACCCATAGAAGCGGTTTGAAGCCTGTCGATGAAGCTTTTGAAGCCTTAAGTCGAATGATCAGCGTGTGTAAAACGCTTAAGGCTCCCTTTTTGCATCTGTTAAGCCCTTCCAGTCATGTCTTCGGTGCTAAGGGAGTAGAGCAAGCCAAGGATTTCTTCGATTCGGTCAACCTCAAAGGTGTGCGCCTTGCGTGGGAGGTTAGGGGTTCAATGACAGCAGACCTTGTGAAGTTGATGGAAGACCTTCACATAGTCCATTCAGTTGATATCTCAAAAGAGGCGCCTCGTGTCCAATCAGATGTTCTTTATACGCGAATCTTCGGCAAGGGCAAACATAACATTTACCAATTCACTGATGGCGAACTTGAGAAGCTAGATGCAGATGTGGTAGCTTCCGCAGTCCAGAGGGCCATCATCAGTTGGCACGGAGTCAAAATGACCAGCGACGCGGCACGATTTAAGAAGTTCAAGGAGACCGGAAAGTTCATTCCAGTGACAGCATTCACTGGTGTTGATTCAGCAAAAGCAGTTCTTCAAGAAGATGCAAGATTCCCTTCGACCAGAACAGAGCTGATCAGACATCAGGGGTGGAAAGTAATAGATTTAACAGCGGAGAAAAGGATTCACTTGTCTCAGCTGCTGTCCCGAATGCCAGAAAAGACATATAGAAGCATTCAGGAGGTAACTAAGGAGCTGGAGGTTTTTCTGTGAACGATGACAATGTCTTGTTGGGAACTTCAGGGTGGAGCTATAAAGAATGGGAAGGATTATTCTATCGAAAAGGAGAAAAACATAAGCTTCGAGCGTACGCTCGAATCTTTCGAACGGTGGAGATCGATTCAACATGGTATCGGTTTCCCTCTAAAGGAACGGTTATGGGATGGGCACGATACTCGCCTTCCAATTTTGTTTTTGCAGCTAAGATTCCCAAAGTCATTTCACACGAGAAGCAACTCGGTCTCAAAGGGAAAGTAGAATCTGATGTCGAAGCTTTTCTAGATATCATGCAGCCGCTTCAGCTTAATGGAAAACTTGGGTGTCTTCTCATACAACTGCCCCCTAGTTACGGATACAATCCACAGAACTTGGAGGCGTTCTTCGACATGCTTTCCCCTCAATTTAGATTCGCAGTTGAATTCAGAAACCTTTCATGGATGCGAGAAGAGACTTGGAAACTGCTTGAGAAACACAATGTTGCTTACACAATCGTTGACGAACCACTATTACCTCCCGATGTTCACATAACCTCAGATTTCGCGTATTTTCGCTGGCACGGGCATGGGAAGAAGCCGTGGTTCAACTACCATTACAAAGAAGAAGAACTCGACCCTTGGGTTCCCAAAGTGTTGGAGGTTTCGAAACAAGCAAAGCAGGTTTATGGCTACTTCAACAATCACTTCCACGGTTATGCACCAGACAACTGCCTCAGCATGATCGAAAGACTCGTTGGCCTAGCCCCACACCAGCAAGAAGCTCAGCAAAGGGTGAGGAAGAAGCAGGTAGGTCTTACAAGTTTCTTTCAAAATGGTTGAAGTTTAGTTCAAAGAAGAAGCTGATGCACGCTGAATTCAGAAGGTCAGACTGCGCTATTCACATGTAGTGTTCGTCTTAGAGTTTGTCTTACCTTTTCTTTACCTATCGAGATGATGTATGGTCCAAGTTTGGGACCTTTAGATGCGCCGAGTAGAATACCATATAGTACTCTGAAAAAGCGTTGGGGCTGTATTGCATGTCGTCGTGTTATGTCAAAGAGAGCTCCTTGAAGCGTGTCTGCGTCTACTTCACCTTCAAGGATCCCAACTAGCTCTTTGATAGCCTCTGTCTCCGTTGCTGTTAGTTTAAGTGGGGTCTCCTTTATTTCCATGAAGTCATGGTTCCAGTTGGTTGCGTATTCAATGTTCTCTCGTAACCCTTTTACCGGCGCTTCGTTGCTTTTCACATAGCCATATTCACGAAGCTTTTGTGTTACGTATTCAGTCACTTTGCCTTCAGGCGCGATTTTTACGAGGTATGTTAAAAGGTTGTAGGGAACATGGATGCTGGGTTCTGATGGAGGGTGAAGCCACCAGCAATACTTGAAGAGACCAGTCAGTTTGGCCCATTCTTTTTTGTTGGAAACGGTTTTCTTGCTGAAGTAGATGTTTTCCAATTCGTTGAATTCATTCATGTAGTTAGGAATATCTGTTACCGAGAGTTCGCGAGTACCCGTAAACCGTTTTAGCATGAGCAAAACTAGTGATTGGGGAGAGCCATATCGGAACCAAACTTGAGGTGTGAAGACGTTGCCTGCAGATTTGGAAATTTTCTTTCCACTCTTGTCTAGAAACATTTCGTATCTAGCATGCAGCGGTGGTTCATAATGCAAAATTTCTCGGCAGATCCGATCGTTGATTCTCACGGAATCTTCGATGTCCTTTCCATAGGCTTCGAATCTTATGTTCAGGGCTTTCCATCTCACAGCAAATTCGCTCTTCCAACTTAGTTTTCCCATACCTTCTCGGTAGTCAGTTTCCCCCTTATGTCCACAGCCTCTCAGCCATCTTCCTCTGATTTCCATACCATCACAGGAATAAACGATTTTTCCTGCTTTCGGCAGGAATTCATGCGCAGTCGTTGTGTATATTCGTCCGCAGTTGTGGCATATTGGAAAGTAGGGAAGCGCCTCGGTGAACCTCTCTTGTTCCACCTCTTCTTTTACTATTTCTCCAACTCGCTTAGCATTCATTAGAATTGTTTTTATTTCTTCGTTGAACATGCCTTCTTCATAAACTTTTGTCGCAGATAGGAAGGTGTACTCTATCTGAGACTTGTCTAAGGCTTCTAGAAGAAGAGTACGCATGTGTTCTCCGTAGTTAGCGTGGCATTTGAAGGGATCAGGTATGTCAGTTACTGAGAAGCCCAAATATTTCCGCAGAGATTTCGGAAAGCCGGAAGGAACTCTTCGTAAGCCATCTTTGTCATCAGAAAACGCGATTAATTGAGAGTCGAAGCCTTGATCCCTTAGAGCTACTGTGACTGCAAAAGATCTGGCAGCATCGCCGAGGCTGCCAATGTGGGGCAACCCTGATGCGCCAACGCCCATTTCTGTTCGAATCAAATCAAGGCTTCGTCCGAGCTCGCGCTCTCTCTGCAGAATTTTTATGGCGGTCTTATCATACCAAGTGCCATGTCCAATTATTTTGTCCGTCATGAAAGCCTCAATCCATAACATTAAGCATCGTTAGAGAATAAAAATTGCTATGCGTCAGAATCATTCAGCGTTTTGGTTTCCAGCTGCGCCGACTCGTTCTTTAGGTTCGTGTATGAGAAACATGGCAATTAGAAATTGGGGTACAATCAGTCCAAGTGTTGTGTAAAACGGTAGCTGAGGAAGACCGATTGTCAATCCTTCAATGAAGAGGTAGTTTCCGATCAACATGCCGAAACCCATTGCAATATATCCTATGAAGTTGACGAATCCGTTTACTTTCCCTCTGTTCTGTGGCTCAACAAGATCACTTGATAGGGCTACAGCTGCAGACATAGTTAGAAGTTGGGCGATTCCGAACAAGACCATCGAAATCATCACGGTCAGTAGAGTACCAGCGGTAAAAATTACTGTTGCTGCGCCCAGAACTAGCAATCCCAGCAGTAATGGGATTTTCCTTCCAAACTTGTCAACCATCTTGCCTATTGGGAGAGAGGCTACGACCATAGTTAACAGAAGAGGAATGAAGACAAGCCACCACTGCTCTTCAGGTATCAGAAGCACATCTCTTGCGTAGAGCGCATTTATTACTTGAGTAAGGGCCATCCCGAACATCACAAGTGTTTGCACAATGAACATCCAGAACATTGACCTCGGCACAACCTTCCAAACTTTGAAACTTTCTTTGATTGCTCTCGGGTATGAAGAAAGGAAATATCTGAAGCGAATTGTCTCTGTGCTCTGCACAGTCTCTTTTAACCTTAACCTCCAGAAAGCCGCAATGAGGTAAAGTGTTGTCATCAACAAATAGACAATTCTCATGCTCCATTCTAAACCGAATTGAAGCAATAGAAAACCTGCGATTATAGGCCCTGGAGTGTTAAATGTGCCATGGATGAGCATTATAATAGAGGATCCCATTCCTCTGCGTTCAGGTGGTAGCGAGTCTTGAACCATCGCAAACAGAGCCGGCTGATAGATGAGAGAAAGACTGCTCACAATAGAACCCAACAAGATAAAATGCCAGGAGGGAGCAAACGCAAAAAATAGCCATGACAGCGCCATAACAAATGTCATGGTTGTGACAAGCCATCGCCTCCCGTACTTGTCTGATAAATATCCGCCTGGAAAGGCCACAGCAGCCATTGCAAAGAAGTTCGCGAGACCAATGAGACCCAAGGCCATCGAGGGTCCTCCCAGAATATCTTGGACATAATACTGGAAGTTTGGGTTAGGCATTTCCATTGCGAGGTCCATAATCATCCAGCTTATTACGAGAATTCTATAATTGCCAGTAATGAAAGCGAATTCCCGCTTGAGAAAGCCAAGCATGCGTGTCGACATTTGTCTGAACAGGTTGGGGAGTCGCATGAGATGACTTTCCTAATGTATGCATGCAGCGCATGGCTTTCAATATAAGTCTTGGCTTCACCATTTAAGCCCTGGTCAGTCGTGCGCAGAAGCGCTTCTCTGCGCGCGTTAGACAATATATTTCAGACCTTCTTGAAGTGGAGACAATGAAAAGCAACGATCAAGTTTGGCCTTACGTTCTGCCCTCGTCATTAGACGCAGAAAAACGCGTATGGATTTGGAGTGTTCCCCAGTCTAATGTCGGCTTGAAAATAATCGAAGAGATCAGTGTTGACAAGAGAACATACCAGCATGGCTTGGTGGAAAAGCTTCCATGCTCCAACAAGTATTTGAAAAGAATGGCGAGCGTGCAGTTTTGCGCAAGCTATTCTTATGGACAAACCGTTGCTGCGATAACATGTTCACGTGTGCGTGCGGGAAACTCGTTTCCTACAAAGGGAGAGGTTGATGCTGCTGTGGACCTTTCCGGAGCAGCCAGTAAAAGCATTGGCGAAAATTTCGTCTCAAATCGTCAAGCCGTATATTGTTCACACAAATCCCTAAAACAATCCAAATCTTGTAGCTGGTATATCACCTTTGATCACCATCCCAGCTGCCCCGTCTAGAATTATTTGATGGTTCTCCCCTTTGTACATGTAGACAATAAACCAGATGGGGGCATGCAGATATGCGGAGTCGCCGAACTTGAAGTCGGTGCTTATCTTAACTACTCTGTCAACGTCTTGTTTGGCCAA
>CP070835.1:929815-933868 GCA_020341775.1 Candidatus Bathyarchaeota archaeon
GCCATAAATCCCAGCATCGGCGGGCTGCTAATACGTGGACCTAAAGGCTCTGGCAAAACCACCACTGTTCGAGCCTTAAGAGATGTGCTGCCGAAAATCCATGTTGTCGTAGACTGCCCTTTCAACTGCAGTCCTTATGACGTGTCTAATATGTGTGAAAAGTGCAGCACAACATATCACAAGGAAGATAAGCTTCGAGTGGAAGAAAAGGAGATGCGTGTAGTTGACCTTCCATTGGGGGCAACGGAAGACCGTGTGGTGGGAAGTCTAGACATCGAGAAAGCAATAAAACACGGCGTTGAAGCCTTGGAGCCCGGCATATTGGCCGAAGCTAACCAGAATATTCTTTACGTAGACGAAATAAACTTGCTGCCCGACCACATCGCCGACGACTTACTTGACGCTGCTGCAACAGGATGGAATGTTGTGGAAAGGGAGGGGATCTCAGTAAGCCACCCCTCACGCTTCATTTTCATTGGTTCCATGAATCCCGAAGAGGGAGAACTCCGTCCTCAGCTTCTAGATCGTTTTCCGCTGTCTCGCACTGTTGAGAGAATAAAATCTGTTGAAGGCCGAATGGAGGTTGTAAAGAGAAACTTAGAATTCGAGGCAAATCCTGAAGCCTTTCTTGAAAAATACAAACCTATACAAGAAGAGCTTAAGGAGAGAATCGTGCTCGCGCGAAAGACGCTGCCCAATGTCGTCATGCCTGAGAATCTTCTCGAAGCCATTTGCAGAAGCTGTGCCAACCTGAAAGTCGACGGATTAAGGCCCGACATTGTTATTAGCAAAGCGGCTGCAGCCCTAGCTGCTTTCGAAGAGCGAAAGGAGGTTTCCATGAACGATGTTCTCACCGCATCGGAACTCACTCTAAGCCACCGCACCAGAGAAGGAGGGTTCCTCGAGCCTGCAACGCCTGCGGAGATACAGGAAATACTACTCAAGGTAGCAAAGACCATTGGCTACAAGCCGAAAGACACTAAGAACCAAACGAAGCAGCAAGAGGAGTCAAAAGGAATCCAGGGAAAAAGAGAAGGTCGAGCAGTTGTCTTTGTCAAAGGTGACGTAAACAAGAAGGTTGAAGAATTTCTAGAAAAACATCAAAAGCTCTTGAACTTTCAAAGAAGACTATCAGAGCTCTTCGTAAAATCAGCGAGATGGCTTGGAAACGTGATCTTTGCTTTCGGACGGGGTCTACGAAAAAAAATCATAGACATGCCCTCCGTTAAAAGCGTGACGAAAGGAAAAGAGTCATTCATGAGAACCAACGGTAAAGACGAAGGAAAGCTGGTTTCAGCGAAAAAGGCAAAAGGAATACCCTCCATCGGCTACGCGTCTAAAACGCCGCGTCTAAGAGAAGGATTTTCCCTTTTTAGGGGTTTCAAAGGCTCCACAAAAGCCTCTGGAAACCTTCCAAAGTTCTCCTTTGAAGCGAGGAAACGTCGCAGAGCCGTCAGCAGCTTCTCAGGAAAGAGAGCTGAAGCCGTAACAACTATCAGGCGAGGTAGAGCCAGTGGATGGAAGTTCCCCCGCGGAAAACCTAGAGACATCCACTTCCCTGCTACAATCCGAGCGGCAGCAAGAAAACGGAACTCCAGAAAAACCAGGTTTGGACCCGCTCTCAGTGTAAGACTTCAAGACGTCCGCGAGAAGCTTAGGCGGTACAAAGCGTCCATGACCATAATTTTTGTATTAGATCTCAGCGGCTCCATGATGCTCAACATTGACGCTGTGAAAAAGGCCATATTAGGACTACATGGAGACGCCTATCGGTACAGAGACCGCGTCGGTGTTGTGGCCCTGAAAGACACAGGCGCAATTGTTGCTCAACATCCTATCACCAACCTTCGCGTAGTAGCGAACAAGCTGTTAGGATTAAAAATCAGCGGGTACACGCCTCTCGCTGCTGGCATGCTCAAAGGTTGGGAATTATTAAAAAAATCGAAAAGACGCGACTCCTCAACGATACCAACTATGATCATCATTACAGATGGAAGCGCAAATGTGCCTTTAACGAGAAGCCTCGAAACTGGGGAAGTTCGATCGGTTGATGAGCCACGCATAATAGGCCGGGAATATGAGGATCTAGCTATTCATGATGTTATCTCTGTCTCAAAGATGATAAGAAAAGAGGGAATTCACACTGTTGTAATTAATACAAATCCGCACATGTATGGACGAGAAACTTTTGGCTTCGCGGTAACTGAACTTATAGCTGCAAACACCCGCGGCAGGCTTCACGTGGTGGGCAGATTAACAACGGAGCCAAAGCTGGTCGACAAAATTATAGAAAAAGTAGCGGAGGATCAGCGCTTAATCGCGCAGGAAGCCTCCGTAAACAGGTTCGACTAAACTCCAAGTTTGGTTATTTTCTGATCGAACACTTTTCTCAGCAGCGACAAGGGCAGGTATCCGTTTGCTGTAATGGTGTCGTGGAAAAACCTGTCGTTGAACTTTGGCCCCATCTTCTGCTTAACTTCCTCTCGCAATTGCAATATCAAGTGTTTGCCAAGCAAGTAGGAAAGCGGATAGCCCGGCGTAAGCGTGTAGCGGCGAACCTCTGCTAGAGCAGCCTCCTTGGATATGCCAGCTTCTTTCATCAACATGCTTATAGCTTCTTCAACGCTCATCTCGCCACGAGACAATTTGACATCTACAATGATTCGCACTGCCCGCCAGATTCCATCTTTCACTTGTATGAGCCTAGCTTCTAGACCTTTTACGAATCCTCGATTTGTCATCATCTCTTCGCAATAATGCGCCCAACCTTCGGTGGTTTCTGTTCCTTCAGCCAACATATGAATTAGCGAGCTTCTGTTTGATATAGCGCCTTGAAGGAAATGTCCAGGATACGCTTCGTGAACGGCAGTGTTTCGGATGCTTGCGTAGTTTAGATGGCTTCCCAAGTTTGAGATATCTTGCGGACGAGTAACAATGTAGATGCCTATCATGGGTTTGTCGAATCTGGATGGCATCATCATTGCTGCAAAGGGAATAAGCGGTGCGATGAACGCTGGAGTCTCCTCCACTAACAGTTTATCTTCTTCGTAAACGGTTGCAATGCTATTTGCTTTGATGAACTGCTTCGCCTCGTCCATAGCTTTTTTAGTCGCAGTTAAGGCTTCTTCAAAAGTTTTCGGGGCGCTCTGTTCAATCATTTTCAGAACCTCCTCGACACTTTTGCCAGGAGCAATCTGCTGTGCGATGCGTGAGCTCTCCTCTTTCAACTCCTTGAGGTATCTGACTCCGATTTGATAAATTTCCGTCGACGTCATTCCAAGATCGCGGAGCTGAATAATTTTCTCGAATTTCTCTGACCCTAAAGCCCAATTCTCCATTGTCTTTGACTTCAGATCTTGAAGCCACTGCATGTGTTCCTGAAATGGCTTCATCATGTTGTCGGTGGTTTTTTCGAGTCTTCCGAAAAGATCCTCGGAGATTTTGCCCTTAGACGCGCCAGCGATAAATTGAAACAACCCTGGAATTTGTTGTGCTGATTCTATTGCAATTTCAGTCCACAGCTTCACGGGATTTGAGTTCTCGAATCGTGACCGGAATTCTTCCAAAAATTTTGGAAGTTTTTCGAGTCTTGCGATTATAGCGTCGATTCTTTTTTCCAAAGGCGCGTAGTCTTTTGTTATCATTCCGAAGAAAATGCCACCGATCTGGTCGAAAGCGTTCGGGTCAAGTTCGTGCATGCGTTGTTCGTAGAATTCGAACCTAGATATCTCAACAGCCTTTTTCAGCACAAGCAAGTCGATCTGATTAGCCTCGTTCAAAGCTGCGTAGTCAATTTGCTCGTCCATGCGACTAAGATAGTCTTCAAGCAACTCCAGGTTTCCACGGAGATGGTTGGTATCGCCTTTCGGAAGCAAGTAGTCGTAGGGATCGTGAAGACCTAGAAAGCTAGCCCAATGAGGATTCAATTCAAAGAATTTGCCGATCATTTCTTTTTTCATTTCTTCAAACTTTGCGTTTGCACTCAAAGCTCTCACCTTGCCGACAAATAAAAGCCGCCTCATAATTAAGCTTTAAACCAACAAAAAAGGAGAC
>CP070835.1:933968-955472 GCA_020341775.1 Candidatus Bathyarchaeota archaeon
ATGCCTATGTCTCTACTGGTTGCTTGATGTTTATGTAGAATGAGAAAAAGGATGGAGGGTGTGGATTAAATGACCAATCCGAAGTCCAGGATTATGTGGCAAATGTCCTTCAGGCTGACGCGGCCATCTTCGTTTATATCTGCTTCACGGTTCCATCTTGCATGTCCGGAGAAGCTTCCGAAAGCTGATGCTGCGAGAGCAACGTCTTTCATGTCAACTACGCCATCGGCATTTATGTCGGTAGATTTGGTGCTCATTACATTGAGTATCAATCCACCTGTACCGATCAGAGTTGTCAGCAAGACTAGGCTTAGTACAACGAGAGACCTTTTTTTGTTTTGCATGTTTACATGCTCCAACGTAGACACAAATGGACTCTATGTGCTCTTAACAGTTATGGAAGGTTTTTCATTTTTTATTTGGTGTTTGTTTTAGTTTTGCGTGCTGAATTGAATCATTTATGCTGCGCCAGTGCTCACGAAAAACAGTTTCCTCCTCTCATTCAACCCTTAGTTGCTTGCGTTGATTTCCATTCTGTTCATGTAGTCTGCCTACGCGTGTTGTTCTACTGGGCGGATGGCTGGTTTTTGGGAAAAGAGATAAGAAATCGAATAGTAGAACTATGTTCGTGAATTCAATTGGCTTTGGCGACTTTGGTTAACTCTACTCCATTTATCTTAATCGTGGGAGGCATTGTGGCAGTTTCATGGCTTCTGGCCAAGCTTCTTAGACCAACAGCTGTTGTTGGAGAGCCTGTGAGCAGCTCGTTGAAGATTATCCAATTCTTCGGTTTCGTCGTTGGAACTATCTTGTTATTCACTGGAACAGCGACGTGGTTGGCACAGGCCTGGGATCTTGGCACTCAATGTTTGTTGATTGCCACTGGTTTAGCTTTGGTCTTGAAACCTTTGAGGCATGTTCCTTTGGCTGTGCTAGGCGGTTTGATAATAGGCGTTATTTGTGTCGGGCTTTTTTACTTGTATTTCCCTTTGCCCGAGGTGGTTTTCGGCATTTCCTCCACGTGGATATACTTGGTAATCTTTTTCATTCCCGCTTTCTTCGCCTATTTAATTTTCAGGTTTGTTGAGGATCTCATGAAATTAGTCGGAGGGATCCTAGCCTCCAGACCTGTGGCAACCATTCTCGGATTAACATGCATCATTCAGGGTATCCTGCTGTTTTTTAATGCGAGCCTATTCACAATAGTCTTTGGCTAGGAGTCAGCAGGGAGTTCTCATGAGCAGGAGTCAAATATATATCGGACTAGCGGCGATGGGCTTTAGCTTCATTTTGATCTTCTCAACTGCTCTGAAGAACAGCGGCATGTCGAGCTTTGAGCAGTTGTTTTTTCGTTTAAGCTTTGGCGGTCTGATTGTTCTTGCGATACTTTTTTGGAGGAAGGAGAGTTGGTCTTTCAGGCGGAAAGACGTGAGATTCTTCGTGGCAATCGGGTCGATTTACTCTTTGTTCACTCTCTCAGGCATGTCCTCCATTGCCTTTGGAACTCCCATTGCGGTTGCTGTAGCTCTTATTTACACCCAACCTCTCTTTACAGCTATTATATCATTTGCCACAGGAAAGGAGGAAATTACTTGGCTGAGATTGTGTGTGATTTTCTTGGGTGTTTCTGGAGTTTTTTTTCTCACAGGTCAACAGATAATTAGCATGGAAATCGACTTGGGGATTGTCCTTCCAGTCTTGGCTGGCCTTTTTTACGCTCTTTATTTGTGGCTGAAAAGGCAGGCTGGGGCAGCTCACGAGTACACGCCATTTCAAGTGCTGCTCAACACTTTCCTTATAGCCATCCCCTTTCTTCTAGTCGTTTGGCTGATTTTAGGAAACCTTATGGTCATTCCCTTGTTTGTGGGGTTTTCGATTCCTGAGTTGGGGCAGTTGCTTTTATTAATTGGGTTTGCAGCTTTTAGCACCGTCCTTCCTTATAGTATGTTGAACTTTGTTAAGCCTGAAGAGATCTCCCCGACTTCAGAAGGTCTACTCTTGTTAGGGGATCCGCTACTGCATTCTCTTTGGGCAATACTGTTCTTTGATCAATACGTGACTCCAGTTCAATACATAGGCGCTGCTTTGATTCTGCTGTCTGCAGCAATTAGTTTGAAGTTTTCTTCTGGCTAAGTAAACACCTTTCTTTGGGGGGATGTGATCTCTTGAACATCCACGAATGCATGCATATGAATGGGAGGAGATTCGAGGCCAGTGTTTTTATATGCTTTTTCATATGGGTAGGTGCGTGGTTAGAATGGTTGAACTGCACAAGATCAAAATAACAGTTTTGAAGCGTTTCCATCCATCCGAAGTTTTCGGAGAGAGTCCCGCAACACCTGTTAAGGCTCTTGAGGCTTGTGGACTGTTCGAGGACGACCAGGAATTCATCGTTGAGAATTTGAGGATGCCTGAAGGCTTCTGCACATCTGCTTGGGTCTCCATCTATGGCAACATCCGACTCTTAGGCTTCGGCGGAAACCTTCCATGGTTTAAGGAGAAGGGAATTGCGATAAACTGCTGCAATGACGGACTGAGACCAGTTATTTTCAAACTCGAACGCATTTAGTTCTTTGCTCCTTTTGCGGGCTCCTGCAGAGAGGACAGCGGATCTCAGAAAGCCGTTCCTGACGAATCATGGTTTTCTTAAGTGCTGTAGAATTGGCTCTCACCACCAACGCTCTTTTATAGATTCTCATCCCACCTACAGGATGCAAATGAAAATGAATCCTCGAATGGATTTGCATTGAGGGAGATCTATGGAAAGAGCTAAGTTGGCAAAGCAGATACGAACTGCTTCATTTCTAACGGGCCATTTTAGGCTAAGGTCGGGAGAGACCAGCCGATTCTATTTGGATAAATACCGCTTTGAAAGTGATCCAACGTTGCTGAGTGCCGTAGCTGCTGAGTTGCAGAAGCTTTTGCCTCAGTCTTTTGATAAACTCGCTGGCCTCGAATTAGGTGGGATACCGTTGGTTACAACTCTATCACTCCGAACAGGGAGAAAGTGTCTGTACGTAAGGAAGACTCCTAAAACCTATGGCACCTGCAATCTTGTTGAAGGCAGCTTCAGTCAAGGAGAAGTGGTGGTAGTGATTGAAGACGTCATTACGACCGCTGGACAAGCGTGCAACTCAGTGAACCAAATGCGCCAATTAGGCCTAGTCGTTCCCTACGTAGTCTGTGTTCTCGACAGACAGCACGGCGGAAAGGAAAACCTCGGACAGATTGGGTGTTCGCTGTCGTCTGTTTTTACCATGGATGAACTTCAAGCTTTTTAATTCATTTTTGTGTACACGCTAAGTGAGTATATTTGTGCGTGTGCATCATGTGCGCATTGGTTGCATTCGTGAGTGGATTGTCGTTTTATGCTCCTTTGAATTTAGGTTTTCTTTTCTCTAGGAATGCCATTACTCCTTCTCGGGCATCTTCTGTGGTTCCGGCCAAGGCTTGTCCAGAGGCCTCAGACTCCAAAACAGAGCTCAGGTCCATAGTTAATCCTTTGTTCATTATTCTCTTTGCTATCCCGAAGGCTGCAGTTGGGCCTTCGGCCAGTTGATTCGCTAAGTTCTCTACTTCAGCGTCTAAAGTTTCTGCTGGCACTGCTTTGTTTATCAGTCCCATTCTTTGAGCCTCTGTGGCGTCGACTTTTCTTGCAGTGAAAATAAGTTCCTTTGCTTTGGCGATTCCTACCAGCCGTGGCAAGTGAAATAGTGACCCCCCATCGGGAATTAGGCCAATCTGACTGAAGATGAGACTGAACTGGGCGTTTTCAGCTGCAATGATGATGTCGGCACTCAAGGCTAAACTGCACCCGATGCCTACGGCGAGTCCATTCACCTTTGCTATCACCGGTTGTTCCAGCTCTGTTATGGCAAGAATCGCTCTGTGAATCATCTGAGTCCAACGCCTCACTGTCATTGGAGCTCCTGCCGCGTGTCTTGCTATGTCTCCCACGTCAGCGCCGCTGCAGAATGCGCGACCAGCGCCTGTAATGATTAAGGCTCGGATTTCCCTGTTTTGCCTCGTCGTGGTGAGTGCATTGTCAATCTCCTCAATCATTTTGCGGTTTATTGCGTTCAGTTTTTCTTGTCGGTTTAAGGTTAAAGTTGAAACGTTGCCTCGTTTTTTAAGAACAATGTGTTCATAATCCATAGGATTCTTTCCTCGAATCTATCTGTGTGCAGATTTTGAGCATGTAGGCAGGCCTATTTGTGCGAACTCGCGGAGCTGCTCAACACTGGAGCGTGTTGGAAGATGCTGATTAACTGTCTTTGGCTTCGATTGCTATGGAACTTCTGTAGCCACAACTGCCGCAAACATATTGTTCAGGCAAAATCCAAACATCGAATTTGCTTGACAAATGAAGGTTAGGACTGCCGCATTTTGGGCAGTATTTTTTCGATGGTTTTCTACGTTTCAGATTGCCAAGTATTTCGCGTAACGCGCCTAGACTGCCCACGTTTTTTCGCCTTTGCGGGTCACTGAAGTTCGATATTCTGCTCTTGGAAGCCTAGTTGTATGAGAAACGTTTTGACTCTATCCCTTTGATCTCCCTGAAGAATTATTTGGTTATTCTTGGCTGTTCCACCACAGGCACAGAAGGTTTTGAGCTTTTGAGCCAACCGACTTAGATCTTGGTTTTTGTCGTTGATTCCTTCGATGATGGTGGTTGGTTTTCCGAACTTGCGAGTTTCGCGGCGGATTTTTATGCGCTGTTGTTCTTTGCTGATCTCCATGCACACACAGATGTCTTTTGGAAGTCCGCATGTTGGACAAATTTCTGCCATGTTGCTCAACTAGCTAAAGAAGGTAGGCGATATTTAAGATTTTCAATGAAAAACATTTTTCTTCTTGCCAAGAAAAGGCGTCTCCGCGCTAGAACTAACGCCATGTGTAATCATGCTTTCACTATTTTTCAACGGAAATGTAAAGAATATTATTGCCTCTCACCAATACGCTGCCATAGTTAGCGATTAGCTTGTCACCTTTGCACTCAGTGGCGCCTTCTAGAATTATATTCATGTGGCCATCGCATTTTGTCATAGTGCCTTTGTATGTGACCCCGTTTTTTAAGGTTATGTTGACGTGGTTTTTCAGTTGCTTGACTAATATGTTTAGGGGTTTCTTGCTGGGCTCTAAGCTGTTCACGTCGAGGACTCCTAGTTGAATATGAGACACATCTTCACAATATAAAAGCTTTATGAAGGCTCCCACTGCTAGCGAAACACATTTCTAGCAGACCTAACGTGTGCCTAGTTCCAAATGCTTTCAATGTATCCGACAGCGCAGCTAGTTAGCAGCTTCGGAGGATCTAATCATTAGACTTCTGTTCAACGCTTTGTTTCAGCTGGATGGCTTCTTTGGTGTACATTTTAAGCTGGCGTTGTTTCATTTTCTTTTCGGGCAGGGTTTCGGGGGCAAAGAGTAGGGGGACCACGGCAATGAAGAGAAAGAACGCAGCCAAAGAGAAGGCGCTGCTCTCAGAAATGGACTCGACATACGGCATCAGAGCAATGTAGAGCATTTGGGTCAGAAAAAACGGGGTTTCACCGACTGCGTAGTATTTTTCAGTTTTTTCTCGATTGACTTCGCCCCATATCACAATTGTAAACATTACCCACAGTAACCCTAAGGCCATGCCGTCAATGATGAAGTAGAAGAACCATGAAATCCAAATTTGGGACAGAAATCCAATTGTGGCATAAGCTATTCCCAACGAGACGAAGCCAAATATTAGCACCCGTTTGCGACCAACCCAATCAGATATTATACCGCCAATTAAGGCGGAGAAGCCTGCTACGGCCGGCTCCATGATTCCCATTAATAGCTGAAACTCTCCTACTCGAAGATTCACAAACATCGTCTCAAAACTGTCTACCAACGCAAACATTAGCCACGCAATGAAGTACAGGTAAAACGTGCGGTTTTGAAGGACTTTAGCTAATGAAGGAGTCCCCAATGCATGATGCTTAGAGGGAAGCTCCTTCCCTGCTGTACAGAACAAGAGAGGCAAACTCCATGCTCTCCAGACAGCCAAGAGGAGAATGCTCCACATCGTGCCTATCGTTGCCGTTGCGACCAGCGCAAGAGGAGCGCTGAAGGTTGTAGCAAACAAGACAATTCCACCCGATTTTCCTCGATTCTCAATTGGTACGGATTCTGTAAAATAACCTAGACATGAGGGCATGCCTAGACCTAAGGAAATTCCCAGGCAGCTCGTTCCGAATAGTATTGGCAAAAATGAAGAGTTTGCCACACTCATTAGGCCTAGTGACGCGCCAACTCCCAAGAGCAGCCAAATGTAGAAGAAACGGACTTTCTGAACTTTTTTGAAGATAACTGACCCAACTAGGGCCGCAACTATTATAGCGAGAGAATAACTGAGCTCTAACCACAGGCTCTCAAAACTCCTTCCACTAGAAATGTTTCCAAT
Organism: Candidatus Bathyarchaeota archaeon; assembly: GCA_020341775.1. Lineage (GTDB taxonomy): Archaea > Thermoproteota > Bathyarchaeia > Bathyarchaeales > SOJC01. Next base: position 940,405 of record CP070835.1, read on the forward strand.
TATCAATCGTCCCATAAAATACCAAGAAAAAGTGTTGAACAACAGAGTAACGGATAGCATGTGCCCTCTCTTCAAACTGAGACCACCCTGAAATCGAGGCAACAATACCGCCACTATGAGTAGTAAAAGCTACTTTCTTCTGTCGTTTAGATTAAGTTTCAGAAGTGACAATGTATATTTCAAATGTAAATTCCATAAGTGTTCATGTGTAGAACACAACGCTTAAATAAACAGTTCTACACAAATACAGTTCGGGAAAAGTTTATGGCCAAAAAGAGGAAGGCTTCCAAAGTTCCAACTAGAAATTCTTGGAACTGGGGAATTGCATAGTTTGAACAAGTGGCTTCCAATCCTTAGGGGCTATCCTAATCGACGAAGCCAGTAATTTTAGTTCTTTGTTTTTAAATTCTAATGTTTCAACGCATGAGGATGCCTCTCCAGAGAATTTCATGATGAGCTTTGCCACGCTGTTTAGGCCTTCTGCTTCTTCCGATGCCTTCAGAATTTCCTTCAAATCCAAAGTTGTTAATCTCTCTTTGGCGATTCTTGGCAAGATTTTCTGTCTTGAAGTCGAGTGCTGCAATGCGTAGACTAGGGGGATTGGGAGAGACTCCTTTATGATTCGGTGTTTCAACACTCTAAGTTCCAACATGTCAATTATTTCGTCTCGCAGTATCGACATAGTTCCAAGTAGTCTGCCAAACTCGCCTAAAGCTTTGATTTCGCCTTGCGAGCCACATCCCAAAATTCCACCGATTCGGGTGATCGCCTCCAATTCTGAGGCTCTCATCCTTATTTTATCAAGACATTCTTGGGGCGTCAAGTCCATTCGCCTTCGAGATTTTAGTTCCAAAACTTCACCCTCGCTTTGCTCAAACCATATTTCTTCAATAGTGCCCAGAATTGAGGTTATAATTGAGGTGGACATGCCGTGCTGAAGTGCCTTTCTTAATGATGTGAAACCTGTAAACAGAAGAACATCACTAACAACTAACGCTAGATTTTTTCCGAACTTTCCTTGCACCGTGGGGCGCCTATTTTTCGCACGTGATTGATCTATAATGTCATCATGAACTCCAATTGCACGCCCAAGCAGCACTAACGACGCTGCAATAGAAAGGGTGGATTCTGAAGTGCCTCCAACTGCTTTGCTGCAAAGGGAAAGCAGGGCTGGTCTGAAGTAGTCTGGTTTGTACTCCAACATGACGAATTCTATGGCCTCTTTAAGTTCTGGAGTCACTGTTCTTTTTCTTAGCATTTCTGTCTGTGCTAGTTTCCAACCGTCCACTCCCTCCTTCTCACAGAGCTTATTCGCCTTCTTCAGAAGGTCTTCTCCTTCACGCTCGAATGTCCGCATTTTTCCCTTCAACCCGTTCATTAAGCTTCCACAGCTTCTCCGTTGTGATCTTCTAAAACAATCATTCTATATTCCTGTTTTTGTGTTTTGCTCCTGCAAATAGTCCTGCAAGAATTCGTTGAAGGCAATAACGACTTGTATGCCTTTTGACGTTATTTCATAAACTTTCCGAACTCGTCCTCCCTTTGCTTCCTTTCTGCGTTTGAGAAGTTGCTTCCTCTCCAAGTTGTTAAGCAGTGGATAGAGCGCACCGTGGCGTAGTCTAATATCATATTTCTCTTCTACGTGCTTAATGATTTGGTAACCCCACGTTGGCTCGTCCTGCACTATATTTAGAATCATGATATCAAGAAAGTTTCTGAACATGCGTTGTACAATTTCTTTTTTGAAGCTATCAGAGACATATGCCACCATCAGGCATCTCCATTTTCAGCGTTTCTATGAATGTTCCTTATAGGTGTTATCCAATTACTGAAAAAATTAAGGCGGCGGAGTATGCTTTTCTATGACCTGTAGTCGCATCAAGCCTTATATGCCGGTTTACTGTATAATAAGTCTTGAGATATGTCCCAAAGGGGACATATTGTATACGCGGTGAACAACCTAACTGTTCAACGCGTCTACAAGAGGCAAAAAAAATGGGGCAAAAAAAGAGAGAAGTTCAAAACAAATTGATGAAAGGACTCCTAGACCTCGTCATACTGCAATTCCTAAATTCCAATCCAATGCATGGGTATCAGATAATATCCAGCATACGCAAGAACTTCGGTGTCTACTTCGGCCCCAGCACTATATACCCTCTCCTTAACGGCCTAGAAGAGAAAGGCTACATTAGAAGTCAATGGGACCTCAACAACGAAAGACCACGAAAGGTTTACGAACTCACAAACGAAGGACAAGGGCTTCTGAATTATACAGAAAACACACTGAATCACATTTGCCGCAAGATCAGCAATATAGGGTTAAGCAATAACTTGGTAAACGGCCTTAACGGCATCCTGCAAAGACCAATGTGCTCAACAGCAAAGAACACCGTCAAGAAGTAAGCAGGACCTCCCAAACAATCCTCCCTGCGAAACGAGTTCTTTCCATCGTGCACGTTGAATGATTAATATGGCAACTAGTGCTTTCGACGTGCTGATAGTTCATCGCAACATCAAAAGTAGCCGCCTACCCGGTATGTCGAACAATACCGCACAAATCTCTTGTCCTCGCAAAATCTGGAAAGCACGACTTCTTCGACAATCAGCAATGGCTAAGTATTTATCTATTGAAATCTTCCATTTCATCTAGCTCTAGAGAAATTCAGAATCAACGAAGGAGTTGGATGTGCCTATGATCCACACTGTCAATTTGACAAAGCGGTTCGAAGATCTTACTGCGGTGGACCATTTGAACCTAGACATTGAAGAGGGCGAGATTTTTGGATTGCTGGGACCCAATGGCGCAGGTAAGACAACCACTGTGCTCATGCTTTCCACCGTAATCAAACCGACGGAAGGAACGGCTGTTGTTGGTGGATATGACATAAAGCAGAACCCAGACGATGTGCGAAAGCTTATTGGGCTTTGTTTTCAAGAACCCAAAATTCTTTGGGTAAGCACGCCCTGGGATGTCCTGAACTGGCATGCCAAAGTCTGTGGTCTTTCAGCTGTGGAACGGAAAAAGAGAGTCCACCAAATTCTGGAGGATGTCAACATGTGGGAATCTCGAAATAAGAAGGTTCACGGTCTTTCAGGTGGCATGAGGAAACGCATCGAGGTCGCTAAGGTTTTGATTCAGCGACCAAAAGTTGCGTTCATTGACGAGCCGACGGCTCAAATCGACGTGGTTGGAAAACATAAGATTTGGAACATGATTCGAGCGCTTAGAGATGAAGGATCCACTATAATCTTGGCCACCAATGAGCTCTACGAGGCTGATATACTTTCTGATCGCGTAGGCATTATGCACAAGGGTAAACTGCTGATTTGTGATATTCCAAAAACCCTGAAGGACAGCATTCCTGGGGGAGATATTGTTGAGATTCAGCTTGGAAAGGAAGTCACACGAAATAAATTAGAAGAACTTAGGAACGTTCATGAAGTTGCCGATGTCGTGATGGTGAAGCCCAAAGACTTGAGAGTATACTTGAATAAGGTCGAAGAAGTCGTCCCCAAAATTATGGAGCTCTTTCTCAAAGATGGGCTGCCAATCACGTCGATTCACATGAGCGAGCCATCTCTTGACGATGTATTCGTTCACTATACAGGACTGACTATTCAGGAAGCTGAACAAAAAAGCCGGTGAGGGGAAACTAAACGAAGAACCTGTGTCTAGTTGTGGAACGAGACCTCCGCATGTTTTTGCAATTTAAATTCCTCATAATCCTAAGAACAATCTGGTTTGTTGCACAAATAGCTTTTTTCGGCTTGATTGCCTCGCGCATGGTAATCCCTCAACTTGCGGACATTTACTTCGAATATTACATCGCAGGCGTCGTGATAATGATGCTCTACTCCACTTCTGTCTTCATAGGATACGACATTTTTGAAGAGGCCGAACACGGTGTTTTTGAGTATCTGCTCAGCCTCCCAATTTCGAGGAGGGAACTAGTATTGGGGAGGTCGATTGGCGGGGGCATACGGAGCTTCATTTTCGTGGGTCCCCTTATCGCCATTTCATTATTTGTAGTTGGAATGACAAACCTCATCAACTTCCTAATTGCTTTTTCTGCCCTCTTTCTTTTCGCCTTTGGCGTTTCCGGAATGAGTATCACAGTCGCCGTTGGCCTAAAATCTAGCGACCGCTTTGATATTCTCATGGGCGTGTTGAATGCTTTCATCGTTCGGCTCAGCACAGCTATGTACCCCCAAGCTTTCGTTCAAGAGGCCAGCCAAGTCTACGCGACTCTAGCAAACATCAACCCAGTCACTTTTGCCTCCGATCTATTTCGTTGGGGTGTAGGCATTGAACGATACTTAACTAATACGCCTTTAGCTGCCATAATTGGGCTTGTGATTTTCTTTTCAGCCTTCACTCTTGTTGGCATCACCTTTTATGAGAGACGGCTTGAGGGCGGAGGCTGGCAATAGATGAAAGTCATCCTCCACATACTTGAACATGACTTTCGAAATTTCTTCCGTTATAAGTGGTGGCTAGCCGGGCTCATAAGCATGAATCTTGCTGATCTATTTATTATGGCTCTGATATACAATCAAATGGTCAGCCCAGACATCGTTGAACTAATCAACAGCTACTTCACCTTTTTTGCCCCGGGAGTGACGGTGATAGGGCTGTTTGCCTCAGCCTTCATGATTGGTAGAGAGATAAACATGGAGGTTCGCCGCCAAATCCACCATTACATGCTCAGCCTCCCCATCACCCGGCTGGAGCTTGCCGTGGGCCGGCTACTCGCAGGAGGGCTACGTGGAATGATGTATATGTCGCCATTGCTCGTAACCACATTTCTCTTCTTAGGCTTTCCTTCATTATCTCAGTTCATAGTGATTTTAGGCGCTCTCTTTCTATTAGCGACGGGAATTTCAGGTCTAAGCATCGCTACAGCAGTCTCCACGACCAGCCTTGAAAAATTCGTTACTGCTCGAGGCTTGATTTACTACGTGTTGTTCTTCTGCAGCAGCATCTTTTATCCATTGTCGCTTATCCAGAAGCTCGGTCGAGAGGGTATAATGCCACAGCCTATTGTAGTGTTGGCTGAGTTCAATCCCCTAAGCAGTGCCACCGATCTAATGAGATCATTTCTCGTAGGCACTCCTGACTTCACATTTAACATGATCAGAAATCTAGTTGCTTTTTCGATAATCTTCACGGTCGCAGCAACGTTTGCCTACATGAAAATAGTTGAACGAAAATAAAGCAAAAATGCTGGGCATGCTCGAAAAGCTTTTATTCAAAAACGTAGAAATTGCTCATCGAGGCCCAAAATTGAATCTGACAACAAGCAAGAACTTAGGTGGAATAGGAGCAATACTCATGTTCATAACGCCATTAATCTCATTTGCAGGCGTTTTTGGCAGCTTACTTGGCATTATTGGCTTCATATTAGTGTTGATAGCTTTGAAAGGTTTGGCCGACTATTACAACGAAAATGGCATTTTCAACAACGCCCTCTATGGCTTCGTCTTAGGCATAGTAGGCAGTGTTGTTTCCGTAGGCGTTTTTGTGGGGACCGCTCTGACCATAATTGCTGATTTAGGCATCAGCGACTGGACGAATCCAAATGACTGGGTGACAACGTTTACAGCAGAGGCCGCGCTAGACTCTCTTCTAACTCTCCTTGGCGCTATTGTTATCGCTCTGGTTATCCTCTTCATATTCATCATCTTAATGGCTTGGTTCTACAAGAAATCACTGAATCTGCTCTCTGACAAGTCTGGAGTGGGTATGTTTAACACGGCTGGATTAATCCTGCTGATAGGCGCTTTTCTAACAATAATCATAATCGGCTTCTTGCTACTTTGGATTGCCATAATACTGCTTGCTGTTGCTTTCTTCTCACTTAAAACCACCGATAAGCCTGTCGCAGAAACTGCGCCGCCAGTCCCGCCCCCCTAAAATCTCTATCTTTTTTTCCACTTTTCTACCTGGATTTCTGCAAGTAGCTGTAGAGGTCTTTGGCGTAGGTTGAGAGGCTGTCAACACGTTTCGTGATTTCTTCAATTTTGACCTCGAGGCGGACAACCCTTTCGCGAAGTTCGACTATCTCTCTTCCAACCTCAGTTTCTTTTGCCATCTAATCACCTCTCTTATCTCATAGGGAAAGCGGTATTTATGCTTTGGAAACGCTCTAAAACAGGGAGGGCGGGAGCACCTCCTATGATAGCCTTTTAACATGGTAAAGGTATAATCTGGAGCAATGAACAGCAAACCCTGCAACTATGACTCGATTGAGGACGCGAGAATAAAGAGACTCTGCCAAAACACAGTAGACTCTGAAGTTTTTGCCGCTTGCTTTTATGGTCCGAAGACGTATGGCTACGCGAATGAATATGCTGATGTCAATATCCTGTTCATTGCATCCCAGTACTCTCGTAATATCAATAACTTCAAGAAACAAATGGACCACACCAATCTCTCCATTCTCGTCATTGACAAAAAAGTCTTCGAAAGCGATGTAAATGATGGGCAGTTGGGCGAGTCGATTTCAGAAATTATGATCCTTCCATATCGCCCCTGGATAAATCCGCGCTATCTAGAAAAAATGGAGGTGAGAACGAAAAAGCGCCTCGTGCTTGAGTTGCTTAGAAACGTCATTCTGCAATATCCGGAACTCTCCACCGAACTCCTCATAAAGCCCGAATTCTTCATGTATGAAGCTATTAGGAGAAGAACCAAGCTATTCCCCCCGAAAACTTACGGCTTTCTGAACGTATTCAACGCAAAGACAAGAAAGCAGAACACAGCCTTCATAATGAAGGGATACCTCAAAGCTCTCAGAGAGCTTGAAAAAGAAAACTCTGTAGTTCTGTCGAATGGCTACATAAAAATCGACAAAGATTTTATACAAGCCACAAAGCGCCAAAGAAACAAGCTCTCCACAATACAAACATCTATGTACAAGGCTTTGCTCCCCTACATTCGGGGAATACGCTCACGAGTATCCACTGCCTTTCTGCAAGACCAAAGAATCCTCGCAAAAACCATTCACAGCAAAGTTAAGAGAAACCTATTCAACGATCTCGACGAAGCAGAAAGACACCTTTTGATGCCTACACCCTTAGGACCCGTTTCTCTCTCCGATAAAACAGACATTCAAGACTTCGTTCGGAAAACAGTTCCTGGCGGAGAAAACCTGAACATGTCCATTGAGCAAATGGGCGGCGTTCTGAATAGTGTTTTTTTACTCCATCTCCAAAAAAACCATGAAACGCAAAAAATCGTCGTCAAAAAATTCGAAGACTGGCTAGGTTTCAAGTGGCTTCCTTTAGCCCTTTGGACATTCGGAACCCAGTCGTTCGCTGTACTGGGACAATCGAGACTTGAACGAGAATATGCCATTAACCAATTTCTCAAGAAAAATGGCTTTACAGTTCCACGCATTCGCTATGTTAGCCTAAAAAAGCGGCTAATTTTCGAAGATTTTGTTGCAGGCGAAAAAATCAGCGAAGTAGTTAAGCGAATTATCGCTTCCTCGCGAAAAAATGGCTACACCCGAAACAACCAAATCATTCAAGCTGTGGGAAAGGAAATCGCTAAAGTACACTCGATAGGCGTCTCTATAGGAGACTGCAAGCCCGAAAACCTACTGTATCTGAAGGATGGGAAAGTGTGCTTTCTGGATCTCGAGCAAGGCACGAGAGATGGGAATCAACCCTGGGACATCGCCGAATTCCTCTACTACTCCGGTCACTATATTCTGCCAATCCATTCTGACCAATCTGCCCGCACGATTGCGTCCTCCTTCATAGAGGGTTATCTGAATTCTGGAGGAAAAGGAGAAATCATAATAAACGCAGCTTCGCCCAAATATACAAAGGTTTTTAGTGTGTTTACATTGCCCCACATAATTTTGATAATGGCAACACTCTGCAAAAAATTGGGCCAAAAGCGGATAAACGAGGAAGTTCACTCGGTCGGGCCAAGCGGTTGAAATAGGCTGACGCAAAAGTCTTCAAGACAAGGGGATTTTCAAACTTCTGCTCGTGGTTCTCAAACACAGCAGGCGCATGTACATGCATGTGGCCAGTGAGGCTCATGTTTGAAGTCGAATTTTAGATACTTTAAAGAACGCGTCATAGCTATTTAGAATCTAAAAGGGAAATTATTATGATGTATGTGGTGCTGAGTTTCGTAATGCTTAAGATACGCGGTTTCTACTTTACTTATGATGGCTTTGTTTAGGGCAAACGTCGGTCCTCGTCTGCGAAAATTTGTCCACTGTGTAGGATTCAGTTGTATTGGAGGATCCATATTTCTTCAGATTCTTGTTTTTACTGACATTATTACACAAGGATATTTCATGGCAGTGGAGAAAAATAGCTTCATTCTGACTGTCGAAGTCATATTAACTTTCTTTGCCCTTATTTACTTCTTATACGTATACCAACGTTTCATCCGAACATTCTAACCGGAAATTTTCGATAGTAAAAACTAAAAATATCTTTCAAACAGTTTTGGTTTTTAAAAATAGCGCTAAAAAATCGTTATATATCCTTGAATAGAACGCGGTAATCACTTGGTGGTAAAGAATCATGTATGTTAAGAAGCCAATTGCTTTGGCAGCAGTCCTAACTTTAATCGTCACTGGCCTGAGCGTGTGCACAATTGCATACTCTCAGGCCGAAGAGCGAAGAGTTTGGCACTCTTTGGATTGGGGAGTGTTCCTTATAGAGATTACTGCCCCTGTACAGGCCTGGCCTGGAGATCCGCTAAACATCACTATAATGAGTAAAGCCTCAACAGAGATTCACGTCGAGTTCATAAGAGCGTCCCTCTCTTGTTTGAAAGAGAATCTGACTGAGACGCCGATTGGAACTATTGATTTTTTGAAAAATGCCACCTTCTCCCCCGAAGAAACGAGCAAGCAACATTACGAAGTAACCCTTCCTAAGGATGCATTGCCCGGTTTGATTTATGGAAAACTGCAATATAGCTGGTACATACAAGGAGACATCCAAACTTCTTTTGAGGATGTCGAGGCTTTTCGAGTTACATTCGTTCAAAACAAAGCCTACGAAGAATTAAGACAAGCATATGATGCTTTAAATTCATTTGCGGAAGACTTGCAGGCTAACTATACTTCACTAGAGGCGAATTATACTGACTTTTTGCAACAATATCAGCAGCTTGCCGATACCCAGATTATGCAGAACAACGCCACAGGTCTGATGTATCTCTTCATAGTGACAACCGGGGTTTTCGTGGTGACTACCATTCTGCTAATGGTTAGACGCCCCAAAACAGCTTGGTAGCTCGGGGGAATCCTCTACTGTTACTGTTTGTGTAGTCTCCGAGAAGCGATGAATGTTAGACCTTGCTTCGTGAGGGCTTCAGCGGTTCTGTTCATCGCATCATGCTTGTCAAGATAGTTGCGCGTTAGTTTGGGCATCAAATGTTGGGCGAAAATCTCGCTCTTCGGAATGAAGTAGTCTAAGACATCTGATTTGTGTTCTCGCGTTTTCTCAACCTCAGGTGTGCCTCCTTCATGTTTGGCGCTAATGTTTTTTACGTGACCTGCAATTTCCAGAAGTTCATCAAGCCGATCGTAGGGCTGCCTCACGATGCTCTTGTAGGTTTCGACAATGTGATGTTCAATACGCACAACGTCTTCAAAATCAAAAGCCTTTCGGATGTAAGCTGAGAGTTCGATTGTTTCGTTATTGACGGAGTTTGAAAGGTTGAATCCTATTAACGGGCTTGTGCCATCATCGCGGCTAAAAAGCTTGGCGGTCATCATTGTCCAAAGACACGAATAGGGGTTGTCGTTTCCTAGAAACACTGAGATCTTGAATTCAACGTCGATTCCAAGCTTGTGGAGCATGTATCCTAACAACACGCTTCCTGAGTTTGTGTTCAACACCTGTCGGATCCCGTATTCAGTGTAATAATGCAGGAATTCGTCCACCCACTTCAAAGCGTAGTCATTAGGCATGCCAACCCCGCCGAAGTACCCAGTAATCGTCTCAGGACCCATTAAGTGAACGTTAATAGGTAAACCGTCCGACCCAGGGATGGTTCCCTTCGTATCAAGGGTCTCCACGTAGGAGGCGCCAATAATTTGCATTGCCGCTGCAAAAGCGAGAACTTCGTTGTCTTCCACTTGCTCTTTCATGGGTCGAACACGGATGAAACGAGCCGGCATAAGGTCTTGCTGCGTTATCGCCCTCTTTGCTTCTTCTATCACCCATGGAAAAAAGTTGCAGGCGCTAATTTCCAGAGTCACTGCAAAGGACTCGTCAAAACTGTATGAGTCAACTTTTTCTCCCAAGATTTTTTTTCTATAGTCAGTTATGCTTGTAAAAGCACCTTCATCGCGCTGCTTCGCTAGCCATTCTAAATCTCTGATGAAGGGGGAGTTTTTCGTCTCAAGCCTTGCTAGAAGGTTCTCGAGCTTTCCAGCGTCTCTGGCTCGGCGGTTGATTTCATCTACGCCCCCGAATTTTTCGATAATCTTCAGCAGAGAAGTTATAAGCGGATTGTCTTCCTTCAGAATGAAATTGTTAATCTGTTCTACGGTTTCTTCTTTTATCCTTAATTTTCGCCTCGTTTCGTTCAATTATTGCACGCTTCCAGACATTTCTCGGTAGTCTAGTAGGCTGTAATATTTATAAAAATAGCTTCAAGAAGGAGCAAAATGTGAAGTGAAGCACTTAAATGTGGAGTAAACATGTTAAATGCCGAGGAACACTTTCCAATGTTTAAGCCCAAAGGAATTATGCCTGCTCTAGTGACGCCTTTCACCAAGGATGGAAGACAAGTCGATGAAGAGCAATTGCGATTGCTTGTGAATCATTGCATTGAGCTTGGTGTTCACGGGGTTGTGCCATGTGGCACGACTGGTGAGTTTGTGAACATGACCACAGAGGAAAAGAAAAACGTCATTGATGTTGTTGTAGATGAAGTTAACGGAAAGGTGGCTGTTGTGGCTGGTGCTGGGGCTAGCGGCACCAAACAAGCTTTGGAGATGGCCAAACACGCTCAGGACGTGGGCGCTGATGCGGCTTTGATTGTGACGCCCTACTACTTGAAGCCCACAAGCCGAGGAATCTACGAGCACTACTTCACCATCGCTTCCAAAGTAGATGTGCCTTTACTCCTCTACAACATACCGCAATGTACAGGAGTGTCGTTGCCATGGCAAATGGTTGAGGACTTGGCGCAGATTCCCAACATTATTGGATTAAAAGATAGCAGTGGACAGCTAAATTTTATTCTGGCGGTGTTGGAAAAGGTTCGTGATAAGATTAACGTGATGTGTGGTCATGATGAGGTTGTGGTGGCTGCTCTGGCTGCTGGAGCATGCGGAGCCATCTTGGCAAGCGCCAACTTCATACCTGACATTTGGATAAAGATCTACAATTGTATGCAAAAAGGCGACTTACTGGAGGCTCGGGAGCTTCAGTATACTGTTCAGAAGATTGCACGAATTACTGCCCAGAGTGGAGCAGTCGCAACTAAAGAAGCTTTAAACATGATGGGCTTAAACGTTGGACCTGTACGGCTGCCTCTCAGCGTCGGTGGAGAACTCACTTACGAGGCAAGAGAAGAACTTCGTTTAGACTTGGAAAAAATCGGAAAAATAAGCCCCAAGAAAGTCAAATTCGCTGTGGACGATAGAGTCTTAGAAGAGAGATTCAGAGCCGTGCACATAACGCCGAAGATAATTCGTGACTTCAAACTGCGTGTAGGCGAGGCTCTTGCGGGAAAGGATTCAGAGGTCGCCCACATAGATTTAATGATCGGAAAGAAAGATGGCCCCGTGGGAACTGCGTATGCCCACGCAAAGGCAAATCCGACTCCGGGCCACGAACCATTAGTAGCTATTCTAGAGCCCAACGTAATCGTGAAACCAGTTACGTTGATGGTGCCCACGGTAACAATAAAGAATATGCGGCAGGCTAGCATGGTTTATGGACCGGCGCAGGCAGGCGTAGCAAAAGCGGTTGCTGATAGCCTAGCCGATGGCAGCATCCCTGAAACCGTTTCGGAGGACTTGATTATCGTAGCCAATGTCTTCGTCCACCCGTCGGCCATTGATAGACAAAGAGTGTACATCAACAATTACAAAGCAATGCGCCATGCGATTCGAAAGGCTATTGAAGGTCGTCCGAGCGTAGATGAAGTTGTGAGAAACAAAGATAGGTCAAGGCATCCTTTCAAATACACTCCATAAGAGATGACCTTTTCTGTGCGGGACGAGCACAATCTATAAAAGCTAAGTTGACGTGTAAACTATCAAAGCTTGGAAAACCATGACTCAAGAATCCAAAGACAACGAATCAACCCCACCAACGAAGCTTTTAGTTGACAATCCATCTGATTTTCAGTTTCACGCGGCCTTTCTAGCCTACTCTGAAGCCTTTGAAAACGTAAAAGACACCGAAACCAAAGAGCAATTGAATCAAAACATCCTTGCTCTTCAAAAAAATGAGATTGACTATCCAACTTTTTATGGCGCCCTCAGCCAATATCGCGAAGGTGGCGCCAGCCACCGTGGCTCCAGAGCCCTTATAAAAACTCAAAGAAAAAAAGAGTGGCGTCGAAACACTCAAAAGCGCGAAAGAAACCGACGATATAAACGATGAAGAGAGAACAGGCTCTTCAACGCGTGTGGCTGTCTCGTACTAAGAGACAGTGGTAGAGCATTTTGTCTACACACAACCCTATTGTTTGGGCCTGCTTTCTAATCGAAGCCTTGTATTCTTGGAAATGTTAAATAGCTGCGCTTTTTCTTACTTCTTGTGAAGGCGTGCTTTGAGTGAGGGTGAAAGTCGAATATCTGGGATTCATCAAGAACATGCTCAACAAACGGCTCGAAGAGTTCGAGTTGAATGACCGCGCCACACTTCAAGAATTGTTGAGTAGACTGTCTGGTCTCTACGGAACACCATTTAAGAGGGAAGTTTACGAGCCTTGTGATAAAGATGTCAAGTCGGGATTCGTGGTCACAGTGAACGGTGTGCTAGTGGGGCAGCTCGACGGTATTAACACGCTGCTCAAGAATAATGACCACATTATTCTAATGTCATTGATGAGCGGGGGCTAATTGAACCCGAAAGGTTATAGTCTCCTTCGATTAACTAGCATTTTCTTCAAGGAGGAAAACTATTGAGGAGCAGAATTAAAGCTGTCGAGGATGCTTTCCGGAACGAGTTTGATGGCTATCTAGTTGTCAATCCAATTAACATACTCTACTTCACTGAATTGGTGGGAGCTGCTGACTCGCTAGGTTCTGCCATGTTATTGATTCCGGGAGGAGAAGAAAGCACCCTTCATATTCATGGCGTAAATTATGAATGGGCCAAAACGGAAGCGAAGAACTGCAGTGTCCAATTGGTGAAGAGGGGAGAAGACCTGGTCGACTTAATCACGGAGAAAATCAGGGAGATGAAGCTCATGAAGGTTGGCTTCGACAAAATGGACTTTCAGACGCAACAAAAGGTTAGCAAAGGCTTGAAGAGGAGAGCTCAACTTGAAGCCAAGGCTGATTATGTCTGGGATCTTCGGAGTGTGAAAGATGGTGGCGAGGTAGATAGGATTCAAAGAGCGGCACAGCTGACGACTGAAGGCATGCAAACCGCTCAGGATACAATTAAGGCTGGGCTTCGAGAATTTGAAGTTGCCGCTGAAATTGAATATAAAATGCGGAGCCACGGATCCTACGGTGTAGCCTTTGACACTAGCGTAGCCTCAGGTCTTTGTTCAGCTTTCCCCCATGGAGGATGCAGCGAAAAGAAACTGCAAACCGGAGACGCCGTCGTCGTTGACATTGGGGCGAAATACAAAAATTACTGTGCAGATATGACACGAACTTTTGTCGTGGGTAGACCATCTGCCAAGCAAGAAAAAATCTATAATATCGTGAAGGAAGCTCAAGAAAATGCGTTTCAGAAAATAATGGAGGGCGCGAAGACAAAGGACGTAGATGCTGCTGCCCGAAGGGTGATTGCGAAAGCGGGGCTAGGTGAATTCTTCGTTCATGGTCTTGGGCATGGCATTGGACTAGAAGTGCACGAGCAACCATCTCTGAATAGTACTAGCAAAGCTGTCTTGAAGGCTGGAAATGTAGTTACTGACGAGCCCGGTGTCTATCTTGTTGGTTACGGAGGCGTTCGAATTGAAGACACAGTCTTAGTGAAGCGAAGCAAAGGCCAAAGATTAACTGAAGGACTCAAATTTTTAAAAAAATCATAAAATCAACCAATTTATTGCGTAAAATAAAATAAAATCCAAATCAAGGATCAAATTCCTCAAATCAGCAGCCAAATTTATATATTTCCCTGCAAATTATGAGGACATGCATCCTGACAAAATTCCCAAGCTTCTATACGAATTGATTAAAAACTCTCGAAGAAGTGACAGAGACCTGGCAAAAGCCCTCGGCTTTTCACAGCCCACCGTTACTCGGACAAGGAAAAAACTGGAAGATGATGAATTCATCCTGCAATATACTGCCCTTCCCGACTTGACAAAGCTTGGATTCGAGATCGCTGCGTTTACCTTCTTTCAGTTGGAACCCAACATCAAGCCACCCCATGAATGGCTTAGAAAGGATCCTCGGGTAATCTTTGCTGCTGAAGGCGACGGGTTGAATGGGAAAAACTCCGTGGTTGTCACTATCCACAAGAACTACACCGGCTATTCAAATTTCATGTCAGACTTGCAGCAGGAAGCAAATCCTCGAACTGCCAATTCCTTCATGTTGACAATAGTTAACATAAAGAAGCGCCTCAACTTCGTTGATCTTCAAAAGGCTTCGTAGCCAATAGTTACTTGAAGCTTCAGTTGGCTTCGAGATTCTGATGGTCAACAATATGTCCGTCATGGAAATTAACTCTGTTTAACCACCTTTGTGTCTTACGTAGTCTACGATTTTAGGGACCTACTGCCAATGCCTAAGGTTGATGGCTAGACCATTTCAGGCTCCACACGCAGAGCCAAAGACGAAACGAGATGCAATGAATGGGGGAAAGCGTTTACAAGCAATACACATTTCTGTCGTGGGCAGTAAAAGATTTTTAATATTCTTTTGATATCCCTTTAGGTATAA
>CP070835.1:955572-960088 GCA_020341775.1 Candidatus Bathyarchaeota archaeon
AATGGACCTCAGCTTGGCTGACCTCTTCGTGATTAGCGAGAGAGTCTACAACTTGCAGCGAGCTTTCAACGTAAGAGAAGGCTTGGACAGGAATGCTGATTCTTTACCTGCTCGAGTATTCAAGGATCCTATCCCAAAAGGAAGGTCAAAAGCAAGCATAATCAAGAGAAGCGAATTTGAACGCATGCTTGACGACTACTATCAAGCGCGAGGGTGGTCATGGAACGGCGTTCCAACCAAGGCCAAGCTTGTTTCCCTCGATCTAAATGACATTGCAGAAGAAGTTGGCGCCTAGCAGGCAACATAGAAACATAACAATGTAAAAACCATAGACAGAAATAATGATTGCATGTATCTGAGAAGGACGCTAAGACCACGTTATACTATTTGCCATATGCAAAAGCATAAATGTGCGCGTGGCAAGCATTTTGGGAGGAATTAGCTGTGAAGACATATTTGACCCTTTGGTTCAATAGTGAAGGCGCCAGTCCCGTGGTCGTAGCTGAACGGCTGCAAGCCATGGGATTTAAGCCCATTCGGGGACGCTATGACCACGTATATGACTGGGGAAGACCGATCGATTTAGAAGAGATTTTGCAGATCGGGACCGCCGTGCATGAAACACTGAAGGGGTTGAAGGTTGTCTATAAACTCGAAACCGTGTAGTCTTGTAAAGACTAAACAGACGGCGATGTTCAAATTACGTGCTTGCGCGACACTTCGCGGTACTCTTGAGACCAGCAAAGAAGATACTACCGACAAGGTTTTATTTCGCGTTGGCGCTTTCCAAGTCGGAAGAAGAAAAAAACATGGTTAGAAAGACAGAAGTCTATTTTGGATCTATTCAACAGGGCCGAGATGCGGTTTTTGCCGCCTTAGGAGCCAAAGTTGACAAGATTGTTGAGCTGTTGGATTTTTCGACAATAGAGAAGCGGGACAAAGTCGCAATCAAGATGCACTTAGGCTTCCAAGATGGATATCAGACTGTCCCCGTATTCTTTGTGAGACGCATAGTTAGCGCAGTCAAACAGGTCGGTGGCTGGCCTTTCATCACGGACAATCCCACTTCGGTTTACAACGCAGTCGCTCGGGGTTACACGCAAGAGACATGTGGCTGCCCCATTGTTCCCGCTGCAGGCGTAAAGGACGGTTACACACACTCAGTTTCTATTGGGTTTAAAAACGTAGATAAATTAGAAATGAGTGGAGTGCTTCATGACGCAGACGCGTTGATAGATTTGACCCACGCAAAAGGACACGCTTGCTCCGGTTACGGTGGTGCCATCAAGAATCTTGCTTTAGGCGGTTACTCAGCTAAATCACGATGGAATAAGATCCATGGCGTCGAGAGCTCTGTAACACATTGGAATCCAGAAAAGTGCACACCCGAACATGCAAGCGAACTCGTCAAAACTTGCCCCTACAACGCCCTCAAATACGATGTTAAAAAGCACAAACTCTCATTGCTTCTCTTTGCTTGCAGAAATCAGCTCTGCCTCGAGTGCCTTAAAATTGACAAAGAAGCCAAATCTCTCCAGATTAAACCAGAGTTCTTCGCAGCCTTTCAAGAATTGATGGCGATTGCCTCCAAGCACGTCCTTGATACGTTTGACAAAAATAAGCAGTTCTTTCTCAACTTCATACTTCAAGTGACTCCTCATTGTGACTGTATGGGGATGGCGCAACCCAATATCGTTGCAGATATTGGCGTGTTAGGCAGCCGCGGAATAGTTGCGATTGAAACGGCTACATTGGATCTCATTGCAAAAGCTGGATTAATTGAACAAGCTATTCCGCCCTACTTCAAACATGTCAACTTGGACCCCAATGTAGATCTTCACCCCTTTGAACGTCTTTGGGGGCCAATGAAAGATCCCTACCTTGCCATAAAGTTCGCAGAAAAACATGGACTCGGCTCTCGAAAGTACGAATTAATAGAGACATTATCGTGTAAAGAGACTGCTAAAATGGAACCTCCCAAACACGCATATGAACGCCAACCTTCATTCTACTAGGAAGAATCCTGAGATTCACTCTAAAAATATTAATGAGCATCTCAACAAGCGAGAATGCCCTCCAAATTTCCACCTGTTCCTGAAGCCTCTTTTGGTAGTAGGCAGCTTTAGTTTAAGGTCACCAATGCGCGCACGCTAAGGAACGTTGCAATATCCGTTTACATGGCGTTAGGAAGCTTTAAAAACGCTGTTTACAATCCATAATCAAACTTGGCACTCATGAAGTTGATGTCTCCAATGGCGAAATTCAAGATAATCCTTTCGGACCCCGAAACAGGAAAGTCCCAAATAGTCGAATTAGAAGGCCCTCGGGCCTCTCCACTAGTAGGTAGAAAACTAGGCGAAACAATAGATGGCACAGCCATAGGTCTAGGAGGGCACACATTGAAAATCACCGGAGGCTCAGACAAAGATGGGGTTCCCATGCGCCCCGACGTTCACGGCGGCGTCAAAGCCAGCTTAATAGTAACGCAAGGCACCGGATTCCATCCAACCTCCCAAGGAGAACGCAGAAGAAAAACCCTCCGAGGAAAAGTCATAACAGAAGACACCGTTCAAATAAACATGAAAATCGTGGAAAAACCCAAGAAAAAAGAACGAAAAGAAAAATCAAAAAAACTTGAATCGAAAAAAGAAAAACAAGAAGAGCACAAGGCAGACAAAAAACTAAAGGAGAAAGAAAAGCCGCCCACACCAAAAAAAGCAGGAAAAAAAGACGCCAAGACCAACAATAGAGAGGAGATGCTGAAAGAGACTGAAACTGGAGGTACACGCACCTGAAAATCCTGCCCAAACAGCCCGAAGCAAACATTGGAACAATAGGACACGTAGATCACGGAAAAACCACCCTAGTTCAAGCTTTGTCGGGCATATGGGCAGCTAAACACAGTGAAGAACTTCGGCGAGGCATAACTATAAAACTCGGATATGCCGACTGTCCAATCTATAGATGCTCCAACTGTAACACTCCCGAGTGCTACTCCACAACCCAGAAATGCCCATCATGTCCCACAGAATGTCAATTCCAAAGAGCCATCAGTTTCGTAGATGCTCCAGGACATGAAGCCCTCATGGCAACTATGCTCTCAGGCGCATCAGTCATGGACGGCGCCATCCTCGTCATCGCAGCAGATGAGCCGTGCCCTCAACCTCAGACCCGAGAGCACCTTGCAGCCATACAAGTTGTCGGCATAGACAAGATAATCATCGTACAAAGCAAAATAGACATTGTTGACGAAAAAAGAGTCCTGGAAAGCTACAGCGAAATCACTGAATTCGTCAAAGACACCATAGCAAAAAATGCCCCTGTCATTCCAATCTCTGCTCAGCACTCCATAAACATAGACGCCCTGATCCAAGCTATGGAACTACATATTCCCACACCCAATCGTGACGCTACAAAACCACCATTAATGTACGTTGTCCGCTCATTCGATATAAACAAGCCAGGAACTACAATTAAAAACCTGGCAGGTGGCGTCATAGGCGGCAGCATCACCCAAGGAAAATTCGAAACAGGAGACGAAGTAGAAATCCGCCCAGGCATAAGGCAAGAAAAGCAAGGCAAAAGCGTATACAAGCCCTTACTGACTAAAATCGTCAGCCTCCACGCAGGTGGAAGAAAATTAGATGAGGTTCAATGTGGCGGCTTAGTGGGAGTCGGAACAATGCTCGACCCATCTCTGACCAAAGCAGACAGCCTCACCGGGAACCTAGTAGGTCTTCCTGAAAAACTGCCCCCAACGGTCTCAGAACTTGTCATAGAGACATACTTCTTTGAACGTGCTGTGGGAACCAGAGAAATGATTGCCATTGACAAGATTCGTCCAAGAGAAAATCTCCTCCTAGACGTCGGCACAACCATCACAGCAGGTGCAGTGACATCCGTAAAAGGAGAAACAGCTACCATAAAACTTGTGCGTCCTGTGTGCGTGGAAAAAGGGATGCGAACAGCAATTAGTCGAAAAATCGCGGGAAGATGGCGGCTAATTGGATATGGCATAGCCCAGTGAAGAATTTGATGTTAAAAAGAAAAAGGAAACCGACTTGAGAAAACCTTTAAGAGTCATACTCGACTCCAGCTTCCTTTTCACCTCTGCGCAATTTAGAATCGATGTCTTCGAAGAGCTAGCAAAGGTATTAACTCAACATTTTGAGCCAGTAGTTCTGTCTTCAACGTGTCATGAGCTAGAGAAAATTATGAAAAAAAGATCCGTCAAACTGCAACGTCAAGCAGCCCTTGCAATGAACCTTGCCCAACAATGTAGCCGCTTGAAAGTGAAAAAAGGCAACGCAGAATCCTATGATGATGTAATCGTTCGAGTAGCATCAAAAATGAAATACTGCGCCGCAACGAATGACCGAGTGTTGAGAAAGAAGCTCAGGCAGAAAAATGTAGCTGTCATATATCTAAGGCAGAAATCCCATTTAGCCATAGACGGGTACATCCCGCAAAACCAAATCCCAAAGAAGACTTTGGATGTGTACCAGTAAATATTGAA
>CP070835.1:960188-962180 GCA_020341775.1 Candidatus Bathyarchaeota archaeon
CGCTAAGAAGAATGGTGTAACATACATCGTGGAAATCAAACATCACTACAGGTATCACACTCCAACAGGCCTAGACGAAAGCCGCATCGCAAGAGCAGTCTTCGAGGATGTCACAGAAGGATTCAAACTTGGATTGAACAGCCTAAACGTCAACAAAGCCCTGATCATCTGCAACACAAAGTTCTCAAAGCATGCGAATCGCTATGCACAATGTAGAGACATTCAGAAAATCGGGTGGAGCTCTCCTCCAAAACACAACCTGCAGACGTTGATTGAGAACAGGAAGATGTATCCCGTAACCTGCCTCAAAGGTCTAAGCTCCACGGTTCGAGAAAAACTCTCGTCCGCAGGCATCCTTTCAATAAAACAACTGGCGACGGCGAACCCAGAGAGGCTCTCAACGGAAATCAACATTCCTGTGCGAACTCTTGCAACGGCAATTCGAAGGGCAAAAACAGTCCTTTCTGAGTGACACTTGAAGCATACATTGCAGTAAATCTGCACTCCTTAAAATACGCATGCGTCCCACTGCTTACTCACGCGATGCGCGCGCGCAAAAGCATGCTTGCCACCGTAGGCGAGATATAGCCTAAGATGCTACTATAATAAACCCGAGCAAACACTGTAAATGTCCCTGAAGGCGCAGTAAATGTTTAAGCTAGGACAGAAGCAGAAAATATATCGAATTGGCAACCTTCAAGTCGGCGGACAACCTGGAGAGTTGCCAATAGTTCTAATCGGCAACATTTTCTACAAAGGAATGCCTGAGGTTTCCAACCACAAAAAAGGGATTTTCAAAAAAGAGCAGGTGCGGCAATGGATAGAACGTGCTGGGAATGCGGCTGAAAAGAGCGGAGTCCCCCACGTCCTCGATATTATGGCCATGTATCCAGAAGCTATTGTCCAATACATCACTTTTATTTCGGAACAGGACGCAACTCCATTCCTTATCGACGGGGCAAATCCTGAGACGCGAACAGCAGCGCTAGAATTAGTGGGGGAACTGGGACTCGAGAGGCAAGCTGTGTTTAATGGAATAACGCCGAAAACCTCAAGAAAAGAGTTATCGGCTATCAAGGAGTCAGGCGTCACTGCAGCAGTCTTAATGGCCTTCAACGACCTTGACTATTCGCCAGAAGGCAGAATTAAAATACTGAAGACCTCGAAGGATCAGCCTGGACTCCTCAAGATGGCAACGCAAGCGGGAATCACGGAAATTCTCGTCGACACAATCGTTTTTGATGTCCCAAGCATCTCCTACGCCGCAAAGGCCATCAAGCTCATAAAAGCAGAAGTGGGGCTGCCAGCAGGCTGTTCTCCAGCAAATGCCACTTATGCTTGGAAACAAGCCTTAAAAGATCCTATTTTCAACAAGAGCTTTGCATCATGCAATACTTCTGCCCATACGGTCGCTCAGTGCTGGGGCGCCGACTTTCTCATCTATGGGCCGATCAAGCAAGCACCGAACATAATTCCAGCATGTGCCTTGACTGACGCTGTGATAACCTATTACAATATGCGACGTTTCGGAGTCAAGCCGCTGAACAAGGATAATCCACTTCGCAGGATGCTTTAGCTTAGTAGGGTCTTCACTTTCTTTACGGAGTCCAGGTAGTTGACTGCGTAAGCATCAACTTCACAGTCTCGACGAGTCCGCTCAGAAACCGCGCTACCTCCTATTATCACCTTAATCTTGGCTCGTAGGTTTTCTTGCTTCAAGATGTCGACTACGTCCTTGAGATATGGAACTGTTTCTTCCATCGAAATGGAGATTCCGATGACCTGCGCTTTTTCATGAACCGCAGCCCTCACAAATTCTTCAGGAGCTACATCCACACCCAGATTGACAACTTGCAGACCTGCTGCCCTAAGCGTTGCAGCCACTATGTCCTTTCCTAAAGCTTGCACATTCCCCTTCAAAGATCCTATGACAATCTTTCCCGTCGTGTCAGCAGGTTCAACCTTTAAGTGTGGCTCAAAAACTTTGAAAGC